>JAGPCO010000041.1:0-14127 GCA_018058095.1 Kofleriaceae bacterium
CTGAATCGTTGCGCTCGCGCCGGACGCAACCGCGGGGCGGGGCGGTCAACATCGCTGGCCACGGAGGTCAGTCATGTCCCAGCTCGTCACCGCCATCATCCACCGCGACCACGCCACCCACGCCCCCCGCCTGCTCGCCCGCCTCGCCCTGCTCGTGGCGGCGCTGGCCGCCGGCGCCGCCGGCTGCGTCACCACCAACCCCGACTACTGTTGCGCGACCGACGCCGAGTGCGCGCTGGCGGGACTGACCGAGCCGACCTCGTGTGCGGCCGGCATGGCCTGCGTCGACACGGTGTGCCAGGCCGCTGAGGGCTGCACCACCAGCGCCGACTGCGCCGACCCGCTGCGGGCGACCTGCGACGACGGCGTGTGTGTCGGCTGCTCCGACGTGGTGGCGTGCGGCCCGGCCGCGCCGGTGTGTGATGACGCCGCCGCCGTGTGTGGCGCCTGCGCCGGCGACGCCGACTGCGCCGGGTTCGCTGCCAGCCCGGCCTGCGCCCCGACCGGCGCCTGCGTCGAGTGCACCGGGCCGCAGCACTGCGGCGGCACCAGCCCGGTGTGCGGCGACGACCAGCGCTGCGGCGCGTGCCAGACCGATGGCGAGTGCGGCAGCGGCGCGTGTGAGGTCACGACCGGCGCGTGTGTCGAGCCGGCGCGGATCGTCTACGTCGACGTGGCCGCGACCAGCGCGGGCGACGGCAGCGCCGAGCGGCCGGCCCGCAACCTGACCGAGGCGGCCGAGCTGGTCACCACCAGCCGCGGCGTGATCGTGCTCCGCCCGGGCCGGCACGAGTATCAGACCAGCCTGGGCGCGACGGCGGCGACCGAGCTGCTCATCGTCGGCGCCGGCGCGACGCTGAGCCACCGCGGCCCGGGCGTGGGCACGCAGACGCTCGACATCTTCGCCGGGGTGGTCACGATGCGCGGGGTGACGATCGAGGCGCACAACGAGGGCGGCGGCGTGCTCGGCAACGTCGCGGTGCGAGCCCGCCTGAGCGCGCGGGTCCGGCTCGAGGACGTGACGGTGGCGACCAGCGGCGGCGCCGCCAGCCTCAAGGTCGACGGCGCGTCCGTCACCGTGTCTCGAAGCCGCCTGCGGGCGACCGGCTGGCAGGTGCTGACCTCACCCGGCAGCACCCTGGTGCTCGACCGCTCGGTGCTCGACGGCGGCGGCGCCAGCCCTGGCCTGCGCCTGTCGCAGACCAGCTTCACCATCGACAACTGCGTGATCGCCGGTCACCGTGGCCCGGTCCTGATCGACCGCAAGGCGCTGGCGCAGGGCAGCCAGGCGATCACCCACACCACCTTCGTCGACAACGGCCAGACCGTGGTCGACGGCGGGGCGCACCTGCAGTGCGCCGGCTTCTTCAGCTACGACCTGCCGGTGGTGGTGCGCCACGACGTGTTCGTGTCGCCGCGCCCGTACAGCTACGACTTCGAGGCCGGCGGCGGGCTCAGCACCTGGGGCGGCACTCCGTGCCGGCCGAGCGACTCGCTGATCGACCAGCCGGGACACCCGACCCCGCCCGGCGCCGGCATGATCTTCGCGCCGGCCGGCCTGGTCGCGCCCGCGGTCGGCGCCGGCTTCGACCCGCACCTGACGGCGACCAGCCCGGCCATCGACGCCGGCGCCAGCTCGGTCGCGACCGTCGACCTCGACGGCGACCCGCGCCTCCCGGGCCGCGCCGACTACGGCGCCGACGAGTTCACGCCGTGACCGGCGGCGCGGACCTCCCGTCAGGCGCTGCGCCGCATGCCGAACATGAGCAGGATCACGAACACCAGGATGGGCAAGACGTACGGCAACACGACGATGCCGAACTCGAAGTGGCGCCAGCCGATCATGAACTCTCCGGCGGCGACCGCGGCGGAGATGAGGAAGGCGCCGATGGCCTCGGGCCAGTCGGTCTCGACCTTGAGGCCGAACCAGTACACGCCGGAGCCGATGACGAAGGTGATGACGGCCAGGGCCCAGCCCGGCAGGCCGAGGAAGCTCTTGACGCCGTCCTTGGCCAGCGCCGGGTTCGAGAAGGCGGCGTTGGCGATGATCGCGCCGAGCAGCAGGACCGCCATCAGGATGAGGTAGGTCCACACCTTGGCCTTGCGGGCCCCCATGAACTCGCGTTCTTGCGCCATCTGCCCCGACTGTACGACATCCCGCCGGCGACTTGTGGCGAAGGCCGGCGCTGGCGACAATGGGCGCCGATGCACGCCAGCGCTAGCGCGAGGGGACGTCGGGGCCGTGGCCTGGTCCTGGCCATGGTGCTGGCGGTGATCCTCGCCGGCGCGGGTGCCGGGACGGCCCGGGCCCAGGCCGGCATCGTCCTCGAGTCGTACACCGGGCAGCGGGCGAGCGAGGCGCCGGCGTACCTCACCACCGTGCTCGACGAGCTGGCCGCGCGCGGCTTCCAGGCCGGGTACGCCGGCCTCGGTCGGCGCTACGAGGCCGAGGTGTCGCGCCCGGGCCGCACGGTGGCCGGCCTGCCGACGACGTTCGTCGAGGACGTCGAGCGCGGCCACAAGGCGTGGATCCGCGGGCGGTTCGAGGAGGCGGTGCAGATCCTGGCGCCGATGGTCAGCGCGGCCCACGCCAACCCGGCCGGCTGGACCTCCAACGGCCGCATCCGCGACCAGGTCCAGCGCGCCCTCATCGCCCTGTCGCTGGCGCAGCACCGCATGGGTGACCCGGCCTCGGCCCGGGCCGTGATGAGCGAGCTGATCCGCTCGTTCCCGCAGGCCAACATCTCGCGCGCCGTGCACGGGCCCGAGGCCTTCACGCTGTACGAGGAGGTCCGACGCGAGCTCGGCGGTGCGGCCAGGGCCCGGCTCCGGGTCGAGACGTCCGACGCCAAGACCACGCTGTTCCTCAACGAGACCTTCGTCGGCGTCGGCAAGGCGCTCAACAACGACCTGATGCCGGGCGACTACCGGGTCTACGCCGTGCTGGGCGATCGCCAGGGCCGCAGCTACCGGGTCACCGCCGCGCCCGGGGCCGACGTGACGCTGGTGGTCGACTGGACCTTCGACCAGACGCTGCACACCTCGCCCGACTGGACCGGTTTCGTGTTCGCGACCGACGCGCTGCGCAGCAAGTACGAGGCCGAGTACGCGGCGCGGGTGGCGCGCGCGACCCGGGCCAGCGCGGTGGTGGTGATCGGCCTCGACACCATCAAGGGCCGGCCGGCCCTGGTCGGGTCGCTGGTCAGCACCAGCGGCGGACGCGAGCTACGGCGGGCCTCGCTCGCGCTCGAGCCCGAGCCGACCGATGACAAGCTCAAGGCGCTGGCCCGGTTCCTGGCCGGTGATCGGGGCGCGACCGACGACGGGCTCAACGTGATCATCGCGCCGCGCGAAGCCACCCCCGAGGCCACGCCCGAGGCCGAGGCGGGCGCGGCCAGCCCACGCCGCGACGCCGCGGCGCCGCGCCGGCCGTCGCGCTGGGGCGCGTGGAAGTACGCCAGCCTCGCCGGCGGCGTGGCCGGCCTCGGCGCCGGCGGGTACCTCATCAGCCTGCATGGCTCGTGCTCGAGCCCGCCGGTCAGCCCGACCTCGCCCTGCCCGACCCTGCACAACACCCGCCTGCCCGGCCTCGGCCTGGGCGTGGTCGGGGCTGGCCTCGTCGGCCTGGGCATCTACATGTTCCTGACCGATCGCGCCCCGACCGGCGCGGCGACCGGCGCGGCGCTGGCGCCGCTCCCCGGCGGGGCGCTGGCGACCTGGGCCGGTCAGTTCTGAGCGCCGGGCCGGGCGCCGACGCAGCGCTAGCAGGCTGCTGAAAATGACTAGCAGGAGGCCGCATGGCGGCGGGGCACCGTCATCGCGCGCGTGGAGGGCGTGGAGGCCGTCGGTCCAGCAGCTCGGCCGGGTCGATCGGCCCGCCAGCGCGGAGCCAGCCCTCACGCGCGAGCCAGGTCGTGGGCCCAGACACCGGCCGCGCTCCGTCCAGAGGCGGAGAACGTCCGTTGTCGAACCATCGCCCGGACGACCAGCGGTCGGGCTCGAAGAAGCGCAGGCGCTGACGGAGCCGGCCGTGATTGGCTCGCCAATCCCGGATGGAGTGACTCACGTGGTTGAACAGGACGTAGCGCAGGGTGTTGCGCATCTGCGTCGGTGAGGTGACCGGGCGGGCGTGGTAGCGGTCGGCGAAGACCCGGCCGCGCCGGGCGAAGGCCTTGTTCCATCCGCGGGCGAGGCGGATCGCCAGGCCCTTCATGCCGCGCGACAGCGCGGTGTCATCGTCAGCCTCGACGATGAGGTGGAGGTGGTTGCCCTCGAGGGCGTAGTGCAGGACGCGGAAGCCGGTGACGCGGGTGTGGTCGCGCGCGCCGGTGAGGGCGCGTTCCAGGACCTCGAGGCCGGCGCGGGTGCGCAGCCTGGGCAGGGTGTCGACGGTGCGCAGGCTGACGTGGTGGACGGTGGTCCTCGCGAAGCGAGGTCTTCGGC
Source organism: Kofleriaceae bacterium (assembly GCA_018058095.1). Classification (GTDB taxonomy): domain Bacteria; phylum Myxococcota_A; class Polyangia; order Haliangiales; family Haliangiaceae; genus JABFXX01. The sequence goes on from JAGPCO010000041.1 coordinate 4,444, forward strand.
AGCGCTTGACCGAGTTGCGGTGCTGCATGGGCGGCCGGCCGCGCCGGCGCCGCCGCGGCCGTCGCGGTGGCGTGGTGATGCCGCGCACGAGGTCGTCGAAGCTGACCTGGGCCCCGGCCGGCACGGGCCGGCGACGTCGGTCGCTGCGGAGGCGAGCGGCGGACGAAGACATTTAGAGCGTATATATTATCGCGACGATGATGACGAGGGGTTTCGGCGGAGTGGCGACGATTTCCGGGACGGCGCGGCCGTGTGCGGCGTGGACCGGCCCGGGCGTCGGCTGAAGCCTCCTGCTGTGGACAGGCGCAGGGCGTGGCGCGGGTGGACAAGGGCGTGGAGAGGGGCAGCGCCTGCCCACAGCAGTCCGCCCGGGCCTGGACATGCGGACCCTGAGGGGTGTTTCCACCCAAGACCCCTGACACCCGGCTTCGCCGGGTGGGGTCTGGGTCAGGGACGGATTCGAATGAATCCGGTTGGGGGAGCCACGACAGCCCCGGGGGGACCGCTGTGGGCAGGCGCCGCCATCGGGGCTGGCGTGCACTCACGCCCGGCTTCGCCGGGCGCCTGTCCACAGCGCGAGGCCGAAGGCCGACCCCGGGGCGATCCGAAGTCGTTACGGGGTCGGACTCCTAGCTGGCGCCGAGCTCGGCGCGCAGGGCGTCGAGCACCTGCGCCGGCGCACGCACGCGCAGCACGGTGCCCTCGTCGGTGTGGGTCTGCTCGACCACGGTGGTGCGGGTGTGGATGGCGCCGACCAGGCGGTGCTGCGCCCACGGCACGACCAGCTCGTCCTCGACCAGGGCGCCGATGAAGTGGGCGATGAGGCGGTCGCGCAGGGCGGCGACGTCGGCCGGGCGCTTGGCCGACATCAGCACCGCGTCGGGGTAGCGCAGCGCCAGCTCGGCCCGGGCCTCGTCGCTCAGCTTGTCGGCCTTGTTGAGCACGATCAGCACCGGCTGGTCGCCGGCGCCGAGCTCGGCCAGCACGCTGCGGGTGACCTCGCGCTGCTCCTCCATCGCCGCGTCGGCGGCGTCGAGCACGTGCAGCAGCAGGTCGGCCTCGCGCGCCTCCTCGAGGGTGGACCGGAACGAGGCGACCAGGTCGTGCGGCAGCTGCTTGATGAAGCCGACGGTGTCGGACACCAGGATGGGCGGCTCGGTGCGTGGGTGCAGCGCGCGCACGGTGGTGTCGAGGGTGGCGAACAGCTTGTCAGCCACGTACACCTCGCTGCCGGTCAGCGCGCGCATCAGCGACGACTTGCCGGCGTTGGTGTAGCCGACCAGGGCCACCGTCGGCAGGTCGCTGCGGCGGTTGCGCCGGACCGAGGCGTTGCCCTCGATCTGGGCCAGCTCGTGCCGCAGCTCGGCGATGCGATCGCGGATGCGGCGGCGGTCGAGCTCGAGCGAGCTCTCGCCCGCGCCCTTGCCGCCGACGCCGCCACGCACGCGATCGGCGCCGCCGCCCGACTCGCGCAGGCGCGGCGCCAGGTAGCGCAGGCGGGCGATCTCGACCTGCAGGCGGGCCTCGCGCGTCTTGGCGTGGCGCTGGAAGATCTCGAGGATGACCGAGGTGCGGTCGAGCACGTCGACGCCGGTCGCCTTCTCGAGGTTGCGCTGCTGGGTCGGGCTCAGCTCGTGGTCGACCAGCACGACCTTGGCCTTGGTCGGCGGCGCCGCGGCAGCCTCGCCGTCGCCGTCGCCGTCGCCATCGCCGTCGCCATCGCCTTCACCGTCGCGCCCGTCGTCGCCGTCGTCGTCACCGCCGTCGGCGTCGGCGGCCGCGGCGACCTCATCGTCGTCGTCGTCCTTGCTCTTGCCGGGCTTCTGGTAGGCCGGAACCTCGCCGGTGCCGCCGGTCCAGCGCGCCAGCTCGTGCAGCTTGCCGTCGCCGACGACCTTGCCGGGCGCGAGCGCGCCGCGCCGCTGCGTGACCCGCCCGACCGGGCGAAGGCCGAGCGTGGTGGCCAGGCGCTCGAGCTCCTCGAGCGACGAGATCAGCTCGGCCTCGGTCACGCCGGGCAGCTGCACCCCGACCACGACCGCGGTCGGATCCGCACCCAGGCTCTCGAACCGGAACTCCGACATCGGGCGGCACAATGCCAGAACCCCGCCCCACTTCAAGGGCCAGGGGGCAGGGTCACGCAGCCGGCTCGGCGCCAGGGCCAGGGCCACCGAGGATCACGCGCAGCAGCTCGCCGAACTGGCGGTGCCCCTCGGCGTGCATCATGTGACCGGCGGCGCGGATGGTGGCGCGCTCGCTGCCCGGGATGGCCGCGCCAAGGGCGTCGAGCGTGGCGGCGAAGTACGGCGCCGAGCGCTCGCCACCGACGAGCCAGGTCGGCACCACCAGGCCGGCCAGCTGGCGATACCGCGGCTGGTACGCGGCCAGGGCCTGGCAGTCGGACCGGATCGCCGGCCACATCGCGGTCGAGCGGTCGCGGTAGGCGCGCGGCATGCGCGCGAACGCGTCGTCGCCGAGCACGGTGCGGAGGAACACGGTGGCCGCGGCCGGGGCACCGTCGGCGGCGGCCACGGCATCGAGCTCGTCCAGGAAGCCGACCGGCCCGACCGGCACCTCGTCGCCCGCCGCCATCGGCGGCTCGCACAGCACGACGGCGCGGCACAGCGCCGGCTGACGCCGGGCCAGCTCGAGCGCGACCACCGCGCCGAAGCTCGAGCCGACCACCACGGCCGGCGTCGCCTCGTCGGCCAGGAGCTCGGCCAGGTCGGCGGCGTGCGCCTCGACCGACCACCACGGCGCCGTGACCGGCCAGGGCGGCGACCGCCCGCTGCCGCGCCGGTCGTAGGCGACCAGCCGGGCCACCGCCGTCAGCGTCGAGGCCAGCTGGATCGACCAGGTCGAGTGGTCGGCCGCGCTGCCGTGCACCAGCACCACCGTCGGGCCGCTTCCGGCCCGAACCACGTGCAGCGGCGACGCCATGGGCGCTACAATAGCGCGACCGATGGCCAGCGATGGCGCAGCCGGCGACGGGGCCGACCCGTTCGCGCAGACGATCGCCCCGCCGCCTGGCTCGGGGCGGTCGGAGGCGTCGGCCGCCGGCGCCGCGGCCACGCCGACCGGCATCGGCGCCGACGCCACCCTGCCCCCGGACAAGCCGGTCGGCACCCCGTCGCGGGTCATCGTCGGCTCGATCAAGCCGCGCGGTGGCGACGGCCGCGACGCCCAGCGCAGCCTGAGCGCCGACCTCGGCGCCGGCGAGACCCTCGACGCGGCCGCGCCCGGCGGCAGCGCCGACCTGTCGACCCTGCCCGAGGTCCCGCCCGAGCACTACGAGCCCGATCGCGAGGTGGCGCGCGGCGGCATGGGCCGCATCCTGGCCGCGCGTGACCGCCGGCTCGGTCGCCCGGTCGCGATCAAGGAGCTGCTCGAGCTTGGTGCCGAGTCCGGCCTGCGCTTCCGGCGCGAAGCCCTCATCACCGCCCGGCTGCAGCACCCGGGCATCATCCCGGTGTACGAGGCGGGGCGCTGGCCGTCGGGCGAGCCGTTCTTCGCGATGAAGCTGGTGACCGGGCGCCCGCTCGACAAGGTCATTGGCGACGCCAAGGACCTGCCCAGCCGGCTGGCGCTACTGCCGCGCATCCTGGCCGCGACCGAGGCCATCGCCTACGCGCACAGCCAGCGCGTGATCCACCGCGACCTCAAGCCCGGCAACATCCTCGTCGGCGAGTTCGGCGAGACCGTGGTCATCGACTGGGGCCTGGCCAAGGACCTCGACGCCACCGACGGCGACACCGCCACCCCGGCGACGCGGGCCCCGGCGCCCGGGCGGGCCGCCGCCGCGGGTGCCCGCGCCGCCGCGGCGGCCGCCGACGCCAGCACCGACGACACCACCGCGCGCCGGCGCGAGCGCACCACGACCACCACCAGCGACGCCTCGACCCTGACCGTGGTCGGCGCGGTCATGGGCACCCCGGCGTACATGGCGCCCGAGCAGGCCCGGGGCGAGCCGCTCGACGAGCGGGCCGACGTGTTCGCCCTGGGCGCGATGCTGTACCACCTGCTGTCAGGCAGCCCGCCGTACGCGGCCAAGACCGCGACCGACGTCCTGGCCGCGGCCGCGCTCGGCCGCATCAAGCCGCTGGCCGAGCGCGCACCCGACGCGCCGGCCGACCTGGTCACCATCGTCGGCCGCGCCATGGCGCCGGAGCTGGCCGACCGCTACCGCGACGCCGGCGCCCTGGCCGAGGAGCTGCGCCGCTACCTGACCGGTCAGCTGGTCGGCGCTCACCGGTACACCGCGCGCGAGCGGGTGGTGCGCTTCGTCCGCAAGCACCGGGCCGCGGTCACCATCGCCGCGATCGCGGTGGCCGGGTTCGCCGTCGGCGGCACCCTGGCGGTGCGGCGCATCGTCGTCGAGCGCGACCGGGCCGAGCTGCAGCGCACCATCGCGGTGGCGCGCAAGCAGGCGGCCGAGCGCCTGGTCGACTTCATGCAGCAGGACCTGCACAGCCGGCTCGAGCCGATCGGGCGGCTCGACCTCCTGTCGGGCCTGGGCAGCGAGGTCCGCCACTACTACGACGTGCTCGAGGTGGTGCCGGGTGGCATGGTGGCGGCCGACGTCGATCGCATGGCCAAGGCGCTGCGCCTGCTCGCCCACGTCGAGCGTCAGCAGGGCAACCTCGACGCCGCGGTCGCGACCTGGAAGGAGGCGCGGGCCAAGGTCGAGGCGCTGCTGGTCAAGGACCGGGACAGCCCGGCCAGCTTCGATCGCCGCCTGCTGCTGGCGCTGACCGACGTCGACCTCGGCAGCGCGCTGCAGGCGCGCGGCAAGATCGACGAGTCCGCCGCGCTGTACCGCAGCGCCAACGGCGCGCTGGACGCCTTGCTGGTCGAGCGCCCGACCCACCGCGAGGCCCTGCTCGGCAGCGGCGAGGCCCACGACCGCCTTGGCGACCTCCTGCGCAACCAGGGCAAGGTCGACGAGGGCATCGAGGAGTACACCGCGGCCCGGCTGGCGCGCGACCGCGTCGTCGCCGGCGGCCAGGGCCAGGGCGATCGCCAGGCGGTGTTCGCGCTGTCGACCAGCCACATGAAGCTGGGCTCGGCCCACTACGCCCGCGGCGAGTCGCCACAGGCGCTGGCGGCGTACCAGGCCTGCGCGCGCCTGCGCGACACCCTGGCCGAGGGCGACCCCGACAACCCCGAGTGGCAGCGCGGCCAGCTCCAGGTCGCGATCCTCATCGCCGACCTGCACCGCGAGCTGGGCAACCCGCAGGCGGCGGTGACCGCGTACCAGGAGATCCTGCCGACCGCGGACGCCCTGGTCCGGCGCGATCCGGCCAACACCGAGTGGCGCCGCAACCGCGGCAACCTGCTGTCCGACCTGGCCTTCGCGCGCATGGACCTGGGCAAGTACGACACGGCGCTGGCCGGGTATCGCGACGCGATGGACAACCACCGCGAGCTGATCGCGCGCGACCCGCAGAACGCGAGCTGGCAGATCGACCTGTCGCGCATGTACGCCCGCACCGGCGACGCGTACTACTCGCTGGGCGACTACCGCGCCGCGCTGGCGGCCTACGACGAGGCCAAGGCCATCCGGCAGGCCCTGACCGAGCGCGACCCCAAGAACAGCGTGTGGCGGCGCTCGTACGCGTGGAGCCTGATCAAGGTCGCCCAGGTCTACGTGATCCGCCGCGAGGCCGGCGACCTCGACAACGCCCGTTCCCTGCACGAGCGGGCGCTGACGCTGCGGCAGGAGCTGTCGGGCCAGTCCCCCAACCACGCCGGCCTGCGCAACGAGCTGTCGTCGAGCGAGATCACCCTGGGCAAGCTGCTGCTCGAACACGGCGACGGCGACGCCGACGCCAGTCGCGGCCGGCAGCTGCTCGAGCACGGCGTGGCCCAGGCCCAGGCCCTGGTCGATGGCGACAGCAGCAACACGGAGTGGAAGGAGACCCTGGCCGGCGGCCTCATCGCCCTGGGCAAGCTCGACCTCGGCCGGCGCGACCTGGTGGCCGGGCGGGCCACCCTGACGCGGGCCGCGGCGCTGACCGAGGGGGTGGTCGCGCAGATGGGCAGCAGCCCGCTGTGGCAAGGCACCCGCGCCGAGGTGCTCGAGGCGCTGGCCGCGATCGACGCCGCCGAGGGCAAGGCGGCCGACGCGGCCGAGCGGCGGCGCCAGGCCTACGCCGCGCTGGCCGCGCTCGACGTCGACGGTCGCCTGCCGGTGTTCCGGCGCGCGCTGATGCAGCGGCTGCGAGCCTACAAGTGATGCGGACGTAGCGCCGTGGGCGTGTTCGCCAAGATCGGCCTGGGCCGCCCCGAGCTGCGGGCCTGGGCCATGTACGACTGGGCCAACTCGGTGTTCATCACCACCGTGGTGTCGGCGCTGTTCCCGCCGTACTTCGCCGAGGCGCTGGCGACCGACGCCAGCCCGGAGCAGGCGACCGGCCGGCTGGCGCTGGCGACGACGATCGCCCTGGCCATCATCGCCGTGGCCTCGCCGCTGCTCGGCGCCATCGCCGATCGCCGCCCGGTCAAGAAGCGCCTGCTGGCCGGGTTCACCGTGCTCGGCGCCGGCGCCACGCTGGGGCTGGCCACCGTCGGCCCGGGCGACTGGATGCTGGCCCTCGTGCTGTTCGGGCTCGGCAACATCGCCGCCAACGGCGCGTTCGTGTTCTACGACGCGCTGCTGCCGCACGTGGCCCGGCCCGACGAGCTCAACCGGGTCTCGACCGCCGGCTACGCGCTCGGCTACTTCGGCGGCGGCCTGTTCCTGGCCCTCAACGCGGCGATGATCCTGGCACCGGCGACGTTCGGGCTGAGCGGGCCGAGCGCGGCGGTCTCGCTGTCGTTCGCGCTGGCCGCGCTGTGGTGGCTGGTGTTCGCGCTACCTCTGCTGCGCCGCATCCCCGAGCCGCCGGTCAGCGCCGAGGCCGCGGCCGGGCCGTGGCTGGCCGGCGCCGCCTCGGATCTGCTGCACACGTTCCGCGAGCTGCGCCGGTTCCGCCAGGCCGCGCTGCTGCTGCTGGCGTTCCTGCTCTACAACGACGGCATCGGCACCATCTACCGGATGGCCACCGCGTACGGCAAGGAGATCGGGCTCGGCACCGGCCAGCTCATCACCGCGCTGCTGATCGTGCAGTTCGTCGGCATCCCGGCCACCTTCGCGTTCGGGCCGATGGCCGACCGGCTCGGGCCGCGCCGGGTCATCCTGGCTGGGCTGGTGGTGTACGGCGGCGTCAGCGTGCTGGCGTACTTCATGACCACCGCCCTGCACTTCTTCTTGCTGGCCGGCCTGGTCGGCCTGGTCCAGGGCGGGACCCAGGCCATCTCCCGCTCGCTGTTCGCCAGCATGATCCCGCGCGCGCGCTCGAGCGAGTTCTTCGGGTTGTTCGCGGTGTTCGAGAAGTTCGCCGGCATCCTCGGCCCGGGCCTGTTCGCGCTGATGATCGCGCTGTTCGGCTCGAGCCGGCCCGCCATCTTCTCGCTCATCGGCTTCTTCGTCGTCGGCGGCGCGCTCCTGCTGCGGGTCGACATCGCCGAGGGCCAGCGCGCCGCGGCCGAGGCCAACGCGGCCGAGCCGGCCACCAGCTCGCGCTGACGCCCAGGTCGCTCAGCGCTCGGTCGCGACCAGCGCCGCCACCAGCGCCGCCGGCGTGTCGATCGGCGGGCTGCAGGTGGTGCCGCGGCACAGGTAGGCACGGGCCACGCCCCCCGGGCCGGCCGCCTTGCCGGCGTGCCAGCTCGGCGCCGCCCATGGCCCGGCCAGCATCAGGCTGGGCGCGAAGCACGCGCGTGCGGCGGCCCGCAGGTCGTCGGCGCCGGCGCCGGCGGTCACCACCAGCACGTCGTGATGCAGCAGTGTATCGAGCGCGCAGTACAGCCGGGCCTGGGCCACCGGCTGCGCGCCCGGCAGGCGCTCGCGCAGGATGCGCTCGGCCAGCACCAGCGCGGCGCGGTCGTCGGCGATGAGGCCGACCCGGACCAGCTGCTCGACGGCGACGCCGGCGCCCGACGGCATGGCCCCGTCGTGGTGCGACTCGGGCCGGTGCACCAGCACGCCGCTGTCGTCGGCGCCGGTCAGGTACACGACCAGCTCGCCGCCGACCTCGGCCACGAAGCGGGCCCGCACCACCTCGAGCAGCGCCACCCCGCGCCGCCACCACGCCGCCTCGCCGGTGGCCTCGGCAAGATCGAGGAAGGCGCGCGCCGTGAAGGCGTAGTCGTCGAGCGTGCCCTCGTGCTCGACCTGGCCCTGGCTGTACACCCGGGCCAGCGTGACCGCGGCGCCACCGGCGGAGTCGCCGCCGTCGCCGCTCAGCATCCGCGTGGCCAGGAAGTGGCCGACCCGCTCGGCCAGGGCCCGGGCCGGCGCGTGCGCGGTCACTGCCCACGCGCGCAGGAGCCCGGTGATGGCCAGCGCGTTCCAGCCGGTCAGGACCTTGTCGTCGGTGCCCGGTCGGACCCGCGCCGCACGCGCCGCCAGCAGGCGCTGCCGCAGCTCGGCCAGGGCCCGCTCGTCGCTGCCGGCCCCGCGCGGCGTGACCCGCGACAGCACCGTGGTGGCGTGCTCGAAGTTGCCGTCGTCGGTGACCCCGTACGCGCGGCACAGCTGGAGCGCGTCGACCACGCCCAGCGCGGCGCGGACCTGGGCCGGGGTCCACACGTAGTACCTGCCCTCCTCCCCCTCGGAGTCGGCGTCGAGCGAGGCGAACAGCCCGCCGGCCGGGTCGGTCAGCTCGCGATCGAGGAACGCCACGCTGTCGACCAGCACCTCGCGCAGCGCGGCCGCGGTGGACGCCTCGGCCGGATCCGCCGCCACCAGCGCCAGCGCGTCGGCGCTGATCGCCAGCAGCTGGCCGTTGTCGTACAGCATCTTCTCGAAGTGCGGCACCAGCCAGCGATCGTCGACGGCGTAGCGGGCCCAGCCGCCGCCGACGTGATCGTAGATGCCACCGGTGATCATTGCCTTGGCCCATCCCAGGTAGGCGGCCCGCGCCGGCGCGCCGAACGGCAGGCGGGCGGCGCGGCCGAGCACCTCGTGGACCGAGCTGTTGGGGAACTTGGGCGCGCCGGCCAGGCCGCCCCGCCCGTCGCAGCGCTGAGCCACGGTGCGCCCGGCGGCGATCACCGTCTGCGCCGTCACCACCGCCTCGGCCGCGACCGCCCCCGGGCGCCCGACCCGGTAGAACCGATCGACCTGGACCAGGCCCTCCATCAGCGCGTCGACGTTCTCGTCGACCTTGGCTCGCTCGTCGGCGTAGGCGTCGGCCAGCATGGTCAACATGTCGGCGAAGCCGGCCCGGCCGCGGCCCGACACGGGCGGGAAGTAGGTGCCGAGGAAGAACGGCTTGCCGTCGGGCCGGCACCACGCCGACAGCGGCCAGCCGCCGCCCTCGCCCTGGACCTGGATGGCGGCGAGGTAGATCGCGTCGACCTCGGGCAGCTCCTCGCGGTCGACCTTGATGCTGACGTAGCGCGCGTTCATCAGCGCGGCCGTGCGTGGGTCCTCGAACGACTCGTGCGCCATGACGTGGCACCAATGGCACGCCGCGTAGCCGATCGACACGAACACCGGGCGGTCGAGCCGGCGCGCCTCCGCGAAGGCGGCGCCGCCCCACGGCCACCAGTCGACTGGATTGTCCTGGTGCTGGCGCAGGTACGGCGAGCGCGACGCGGCGAGGCGGTTGGCCATGGCGGCGCAGCCTAGCAGGATGC
>JAGPCO010000041.1:14227-54977 GCA_018058095.1 Kofleriaceae bacterium
CGCGCCTCCGCGAAGGCGGCGCCGCCCCACGGCCACCAGTCGACTGGATTGTCCTGGTGCTGGCGCAGGTACGGCGAGCGCGACGCGGCGAGGCGGTTGGCCATGGCGGCGCAGCCTAGCAGGATGCCACGGCCCGCAGCCCGTGATGTCGATCGAGGCGGCCCGGCGAGGCCGGGTGACGCCGGCCCGCGGTTGCGCGCCGCCGCCGCCTGCGGTACTGCTGGCACGCTCTCCGTCGGAGCAGCCTGGGTGATCGCTGGCACCGCGAGGTGCGAGAGGAAAGTCCGAGCTTCACAGGGCAAGGTGCTGGCTAACGGCCAGTCGAGGTGACTCGCAGGAAAGTGCAACAGAAAGCAAACCGCCTGCCTCGTGCAGGTAAGGGTGAAAGGGTGCGGTAAGAGCGCACCGCCTGGCCGGCGACGGTCAGGGCACGGCAAACCCCACCTGAAGCAAGACCAGACAGGGGTCGCGTGGCCCGCGCGATGACCCCGGGTTGGTTGCTCGAGCCCGCCGGCAACGACGGGCCTAGATGAATGATCGCCACCGGCGCAAGCCGGGACAAAACTCGGCTTACAGGGCCGCTCCGACGGGGAGCACTTACGTCACGACCGGATCAGGCCGCCTGCGGCAGGCCGTACACGTTGTCGCGCAGGTTGCGGCGGATGGTGAGGGCCTCGCGCACGACCTTGACCAGGTCGCGCACCGGGTTGACCTTGGACCGCGCGTCGTCGACCCAGATCACGCCGATCTCGACCAGGGCCCAGCCGCGCCGCCGCGCCAGCGCCAGGATCTCGAGGTCGAAGGCCCAGCCGTTGACGGTGGCCCGGCCGAACAGATCGCGCGCCGCCTCGGCGGTGAAGGCCTTGAAGCCGCACTGGGTGTCGAGCACGCCCGGCACCAGGGCGCGCTGGATGACCTGGTTACACAGGCGGCTCCACAACCGGCGGTACAGCGGCTGGCTCATCCGGTGCGGCGCACCGGCGACGTAGCGCGAGCCGATGGCGATCTCGGCGGTGCCGGCCGCGATGGGCGCCAGGAGTTTCTCGAGTTCCTCGGGTGGCATCGAGCCGTCGGCGTCGCACATGACGCGGACCGCGCCGCGCGCCCCGAGCATGCCGACGCGCACCGCGTGGCCCTTGCCACGGTTGGGGTAGGAGCGGATGACCCGCAGCCCGGGCAACTCGGGCGCCAGGCGCTCGACCAGGCCCGCAGTGTCGTCGGTCGACCCGTCGTCGACCACGACCAGCTCGAACGCCGGGCCGCGCGCCGCCAGCACCGCGTGGTAGCGGCGCAGGGTCGGCTCGAGGCGTTGCTCCTCGTTGTAGGCCGGCACGACGATCGACAGCGGCAGCGAGATGGCGAGCGGGCCGAGCGAGGTCAGGGTCGACGAGGCGGCGGGGCTGGGCGAGCGGGTCATGGCGATCTCTCCTGGGTTCTGGGGCGAGTGACGACGACGAGGGGCGGTGCGGCTCAGGCGGTGGCGCGGGCGAACACGAACCGGCGCTGCGCCGGGTAGCTCCAGGCCAGGAACACGGCCGCGGCGCAGGCGCCCTTGGCCAGCAGGGCTGGCAGGTGCAGGCCGACCACCGCGACGTGCATCGCCACCGCCATCAGCGCCGCGCTGACCACGGCGACGCCGACGAAACGCGCCAGCTGGCGCGGGTCGACCGGCGACGGATCGGCGAACGCGACGTACTTGTTGACGACGAAACACACGCCGGCGCCGGCCGCGGCGCCCACGAACGCCGCGCTGGCGATGGTCGCCCCGGCGGCGATGAGCGCGAGCAGCACCAGGGTGTCGAGCACGGTCCCGCTGATGCCGCCGAGCGCGGCCGCCAACCAGGGGGCGCGGGCGGTGCGAGCGGCCAGCGTGGCGAGCGTGGCAAGAGCTGGCGAGGTCTTCGGCACGAGCCAGGGTTCAGCACTCGCCGTGCCACCTGCCCCAGCACCGGGCAAATGGTTGGACCAATTGCCGGAGCCTTCGTAACTAGCTGATCAAGGTGTCAGATTCTGCCCAGGTCGGGCTGACGCTGGGCGTCAGTTGGTCACCCCTGCGTCGGCCAAGGGCTTGATCTCTGGCGGCCGCTTCTCCACCGCGGCGTCGGGCACCTCGGCGCTGGCCGTGGCCGGATCGATCCCGGTCAAACCCTCATCCTCACCCTCGCCGCCTGGGGTGTCCTGGGTGGCTGGTGGGGCGCAGGCCAGGCGTGGCGCGGCCTGGACGAACACGCTGCCCGCCACCAGCCGGCTCGTGCTGATGGCCGGCGCGGGCTCGAGCGTGGGCCCGCCGTTGGCGCCGACCTCGACCAGCTCGGCCTGGCCGCCGGCGCTCACCAGCAGGCGCCGCTCGTCGATCCAGATCAGCTGCGGTGGCGCCGCGTGCTCGAGCAGGTGGGTGATCCGGCCCGACGCCGCGTCGGCCACACACACCGCGAAGCGCGCCGTCGGGGCGCACGGGTCGTCGGGTTGCGCCACGAACGCCAGGCGGGCCTGGCCGGGCGACCAGGCCAGCCCGGCCCGGGCGATCAGCGACGAGCCCGGCGCGGTGATGGAGCGCCCGCGCTGATCGAGGCGCAGCGCCCCGGCCAGGCCGTCGTCATCCCAGTCGGCGGAGATGCCGGCAGGGGTGCGGCGGACGATGGCCACCCCCTCGACGCCGACCACCATGACGTCGGACCGGACCGGCCCGGGCGCGCCCACCAGCGGCCGCAGCTCGCCGCGCCGCCAGTCGACCAGCTGGGCCGGCAGGTCACCCCGGCCCGACGGACGGCGCCGCACCAGCACCAGCTCGGGCCCGCCCGCGACCTCGCGCCAGGTCAGCCGGCCGATGGTGCCGGCCGGCAGCTCGAGCTCGCGCCCGCTGCCACCCGTGCCGAGATCGACCACGCCCACCCGCAGGCCCGAGCCGGCGGTGGCGCCGAGGTAGGCGATGCGGGCGCCGGTCGGGCCTGGGTCACTCGCGACCGCGGCGCGGACCGGGCGCCGGTGCCGGGTCAGGCGCTGCCAGCGCCCGTCGGCGGGGTCGTACCCCAGCAGCGCCCCGTCGACGATGAGCGGCAGGCTGCGCCCGAGCACCTCCCGGTAGCGGGCCCGGTAGGCCTCACCCAGCGCGACCCAGCCCTGCCCGACCGGCGTCGATCGGAACGCCGCAAACATCGGCAGCACCAGCGACGGCTCGCCCCACTTGCCCCAGTCGCCGCTCGCCGCCAGCTGCAGCGGCGCCAGCACCTCGTCGAGCCGGCCGGCGCGGACGGCGGCGGCGGCCTCCAGCCAGGCCGCCTCGAGGTGGGTCGGGTCGAGCGCGCGCGCTGCCCGCGCCGCCTCGATCGTCGCCGGCCAGTCCGAGCGGTGCTCGGCCCGGACCGCGTCCTGGTAGCGGGCGTGCCCGGGCCGGCGCCGCCACCCGGCCAGGTCCGGGCTGGCCAGGCCGAGCGGCCTGGGCGAGAGCACCACCGGGGCGGCGTCCGCCGGCTCCGGCACCCGGCCGGAGGCCAGGTCGGCGTCGCGGCCGGCCTCGGGTCGAGATCGTTGACCGCACCCAGCCGGCGCCAAGCCTGCCAGGGCACTCACGATCACGACAAACCAGCGCACGCCCACCAGGTAGCAAGAAACCGCAGGCATTGCACCCTGATCGCCTGGCTGGTATACGCGCCCGCCCCCATGGCCCAGAACATCCGAAACATCGCGATCATCGCGCACGTCGACCACGGCAAGACCACGCTGGTCGACGGCCTGCTCCGCCAGGCCGGATCGTTCCGGACCGGAGAGGTCGTGGCCGAACGGGCCATGGACTCGAACGACCTCGAGCGCGAGCGTGGCATCACCATCCTGTCGAAGTGCACCTCCGTCAGCTGGAAGGGCACCCGCATCAACATCGTCGACACGCCCGGCCACGCCGACTTCGGCGGTGAGGTCGAGCGCGTGCTCGGCATGGTCGACTCGGTCCTGCTGCTGGTCGATGCCTACGAGGGCGCGATGCCGCAGACCCGGTTCGTGACCCAGAAGGCGTTCGAGATGGGCCTGCGCCCGATCGTCGTCATCAACAAGATCGATCGCGCCGGCGTCGAGCCCGACCTGGTCATCGACCAGGTGTTCGACCTGTTCGTCGCCCTCGGCGCGAGCGAGCACCAGCTCGACTTCCCGGTCATCTACGCGTCGGGCCGGCAGGGCTTCGCCATCCGCCAGCTCGCCGACGAGCAGAAGGACCTCAGCCCGCTGCTCGACCTGATCTGCGAGGTGGTGCCGCCGGCGGCCGGCGATCCCGACGCGCCGTACTGCATGCAGGTGGCGACGCTCGACTACGACGACTACCTCGGCTACATGGCCATCGGCCGGGTCCGGGCTGGCCGCACCAAGGTCGGCGATCGCGTCCTGCTGGCGCACCGCGACGGCAGCCGCGAGGAGTTCCGGGTGCAGAAGGTGCTCGGCTTCCAGGGCCTCAAGCGGTTCGAGCTGGCCGAGGCGGTGGCCGGCGACATCTGCGCGCTGACCGGCATGAGCGAGCTCAACGTCGGCGAGACGGTGACCTCGATCCAGCAGCCGACCATCCTGCCGCTGCTCAAGGTCGACGCCCCGACCATCACGATGAACTTCCGGGTCAACGACGGCCCGTTCGCGGGCCGCGACGGCAAGTACGTCACCTCGCGCAACCTGCGCGAGCGGCTCGATCGCGAGATCAAGTCCAACGTGGCGCTGCGCGTCGAGGAGACCGCCGAGGCCGGTGTGTTCAAGGTGTCGGGTCGCGGCGAGCTGCACCTGTCGGTGCTGATCGAGACCATGCGGCGCGAGGGCTACGAGCTGTGCGTGTCGCAGCCGCAGGTCATCACCCAGACCGACGACAACGGCAAGACGCTCGAGCCGTACGAGGACGCGGTGATCGACCTCGACGAGGCCTACGTCGGCGCGGTGGTCGAGGAGCTCGGCCGGCGCCTGGGCCAGATGCGGGAGATGCGGCCGTCGAGCGCGGGCCGGACCCGCCTCGAGTACCGCATCCCGGCGCGTGGCCTCATCGGCTACCGCTCGCAGTTCATGACCGACACCCGCGGCACCGGCGTGCTGTACACCCAGTTCGCCGAGTACGGGCCGTGGGCCGGCACCGTGCGCAGCCGCAACAACGGCGTGCTCATCGCCAACGAGACCGGCGTGACCAACGCCTACGCCCTGTTCTCGCTGCAGGAGCGCGGCCAGCTGTTCGTCGGCCCCGGCATCGACTGCTACCCCGGCATGGTGGTCGGCATCCACTCGCGCGACAACGACCTGGTGGTCAATCCCAACAAGTCGAAGAAGCTGACCAACATCCGCACCACCGCCGCCGACGAGAAGCTGGTGCTGGCGCCGCCGCGGCCGGTCAGCCTGGAGTACGCGCTCGAGTTCATCAACGACGAC
This sequence comes from Kofleriaceae bacterium, assembly GCA_018058095.1. Lineage (GTDB taxonomy): Bacteria > Myxococcota_A > Polyangia > Haliangiales > Haliangiaceae > JABFXX01. The sequence continues at coordinate 19,613 of JAGPCO010000041.1, forward strand.
GAGCTGGTCGAGGTGACCCCGGCGGCGATCCGCCTGCGCAAGGCCATCCTCGACCACAACCTGCGCAAGCGCAGCGAGAAGAAGCCGAGCGCCGTCGCCGACTGACGCGCGGGCGGCCCCGACCGGCGCGGCCAGTCAGCGGGCGCAGCCGATCTCGACCACGTAGCGGCTGGTGGCCCGGGCCGACCAGTACAGGGCGCCGTCGTGCCAGCTCAGGAACTGGGCGAAGCGGGCGTCGGCGATGTCGTGCTTGAGCGCCAGCTCGCGCGCCGGGTAGGTCGCGCTCGGGTCGTACCCACGCAGCGGGAAGTCGGTCAGCTCGTTGATGTCGTAGCCGCCGGCGGCGTGGGTCAGGTGGCCGTCGAGGCCGACCTGCCAGATGCGCGACGAGCCGGCGATGAACAGGCGGTCACCATCGGTGGTGATCGTGGAGATGACGGCCGAGCGCGACGGGTCGGCCGGCGGGTAGGCCTCGCCGGTGCCGGCGACCAGGGTCCGGTAGGCGCCGGTGCCCGGGTCGACCTCGACCACGTAGCTGGTGCCGGAGCCGACGTGGACGCCGACCAGGTACAGCTTGCCACCCCGCACGGCCAGGTCGTTCCACTGGTCGATCGGCTCGACGAAGGTGAACGGCACGGTCGACACCGCGCCGGCCGGGCTGATGGCGCGGACGGCGAAGTTCTCGTGGTCGAGGACGTAGGTGGTGCCGCCCTCGCCCTGGGCCGGCTTGCCCGGCAGCGCGAAGGTGGCGCCCGCGCCGGTGCCGTCGTCGAGGCCGACGTGGGGCGGCTCGTCGGGGCGGATGGCGCCCGCGGTGGCGTTGCCGGCCAGGTAGGCGACCGTGCAGGCGGCGCCCATCGGGTCGCTGATGCGGACCACGCCGTTGGCGTTGTGATCGGTGACGATCAGGCTGCCGTCGGCGGCGACGACGAGGCCCGAGGTGTTGGCCAGGCGTGCGCTCGCGCACGGGCCAGCCGCGAACTGCGGCAGGCCATCCTGGCGCTGGCCGACGATGCGGCGCAGCTGCGGGTCGGCGGCGCCGAGCTCGGCCGCCCAGATCTCCTCGCCGGTGTGGGTATAGACGGCCCCGCCCGCGAACACCACGTCGCGCCAGGCGACGGGCGCGCCGCCGCGCAGCGGGCTGCCGGTCGGCGAGGGGGCGTCGCTGCCAGCGTAGGTCGGGTCGCCGGCGTACAGGGTGCCGGTCGCGCACGGGCCGTCACCGTCGTCGCCGCCACCGGGCACGCCGTCGGCGAGGGTGGTGCAGGCGGCCTGAGTGGCGGTGAGCAGCAGGGCGATCAGGGTCGGGTTCTTCATCGAGGGGCTCCTTGTGTGGCGCCCCATATCGACGACCCCCGCCGCCGGTTGCGTGGCGCCCGGTGGGCTGCCGCGCTGGCCACTCAACCCATCGAGATCATTGACGCGCCAGGCTGGCCACGCTGTCGTTGGTCAGGCCCGCGGCGTTGGCCTCGTCGGTGTCGACGTGCAGATCGAGCGCGTACTTGTCGCTGACCCGGACCAGCACGTCGCCGAAGGTGAGCTCGCGATCACCCTCGACCCGGAGCGTGACGAGGTCGCCGTCCCCGACGGCGAAGCGGGCGGCGTCGGTCGGGTGCATGTGGACGTGGCGGTGGGCCAGGATGACGCCGTGGTCGAGCGCGACGGTGCCGGCCGGGCCGCGCAGGGTCAGGCCCGGGGTGCCGTCGAGCTTGCCCGACTCGCGCAGCGGCGGGTTCACGCCGAGGCTGATGGCGTCGGTGCGGGCCACCTCGACCTGGGTCTCGCGGCGCAGCGGGTTGATGATGGCCACGCCGCGCAGCTCGCCCTTGGGCCCGACCAGGTCGACCGTCTCGCGGGTGACGTACTGGCCGGGCTGGGTCACGTCGCGCCGGTGGGTCAGCTCGTAGCCGGGGCCGAACAGCGCGTCGCAGTGGGCGCGCGACAGGTGGACGTGGCGCACGCTGACGCCGACCGGGATGGGGGCGCCGGCCAGCGTCTGCCGCACCGCGCTCGGGCCGGCCACCAGCGCGGTCGCCTCGCGCGCGATCATGAGCTCCTCGTTGGTGGCCACCACCAGCACGCGCGTCGGCGAGCGGGCGGCGGCGACGTCGACCAGCCCACCCTGGTCGCGCGCGCGCGCGGCCTGGTTGCGCTCGGCGTCGAGCACCACGCCCATGAAGGCGAGCGAGTCGCACAGCGCGGTGCGGACCCGGACCGAGTGCTCGCCGATGCCGCCCGACAGCACGATGGCGTCGACGCCACCGAGCACCGCGGCGTAGGCGCCGACGTACTGCTTGAGCCGGTAGGTGAAGACGTCGATGGCCAGCCGGGCCCGCTGGTGGCCGGCGTCGGCCGCGGCTGACAGGTCGCGGAAGTCGGCGGTCAAGCCCGACAGGCCGAGCAGGCCCGACTGCTTGTTGAGCAACGTCTCGACCTCGGCCGGGGTCCGGCCGGCCGTGACCAGGAGCCCCGGCACCGCGGGGTCGAGATCACCGACCCGGGTGCCCATGACCAGGCCCTCGAGCGGGGTCATGCCCATCGACGTGTCGACCGAGCGCCCGCCATCGACGGCGCACACGCTGGCGCCGCCGCCGAGATGGCAGGTGATGAGGCGGAGCCGGGTCGGGTGGGTCTGCAGCTGCTCGGCCGCGCGCCGGGCCATGTACGCGTGAGACGGGCCGTGGAAGCCATAGCGGCGGATGCCGTGGCTCAAGTACTCCTCGTGCGGCAGGCCGTACAGGAAGGCGTGCGGCGGCAGCTCGCCGTGGAACGCGGTGTCGAACACGGCGACGTGGTGCGCGTCCGGCAAGGCGCGCTCGGCGGCGATGATGCCGGCCAGGTTGGCCGGGTTGTGCAGCGGTGCATAACGCGCGCAGTTGGTGATGACCTGCCGGACCCCGTCGTCGATGAGGGCCGGACGGATGAGCTGCTCACCGCCGTGCACGACGCGGTGGCCGACGACGCGCAGCTCGCGGGCATCGGCCAGCGCGCCGCCCGGGCCGGTCAGGCTGGCCAGGATGGCGGCCAGCGCGGCCGCCGCGTCGGGCGCGGCCACTGGCGCCTCGTGGGCACACGGGCCCACCGTGCCGCGGTGCAGCGCCTGGGCGGTGCCGACCCGCTCGACCTGGCCGGCCGCGAGCACGGCCTCGTGGTCCATGTCGAACAGCGTGTACTTGACCGAGGTCGAGCCGGCGTTGAGGACGAGGGCCTTCATCGGCGCAGTCTAGCAGGCCGCAAAGAACCGCCGCGCAGCGGCGGTCCTAGCAGGATGCTGAAGAAGCATCCTGCTAGTCATTTCTGATCGCGCAGGCTGCTGAAGACACGGAGCCCGTCCCGTCGGCGAATGCCGCCGGCACGGGTTCTTCAGCAGCCTGCTAGCGGCCTGCCCCGTGCCCGTGCCCGTGCCCGTGCCCGACGGTTCGGGCGGCGCCGAGTCCTCCGGCGCCTGACCGCCCAGAGGAGAACGGGCACGGGCACGGGCACGTAGGAGAACGCCTGCGGCGGTTCTACGGGCAGGGCGTGGTGACCGCGGCCGGGGCCGGGACGGTCGGCGTCCCGGTCGCAAGGTAGCTGGCCAGGAAGCAGCCGTACTGGTGCTTGACCTCGTCGAGCTGCCGGTAGATGTAGTGCGAGTTGGCGATGCCGTCGCTGCGGAACTGCACCACCACGTTGGTGCTGGCCGGCGCCCCCGCCGCGCCGGGGCGGTTGCCGGTGATCGGGTAGGCGGCCACGCCGCCGAGGCCGTCCAGGCCGAGCGCGTCCTGCATGGGCGCCCACACCAGCTCGCCGGCCTGGGTGTTGCCGTACGCCAGCGCGGCGGCGTCGAAGATCGTGGTCGGGAAGTACTCGTCGCCCTGCCCGACCGGCTCGTACACGTGCCGGACCGGGTGCCCGGGCAGCGGGCGCCGGGCCAGCCGGGCCATCGACGCCATCGGCTCGGCGATCTCCCACGCGGTGGCCAGCGCGCCGAGCATCGGGTGTACGAACGCGAGCTGGTCGGGGTCGGTGCCGAACAGCGTCGCGAGCAGGACGCGGCCGTTGGGGATGGCGGCCGACTCGATGGCCATGAGGTTCCACAGGCCGCCGGCGCCGGTCGGCACCAGCGCGCCGAAGCGCGGCTCGACCGCGCCGACCATGTTGGTGTACATGCCGCCCATCGACTGGCCGCCGGCGACCAGCTTGGCCGGATCGATCTGGTGGGCGGTGGCGCCGGCCGGCAGGGTCAGGCCGGCGCAGGCGGCGACGGTGGCTGGCGCGACCCGCAGCGCCAGCAGCGCGTCGAGCAGCAGGCGCTGCTCGATCACGCCCTGCTGGAACGTGTACGGGAAGGCGGCCAGGTTGTTGATGTTGAGGTAGGCGTAGTCGTCGGCGCCGGGCAGGCGCTCGGGGTTGGCCGGCAGCGCGGTCGAGGCGGCGGCGATGCCGTGGCGCGCGACCACCCAGCCCGGGCCGCGCCCGACCTCGGGCTCCGCGCCGACGGCCGGGATGCGCCCGAGGTCGACCACGCCCGACGACACGCCGCCCGAACCATGGAAGAACTGGTACAGCGGCCAGCCGGCGGCCGGCATGGTGCCGAGCGGCAGGGTGATGGTGAGCGGGATCGAGACCTCGCCCTGGGCCACCGGCACGCCGTCGCCGTCGAGCACGAACTGGCCGTCGTCGTTGTATGGCGGCGTGCCGCGCTGCAGCACCGGCACCCGCACCGTGCCGATGAGCTCGCAGAAGCCATCCTGGCCGGCGCCATCGACCGGGTCGACATGGAGCCCCTCGATGATCGCGTCGTGGCTGGCCCGGACCGCCTCCGACCGGGCCCGCAGCAGCGCGACCTCGTCGCCGGTGGTGAACACGCTGGCGACCAGCACGTCGCCCACGTCGACCCCGAGCTCGGCCAGCGCCGGCCACAGCGGCGTGTACAGCGCGGCGGCGGCGGCGCCGAGGCGCCCGGGCGGCGTGTCGCCAGCCGCCAGGGCGGCGAAGCTGGCGGGCGGCGCGGCGTCGGGCGCGAAGGCCCGCCGCACCACCAGGGCGTAGGTCGTGTCGGCCCGCAGCACCACGCCGGGCCGCGGCGCGAACCCGACCAGGAAGTCGGGCGCGTAGTCGTCGCGCACCAGCGAGCCGGCGACGACCGGGGCGAGCCGGCCGCGCTCGGGCGAGTCGAGGTCGATGTCGAGCAGCAGCACCGGCGCGTCGGCCTGAGCCGGGATGACGTCGCTCGGCGACCGCGCCGGCGGCGCTGCGCTGAAGCGGACGTAGCTGACCGGCATGACCGGGAAGCCGCGCCGGCTGGAGTGGGCTGCCAGCAGCTCGCGCACCAGCACCAGGTCGCGCCGGTTGGGGAACCCGGTCACGTCGGGGCTCCCGCCCGCGGTCAGGCGCAGGTCCGACGGGTACGGCAGGTCCCAGAAGGTGCCCCCCGCCAGCGCGCCATCGAGCTCGAAGTACACGGTCGGCCCGGCCGACGCGCCACCATCGTCGCCACACCCGGCGAGCGCCCCCGCGGCCAGGGCGACGGCGACGACCGCCAGCGACGATACGGTGGACCGGGCGGTGAAGCGAGACATCGTCGCCATCATGCCGTCAGCGCCACCGCGCTGGCTAGGGTCACGATCAGGCCGTAACCACCTGGCCCGCGGCTAACCGACGAGGCGCAGCCAGAAGCCGGGCAGGATGCCGAGCTCGAGCACCAGGAACGCACACACCGCCATCACGACGATGAGGCCGGGCGCCCGGGTCGGGGTGAACGGCTCGGTCGCGTCGCGGAAGTACATCGCGGTGACGATGCGCAGGTAGTAATAGATGCTGATGGCCGAGCTGGCCACGCCGACCACGACCAGCCACAGCAGCTGGCCGTCGTGCACCTCCATGGCTGACTTGAACAGGTAGAACTTGGCGAAGAAGCCACCGGTCGGTGGCATGCCGCCGAGCGACAGCAGGCAGATGGTCATGGCCAGCGCCGCCGCCGGGTGGCGCGCGCCCAGGCCGGCCCAGTCGTCGATGAGCAGGCGCTCGCGGTCCCGGCTGCCGACGTAGGCCACCACCGCGAACACGCCCATGGTGGTGACGCTGTAGGCGATGAGGTAGTAGACGATCGCCGAGTCGGCGGTGGCCGCACCCAGGCCCATCGCGCTCAGCCCGACCAGGAGCACGCCGCCGTGCGAGATGGACGAGTACGCCAGCATGCGCTTGACGTTGTCCTGGCGCACCGCGGCCACGTTGCCGAACACGATCGTGATGCCGGCGATGACCACCATCGGGCTGGCCCAGCCGAGCGTGCCGAACGGCATGACGTCGCCGCCGAGGGCGACGCCGAACAGGCGGATCATCGCCGCCACCGCCGCCGCCTTGACCGCGGCCGCCATGAAGGCGGTCACCGGGGTCGGCGCGCCCTCGTAGGCGTCGGGCGCCCACATGTGGAACGGGACGGCGGCGACCTTGAAGCCGAACGCGACGACGAGCAGGAACACGCCGGTGACCAGCAGCGCGGTGTTGGGGGTGGCGGCCAGCGCGCGCGGCATGAGCGACAGGCTGGTGGTGCCGGTGGCGCCGTACAGGAGGGCCAGGCCGTACACCAGGAAGCCGGTGGCGAACGCCCCCATGAGGAAGTACTTCATGGCCGCCTCGTTGCTGCGGCGCGACTTGCGGCGCAGGGCGGTCATCACGTACACGCCGATCGACATGGTCTCGATGCCCATGAAGATGGTGACCAGGTTGCCGGCCTGGGCCAGGATGGCCATGCCCGAGGCCGCCAGCAGCAGCACGCCGTAGAACTCGCCGCTCTCCCAGTCGTGCGCGCGCTGATGCGCCGGGGCCGCCAGCGCGGCCATCATGGTCGTGAACGAGAACAGGCCGGTCAGCACGAAGCTCATGCGATCGGCCAGCAGCATGTCGGACAGCAGGACGCGGCTCTCGGTCGGGCCCATCTGCCGGTACAGCACGATGGAGGCCACCAGCGCGGCGAGCGAGCCGGCCACGGCCAGGCCCGACAGCGTGGTGTGGTCACGCCCGGCGAAGAAGGCCTCGGCCAGCACCAGCAGCATGCCGGTGCAGGCCAGGATGAGGAACGGCAGCAGGTACAGCAGGTCCCCGGCGTTGAAGTTCACGGCGCACCTCCGACGGCAGCGAGCTTGGTGTCGACGGCCCCGGCCGCCTGCGCCAGGCGATCCAGGTTGACCTTCAGGTCGGCCGCGGCAGCGCCTTCACCGGCGGCCTTGGCCGGCGCGGCGGCGCCACCCGGCGCGCCGGCTGGCGCGTCGTCGGTGATCTGCCCGGCCGGCGGGCCGCCGACCGGCTGCCCGTAGATGTGGGCCGGACCGTCGGGCTCGGCCAGGCGATTCTTGTACGACTTGATGAAGGTGTCGACCGACTGCTCCATCGACGCCAGGATCGGGCGCGGCGCCAGGCCCATGGCGAAGATGCCGAGCACCAGCGGCAGGAACACCGCCAGCTCGCGCCCGCTGAGGTCCTGCAGGTGGCCGTTCTTCTGCTTGTCGAGCGGGCCGAAGAAGACCTTCTGGAACATGTACAGCAGGTAGACCGCGCCGAGGATGACGCCGGTCGCGGCCAGCGCGCCGAGCAGGCGCGGCGCCGGCAGGTAGTCGGGCCAGCCCTTGGGGAAGGTGTCGCCTGCGATGAACGTGCCGAAGATGGTGAGGAACTCGCCGACGAAGCCGGACAGCCCGGGCAGGCCGGCCGAGCCCATCGTGATGATGAGGAACATGCCGGAGAACAGCGGCATCTGCTGCCAGATGCCGCCGTACTCGCGCAGGCGGCGGGTGTGGCGCCGCTCGTACAGCATGCCGATGCCGAGGAACAGGCCGCCGGTGGTCAGGCCGTGCGACAGCATGGCGTAGATGGATCCCGACACGCCCTGGTTAGTCAGCGCGAAGATGCCGACCGCGCAGAAGCCGAGGTGCGACACCGACGAGTACGCCACCAGCTTCTTGACGTCGTCCTGGGCGAAGGCGACGACCGCACCGTAGATGATGCCGATGACGGCCAGCACGGCGATGACCGGGGCCAGCACCGCGGCGCCGTGCGGGAACAGCGGCATGGCGAAGCGGAGGAAGCCGTAGATGCCGAACTTGAGCAGGACACCGGCCAGGATGACCGAGCCGGCGGTGGGCGCCTCGACGTGGGCGTCGGGCAACCAGGTGTGGAGCGGGAACAGCGGCACCTTGATGGCGAACGCCACCGCGAAGGCGGCGAAGCACCACAGCTGGGCGTCGTGCGACAGCGCCAGCGTCGACAGCTTGTCGAGATCGGTCGTGTACACGCCGGTGACCGAGGCGTACTGGGCGTACACGTAGAAGATGGCGACCAGCATCAGCAGCGAGCCGACCATGGTGTAGATGACGAACTTGATCGACGCGTACAGGCGGCGCTGCCCGCCCCAGATGCCGATCAGCAGGTACATGGGGATGAGCATCACCTCCCACGCCACGTAGAACAGGAACAGGTCGAGCGCGACGAACGCGCCCAGCATGCCGGCCTCGAGCACCAGCATCGACGCCACGAACTCGCGCACGTGGCGGTCGATCGCCTTGCTCGCGCCGAGCATGGTGATCGGCATCATGAAGGTCGTGAGCAGGACCAGCCACAGCGAGATGCCGTCGATGCCGGTCTTGAAGTGGGCGCCCAGGCCGGGAATCCACTCGGCGTCGAACACCAGCTGCATCATCCCCGACTTGGGGTTGAAGTAGCGCAGGACCAGGAGCGAGACCAGGAAGGTCGCGGTGGTGAAGACCAGGCCGATGCCGCGGGCCAGCCGGTGCTCGCCCTTGGGCGAGACCATGGCCAGGACCGCGCCGAGCAGCGGCAGGGCGATGAGCAGGGGCAGGATGAACGAGCCAGGCATGGTCAGTTACCTCCCGCCGGCGCGCCGCCGACAGCGCCGGGCGATGGCGCCGGGGCCGCGGCGACCTCGGCGCGGATGCGCCGGGTCACCGACACCGTCTTGCCGTGTTCGAGCGAGCGCTTGATGAAGAGCGTCACCCGCGACCCGACCTCACCCTCGCGCAGGCGCACGACGAGGCCCGCGAGGGGCTCCCCGGTGGCCGGATCGGCGTCGGCCACGCCGTCGCCATTGATGTCCCAGCTCAGGACCGCGCCCTGCCCGGCCACGCCCTCACCCGGACGCGCGGTCAGGATGAGGTCCCCACCTTCGCGGCGGTAGTCGAAGCTCGGCTTCTGCTCGCGGCCGGCGAAGAAGAACACCACGGCCGCGCCGACGACCAGGCCGAGCATGTAGCGCTGGACCTGGCCGTTCTGGACCCAGCGGGCCAGGCGCGAGAACATGCTCACGACCAGCCCGGCGCCGTTGACCAGGACCGTGTCGATCATGAAGCGGTCGACGATCTCGAAGGTGCCGCGGGCCAGGGCCCGGAACGGGCGGATGATGGCCGCCTCGTACGCCTCGTCGACCCACAGCTTGTTCTTCGACGCCACGTACATCCCGGCCAGCGGGCCGGCGGTGAGGCGGTCGACCACCGGCTTGCGGCCGCCGCCGTACATCAGGTAGGCGAGCAGGATGCCGACCAGGCCGAGCGTGGTGGCCGCGCCCATCAGGCCCAAGGTCGCCCCGTTCGACAGATGATGCAGAATGGGCGTGCCCTCGGCGTAGGTCGAGGTCACGCTGGGCGACAGCCACGACGACAGGCCGTGGAACCAGCCGGGCATCGACACGCCCGACAGGTGCGGCCAGCCGATCCAGCCGCCCGCCACCGACAGCACGGCCAGCACCACCAGCGGGAAGGTCATCGACCGCGGCGACTCGTGTGCGTGCTCGGCGGTGTCCGAGCGCGGCGCGCCCGAGAACACCAGGAAGTACAGGCGCCACATGTAGAACGCGGTGCCGAGCGCGGCGACCGACAGGAGGACCCACAGGATCTTGCCGTAGTGCGGGATCCAGCCGTCGGGGTTGATCATCCACAGGCCGGCCAGGATCTCGTCCTTCGAGAAGAAGCCCGCGGTGAGCGGGAAGCCAGCGATGGCCAGGCAGTAGACCAGGAAGGTGGCGTGGGTGATGGGCATCTTCTTGCGCAGGCCACCCATCTGCTCGATGTCGCCCGAGCCGTTCATGCCGTGCATGACCGAACCGGCGCCGAGGAACAGGCCGGCCTTGAAGAAGGCGTGGGTGCCGAGGTGGAACACCGCGGCGATCCAGTTGCCGGTGCCCGCGGCGACGAACATGAAGCCGAGCTGCGACACCGTGGAGTACGCCAGCACCTTCTTGAGGTCGGTCTGGGCGAAGGCCATGAACGCCGCCGCCAGCGCGGTCAGCGTGCCGACGGTGGCGATCACGATCATCGCCGTGGTCGACGACGCGAACAGGACCGACAGCCGGCAGATCATGTAGACGCCGGCGGTGACCATGGTGGCGGCGTGGATGAGGGCCGAGACCGGGGTCGGGCCGGCCATGGCGTCGGGCAGCCACACGTACAGCGGGATCTGCGCGCTCTTGCCGGCGGCGCCGATGAACAGCAGGACCCCGGCCACCGCGGCCAGGCGGTCGTTGACGCCGGCGAACGAGAACTGGTCGACGTACTTGCTGACGGCGGCCGGCGACTCGAGGTCCTGGAAGTCCAGGCTCTGCGCGAAGCCGGCGTCCTTGGTCGCCCAGAACAAGAGGAACATGCCGAGCAGGAAGGCGAAGTCACCGATGCGGTTGACCACGAACGCCTTGCGGCCGGCGCTGGCGTAGCTCTCGTTGGTGAACCAGAAGCCGATGAGCAGGAACGAGCACAGGCCGACGCCCTCCCAGCCGATGAACATCACCGGCAGGTTGGCGGCCAGGACCAGGATCAGCATCGACCCGGTGAACAGGTTGAGGTAGCCGAAGTAGGCCGCGTAGCGCGGCTCGTCGTGCATGTACCCGGTCGAGTAGATGTGGATGAGCGTGCCGACGAAGGTCACGATCATGACCATCACCGCCGACAGCGTGTCGAGCCGGAACGCCAGCTCGGCCTTGAAGTGGACGTCCTTGCCGACCTCGATCCAGGTGTACAGGACCTGCTTGAGGCCGGTGCCGCTGGTGCCGGCCGCGTGCATCTTGCGCAGCGGCTCGAGCAGGGCGTACAGGCCGACGGCGAAGGCCAGCGCGACCGCGCCGATGGCGATCGTGTGCACCGCCGACTTCGACAGGCGCTTGCCGATGGTCAGGTTGATCAGGGCGCCGAGCAGGGGCAGCAGCGGGATCCAGACCAGGAGCGGCAACCCGAGCAGCTTGAGCTGTGATTGATCCATGGTGATGGCTCAGTGCTTGAGGGTGGTGAGGCGGTCGACCTCGACGTGGTTGCGGCCGCGGAACACCGCGACCACCAGGGCCAGGCCGACCGCGACCTCGGCCGCGGCCACGGCGATGACGATGAGCGCGAAGGTGTGCCCACCCTGGTCGCCGTGCATGCGGGCGAAGGTGATGATCGACAGGTTGGCCGCGTTGAGCATGAGCTCGATGGCCATCATGATGATCAGGGCGTTGCGACGGGCCAGCACCCCGGCCACGCCGATGACGAACAGCACGGCGGCCAGGACCAGGAAGTGGCCCGGGCCGATGTCGAACAGGATCGTGTTCACGCGGCACCTCCGGCCGGCGCGGCGCGGTCATCGCCGGCGCCCGCCTCGTCGTCCTTGCTGGTGAGCGGCCGAGCCACGGCGATGGCGCCGACCACCGCGATGAGGAGCAGGATCGAGATGGCCTCGAACGGGAACAGGTAGTCACCAAACAGCCGGGTGCCGACCGCCTTGGTCGAGCCCCACTCGTGGCTGATCTTGACCGGCTGGCCCTGCTTGTCCTGCTGCATCACCACGACCGGCGGCGGCGCCATGGTCGCCAGCTTGGGGTTGGGCGGGCTGACGTTCCACACGGTCAGGACCAGGCGCAGCGCCAGGTAGGCCAGGCCGACGCCGGCCAGGCCCTTGCCGAAGATGCCGACCGCGTGGGTGCGCGGCTCGTCCTCGGGCTTGTTGAGGATCATCACCACGAACACGAACAGCACCATGATGGCGCCGGCGTAGACCAGCATCTGCATCACCGCCAGGAAGCTGGCGTACAGCAGCATGTAGGCGGCGGCGATGCCGAGGAAGGTGCCGACCATGCCCATCACCGCGGCGATGAGGTTGCGGCGGGTGATGACGAAGATGGCGCCGCCGATGGTGCCGAGCGCGAACAGCCAGAACACCAGCGCCATCAGCTTGCTGTTGCTCTCGACCCGGTCGATGTGCGGGGCGACCACCGTCGGCAGCGCCGGGCTGGCCGCCGGGGCGCTCATCCCGGCCTTGCCGTCGCCGCGGACGATACGCACGTCGGGGGTGACGACCCGGCCGCGTGGCGCCTCGGCGTCGCCGGCCTGCGCCAGCAGCACCCCGGCCGGGCCGGTCTCGGCCGAGGCCGAGCCGGCACCGACGGCGAGCGCCGCCGTCACGGCCAGCGCCGCGACGAGGATCATGGATGTCGTGCGACCAGGGACGATCATGCTGCCACCTTCCGGACCTTGGCCTCGAAGTCGGCGCGGAACTTGGTGAGGAAGCCCATCATCGGCCAGGCCGCGGCCTCGCCCAGGGCGCAGATGGTGTTGCCGGCGATGCCGTGGGCGATGCTGCCGAGCAGGGTCAGGTCGGCCGGCTTGCCCTGGCCGTGCGCGACCCGCTTGGCCACCTTCTCCAGCCAGCCGGTGCCCTCGCGGCACGGCGTGCACTGGCCGCACGACTCGTGGGCGTAGAACTTCATGATGCGCCACACCGCCATCGGGATGTCGGTGGCGTCGTCCATCACGACCACGCCGCCCGAGCCGGCCATCGTGCGCAGGTTGCGGCCGCCGCCCAGGTCGAACAGCTGGCCGGGCTGGACCTCGACCGGGCGGATGCGCTCGTCGGTCATGAGCGCGTCGAACTCGATCGGCACGTCGAGCTCGTCGATCGACAGCGGCGGCATCGAGGTACCGCCGGGGATGACGGCCTTGACCGTGCGGCCCTTCCACACGCCGCCGCACACGTCGTTGATGAGCTGGTTGAAGGTGATGCCGATGGGCAGCTCGAACACGCCCGGCTTCTCGACGTGGCCCGACACGCACACCATGCGGGTTCCACCGGACCGGCCGACGCCGAGGTCGGCGAACCACTTGCCACCCTTGTCGAGGATGGCCGGCACGTTCATCAGGGTCTCGACGTTGTTGACGATGGTCGGGTTGCCGAACAGGCCCTTCACCGCCGGGAACGGCGGCTTGAGGCGGGGCTGGCCACGCCGGCCCTCGAGGCTGTTGAGCAGCGCGGTCTCCTCGCCGCAGATGTACGCGCCGGCGCCGCGGTGCACCGTGAGGTGGCACTCGAAGCCCGAGCCGAGGATGTTCTTGCCGAGGTAGCCGCGCTGGTAGGCCTCGGCCACCGCCCGCTCGAGCACCGCGAACTCGCGCATCATCTCGCCGCGGATGTAGATGTAGTTGTGGGTCGCCTTGAGCGCGAACGCCGAGATGACCATGCCCTCGATGAGCAGGTGCGGGTCCCAGAAGATGAGCTCGCGGTCCTTGCAGGTGCCGGGCTCGGACTCGTCGGCGTTGCACACCAGGTGCACGGCCTTGGCGTCCTTGGGCACGAAGCCCCACTTCACGCCGGTGGCGAAGCCAGCGCCGCCGCGGCCGCGCAGGTTGGACGCCTTGACCTCGGCGACGATGTCGTCGGGCCGCATGGCCAGGGCCTTGCGCAGCACCTGGTAGCCGCCCAGCTTCTCGTACCCGGCCAGGGTCTTGGCCTCGGCGTTGCCGAACTTGGCAGAGACGATCTTGGTCCCGATCTCGGTCGGCATCACACCACCTCCCCTTCCGGGTGCGGGTTCGCCTTGAGGAACGCGATGGCCTCGCCGGCCTCCTCGGGCTTCATGTCGAGGAAGTAGTGGGTGCCGCACACCGCGGCCGGCGCGTTGGCGCAGGCGGCGATACACTCCTCCTCGACCAGCGCGAACTGGCCGTCGGCGGTGACCTCACCCTTCTTGATGCCGAGCTTCTGCTCGAGGGCGGCCATCACCTCGTAGCCGCCGCGCAGCATGCACGAGATGTTGGTGCACATGCGGATGGTGTTGCGGCCACCCTTGTCGCGCCGGTACATCGTGTAGAACGTCGCGACGCCGAACACGTGGGCGACCGGCAGGTCGAGCGTGCGGGCGACCAGGGCCAGCACGTCGTCGTCGAGTTGACCGTGCTCCTTCTGGGCGAGGTGAAGGGCGGCCATCACCACCGGCTTCTTGCTGGGGTAGCGCTCGCACAGGGCCGCGATCTTGGCCTGGGCCTCGGCGGAGAATTCTTTTGACATCGGCAGGTTGCCTCCGCCTGGCGGTTGCGTACCGGGCTGGAAAACGGCGCGAACGTACGAGGGCGCCGCGCCCGCCGTCAAGGCCAGGGCCGGTCGAAGATCACGCCGGAACTGGGGGAGATCGTGAGGCTTTCGCCTCGCGCACCGGCGCCGGCCAGGTCACTCGCTGTCAGCTGGTGGCCGGGGTCGCTGCCGAGGTCCCGGGTGATGCTGTGGCATGCCTCGTCCTCCGCCCCCCCGCCTCGCCGCCGCCGCCGCGCTGCTCGCCCTGGTCCCGGCGTGCTCGTGGCTGACGGTGCAGGGGCCGCCGCCGGTGCCGGCACCTGCCCCGGGCTGGGCCGGCGCGCCGGGAGGGCCACCCGGGCTGCAGGCTGCCCCGGCGTCACCCCGGACCGACGTCCCGTGTACGCGGTCGAAGCTGGCGCCCGGCTTCGACACCGGGGTCGCCGTGGTGTACGGCGGCATGGGGGCGCTGATGGCGTTGCTCGGACTCAGCCTGCAGAACGACCGCGATGACTACAACCGCTTCATGGGCGGCATGTTCGTCGTCACCGGCGTCGGCAGCATCGCGTTCGCGGCGCCGTGGTGGATGTCGTCGCGCGCCGGCTACCGCAAGGTCGACGCCTGCCGGCGCCTGACCGGCGGCTGAACGCGTCGGCCGCCGGCCCGCGCCGCGGCCTAGCAGGCTGCTGAAGGAGCAGCCTGCTAGTCATTTTCGATCTCGCAGCTGCTGAAAACACGGAGCCCGTCCCGTCGGCAGGAGCCGCCGGCACGGGTTCTTCAGCAGCCTGCTACAGGTTGGGGCGCAGGTTGCCGGCGATGAAGACCTGACCCGGCTGGCCCAGCAGCGAGTCGAACACGTGCCGGCTGGTCGGCAGCCCGCCGGTCGAGCGGACGAAGGCGACCGCGCCGGTGCTGGTGGCGTCCGGGTTGAGCGCCTGGTACGGCGCCGGCAAGGCCGGGACCGCCAGCACCCCGTCCTGGTACGGCCCGATCACCAGGTGCGCGCCGGCCCCCGCGCCGGTGCCGAGCTGCGCCACCGCCACGTCGGCCCGGCCCGCGCCCGCGGCCGGCCAGGTCGCCACCCGCAGCGTCGGGTCGTAGCCGAGCATGAAGGACGGCTCGGGCAGGTCGAACCCGGTGGCGTCGACGCTGGCCGCGCCGCCAGGCCCGATGTCGAAGCGGCCGAGCCGGGCCCCGGCCGGCGACAGCACCACGGTCCGCGTCACCACCAGCGGCGCCTGCACGTCCTCGAGCTGAAACGAGGTCTCGACCGCGGACTGCACCGCGATCCGACCGCCGGTGCGGAAGTACCCGCTGGCGGCCGGGACGAACCGGTCGACGCTGGGGTCCTGCGTCGCGGTCGTCTGCACCCGCACCAGCACCGGCGTCGCCGGCAGGTACGGCGGCATCGGGCTGACCGCCAGCATGGGGGTCGGCGCGACCGCGGGCACGGCGATGGTGCCGAGCACCACCCCGTCGCTGCGTCGGGCCCGCACCAGCAGATCGGTCCGGCCGTCACACGCCGCCACCGTGATCGGCCCCGCCGCGTCAGCCGGCCCGGTGTTGCGACAGCTCGACAGCACGTCATACCCGGCCGCGCCGGCCAGCATCGGCGCCGTCACCACCAGGTCGACGGCGTCGGTCACGACCGCCCCGGAGTTGACCGGCCCGCCGATGATCGGCGCGCCCCAGGCGTACCGTTCGCCCGGCTCGACCCCGACGACGGAGATCGCGAACGCGGCATCGGGGCGGATGAGGGTGATGGTGCCGCCGGCCGGCATGGGTGCGCTGGCCAGCCCGGCCGCGTCGGCCACCACGGTCGCCAGCACCACCCCGTCGCCGCCGAGGAACAGCACCGTCCACGGCCCGGTCGAGGCCGGGGTGGCGACCACCACCGTCGGGTCGGCGGCGGCGTCGATGGTCGCGATCGCGCCGTCGATGCCGACGCCCGCCCCGTCGTCACCGCCGCAGGCGACCAGCGGCAGGACCAGGAACACGACCATCACCCGCGCGGCAGCCATGGCCGCGAGCATACCGCGACCGTCAGCGGACGGGATCGAACCGGGTGACCTGGCGCAGGAAGCTGGCGTCGAGGTACTCGCGCTTGATGACCTCGGCCATCTCCTCGGCGGTGGCGAAGCGCTCGTAGTCGACGCGGATGACCGGCACGGTGCGAGAGATGCGCTGGACGAACTCGGCGTAGCCCTCGTGCAGCGCCTGCAGGTACTCCATCTTGATGGTCGACTCGACGTCGCGGCTGCGCTGCAGGATGCGCTGGTACGAGCTCTCGGGCGACACGTCGAGGTAGATGATGACGCTGGGCCGGCACATGAAGTTGCTCATGTGCTGGAACAGCTGGGCGTAGGTGCGGAAGTCGCGCTCGTCCATCAGGCCAGTGCGGGCCAGCATCTTGGCGAAGATCGAGTCCTCGTAGATGGTGCGATCCTGCACCGCCGAGCGGCCGCGCCAGATGATCTCCTGGTGCTGCTGGAACCGCCGGTTGAGCAGGTAGACCTGCATCGCGAACGAGTAGCGTGCGGTGTCGCGGTAGAAGTCGGCCAGGTACTCGTTGTCGGCGACCGGCTCGTAGTGGACGTCGATGCCGAGGTGCTGGCCGAGCGCGGTGGCCAGCGTCGACTTGCCGGCGCCGATCATGCCGGCGATGCCGATGAAGATGTTGCCGAAGACCTCGGGCTCGGCGGTCCGCGCCGGTGGCGTGTCCGGGCCGGTCCGGGTGGTCCGGCCCGACCCGGTCGCGGTGGCGGACGGCGGGGACAACGAGGGGACGGCCACCGGCGCGGTCACCGCGTCGTGGCTGCCCTGGTCCGAGACCTGGCCGGTCTCCGGCAGCGGCACCGGGGTGCCGGACGAGGGAGGTGGGTCGAACTGCACGCCCCGACCCTGCCACGCCCGTCTGACGCGCGCCGCGTGGGTGGCGCAACCGGCCGTGATGGTTGATTCACAAGTCGACGGCCTTCGCGGCCGCACGCACGTCGACATGATCGGGAACGTGTTCGTGGACCGCACCCCGGATGGTGCGTCGGATCATCACCGCCCGGCCGTGCCTGCCCGGCCGTGCCTGCCCGGCCGTGCCTGCCCGGGCGTGCCTGGCCGGGGCTGGGATATGGTCGTGCCCAGCATGGAGGTCCTCGCCCCGGTGTCGTGGCGGGCCGCGGCCTGGGCCGGCGGCCACACCTACGAGATCGCGCGTTTCGGCCCGGCCGAGGCGTACCAGGCCCGCCTGAGCGTCGCCACCATCGAGCGGGACGCGCCGTTCACCGTCCTGCCCGGCCGCCAGCGCTGGCTGGTCGTGCTCGATCCCGGCGCCGGCCTGGGCCTCGGCGGCGCCGATCGGCAAGGCGGCGACTTGCTGACCTTCGCCGGAGACGCGGTGATGACCGCGACACTCGGACCCGGCGCCCGCGCTGCCCGCGTCCTCAACGTCATCGTCGCCGACGGCGTGGCGGTGGCCGCACGCTGGGTCGACGCCAGGACCGCGACCACCATGCCCATCGACGCGCCGTGCTGGCTGCTGCTGTTCGCGGCAGCGCCCTGTGAGGTGGAGCTCTCGGGCGGCGTGACCGGCCCACGCCGGTTCGAGCTGGCCGCCGACCACACCGCCGTGGTGATGGCCGACCCCGCCACGTCGCTCACGCTGCGCGGGACGGCGGCGGTCATCACCCTGCCCGACCACCTCACTCGGGCCGCGCCGCCGGTCCCCTGAGCCAACCTCGGCCAGGCCCTGCTGGCGCCTCGCCGGCCGCGGTGTCACAGTCGGGGCCCACCCCCGGAGGACCATGCGCCGCTTGCCCATCCTGACCTCCTCCCTGCACGCCGCCGTGCTCGGCCAGACCGCGTCCGGTCGCATCTGGCGCTCCGTCGTCGTCGCCGGCGCCATGCTCGGCTGCGGCGGTGGCGCCCGGCCGACGACCACCCCGGTCGAGGCCGCCACCCCGGTCGCGACCGAACCCGTCGCCGCCGAGCCCACCGAGCCGGTCGCCACCGAGCCGGTCGCCGCCGAGCCGGTCGCCACCGAGCCGGTCGCCACCGAGCCGGTCGCCGCCGAGCCGGTCGCCACCGAGCCGGTCGCCGCCGAGCCGGAGGTGGTCGCCGCCCCGGCCCCGACCGCCAAGCCCAAGCCCAAGCCGGCCAAGCGGCCGCGTGGTGTCGTCAGCAAGAAGGAAGGCGGCCTCGGCCGCGGCTTCATCCTGTCGTAGCCCCAACAAGCGCCATGACCATCCATCCCGTGCTCGACCCGACCAGCCCGGACCCCGCCGCCAGCGGGGACTCCGCCGACGCCACCTACCAGCCGACCAGCCCGTGGTGGCTGTCGGGCACGCCGCTCGAGGCCGAACACCACCGCCTGATGCGGCGCCGGCCGGTGCCCATCCCGTGGGAGGCGACCGGGGCGTCCCACCTGACCGCGCCCGAGCGGGCCCGGCTGGCCGCGACCTGGACCCGGCGGGCCCAGGCCGAGTACCTGGCGGTGTCGACCTTCTCGGTGCTGGCGATGGACCTGGTCGCGGCCATGGCCCCGGCCGACGTGTTGTCGTTGTGCCTGCGCTCCGGCATCGACGAGGTCCGCCACGCCGAGCTGTGCCTGCGCATGATCGAGATCTACGGCGGCAAGCGCGTGCTGCCGCCGCCCGGCATGAGCGCCCTGCCCGACGACCCGGCCCGACCGCGCCTGCACCAGGCCCTGGCCAACACCATGCTGGTCAGCTGCGTGTCGGAGACCTACGCCACCACCGTGCTGTCGGCGACGCGTGACCTGACGACCGATCCGACCGCCCACGCCGTGCTGACCGCGATCTACTCCGACGAGGTCATGCACGCGCGCCTGGGCTGGTCGTACCTGCGCCACGCCCTCGATCGCGGCGGCCAGGCCGCGATCGACGCCGCCGCGGCCATGGTGCCGACCGCGCTGCGCGGCGTCGCCAACGTGGTCGAGCGGGAGCGGCCGGAGGGCGCGGTGACCGAGGCGGTGCGCGGCCACGGCCTGATGACGCCCGAGGAAGAGCGCGTCATCTTCTCGACCTGCGTGCGCGAGGTCCTGGTGCCCGGCTTCACCGCGCTCGGCATCCCGGTCGGCACCGCGCTGGACGACTACGGCGCCGAGTGGGCGGCCCGGGCCCAGACCCCGGGTGCGCCGCTGCGGCCCGCCACCGCCGCGCCGACGGGCGCGGCCCAGGCCTGACGTGCGGACCACGACCGCTTGCCTCGTGCTCGCCGCGCTGCTTGGGCCCGGCTGCGGCGCGCGTGTCCCGGCGCCGGCGGCGCAGGTGTCGCCGGCCGCCGGGATCGACGCCCGTATCGCCGCCGATCTCGAGGCCGCGGTGCGGGCCGGCCAGGCTGGATGGGAGGCGCTGTTCGACTTCGAGACCGTCGGCGTGTTCGAGATCTTGCTGCGCCGGTACGACCTGCTCGGCCGCCTGCCCGACCTGACCGAGGCCGAGCGGGCCGACCTCGCCCGCGACGACGGCACCCCGTACCCGGCGGCACGCGAGCGCCGCAACGTCGGCCGGTTCTACCCGGTCCTGGGCCAGCGCACCGTCGGCAGCGGCGGCTGCGCCGCGGTCCCGCTGCGGTGGAACTACAACCGCCTGCTCGGCACCATCTTCCCGCCGCTGCCGCCCGGGCACGAGGCGTACGAGCCGCTCCGGGTGCGGATCAACGGCCAGCTCGAGCGCGGCGGCGTGGTCGGGGTGCGCTGCCGCGGCGGGACCGGCGGGCTGGCCCTGGTGTGGTCGGCCCGGCCCAGCGCCCGCGGCTACGACCTCATCACCATCTACGACGACGGCGAGTAGACCCTCCGCATCCGCACCGGCCGGGCTACACTGGGGTCATGGGGTTCGCGTTCGAGCCAGGCCTGCGGCGGGCCGGTGGCGCGCCGTGGCTGGCGCCGCTGCTGCTGGCCGCGTGTTCGTTCACGCCGGCCAGCGCGGTCCTCGACGGGGCGGGCCCGGGCAGCGACGCCGCCAGCGCCGGCGCCGACGCCGCCGACGCCGACGCCGGCACCGGCCCGGGCGCGACCGACGCGCCCCTCACCGACGCGCCGATCGGCCCCGCCCCGGACGCGATCGTCGGCCTGTGCCCGATCGGCTACGAGGCCGTGCCGGGCCTGCCCAGCCGCTACCGATGGATCGAGGACAAGCGGACGATGGGCGAGCAGCACCGCGACTGCGCCGACGACCTGCCCGGCCAGACCCACCTCGCCATCCTCGACACCGCCGGCGAGCGGGCCGTGCTGTCGGCGTTGCACGTGGGCAGCTGGACCTGGGTCGGCCTGGTCCAGCTGCCAGGCCAGAGCTCGGCCAGCGCGGGCTGGCGCTGGCTCGACGACACCATGCTGAACACCACGCTGGCGCCGTGGGCCGACTTCCCCAACGTCAACCGTGAGCCCAACGACGACGAGGGCTTCGGGCTGGTGTTCGAGACCAACGAGGAGAACGCCGCGGTGCTCGACGCCGTCGACGGCCTGGTCGACGTCCGCTTCAGCAACGTCGAGCGCGCCATCTGTGAGTGCGACGGCCGCGGCATCGTCCCGGCCATCGGCGGCCTCATTCCGTAGCGGCCGGGCGCTCGTCGTCGGGGTGGCCGACGATCCGCCACGGCTGCCGCTTCATGATCTTGCCCAGCTCCTTGGCGTCCTCGGGGAACTCGGGGTCGTGCAGCAGCTTGCCGAGCGAGCCCTGGCCCCGGCCGACCCGGCCCAGCACCTCGGCGGCGGCGGCGGCGATCGGCCCGACCCGGGCCAGCCCGGCGCGCGCCGACGCCAGCGCCTGCTGCAGCCGGACCAGGCCCGGGCCACCCCGGGCCGCCACCACCGCGCCGACGCGATCGAGCTCGGCCACCAGCGCATCGGAGGTCGCGCCGAGCTCGGCCAGGACCACGCCCACACGTGCCGCCACCGCCTGGGCCCGGGCCAAGAGGGGCGGCCAGCGGGTCGCGACCTCGGCGCCCTCCAGCAGCGCCTGGGTCCGGCCCAGCTCGGCCCAGGCCGCGCCGGCGTGCTCGACCAGCGCGGCCCAGCGCGGGCCGAGGTCGTCGCCGGCGCCGAGGGTGGCGCGGGCCGCGTCGAGCTCGGTCATGAGCGCGCGCAGCTCGGGCCCGACCTCGTCCGCGAAGCGGCGGGCGATCATGAGGTTGGTCCAGGTGTTCTGCAGCACCCGATCGAGGCTGGGCGGATCGACCCCGCGCAGCGCAGCGCCGGCGCGGATCGGCGGCGCCGGCGCCACGCCACCGGCCGGCGGCCCGATCTCGAGGAACCGCTCCGACAGCGGCCCGCGCGAGGACACGAACAGCTCGGCGTTGCCCGGCACGCCGCCGGCGTAGCGGCGATCGATCGCCACCCGCGCCACCACGCCGGTGCCACCGTCGAGCGGCCCCGGCGTGCCGGCCCCGACCAGGCCGAGGGCCTCGACCTCGCCGACGGTGCGCCCGGCCTGGATCAGCGCCGCGCCCGGGCGCAGCGGCCCGGCGTGGGCGAAGTAGACGGAGACCCGGAGCTGCCGGCGCCAGGGCGGGTCACCCACGAACACCAGCACGACCACCACCGCGGCGGCCAGCGTGGCCAGGGTGACGACGCCGGCGCGCAGGGCCGATCGCTCCGACGGCACGACCGCCATCGCTACCGGCCCCTCACTGGGCAGGTCGATCGACCGAGGCGCCACCAAGCCCCCGGGGATGGGTCGGTCGTGAGATCGAACGAGGTGTCCATCCGGGGGCCCTGGCGCCGCCTCATTCCTTCCAGAAGAACTTCCACGGATTGCGCTTGAGATCGCGGATGAGCTCGCGCAGGTCGGCGTACACGTCCTCGCGCACCAGCAGCGCCCCGGCCGTGCCCTTGCCGGCGCGCAGGTCGGTGACCAGGCCGTCGACGTTGTCGATCAGCCCCCCGGCCTTGTCGACCGCGCGCACCGCCTGGTCGGCCACGGCCAGCGCCCGGTCGACGCGCTGCTCGGTCACCACCGCGGTGGCGCGGCGGGCGTCGGTCAGGAGCGCGACCGCCGGCGGCGTGATCGCGTCGAGGCTGCCGCGCGCGCTGGTGAGCAGGCCGTCGGCGCTGGTGAGGACGGAGCGGACGATGCGCGGATCGCCCAGGCCCTGGTTGACCTTACCCAGGGTCCGGGTCGCCTCCTCGGCCAGCCCGGCAGCGCCGCCGATGAGCCGCCCGACCTGCTCGCGGTTGCTCACCAGCAGGCGGTTGGCCTCGGCCACCGCGCTCGCGCTGTTGCGCAGGAGGTCGCGGATGACGTCCTTGTCGTCGCGCAGCACGGTCGACAGGCCCTCGAGCACCTCGTACAGGCGGGCCACCACCAGGTCGGTCCGCGGCGGGTCCGAGCCGCGCACGATGGCGCCGGCGGCGATGCTCGGCCGCTCGAAGTCGCGGCCCGGCACCACCTCGAGGTACTGCTCGCCCAGGACCCCGGCGGTGTTGATGAAGAACTCGGCGTCGGCGCGGATGGCCTCGCGGGCGTCGTTCTCGATCCAGGCGGCGACCCGGACCCAGGCGCGGCGCCCGCTGGCGTCGACCACCTTGCCGCCGAGGAAGCGGACGTCGTCGACCTTGCCGACCTTGATGCCGGCCACCTTGATCGGCGCGCCCTCCTGCAGGTTGCCGACGTACTCGTAGTCGACGTAGACGGTGAATCCGGACTTGAGCGAGAAGTTGCCGAGCACGAACACGAAGCCGACCAGGATCGCCGCGGCGATCACCAGCAGCAGCCCGACCTTGAACTCGAGGGAGCGATCGCTCGCCACGGCGCCGCCTACATCGCGTCGACGGTGGCGTCGACGCTGGCATCGACCGCGGCGTCGACCGCGGCATCGACCGGACGGGCCGCGTCAGGGCGGGCGTCGGGCGCGCCCGGGGCGGCGTCGATGCCGGCGTCGGGCGCGGCCGGGTCGGCGTCGGGCCGCGGCGGGGCGGCGTCGGGCACCGTGGTGTTGCTGGCGCACACCGCGGGGCTCTGCCCGAAGTCGCACACCAGGCCCAGCTCGCACTCCGACGATCCGGAGCACTGCTCGCCAGCGGCCTTGAGGGACGGCCCGCCACAGCTGGCCGCGGCGAGGACGAACAGGGACAGCAACAAGGGCCTCATCGCCGAGCAGGATACCCTGGGCCCGGCCCGGGCGGGCAAGTAATGCCCAGGCGGCCGGCGGCCCCTGGTCACAGCCCGGTCGCTGCTGGCCGGCCGGCACCCACGGTATCGATCACCGCCACGGTTTCGTTCCCGTGCGGACGCCGCCAGTCAGCGGGCGCGGCGGGCAGCGACCGGCGGCATGAAGGTGCCGGCCGGGACGGTGGCGAGGTTGAACTCGACCGAGATGCCGTCGCGGAAGCGGGCCTTGCCGTCCGGGCCGATGGCCCGGGTGCAGTCCTCGGTGGCGGTGTCCAGCACCACGGTGCCGTCACCATCGATGCAGACGTCGACCGCCTTGTTGTCGTCGTCGGGGTTGGAGTCGCAGAACGCCTCGAGGCCGTCGCGGTCGACGTCGATGTCCGGCGTGCGGCAGCCGTCGTAGGTCTCGCGGATGGCCGGAGGCGCCAGCGGCAGGGCCAGGAGCGGGCCGAGCAGGTTGGCGAAGGTGGCGTCGAGCAGCGACTTGTCCGGGGTCAGGCCGATGTCCTCGACGTCGAGGCCGCGGATGGTGTCGGCGGTCTGGACGTCGAGCACGCCGCCGAGGCGACCGTTGCTGAGGTACGCGCCGCCGGCGCCGTCGATGACGTCGGCCTCGATGGTGGCGCCGGTGATGCGCAGGTCGAGCACGAGGTCGTCGGTGACCGGGATGGCGACCGAGAACAGGCCGGGGCCGGCCTTGAGCTGCAGGCCGGCGCCGCTGGCGACGATCTCACCCGAGGTGAAGGCGATGACCGGGGCGCCGCCGGCCGCGAACGACAGTGGGTCGAGGGTCAGCGTCTCCGGGTTGGGCGCGGTGTCGAACGGGTTGCACAGGATGGTCGTGCCGTCGACGCCGCGATCGGCGCGGCCGTCGCAGTCGTTGTCGAGCCCGTCACCACACACCTCGGTCGCGCCAGTGCCGCCGACCAGGTTGTTGGTGTCGTCGCAGTCGCCGGCCGCGATCGACACGCCGTCGGTGTCGCGATCCATGGCGTCGGTCGACGGCGCGTTGCTGGTCGGGTCCTCGTCGGCCAGGCCGTCGCAGTCATCGTCGAGGAAGTTGCCGACGACCTCGGCCACGCTGGCGTTGACGCCCATCGCGCTGTCGTTGCACTCGCCGTCGTCGCGCGCGGTGTCGGCGTTGTCGCCGTCGCGGTCGAACGTGTACTCGCCGGCGTACAGCGCGAACTTGACGCAGCTGTCGGCCGCGATGGCGGGCAGGTCGAAGAACTCGAACGGGATGATGAGCGAGTAGTCGGCCAGGGAGTCGTCGATGGCGTCCTGGGCCAGGCTGCCGATGCCGGCCAGCTTGTTGTCGGGCTGGCCGTCGCCGTCGAGGTCGAAGCCGTCCATCTTGGTGCCGATGCCGAACGACGAGATCACCATGTGCGAGGTGCCGGCGTACGGCGTGATCGCCGCGCCCATACACTCGGGCTTGGGCTCGAACAGTGGCGGCAGGGTCGGCCGGGCATCCGGGCCCGCGCCGTCATCGCCGCCGCAGGCAGCGACCGGCGAGAGCAAGAGCATGAACAACGACGAACGAAGCCAAGGCTTGGGCATGTGTCCTCCCACGAGGCCGCGACCATAGCCAGGTCCCGCGTCGACGGTCAACGCCAAAGCCCCCGGTGCGGCGTGGGGTGACGGTCGCTGCGACCTCCGTCACCAGGTAGGATGCGGCCGTGCCGCGCCCCCACCCGCTGACGCCGTGCGCCATCGCCACCGCGCTGGTGATGGCCGCCGTCGGCGGCCCGGCAGCCGACGCCCACGTCCAGCCCGCGGTCGACCGCAACAACCGCTACCTCAAGCTCAGCCCCCACGGCGGCCGGGTCCGGCTGGTCTACACCGTGTACTTCGGCGAGATCCCCGGCGCCGCGGCCCGGCGCAACATGGACACCAACCACGACGGGGCGCTGAGCGACGCCGAGTCGACCCCGGTCGGCCTGCGGCTGGGCGAGGCGGTGCGGCCGGCGCTCGAGGTACTCATCGATGGCCAGCCGGTCCCGCTGCGGTGGGACCAGATCGACGTCGGCCTGGGCGCGCCGGTGGTGGCGGCCGGGTCCTTCTCGGTCGACCTGGTGGCCTGGCTGTGTGCACCCGCCAGCGCCCGCGGCCGCGGCGCCCACCACATCGAGCTGCGCGACCGCTTCGCCCTGCCCGCCCCCGGTGAGACCGAGCTGCGGGCCGAGCCCGACCTCGGCGTCCGGGTCAGCAAGGTCACCATCGGCGGCGAGCTGGCCCGGGGCGAGGACGTCAAGCTGTCGGGCGCGGCCGAGCCGCTGGCCGACGGCTGGGTCGTGCACTACGAGGTTGGCCCCGAGGCCGCCCTCGGCGCCGACGGCTGCGCGGCCGGCCCGGGGGGCAGCGGCAGCGGCAGCGGCCGCGGCCGGGCCTGGTGGCTGGCCCTGGTCGGCGCCGCGGTGCTCGGCGCCGGCCTCCTGGGCTGGAAGGTCAGAACTTCCAGGGGTACGCGAACGAGCCGCCGTTCTGCGTCTTCTTGAACGAGGCCTTCGACATCGCGCTAGCCACGCACGAGCCGAGGCCGGCGTCGGGCGACGACTTGACGGTGGCCGAGGTGACCGAGCCGCTCGGCGACACCTTGACCGACACCTTCACCTCGCCACGCGCCTTGTGCTGGGTGCCGCACGCGGTGACCCGGCCCTTGACCTTGTTGACGCCGTCCTGGATGGCGGCGCGGTCGAGCGTCTCGGGCAGGTTCGGGTCCTTGCCGCCGCCGGTGGTCGATCCACCACTCGGCTTGCTGCCGCCGCCCTTCTTGGCGTACTTGGCGCAGCAGGCCCCGGCGTTGCCGGCGAGGATACACGACACCTCGTCGCAGCCGCCATCGTCGCCGCCGGCCGGCTTGCTGCCGGTGCTGCCGGTGCTGCCGCCGCTGGGCTTGTCGCGCGACCCCGAGCTGCCCGAGCTGCTGCTGGTCGAGCCGCCTCGCGGCTTGCTGCCGGTGTCGCCGGTCGGCTTGGTGCCGCCGCTGCTCGGCTTGCTGCCGGTATCGCCGCTGCTCGGCTTGTCGCCGCCGCTCGGCTTGTCGCCGGTCTCGCCGCTCGGCTTGTCGCCGGTCTCGCCGCTCGGCTTGTCGCCGGTCTCGCCGCTCGGCTTGTCGCCGGTCTCGCCGCTCGGCTTGTCGCCGGTCTCGCCCGTCGGCTTGTCGCCGGTCTCCCCGGCGGGCTTGTCGCCGGTCTCGCCGGTCGGCTTGGTCGAGGGCGTGTCAGCCTGCGCGACCTGCGTGCCCTTCTTGTCGTCGCCGCCGCTGAGGAGGATGATGATCAACACCACCAGCGCGACCGCGACCGCGCCGCCGGCGGCGATCAGGCCGTACATGAGCTTCTGGTTGCCGCCGCGGCTCCCCCCGGTCGGGACGATCACCGCCGGCTCGGCGAAGCCGCTCGACGCGAACACCGGCAGGTCGTCGACCGAGCCGATGGCCGACGAGGCGCCGGTCTGCTTGCTGCTGCCGCGCTCGCCCATGTACGCGGTGGCCATGGACCGGATGTCGATGAGGCCCGAGCCCTCGCCACCGGCGGGTGCACCGCCGGCCGCCGGGGCCGCGCCGCCGGCCGACGACGCCGCGGCCGGCTTCGGGCTGTCGGACGCCAGCTTGGCCAGGTTGTTGAGGGAGAACAGCACCGAGTTCTCGTTGCGCTCGCCCTTGAGGCGCGACCCCGCGGCCGCCGCCGGCTCGGGCGCGGCGGCCGCGGCGCGACCACCCCCACCGAACAGCGCGCCGCCGTCGTCGTCCTCGGCCACGTCCCGCGGCGCCGCGCGGGCGCCGAACAGATCGTTGGGATCGCTGCGCACGGTCCCGGTCTCGTCGCCGACCGCGGCGCCGAACATCGCGGCGACCGCGTCCTGTCGGCTGCCGGGCTGCGCGGTGGTCGTGTTGCCCGAGACGGCCAGGGCCGCGAACACGTCGACCTGCGATAGCGGCTGCCAGTCGGCGAAGCCCTCGCGCCACACGAACGTCTCGGCGTCGATCTGCCCGGACGCGAAGCGCTGCTGCACCTCGGCCACGGTCAGCGGGCCGACCTGCTCCTGGTCGATGACCACGTGCCAGACCGACTCGTCGCCGCCGGCGGCGCCCTCGTCGTAGCCGGGCTCCTGGTTGTAGTCGAAGACCCGGGTCTCCTTCTGATCGAACTGCGCTGGCGCCGGCTCCTCGGCCCCGCCAGCCCCGCCGCGGACGACGATGATGTTGCTGCACTTCTTGCAGCGGATCTTGAAGACCTTGCCTTTGACCTTGTCGTCGGCAATCGAGTACTTGGCCGAACAGGCGTCGCAGACGATTTTCATGGATGCTTCCTACCTGGGGGGACCGTGGGGGGTCGTCCTTGCCTCATGGACCCGGTGCCCCCCCGGGACCTTGGCAAAATCTAACACAGGCACTCCCGGGCCGAGGCCAGGCGGGCGCGCTGTTTGCCAGCTCGCGGCGGTCACACCAGCGACGACCGGGCCAGACGTTCAGGTCGCGCCTGCGTCGGTGGTCAGGCCCGCCGCAGCAGCACGTCGTCGATGACGATGGTCTGGGTCCGCTCCGGGCCGACCGAGACCAGCGCCAGCGGGGCGCCGGCCAGCCGCTCGATCGACTGCACGTAGGCGCGGGCCGGTGCGGGCAGGTCGTCGAATGCCCGACACGAGGCCGGAAGCGGGCCCCAGCCCGGATAGGTCGCGTACACCGGCTCGGCCCGGCGCATGTCGTCGAGGTCGATCGGCGGCTCGTCGAGCTCGCGGCCATCGAGGCGGTAGGCCACGCACACCGACACCTCGGGCATGCCGCACAACACGTCGAGCTTGGTCAGGGCCACGCCGTCCATGCCCGACAGGCGGATGCCCATGCGCAGCGCCGGCAGATCGAGCCAGCCGCACCGGCGCGGCCGGCCGGTGGTGGCGCCGAACTCGCCGCCGGCCTGGCGCAGCTGCTCGCCGAGCGCGCCGGTCAGCTCGGTCGGGAACGGGCCCTCGCCGACGCGGGTGGCGTACGCCTTGGTGATGCCGATGACGCGGTCGATGCGGGTCGGGCCGATACCCGCGCTCTGGCACGCGCCGGCGGCGATGGTCGACGACGAGGTCACGAACGGGTAGGTGCCGTGATCGAGATCGAGCAGGCTGCCCTGCGCGCCCTCGAACAGGACGTTGCGCCCGGCGGCGATGGCGGCGTCGACCACCCGCCCGGCGTCGCCGACGTATGGGGCCAGGCGCGCGCCGGCGGCCAGGGCGTCGGCGATCCAGCCGTCGCGCTCGGCCGCCGTCGGCGCGGTGCCGCCGAGGTGGACGATGAGCGGGGTCAGCTCGTCGAGGTTGGCGTCGACCAGGGCCGCGACCCGGGCCGGGTGGGCCAGGTCGCGGATGCGCACGCCGCGCCGGGCCGCCTTGGCCTCGTAGGCGGGGCCGATGCCGCGCCGGGTGGTGCCGATGGCGCGGCCGCTCGCCTTGCCGCGGTCCTCGCGCAGGCCGTCGACCAGCTTGTGGTACGGCAGGATGACGTGGGCGCCCTGCCCGACCAGCAGCTCGCCGCCGCACAGCAGGCCGCGCGCCTGACAGTCGGCGACCTCGTCGAGCAGCGTGTGCGGGTCGATGACCATGCCGTCGCCGAGCACGCATTGCTTGCCCGGGTGCATCACCCCCGACGGGACCAGGTGGGTGACCAGCTTCTGGCCGCCGATGACCAGGGTGTGGCCGGCGTTGGCGCCACCGCCGTAGCGGACGACCACGTCAGCGTGTTCGGTGTACAGGTCGACGACCTTGCCCTTGCCCTCATCGCCCCACTGGGCGCCGACCACGATGACGACGGCCATGACGTTAGCTCCTTGCTCGAGATCGCGACGAGACGACGGTATTGGAGGCGGCGCGGCGGCCGCGGGGCGGCGGCGGCGGCGGCGGCGGGGCGACGCAGGCCGCGGCGACCGCACGCGCCAGCGCGACCGGCTCGAGGCCGGCGCCGATCCTGACCTGACTGGCCGGGCCGACGACGACCCCGGCCGTGAGGTCGACCACGACGTCGACGCCGAAGCTGCGGGCGCCCGCGCGCGCGGCGCCCAGGCCGACCACCACGTGGTGCCCGGCCGCGCGCAGGCCGGCGGCGACGCGCGCGGCGCGCCGGCGATCGGCGGCGACCACGACCACGCAGGCCGGGCCGCGGGCGTCGGCGCCGACCGCCTCGGCCAGCGCCTCGAGGTCGACCGCCAGGCCGATGGCCGGGGCCGGCGCGTCGTACCGGGCCAGGAGCTCGTCGTAGCGGCCGCCGCGCAGCACGGCGTCGGCCGCGCCGGCCACGTAGCCGGCGATGCGCAGGCCGGTGTAGTAGCCCATGCCGCGCACCTCGCCGAGGTCGAGCAGGCGGGGCGCAGCCGCGGCGCGGCCGGGCCCGGCGGCGCCGAGCTCGTCGGCGACGGCCATGGCCGCGGCCAGCTCGGCCAGCGCGCGCTTGACCGCGACCGGCCAGGCCAGCCGGCGCGCCTCGGCCAGCACCTCGTCGGCCGGGCCGGTCAGGGTCAGCACCACCTCGGCCAGGCGCCGGGTCGCCGCTGGCCAGGGCGCCGCCGCGCGCGCCAGGGCGGCGCGGTCGCGATCCCGCAGCGCGCGCAGCAGGCGGTCGCGCGCGGCCGGGCTGGGCGCGGTCGCCAGCAGGTGGCCGACCGGGCCGACGTGGCCGAGCTCGAGGCGGACGTCGGCGGCTGGCCAGGCCGCCAGCGTCGCCGCCGCCAGGGCGATGACCTCGCCGTCGGCGCCGGGGCCGGTCGCGCCGATGAGCTCGACCCCGGCCTGGGCCAGCTCGGCCGGACCGGGCCGGCTGGAGATGCGGGTGACGGCGCCCTCGTAACAGAGGCGCAGCGGGCGGGCCTCCGCGGCCAGCCGGGTCGCGGCCAGGCGCGCCACCTGCGGCGTGATGTCGGGCCGCAGCGCCACCACCTCACCGCCGGTCGGCTCGACGAAGTGGATGGCCGACGTGCCGGTGCTCTGGCCCAGGCCGCGGGCCAGCACGTCGGCGCACTCGAGCAGCGGGGTGATGATGCGGCGGTAGCCCCAGCTCTCGAAGGTGGCCATGACCCGCTCGGTCACGGCCCGACGCACGCCGGCCGCGCGCGGCAGGTAGTCGCGCACTCCGGCGGGCAGGCGAATCGCGGCGGGCGTGGGCGCGGCCATGGCGAGCGCCCGGAGGATACACGCCGCCGATCGCCGCGGATCACAGCGGGGTCGGGATCGGCACGAACTCGACGTGGACCGACGGGAACACCCGGCGCAGCTCGTCGGCCACCCGCATCGGCCCGAACACCTCGGTCGCGTAGTGGCCGGCCGCGACCAGGGTGATCTGCAGCTCGGCCGCCAGCTCGGCCGCGCGCTCGGCCAGCTCGCCAGTGACGAACAGGTCGCAGCCAGCGGCGGCGGCGGCCTCGAGCAGGTCCGACGCCGCGCCCGAGCACACGCCGACCTTGCTCACCCGCGGCGGCCCGTGCGGGAACACGAACCGCGCCGGCGCGCCGACGGCGGCGCCGACGCGGGCGATGGCCTCGTCGCGCGTCAGCGGCTGCGCGAACGCGCCGGCCAGGCCGAGGGCGACCCCACGCACGTCGCCGAACGCCTCGCGGGTCAGGCCGAGCCCGAGCGCGTCACACAGGCCGACGTTGTTGCCGAGGCGGGCGTGCTTGTCGAGCGGCAGGTGATAGGCCGCCAGCGACAGATCGTTGCCGAGCAGCAAGCGCAGGCGCTGCGCGGTCGGGCCGACCACCCGGTCGAGCCCGCCGCCCCACAGCAGCCCGTGGTGGACGACGACCAGGTCGGCCTGGCGCTCGATCGCCGCCTGCAGCAGCGCGGCCGAGGCGGTGACGCCGGTGACCACCACCTCGACCTCCGGCGCGCCCTCGACCTGCAGCCCGTTGCGGGCGAAGTCGCGGAAGCGATCGATCTCCAGGGTTTGATCGAGGTAGCCGATGAGGTCGCGCAGGTGGACGGGCACGGCGGCCAGTCTATCAGGGTAGGTGCCCGTGCCCGTGCCCGTGCCCGTGCCCGTGCCCGTGCCCGTGCCCGTGCCCGATGTCCACGCCCGTGCCCGTGCTGCTGATTCGACATTTCTTCCTGGTGGAATTTCGGAAGGTCATGACGTCGTCGATCTCCTGGGACGTCGCCCCGTGGCCGTAGCTCGTGGTCGCGGCCGTGGTCGTGGCCGCGCTCGTGATCAGGAACGCACGCCGTGGACCTGATCGACGCCGGGAACGCGCGACCTGCACTGGTACCGCTTGCGCCCCGGTGCAAGCGGGAACATGGGTGGCACTCTTGACCGGGCACATGGGTGGCACCTGCCAAGCCGCGGGGCGGGGGGACAGGGATCACGGTCCGGACACGGGGATCGGCCAGGATCACGGCGTCGTTCCCGCTCACGAGCGTCGCCGACCACGATCACGTCGACGTCTGGGTGGCCGCGATGGTGTTCAGGTGCCCGTGCCCGCGCAGGCCCCGAGCCGCTTCAGTCGCACCGATCACACACGCCACGCACCTCGATCTCGACCTTCCGCTTCTTCACCGCGCGCGGCGCCCGCCCCTTCACGCCGACGTCGAGCTCGGGCAGGCACTCGATGGTGCCGCAGTCGGTGCACACGAAGTGCGCGTGGGGATCACCGTCGGGGTGGGCCGGCCGGGCCAGCTCGAACCGCCACACGTGATCGCCGTGGTCGAACCGCCGCAAGAGGCCGGCATCGACCAGGTCGATGAGGTTGCGGTACAGCGTCGCTCGGTCCCACGCGCCGTCGCCGAGGCGGTCGGCCACGTCGGCGTGAGACAGCGGGCCGGTCGTGGCGCGCAAGAGGCGCAGCACCGCGACCCGGGCCGTGGTGGCGCGCAGGCCGGCCGCGCGCAGCGCGTCCTTGAGCTCGTTCTGCTCGGCGCTGCTCGGGCTCACGTGTCCACCGTAGGGCAACCGAGGTGGCGATGCAACGCGGATGTAACTGGGCGACCGGGGTGTTAGGGTCCGCGCCCGGTGTGGCTCGCCCTCGTCGCCCTCGTCCTGTCCGTGGCCGTGGGCGCCGCCCTGCCCCTGCTCGGCGGCGCGCGCCCGGCCCTGCTGCGGCCGGTGCGGGCGTTCGCGCTGGTGGCGGTGGTGGCCGGTGTGGTCGGGCAGATCCTGCCGGAGGTGGTCGCCAGCATCGGCGTCGCCGGGCTCGGCGTGTTCGCGCTCGGGCTGCTCGGGCCGCACCTCCTGGGCCGGCTGGCGCCCGCCGGCCCGGCCGGGGCGCCGGACCAGCACGCCCGCCTGGCCACCACCATCGGCTTCTGGGCCGTGTTGTTGCACCAGGCCGGCGACGGCCTGGTCGCGGGCGCCATCACCGGCGGCGGCCACGCCGCGCACGATCATCGCGACCTGATCCTCGGCCTGGCCGTTCACACCGTGCCAGTCATCGCCGCCATCACCCTGGCCAGCATGGCGCTGCATGGCCGCCGCGGCGCCACGGTGCGGGCCGGCCTCCTGGCGGCGGCGACCGCGATCGGCGTGCTGGCGGTCGGGCTCGACCTCGGGCTCGACCCCAGCGCGAGCGAGCCGTGGGTCAGCGCGCTCGCCGCCGGGTTGCTGCTACACGTGCTCGGCCATGATCTACCGGGCCCTCACGCCGAGGGCGCGCGCCCGGGCCCGAGCGAGCTGGTGGCCATGGCCCTCGGCGCAGCGCTGCCCCTCCTGGTCGATCACGGGCACGAGCACGACGCGGCGCACCCGGCGTTCGGCCCGGTGCTGTGGGACCTGATGCGCGCGACCGCGCCGATCGTGGTGATCGCCACCCTCGCCCGCGCCGGCGCGGTCGCGGCCATGCTGCCGGCCCGGGCCGCGGCCGCCATCCCGGCCCTGCTGGCCGGCGCGCTGGCCGCGCTGCTGCTCGGCCCCGGCGCGGCGCTGCCGTTCGTGCTGGTGATCGCCGCGGCCGGCCTGGGTGGCGGCGAGGCGCCGGCCGCGCCGCACGGCGGAGAGGGTGAGCAGGCGGCGCTCGATCGCGTCGAGCGCGCGCTCACCGCGGTGGCGCCACCGGTCGCGCTGGCGGTGACCCTGGCCGCGCTGGCCGCGGCCAGCGACGGCGGCGCCAGCACCACCGTGCCGGTGTTCGACGCGGCCCTGCTCGCGGCGGTGATCCTGCTGCTCGACGTCGGCGCGCTCGGCGCGGTGCTGGTGGCGGTCGGCGCCAGCCTGGCCGGCCTGCCACTGGCCGCGGCGGTCGCCGGTGGCGTCGCCGCCGCCGCGGTCGCGGTGATCCGGCGCCCGGCGCTGCGGACGCGGATCGGGGCGCCGGTCGCCGCCGCGCTCGGCGTCGCCCTCGCGCTTGGCCTGGGCGCGGTCGATGTCCAGACCGGAGCCGCCGTGGTGATGCCGGAGGTGGTGAGCCTGCCCGCGCTGGTCGTGCTGGCCGCGCTCGCCGCGCTGTCGATCGCCCGGCGCGGCGTGGGCCCGTGGCTGGCGCCGATCACCCGCGCCGGCGAGGGCCACCACGGCCGTCCGGACCAGGCCGGCGGCGGCCACGGGCATGGGCACGGGCATGGGCACGGGCACGGGCACTGATCCGCGGGGCGACCCGCTCCCGCGGTGGCTGTCAGGTCATCGACACCGGTGGTGACCGGCCATCGGGGCTGACAGGGCCGGGCCAGGGCCACGGTACGCAGCCGCGCCAGCCGCGTCGCCGTTCACCCGTAACCCCGCGTCGCGCCTCACGACCTGCGCTCGCCCGTCGAGCTGGCGCGGCTCCTGCAGTACAGCCAAACCATGAGCCCACGTGTCGTTTGCCCGCTGCTGGTCACGAGCCTGGTCGCCCTGGCGACCCCCGCCTGCGTCGAGGAGGAGCCGGCGCTCGAGACCACCGCCGTCGCCCTGACCGGCCCCGACGAGGTCGACTCGCCGCCGCGGCCGACCGCGGGCCCCCGCGTCGCCGCCGTCATCGTCGGCCAGCCATTCGAGCTCGTGACCTCCTTCCACGGCACCTGCCAGGACCCGATCGGCGGCGACTACACGTGCCTGCAGCAGACCTACGACCTCGAGGTCGAGTGCGTCGACGCGCCGTGTGAGGTGACCGGCGCCGACGTCGCCACCGACGTCGCCGTCACCACCGTTCGTCCGCTCGCGCCCGGGCCGCTCCGGGTCCGGGCCCGCCTGACCGACCACGCGCTCGGCGGCGTGCACGAGCTGATGAGCACCGTCGACGTGCGCGCGCCGGAGCGGATCATCATCGACTGTCGCGCCGGCGAGCCGAGCCGTCCGTGCCGCGAGCGCTACAACCCGCACCCGCTGTGGCTGACGTTCTCCCTCGGCGCGGGCGACCTGGTCTACCCGGCGCCGGATGGCTACGTGGTCACCTCCAGCCTGCCCGGCGTGACCTCCGGCCGGGTCTGGGGCACCGGCGCCAGCGGGGAGCTGAGCCTCACGGTCGCGTACGACGGCGTCGTCGCCGACCTGGCCCTGCACCTGGCGCCGGTGCGCGACCCCGGCCTGGCGACGACCGTGCTGCCGTCGGCGCAGGGCGACGACGCCGAGCCTGCCGCCGCGGCCTGGTGAGCGCCGGCTGCTGATCGAGCGCGATGCGCGCGGCGGCGACCCGGCCCACCAGGCGATGGCTGATGTCCTTGGACGTCACGCGCCTGCTCACGCCGTGGGTTGCCACCGCGTCCGCTGGTGCGCCGCCAGCACGCGGGCGCGGCGGGCGGCGACCACCGCCGGGTCGATCGGCGCGACGAAGCGCGGCGGGCTGGGGAAGCAGCCGGCCGGGAAGCCGGGCACCTCGTGCTCGCGCCGCCACCGCCGCTCGCGCGCGGCCGCGTACGCCGCGCACAGGTGCTCGCGGCCGGCCTTGAACGCGTCGCGCCGGTGGCGCTCCGTCGTGTGGCACGGCGGCGCCGCGCCGTGTTTGCTGCGCGTCGGCCGGTCGAGCGGATCCTGCGCCAGCACCGCGGCCCGCCCGAGC
>JAGPCO010000042.1:0-29323 GCA_018058095.1 Kofleriaceae bacterium
GAGGTCGGCCTGGTACTGACGCTCCGCCGCGTCCATCGCCGCGTCGAACACGTCGCGCGCGGTCGACGTCAGATCGCACTGCCCGCCGACCCTGGCGCCGGCCATGCCGACGCTGGCGAAGTCCTTGCGTGCCATCCCGCGCGGCGCCGCGGCCGAGCCGGTCGCCTCGCGGATGCAGGTGAACTGCTCGCGCATCGGCCCGGCCGCCTGCGCGCTGAGGCAGGCCAGCACGTCGTCGGTGGCCAGGCCAGGCACGTCGACCCCGGCGCCACCGCCGCCGCTGTCACCGCCGCCACCGCCGTCGGCCTCGGCCTTGCACAGCTCGGGATCGGCCAGGCCCTGCTCACACGCCGTCGCCAGGCAGGCGTAGCGGCCAAACACCGTGCCGCGCCCGACCATCTCGATCAGGCTGCACCGCGTGTCGTCCGCGCCCGGCTTCGACATCGTCTCGATCAGCGCCCCCAGGTCGATCGTGTTGTCGTCGCTCGTGCCCTCGGTCACCACCCGCAGCCCGCGCAGCCGCCCCAGGTGCCGGTCGTACAACCACAGGCCGTGCCACGCCGCCGGGTGGTGCCGCCACACCGCGCCCTCCCGCAGCAGGTCGGCGTACTCCACGAACCAGCGCGCCAGCGGCGTGTCGTCGCCGTGCCGACGCTCGACGTCGTGCACCAGCAGCATCGGCGACGACACCGCCAGCGCCAGCATCGGCACGATCTCCGCCAGCTGGTTCTGCCGCAGCCCGACCTCCACGTCGAGGAACGCGGTGCGCATCGCCCAGGCCAGGCGCAGGCTCTGCAGCTCGCCGATACACGTCAGGTGCCGGCCCAGGTGGGTCAGCGCGCCGACCGCCTGGTGCACCCGCGCCTGCCGCGCCGTCACCGCGTCGACGTAGTCGATCAACGCCTGGTCGCCGATCAGCGAGCCGGCGCAGCCCGGGTCCTCCCGCAGCGCCGGCACCGCCGTCGCCAGCCCGTCGCCCAGCTCGCGCCGGACCCGCCGCGCCCACTCCACCAGCGCCGTCCGCGTCAGCGCCGCGCTGCCATCGGCGGTGCTCGGGTCGGCGCCGTAGCCGGCCCGCAGGGCCTCGTCCAGCGCCGCCTCGATCTCGTCGATCGCACCCGGCGCGCGCTCGAGCCAGTACGGCGCCATCGTGCGCTCGATCGCGACCGGATCCTCCCCGTCGAGGGCGAGCTGGACCTGGCGGCTGACCGAGGTCTGGTCGCAGGCCGTGGCGGTGGTGAGCGCCGTCAGCGCGAGGAGGAGGGGACCGGTCTTGGAGGTGAGCTTGGACAACATGTACCCACCAGGAGGCGGACCGGGCCGCGAGTCGCACGGCGATCCGCACCGACGTCGTAACCCCGCGACTTCAGGCGGAGCCCCCACCCCAGCGGGCTCACGGCCGCACCGCCGTCGCGGGGCAGAACGCCGACCAGCGCGCCCGCTCACGTAGGCGCCGGTCGAGCACGACCAGGTCGCCGGCGCGCGGCGCCGACAATCGCGCCAGGTAACCGGTCGGAGTGGCGACCGCCTGGGCGTCGACGTATGGCAGCACCAGGCGCGCCGCGCACGGCGAGAAGCGCCCATCCATGGCCTGGCGCACGCATCGGCTCGATCGGCCGCGCCGCACCTGCTCGATCGCGCCGGTCGACGGCACCACCCGCGCCACGTTGGCCCAACCGGCGTCGGCCAGCAGCAGCTCGTCGTCATCGATGACGCTGAAGGCGCCGAGGTGGACGTTGCTCCGTCCCGAACGTGCGGCGACCGTCAGCAAGGTCGCGTCCTGATCCAGGCTGGGGTGCCCAGGCGAAGCCCCGTCGACACGAACGCCGTGCAACACGCAGTGGGGCGCCGCCTTGCACCGCTGCATGGTCAGCACGCCGCCGACCAGCTGGCTGCGCATGATCACGTCATCGGCGGCGACACGGAAGCGCCCGGTCAGGGTCCGGCTCCGGCGCGCGAACACGAAGCCATCGAGTGCCGTGTTCAGGTGATGGAGCACCAGCACGGCGGCGCGGTTGCCGTCGGGATCGATCACCACCATCGGCGCGGCATCGGGCGGCACCGCGTAGTCGGGCGGCAGGCACAACCCGTGGCTGCAGCCGCCGACCAGCTCGGCCGCGACCGGCTGGCCCGGCAACAGGCGCGGCGGCACCGGCGCGAGCCGCCGCCCGGATGGGTCGACCCGCCAGCAGCCGACGACCCCGAGCGGCGGCGGCGGGCCGTCGTCATCGTCGTCGTCGACCCACGGCGGCGGGCGCCGCAGGTGCGCACAGAGCAGCGGCGCGCCCTCGACCAGGCCGAGCTGCAGCTCGAGCCGCCCGGTCTCCCCGCCCTCGCGCGACAGACCGGGCCGCAGCGCCGGCGGCACGCAGGTGGCATCGGCGGCGATGACGGCACGCGCCGCGGTCAGGTCGATCGTGGTGGCGACGTCGCCGGCGGCGCCGTCGGCCCGGGCCGCACCAGGCGCGGAGACCCAGGCCAGCAGCGCGACCGGCATCATCCGCCAGCCGAGCCGATGCGTCAGCGTCGCCGTCACCACCCCGTGCATGCGGCGATGGTACCGCGCGGGGCGCCAGGCCGCGCCTCGCCGTCACCTCACGCCGGCGAGCCGGTCAGAAGAAGCCCATCGGGTTGGGGTCGTAGCTGACCAGCAGGTTCTTGGTCTGCTGGTAGTGGTCGAGCATCATCTTGTGGGTCTCGCGGCCGATGCCCGACTGCTTGTAGCCGCCGAACGCCGCGTGCGCCGGGTACAGGTGGTAGCAGTTGGTCCAGACCCGGCCGGCCTCGAGGGCACGACCGGCGCGGTAGGCCTGATGCACGTCGCGGGTCCACACCCCGGCGCCCAGGCCGTACAGCGTGTCGTTGGCCATGCCGATGGCGTCGTCGAACGAGTCGAACGAGGTCACCGCCAGGACCGGGCCGAAGATCTCCTCCTGGAACACCCGCATCTTGTTGTGGCCCTCGAGGATGGTCGGCTCGACGTAGTAGCCGCCGGCCAGGTCACCGCCGAGGTCGGCCCGACCGCCGCCGGTGAGCACCCGCGCGCCCTCCTGGCGGCCGATGTCGAGGTAGCCGAGGATCTTGTCGAGCTGCTCGCGCGAGGCCTGGGCCCCGACCTGGGTCTCGGTGTCGAACGGGTCGCCGTTCTTGATGCCCTTGACCCGCTCGACCGCCAGCTCGAGGAACTGGCCGTAGATCTTGCGGTCGATCAAGGCGCGCGACGGGCAGGTGCACACCTCGCCCTGGTTGAGCGCGAACATGGCGAAGCCCTCGAGCGCCTTCTGCCGGAACGCGTCGTCGTGCGCCATCACGTCGGCGAAGAACAGGTTGGGCGACTTGCCGCCCAGCTCGAGCGTGACCGGGATGAGGTTCTGCGACGCGTACTGCATGATGAGGCGGCCGGTCGAGGTCTCGCCGGTGAAGGCCACCTTGGCCACCCGCGGCGACGACGCCAGCGGCTTGCCGGCCTCGAGGCCGTAGCCGTTGATGACGTTGAACACGCCGGGCGGCAGCAGCGGGCCGATCAGCTCGGCCAGCAGCAGGATCGACACCGGGGTCTGCTCCGCCGGCTTGAGCACCACGCAGTTGCCGGCGGCCAGCGCCGGCGCCACCTTCCACGCCGCCATCAGCAGCGGGAAGTTCCACGGGATGATCTGGGCGACCACGCCGAGCGGCTCCTTGAAGTGGTAGGCCACGGTCTGGTGGTCGAGCTCGGCCGCGCCGCCCTCCTCGGCGCGCAGGCAGCCGGCGAAGTAGCGGAAGTGATCGATGGCCAGCGGCAGGTCGGCCGCCAGCGTCTCGCGGATGGGCTTGCCGTTGTCCCAGCTCTCCGACAGCGCCAGCCGCTCGAGGTTCTGCTCCATCACGTCGGCGATGTCGAGCAACACCTTGGCGCGCGCGGCCGGCGCGGTGCGGCCCCACGCCTGCTTGGCGCCGTGGGCGGCGTCGAGCGCGCGCTCGACGTCCTCGCTGGTCGAGCGCGCCACCTCGGTGAACGGCTGGCCGTTGACCGGTGACACGCTGGCGAAGTACTGCTCGCGACGCGGGCGGACCCACTCGCCGCCGATGAAGTTGTCGTAGCGCGAGCGGTAGGTGAGCTTGCTGCCGGGGGTGTTGGGGCGGGCGTAACGCATGGTGGAGTCCTCCTGGATCGTCTGGGCTGGGCTCCAGCAGGCGCCGTGCCGACGTCCACCTGTGCGAAATCGCGTGGCGATGCGCCGCGTCATGGAGCGAAACGCTCCATCGCGCACCCAGCAACGACGCGACACTGTCTCGGACCACTCCACCGGCGTATCGTCGACGACGTGGAACCCGTGTTGCTGGCCGACGCCCCATCGTGGTTGTGGACCCGGTTCCACGACCACGCGGCGCGGGTCGAGGTGCCGCGCGTGTTCGCGCCGGTGGTCGAGCGCTGGCAGCGCGCGCGCGGCCTGGGCGCCTCGGCCGAGGGGGCGGCGCCGGAGGAGCACCTGCTGCGCGGCGACGCCCTGCGCGCCCACGCCGATCGGGCCAGCGCGCTGACCCGCGCCGCCGAGGCGACCTTGACCGAGGCCAGCGGCCTCCTGGCCAGCCGCGGCTACCTGCTGCTGCTGGCCGACGCCGACGGCGTGGTCGTCCACACCAGCGGCGGCGGCGACTTCGCCGACGAGGCGCGCCGGGTCCGCCTGATCGACGGCGCGTGCTGGTCGGAGGCCGCGCGCGGCACCAACGCCATCGGCACCGCGCTGGCCGAGGCCTGCCCGACCGTGGTCACCGGCGGCGCGCACTACGGACGCGCCTTCCACAACCTGGTCTGCTACGCCGCGCCGGTGTGTGGCCCCGACGGCCGCGTGCTCGGCGTGCTCGACGCCACCTCCACCGTCGATCGCGCCGACGACCTCATCGGCTTCACCATCACGTCGGCCGCGCGCGCGCTCGAGGGCGTGCTGCGCCAGGGCGCCTACGCCCACGCCGGCTCGGCGGTGAGCCGGGCCCTGACCCGCTCGCTCGAGCGTGTGCCCGGCCCGGTCGTGCTGATCGAGGCGCCCGGCCGCGTCGCCCACGGCAACGACGCCGCCCGCGCTCGCTTCGGCGCCGGCCTGGTCGGCGCCACCGTGCGGGGCCTGCTCGGCCTGGGCTGGGCCGAGCTGTGCGCCGAGGCGGCCCGGCCCAGCGCCGGCGGCCGGCCGATCGTGCTGCGCCTGGCCGGGGGCAACCGCGGCGCGCGCCTGCGGGTCGACCCCATCGCCGCCCACGACGGCGCGACGATCGCGGTGGTGGCCTACCTCGAGGCCGACGAGCCGCTGCGGCGGCCGCGGTCCGAGGCGCGCGCGGTCGAGCCGGCCGGGGCCACCGCCAGCGCTGGCGCCGGTGCCGACGCGGCGTTCGCCCGCCTGTACGCCGGCGATCCGGCGCTGCGCGCGGCCCTGACCTTCGCCCGCCGGGTCGCGCCGAGCACGGTGCCGGTGATGCTGCTGGCCGAGACCGGGTCGGGCAAGGAGCTGGTGGCCGGCGCCATCCACGCCGCCAGCGTGCGCGCGCGTGGCCCGTTCGTCGCCGTCAACTGCGGCGCCATCAGCCCGGCCCTGCTCGAGAGCGAGCTGTTCGGCTACGGCGCCGGCGCCTTCACCGGCGCCAGCCCGGGCGGCCGGGTCGGTTACCTGGCCGAGGCCAGCGGCGGCACCCTGTTCCTCGACGAGGTGGCCGAGATGCCGCCGGCGATGCAGGCCAGCCTGCTGCGCGTGCTCGAAGACGGCACCTACCGCCGCGTCGGCGAGTCGCACACCACGCGGGCCGACGTCCGCATCATCACCGCCACCTGCCGCGACCTGCCGGCCATGGTCGAGGGCGGCCGCTTCCGCCAGGACCTGTACTTCCGCCTCAAGGGCGCCACGCTGGTGTTGCCGCCGCTGCGGGCCCGGACCGACCGGGTCGGGCTGGCCCACCACCTGCTCGGTGAGCTGGCGGCGCGGCGCGGCCAGCCGGCGCCGGCGCTGAGCCCGGCGCTGCAGGCATGGATCGGCGCCCAGCCGTGGCCCGGCAACGTGCGCGAGCTCAAGAGCGTGCTCGACGTCGCCCTGGTGCTGGCCGACGGCGACGACCCGCTCGACCTGCACCACCTGCCGCCCGATCCGCTGGCCGCGACGGCGGCCGCGCCCGCGCTGCCCGCCTTGCCGCGCGGCGACGGCGGCGACGGCCCGGCCCGGCTCGACGAGGTCGAGGCCGAGGTGGTGCGGCGCGCGCTCGACGCCGAGGGCGGCAACGTCAGCTCGGTCGCGGCCCGGCTCGGCGTGGCGCGCAGCACGGTCTACCGTATGCTGCGGCGTGCCGGCCTGCGCCCACCGCGTTGAATCCGAACATCTCGCAGCAGCGGCGTGCCGGCGCAGATCACGCGCCGCCGCTGCTGCGAGCGCGCGGTCGGCTGCGTTACCGTCGCCGCCATGAAGACCCGCGCCGCCGTTGCCTGGAAAGTCGGAGAGCCGCTGCGTATCGAGGACGTCGATCTCGAAGGGCCCAAGGCCGGCGAGGTCCTGGTCGAGCTACGCGCCACCGGCGTGTGCCACACCGACGAGTTCACCCGCTCGGGCGCCGACCCGGAGGGCCTGTTCCCGGTCATCTTCGGCCACGAGGGCGCCGGCGTCGTCGCCGAGGTCGGGCCGGGCGTCACCTCGGTCGCGCCCGGCGACCACGTCATCCTGCTGTACACGCCGGAGTGCCGCAGCTGCAAGTCGTGCCTGTCGCGCAAGACCAACCTGTGCACCGCCATCCGCGCCACCCAGGGCAAGGGCGTCATGCCCGACGGCACCTCGCGCTTCTCGATCAAGGGCCAGAAGATCCACCACTACATGGGCTGCTCGACCTTCGCCCACCACACCGTGCTGCCGGAGATCGCGGTGGCCAAGGTGCGCAAGGACGCCCCGTTCGACAAGATCTGCTACCTCGGCTGCGGCGTCACCACCGGCGTCGGCGCGGTGCTGTACACCGCCAAGGTCGAGGCCGGCGCCAACGTCGTGGTGTTCGGCCTCGGCGGCATCGGCCTCAACGTCATCCAGGGCGCGCGCCTGGTCGGCGCCGACAAGATCATCGGCGTCGACATCAACCCGGCGCGCGAGGAGCTCGGCCGCAAGCTCGGCATGACCCACTTCGTCAACCCCAAGGCGATCCAGGGCGACCTGGTCGCCCACCTGGTCGAGCTGACCGGCGGCGGCGCCGACTACAGCTTCGAGTGCGTCGGCAACACCACGCTGATGCGGCAGGCGCTCGAGTGCTGCCACCGCGGCTGGGGCGAGAGCATCATCATCGGCGTCGCCGGCGCTGGCCAGGAGATCTCGACCCGCCCGTTCCAGCTGGTGACCGGCCGGGTCTGGAAGGGCACCGCGTTCGGCGGCGCCCGTGGCCGGACCGACCTGCCGCGCCTGGTCGACTGGTACATGGACGGCAAGCTCGAGATCGACTCGCTCATCACCCACAAGCTGCCGCTCGAGCGCATCAACGAGGCGTTCGACCTGATGCACGCCGGGACGTCGATCCGCGCCGTGGTCGAGTTCGCGTGAGCGAGCTGGTCGTCCGCTCGGAGCAGCGCTGCTTCGGCGGCGTGCAGGGCTTCTACGAGCACCCCAGCGCCGCCTGCGCCGGGCC
The DNA here is from genome assembly GCA_018058095.1 of Kofleriaceae bacterium. Lineage (GTDB taxonomy): Bacteria > Myxococcota_A > Polyangia > Haliangiales > Haliangiaceae > JABFXX01. Next base: position 7,618 of record JAGPCO010000042.1, read on the forward strand.
GATGCGGTTCGCGGTGTACCGGCCGCCGCAGGCGCTCGCCGGCGGCGCCGACGCGGCCCGGGTCCCGGTCGTGTACTACCTGCCCGGCCTGACCTGCACCGAGGAGACCTTCGTCATCAAGGGCGGCGCGCAGCGGGTCGCGGCCGAGCTCGGGCTGGCCATCGTCGCCGTCGACACAAGCCCGCGGGCGGCGCGCTACCCCGGCGACGACGCGGCGTGGGACTTCGGCCAGGGCGCCGGCTTCTACGTCGACGCCACGGTCGCGCCGTGGGCGGCGACGTACCAGATGTTCACCTGGGTCACGACCGAGCTGCCGGCGCTGGTCGAGCGCACCTTCGGATTCGGCGACCGGCGCGGCGTGATGGGGCACTCGATGGGCGGGCACGGCGCGCTGGTGATCGGCCTGCGCCAGCCCGACCGGTTCGCCTCGGTGTCGGCGCTGGCGCCGATCGGCGCGCCGAGCGAGGTGCCGTGGGGCGACAAGGCCTTCACCGGCTACCTCGGGCCCGACCGCGCCACCTGGCGCCGGTACGACACCTGCGCGCTCCTGGCCGACGGCGCCCGCTTCGCCTCGGCGCCGCTGGTCGACCAGGGCCTGGCCGACAAGTTCCTGGACGGCCAGCTCCGGCCCGAGCGCCTGCGCACCGCGGCCATCGCCGCCGACCAGCCGCTGACCCTGCGCCAGCACGACGGCTACGACCACAGCTACTACTTCGTGGCCACCTTCGCCGAGGACCACCTGCGCCACCACGCCGCCCGCCTGGGCTGAGCGCGAGGCCCCCCCCGCCGCTACTCGCCGCTGCCGACGCCGAGCCCGAAGCCGATGGCGCGGGCCTGGCCCTCGGTCTGCTCGGAGTCGGTGCCGCCGATGAACGCGTACTCGCGCCACAGCGCGAACACCATGACGCCCTTGCCGCCGACGGGGAGGAACAGCCGGCCCTCGTAGCGGACCTGATCGGAGCCGACCCCGAGCGTACGCATGGCGCCGGCCCAGGCCACCGTGCGCCCGCCCAGGCGCAGGTGAGCGCCGGCCTGCGCGAACAGATCGAGCTCTCCGGCCGGGCCGGTCGCGTTGAGGCCCAGTCCGACCACGCCCTCGGCCACCAGCGGGCCGAGCCACAGCGCCAGCCCACCGCCGCCGCGCGCCTCGCCGTCGATGGAGTCGCCGTAGCCGAGCTCGACGTCGAAGGTGAAGGCGCCACCGACGCCGACCACCCCGCCGGCGCCGCCGAAGGCAAACCCGCCGAAGCCGAGCCAGCCGCCGCCGACGTCGTCGACCTCGCCGCCCACGTCCTGGTCGTAGCGCGCGCCGTACAGGCCGAACTGGCCGGTGAACGACCGGCGCGGGGCTCGACGGCCGGGCGTCGGCGCGGGGTCGGGCGTGGGCGGCGGCGCCGGCGCCACCACCCCGGTCGCGACCGCGAGCAGGGCCAGCAGCGCGCGATAGCCCGGCAGCGTCGGCGCCTCCGCCTCGAGCGCCTCACCGACGATGCGGAACTCGTAGCTGATGGTGCCGGCCGACGCGCACAGGACCAGGCTCCAGCGCTTGCTGAGCGCGTCGACCTCGACCGATGCGGGTTGCGGCAGCTGCGCCGGGATGAGCGTGGAGCGCTCGGCCGGCGACAGGGCGGTCGTGCCCGCGCTACACGGCGCGCGCCGCACCACGACCGCGTGCGGCGAGGTGGCGCGGAAGGTGTCGGCCGACACCAGCGCGTCGCCGCCGTCGACGCCGTACCGCTCCGACGGCACCACCCGCCAGCGTCCGACCGTGGCCAGGTCGACCGACAGCCCGAGCCGGGGCAGCGTCACCGTGGTCGCGTCCGGCGTGGACACCACCGGCGCGCCGTGGAGCGCGCGCACCGCCCGGATCAGGCTGCCCAGGGTGTCGCTCGTCGCCTCGTTCCAGTCGACGTAGACCAGCGTCACGAAGGCGTCCGGTCCGACCTCGGCGCAGGCCAGCCGGGTCCCCTCGAACTCGTAGACGTCGGGGAACGCCAGCGGCAAGGACTCCGGGACGGCCTGCAGCCCCTGGCCAGCCGGCTTCACGCTGGCGACGGTCATCATGAACTCGTAGCTGCACAGGCCGCGGCTCACCGCCCACGCCACCTCGAGGCCGCCGAAGAAGCGCAGCTTGCCGGGCTGGTCGGTCACGTACGGCAGCGAGGTGTCCAGGCCACGCAGCGCCGGCTCGCTGCCGACGTCCACCGGTGGGCGCGCGGCCAGCGCGATCTGGTTGGCCAGGCGCTGCGACGCGGCGTCGGCGGGCGCCGATAGCTGCACGATCAGCGAGCGATCGAGCAGCTGCAGGCACAACCCCAGGCCGGTGCCGGTGGTGGCACCACGCGGCCAGTACGACGAGCGAGCCCACGCCGGCCGAGCCGGCATGGCGGCGGCGACCCCCGGCCCGCTCCTCGGGCGCGGCGCCGGCGGCGTCGCCCGGCGCGTCCTGCTGCAGCACCAGCTCGCCGGCGCATCCGGCGCCGCCCCGACGGACCCGCACCACGGCCCCGGTCGGGCTGGTGAGGATGTCGACGTTCTGGCTCAGGCCGTAGCTCCAGCCATCGCCGTCGTCGACCGCCACGTCCACCGGCGCCGACCACAGCCGGGTCGGCGCCGCCGACGCCGCCGCCGGCGCGAGGGACAGGACGGGGAGCGCGGCCAGGCCGGCCAGGAACGTCGCCGCCACGGCGCGAGACATCGATCCAGCGTATCACGCCGACGGAGCTGGCCCGCCGGCGCCGCCAGCCGCTACTGCTCGAAGCAGTACAGGCGGGCCGGGCCAGCACACGCGCCCTGGGTGTTGCTCTGGCTCCAGTTGGCGTTGATGGCCGAGCTGGTGCCGACGTAGCCGAAGCCGCTGGTGCTGGTCCAGTCGCCGCAGTCGAAGTTGCCGGGCGTGCCGCCATCGGTGCGAGTGCCGGTGAACACCGGACCGTTGGCCACACCGCCGACCTCGGTCAGGCTGATCGGCCGGTCGAGGGTGCCGTCGGTCAGGTCGGTCCAGCTGTTGGCGATGATGAGCTTGTCGCCCGTACGCACGTACGGCACTGTGGCGTGGGTCAGGCGGCTCGACGCTGCGCTGGTGTCGGTGCTGAGCCAGGCCTTGTACGTGCCGCTGAGGCCACCCACGGCGGCGCGGGCCTGACAGGTGGCGTCGGCCATCGCCAGCCCGCCGATGGTGGCGCCGGTGAAGACGGTCGAGGTCACGAAGGCGAACTTGCCAGCGCGGCACACGCCGCCGTCGCACACGGTGCGGGCGTCGGCGACGCAGTCGGCGCTGGAGATGCACGAGGTGAGACAGGACGCGCCGGCGCCCGAACACGTGTACGGCGCGCACAGCGGGGCGCCGCGCGGCTGGAACTGGTTGGTCGGACAGGCGCCGCTGCTGCCATCACACACCTCGGCCACGTCACAGGTTCCGGCCGAGGCGCGGCAGCTGACCCCACTCGCCGTCACCACGTCGGTCGGGCAGGTGGCCGAGGTGCCGGTGCAGCTCTCCGCCACGTCGCACGACCCCGCCGATGGCCGGCACACCACGGCGGCGCTCGCGACCACGTCGGCCGGGCACGCGCTCGACGCCCCGGTGCACGCCTCGGCCACGTCACACATTCCGTTCGTGGCCCGGCAGACCGTCGCCGTGCTGGCCAGCACGTCGGCCGGGCATGCGCTCGACGCCCCGGTGCACGACTCGGCCACGTCACACATTCCGTTCGCGGCCCGGCACACCGTCGCCGCGCTGGCCAGCACGTCGGCCGGGCACGCCGCCGCGGCGCCGCTACACGTCTCGGCCGGGTCGCACGGCCCGAGCGAGGCGCGGCACGTCTGCGCGGCGCTCGCGAAGCCGTCGACCGGGCACTGCCGGGCCACGCCGTCGCAGCTCTCGACCTGGTCGCATGCCCCGGCGCTGGGCCGACACACCGTGCCGGCCGTGGCCGCCGCACATGCGCCGAAGCCGTCGCAGGCGGCGCCGCCGCAGGTCGCGGCATCGGCCGCACACACGTCGCGCGGATCGGTGCCGACCAGCACCGGCGCGCACACGCCGTCGCTGCCGCCGGTCAGCGCCGCGGCGCAGGCTATACAGCCGCTGTCACACGCCTGGTCACAGCACACGCCGTCGACACACTCGCCGCTGGCACACTCGCTGCCGAGCGTACACGTCGTCCCGAGCGGGGCGGCGGCGTCGGGCCCGACCGCGTCGCTCGGTCCATCGATGGTCGCGCTGGCGTCGCTGGAGCGCGGCGCGTCGGTGCTGGCGCCGCCGTCGTCGCCGCAGGCCGCCACCAGGGCGAGCGCACAGGAGCTGAGCAGGAAGGCGAAGGTCCGGGTCGAGATCCGCATGGGCGCTCCTGACGCGCCGACGCGGCGCGCTCGTCGGTCCACGCTGCCACCAGCCGGCCAGCCGCGGATCGCACGGGCCTCAGACGCCGTCGGAGCGTGAGGCACGCCGGTCGGCGCGCGCGTATGAAGTCCGTGTGGTCGGTCGGCGTTGCTGGTACCACCGCGGCGCGCCGTGTCAGGATCGCTCCCGCATGGACTCGTACGTCACCTTCGCCGCGCCGGGTCGGCGGGTGCGCCTGCACCACGGTGACCTGATCGGCCGCCTGCCGTCGGCGGCGCTGGTGGTCAACGACCCGCGCGTGTCGGAGGCGCACGCGATGGTCAGCCGGCGGCGCGGCGCCATGTGCCTCTTGGCGCTGCGGCGCCAGGTGCTGGTCGATGGCGTGCAGGTCGGGCAGGCCACGCTCGCGCCGGGCCAGGTCGTCACGCTGGCGCCAGGCCTCGACCTGCGCGTCGAGGAGGTCGGCGCGCCCAGCCACGGGCTGGCGCTGAACGCGCCCGGCCTGGGCCAGCGCTTGCTCGCTCCGGTGTCGAGCGTGCTGGTCGGCCCACCACCGACGGTGGTCGCGCGGTTCGTCCCCGGCGCCGCCGCGGTGGTGTGGTCGGCCGGCGAGCAGTGGCGGCTGCGCGTCGACGGCGGCGCCGCCCGCACCATCGAGCCCGGCGATCAGGTCGAGGTGGCCGGGCTGACCCTCGCCTTCACGCTGGCCCCTCACCAGGCCGCGGGCGCGACCACCGCGACGGGCGGGCCGGCCGATCCGCTCCGCCTCACCCGCGTCGGCGACAAGGTCGAGCTGCAACAGGGCGAGCGTCACCTGGTGGTCAGCGGCCTCGGCGCCCGCCTCTTGCTCGAGCTGATCTCGCTCGGTGGCCCGGTGGCGTGGGCGCCGCTGGCGCGCGAGCTGTGGGCCGACGGGGCCGGCCCGGTCGAGCTGCGGCGCCGCCTCGACGCGGTGATCCAGCGGCTGCGGGCGACCCTGCGTCGGGCCGGGATCCGCGCCGATCTGGTCGGCGCCGACGGCGCCGGGCAAGTCCAGCTCGTGCTGTACCGGGACGATGTCGTGGTCGGAGGTGGCGCCGATGACCGACGATGACTCGGGCTCGGGCTGGAGCGACGGCGGCGCGGGGCCCTACCCGGCCGACGTCGGCGCTGGAGCCGCGGCGCCGGACCCGGCCCACCCGTTCCAGACCGAGGAGCGCGACCGGTACCAGCGGCACGACCTGATCGGCGCCGGCGGGATGGGCCGCGTGTACGCGGCGTGGGACCGCCGCCTCGGCCGCGAGGTCGCGCTCAAGACCCTGAGCGGCCGGGCCGACGACGCCTCGCTGGCCGCCCGGCTGGCGCGCGAGTCGTGGATCACCGCCCGGCTCGAGCACCCCGGCATCGTCCCGATCTACGACGCCGGCCACGCCGCCGACGGCGGCCTGTTCTACTCGATGCGCCTCATCCGCGGCCGCTCGCTGGCGGAGGCCATGGCCGGGGCCGACGCCACCACCCGCCTCGGCCTGCTGCGCTCGTGCCTGGCGTTCTGCCACGCCGTCGCCTACGCCCACGACCACGGCGTGGTCCACCGCGACCTCAAGCCGGCCAACCTGATGGTCGGGGAGTTCGGCGACAGCACGGTGGTCGACTGGGGCCTGGCGGTGTGCCTCGACGATACCTTGGCCGCCGGCTCGAGCCCGGGCCAGCCGCCCGAGCACGCGCCACCCGAGCCGCGCCTCGACCTGACCCGGGTCGGCGTCGGCACGCCGGCGTACATGAGCCCCGAGCAGGCCGCCGGCCACGCGGTCGGTCGCGCCGCCGACGTGTGGGCCCTCGGCGCGATCCTGTACGAGGTGGTGGTCGGCCGGCCCTTGCTGAGCGCGGCCAGCGCCGCCGAGGCGGCGACACTCTTGGGCAACGACCTCGAGCTGGCGCCGCTGCAGGCCCCCGACGTGCCGCCCGAGCTGGCCGCCATCATCACCAAGGCGCTTCGACGCGATCCCGGCGCGCGTTACCCCGACGCCGGCGCGCTGTCGGTCGACCTGGCCGCGTTCCTCGACGGGCGGCGCGTCGCCGCCCACGCCTACGGCTCGCTCGAGCTGCTGCGCCGGCTGGTCCGGGCCTGGCGCGTGCCGATCGGCATCGGCGTGGTCGGCGTGGCCGTGGCGTTGACGGTGTTCGCGCTGACCTGGCGCCGGGTCCAGTCCGAGCGCCAGCGCGCGGTGGTGGCCGAACGACAGACCAGCGCCGCCATGCGCGACCAGCAAGTCACGTTCGCGCACGCGCTGGTGGGCTGGGCCACCAACGCCCACGACGCCGGCGCCAGCCCGGAGGCCGAGGTGATCGCCGCCCGCGCCTTGACCCTGGCCGACTCGGCCGAGGCCCGCGGGGTGCTGGCCGCCGCCTACGGCCGGGCCCGGCCGCTGGCGGCCAGCCGGGCCGAGATCCCCGGATGCGACGACGTGCTGGCCAGCTCCGACGAGGCGGCGCTGTGCGGCGACGCCGGTCGCCTGCGTTACCTCGACCGGCCGAGCGGGCGGGTGCGATGGACCGTCGACGGCGCGGTGCGCGAGGCCGCCATCCTCGCCGACGGCTCGGTCGCCGCGCTGCGCTCGACCCTCGGCCTGTGGTTGCTGTCCGGGCAGGATGGCGCGCTCCTGGTCGATGTGACCGCGGCCGTGCCCGACAAGGGGCTCCAGGTCGGTCCCGCCCGCGACCGGGTCGCCGCCTACACCGCGGCCGGCGAGCTGGCGCTGGTCGACGTCGCGACCCGGCGCTGGTGGCGGGTGCCGCGGATGTGCGGCGGCGGCGCCACCGCCGCGCTCGCCTTCGGCCGCGGCTCGCTGCTGGTGGCGTGCGCCGACGGCGCGGTGATGCAGTCTGATCTGGTGACCGGCACCTCGCGCCAGGTCGCTCGCCTCCCGCTCGGGCCGGCCAGCAAGGGCATCGCCGCCCTCGCCGTCGACGACCACGAGCGGCGGGTCGCGCTGGCCGGGGTCGAAGGCACGCTGACGCTGGTCGAGCTGGCGACCGGGACGATGATCGGTCCGGTCCCGGCCAGCGACGGCTCGATCGCCCGCATCCGGTTCCTGGGTGACCACCTGCTGGTGACGCCCGATCAGGGCGCGCCGGCGTTGTGGGACCCGGCCGGGGCCGGCCACGTCATGACGCTGCCGGGCCGGGCCCGCGTCGAGCCGGGCCGCACCAGCGCGATCGAGGGCGTCGGCCCGGCGCTGTGGTCGTGGCGCTTGCCGTCCGAGCTGCCGCCGTGGCGCTTCGTCGCCAGCGCCGGGCTCAGCCACGCCGCGGTGTCGGCCGATCACCGGCTGCTGGCGGTCGCCGGCGGCGATGGCGCCGTCACCGTGTGGTCTCGCCGCGATGGTCGCCAGCTGGCCCACCTGGTGATGGGGCCGGGCGTGGTCAAGCGGGTCGCGTTCTCGCCCGATGGCCGCTACCTGGCCGCCGGCAGCGCCGGCGCCGACGGCGAGGTGCGGGTGGTCGAGACCACCGGCTGGACCCCGGCGCCGTTCACCGGCGGCCGCCCGACCCGCCGCGTGTTCTTCCGCGCCGACGGCGCGCTGGTCGCGTTCCCGTACGGCGACGACGTCGACGTGTGGCTCGGGCCGGGCCCCTCACGCCGGGTGGCCGCGCCGCGTTGCCTCGACGCCACCGTGGCCGGCGACGTGTTGTGGCTGCTGACCGAGGACGAACAGGTGGTGACCTGGCGCGATGGCGTCACCACCGCCGTCGTCGCCCGGCCGGGCGCGACCACGCTCGCGGTCAGCGCCGACGGCGCGCTGCTGGCCACGGTGCACGCCGGTCACGTCGCGCTGCTCGAGCTCGGCACCGGCGCGGCGCGGATCCTGCCGCAGCGCTCGGGGCAGCCGCTCGACGTCACGATCAGCCCGGACCGGCGCTGGGTGCTGGCCGGGACCCGGAGCGGCACGATCGACGTGTGGTCGACCGCCGATGGTCGCCACGTCGCCGCGCTGCGTGGCCACCGGCAGCGCAGCGCGGCCGGGGTGGTGGCCGAGGGTGGGCGCCTGCTCACCAGCAGCTGGGACGGCACGGTGCGGACCTGGGACCTCGGCGTGCTCGACCGCCCGGCCGCCGCGCTCGAGGACGAGGCGGCGCGGACCTGGCAGCTGTCGCTCGACGACGTGGTCGAGCTGGGGCCGCCGCCGGCCGCGCCTGCGCGGCAGGGGCCGCCGTGAGCGCGACCGGCCGCCCGTCGGTGCGGCTGCGCGGGCCGAGCCTCGGCGTGGTCGAGCTCTTCCACGGCGACCTGATCGGCCGGTTGCCGTCGGCCGCGCTGTTCCTCGACGATCCGCGGGTGTCCGAGGCGCACGCCCTGGTCAGCCTGCGCGGCGGCCGGCTGTGGATGCTGGCCCTGCGTCGCCTGCTCGGGGAGCAGGGGCGACCGGTGGCCGAGGTGCTGCTGGCGCCGGGGGTGGAGATCGAGCTGGCGTTCGGGCTCACCCTCACCGTCGACGCCGTCTCGCTGCCCGATCGCGTGCTGGCGCTGGCCGCGCCGGGCCAGCCGACGCGCCCGCTCGGCCAGGTCCTGAGCATCGTCGACGGGCCGCCGGCGTCGGCGCTGGCCTCGTACGTCCCCGGCGCCGCCGCCCACCTGTGGACGGTCGGCCCGACCTGCCATCTCCAGCGCGGCGCCGAACCGGCACGGGCGCTGGTCGAGGGCGACACCTTCACGGCGGCCGGCCTGAGCTGGCGCCTGGGCGCGGTCCCGCTCGGCGCGGCCGAACACGCGCCGACTCACGGCACCGACGATGACCCGCTGCGCATCGTCGCCCACTACGACTCCGTCGTGGTCCAGCGGCCGCGCCACCCGGCGCTGGTCATCGGCGGCACCGGGGCGCGGGTGCTGAGCGAGCTGGTCGCCCGGGCCGCCCCGGTGGCGTGGGAGACCCTGGCCCGCGAGGTGTGGACGGACGACGCCGCCACCCTCGAGCTGCGCCACCGCTGGGACGTCACGCTGGGCCGCCTGCGCGATCGCCTGCGCCGGGCCGGCATCCGGCGCGAGCTGGTGCGGGCCGACCGCACCGGCCTGGTCCACCTCGCGCTCGGGCCACACGACGTCGCCGTCGACCAGGCCTGAGCGCGCGCCGCCCTGCCCCGCTACGCCAGCAGGTGGCCGCGCACGACAGCGGCGACCACCACGAAGTGGCACACGCAGGCGATGACGACGCAGGCGTGGAAGATCTCGTGGTAGCCAAACAGGCGCGGCGACGGGTTGGGCCGGCGCAGCGCGTAGACGATGGCGCCGCCGGTGTACAGCAGGCCCCCGGCGAGCAGCAGCAGCACGGCGGCCGGCGCCAGCGCGGCCCGCACCTCGGGCAGGTACGCCACCATCAGCCAGCCGAGCGCGATGTACAGCACGACCGGCAGGGCGCGCGGGGCGTGGGTCCACAGCAGCGCCTGGGCCGCGCCCAGCCCGGCGCCGAGCCACACCAGCAGGAGCAGGCGCGAGCCGGCCGGGCCGCCCATCGCCAGCAGGCAGATCGGCGTGTACGTGCCGGCGATGAACACGAAGATCATGGCGTGGTCGGCCCGCTTCCAGCGCAGCTGGGCGCGCGGGCGCCACCACACCCGGTGGTACGCGGCGCTGACCCCGAGCATGGCGGTCAGGCTGACCGCGTAGATGGCCGCCGCCACGGTGGCGCGCCCGCCGCCGGCGAGCAGCACCAGCACGACCCCGGCGACGGCGGCGACGATCGCCGCGAACTGGTGCGACACGCCGCGGAACAGCGGCTGGTCTTCGACGGCCATGGTGCCAGCGTGCCCGATCACGCCGGCGCCGCCGTCACGAACCGGTCACGTCGTCGTCCCGGCTCGGTCAGACCGGTCCGGCGGGCACGAGCTCGCAGCTACAGGGCGGCGACCTTCGCCACCGCCACGTCACAGGCGTCCGCACAGGCCTTGCAGGTGGCGTGCTTGGCGGCGTGCGGCTCACACGCCGCCTTGCAGTCCTTGCAGGCCGCGCTGCACAGCGCCGCCGCCGCCGCCGCGTGCTTCGAGCCCGCGCCGACCAGCACGCGCGCCGCCGCACACGCCGCCAGCATGTCGCGTACGGCTCGGGCGCAGTCGACCATGCTGGTGTCCCCCTGCCCGAGCAGGTCGAGGCAGTGGGCCAGGCAAGCGTCGCCGGCCAGCTCGCAGTGGGCGATGGCCATCGTCGCCGACGCCACCGCGGCGCTGGCGCCATGGCCGGCGTGACCGGCGTGCGGGTCGACCGCGCCGCTGCCGGCGGCCGCGCCGCTGCCGGCGGAGGGGGCCTTCTTCTCGACCTTGTCGGCGCACGCCACCAGCTGGGCGGTGACGCTGGCGGCCAGGGCGCTACTTCCAACGACGAACAGATCGCGACGGTTCATGGCCGGATTTGCGCCCGCCCCGCACCGGGCCGTCAAGTGTCAGGGCTGCGTCATGTTGCGCCAGGTCGTCAGTCGGGCGTCCCGCTGCAGCGAGCCGCCGAGGGGCGCTGGCAACTCGCCGTGAAAGGCACCCCGCGGCGGCGCTCGTCGAGGAACGTCAGGATCTCCGAGATGGACCACGCCGTGGTCTCGGTGTGTCCCGCGCCGCTGCACTCCTGGTACGCGAGCGGCATGCCGGCGGCGCACAGCTCGTCGTAGGCGGCGCGCTCGATCGACGGGACGATCAGGGTGTCGGCCTGGCCCAGGATCCACAACATGCCGTAGCTCGGCGCGGTCGGCAGGCGCGGGATGCTGGTGTCGAGCAGCGAGTTCTCGCGGAAGACGCAGCCAAACCCGGGGAAGGTGGCCGACGACGCACTCGCGACGTGCCCGAGCAGCGCGTCGGTGAAGGCCGCCTGGAGCGAGGGCGGGGCGACCGCCTCGTCGGGCTCACACGCGGCCTCGAGCGCGGCTGGCACGCTGGTGCTCCACGGCGGGTCGAGCACGGCCCCGAGGTCGAGCCCGTACCAGGGCGCCGCGCCGCTCAGTGCCGCCAGCACGTTCCCGGTCGCCGGCACCAGCGCCCGCAGCGCGCGATCGGTGTGGCCGACCAGGTCCGACGCCGGCACGGTCGCGACCGCGCCGAGCATCGTCAGCTCCCGCGCGTAGTACGGGGCCAGGCGATCGACCCACAGCGCCGCATGGCCACCCTGCGAGCCGCCGAACACGGCGACCTCATGACGCGGACACAGGCCGCGCGCGGCGCCGACGCGCAGGCCGGCGCGGACCGCGTCGAGCGACGCGATCGCGGTCGGCTCGCCGACGAGGTACGGGTGCAGCGCCGGATAGTCCGGGCCGGCGCTCTCGAGGCCGAGGTAGTCGGGTGCGACGACCAGCCAGCCGTAGCTGGCGAACACCGCCAGCAGGAGCTGCGCCTCGTCGTCGGTGCTCGGCCCACACCCGCGGCGGAAGCCGGACGTCCCGTGCAGCATGAGCAGCACGGGCGGGCGCTGGCCGGCCGGCAGGTTCGTCGGGGCGATGACCACCGCCGAGCTGGTCACGGCCGCGCCGCGATCCTGGGTGTCGTAGGTCACGACCTCGATCTCGACGTCGAAGCTGGGCGGGGCCGGCAGGACGACGTCGCCGGCCGACGCCAGGACGCCGAGCAGCTGCGCCGTGTAGGTCGCCCCGGGCGTTCGCGCGACCACGGCGCCGAGCGCGGGATCGCGCCGCCAGGCGTACGGCGCCAGGCCGCAGCGGGCCGGGGCGTCGGCGAGCTGGTCGGTCGCCGGCGTCCCACCCACCACCGCCGCCGGCGCGGCGCACTCGTCGACCGTCGCGTCGGGGCCCGCGCCGTCCCCGAAGCCGGCGTCCGGGCCAGCCGCGCCGTCGTCGCCGCATCCGAGCGTGATCACGAGCAGCACGCCCGCGAGGGCGTTCATGACGGTGGACCTGGTCACGAGCATCGACGACTCCTCGCGCGGGCAAGCGCCCGCCACGTTCGCACGGTACGCAGGCCCGCCGGAGGGCGTCAACGCGTGACCACCCCTCACAGCGTGCAGGGGTGGTTGCCCGCGCCGGCCTGCGCACATACGCTCGGCCGATGAGCTCCGCCGAGATCCCGACCCGCACCGACGCCGCCTGGCTCGATCCACACTGGATGCCGTTCACCGGCAACCGCCAGTTCAAGGCCAACCCCCGCATGTTCGTCGCCGCCGAGGGCGCCTACCTGATCGACGCCGAGGGCAAGCGGGTGTTCGACGGCCTGTCGGGCCTGTGGTGCTGTGGCCTCGGCCACGCCCGCAAGGAGATCGTCGAGGCGGTGCAGCGCCAAGTCGCCACCCTCGACTACGCGCCCGGCTTCCAGTTCGGCCACCCGCCGTCGTTCGCGCTGGCCAACAAGATCAAGGAGCTCACCCCGGCCGGCCTCGACTACGTGTTCTTCGTCGGCTCCGGCTCGGAGGCGGCCGACACCTCGCTCAAGCTGGCCCGCGCGTACTGGCGGGCCAAGGGCCAGGGCAGCAAGACCCGCCTCATCGGCCGCGAGAAGGGCTACCACGGCGTCAACTTCGGCGGCATCTCCGTCGGCGGCATCGTCGGCAACCGCAAGATCTACGGCCAGGGCATCGACGCCGACCACCTGCCGCACACGCAGATGGCGCTGCACGACAAGGACCTGGCCTTCACCCGCGGCCAGCCGCAGACCGGCGCCGCGCTGGCCGACAAGCTGCTCGACCTCATCACCCTGCACGACGCCTCCAACATCGCCGCGGTCATCGTCGAGCCCCTGGCCGGCTCCGCCGGCGTCATCCCGCCTCCGGTCGGCTACCTGCAGCGCCTGCGCGAGATCTGCACCGCCCACAACATCCTGCTCATCTTCGACGAGGTCATCACCGGCTTCGGCCGCATGGGCGCACACACCGGGGCCGAGGCGTTCGGCGTGGTGCCCGACATCCTCAACTTCGCCAAGCAGGCCACCAACGGCGTCATCCCCCTCGGCGGCATCGTCGCCACGAAGGAGATCTACGACACGATGATGGCCGCGGGCGGCCCCGAGTACATGCTCGAGTTCCCGCACGGCTACACCTACTCGGCCCACCCGGTGGCGTGCGCCGCCGGCGTGGCCGCGCTCGACCTCCTGGCGCGCGACCACGCCGTGGCCCGCGTGCGCGAGCTGGCGCCGCACTTCGAGGCCGCGGTGCACTCGCTGCGCAGCGCCAAGCACGTGGTCGACATCCGCAACTTCGGCCTGGCCGCCGGCCTGACCCTGGCCCACGCCCCGGGCGAGCCGGCCCGGCGCCCGTTCGAGGTGGCCATGAAGTGCCTGGCCGGTGGGTTCTACGTCCGCTACGGCGGCGACACCATCCAGCTGGCGCCGCCGTTCATCAGCGAGCGGTCCGAGCTCGACCGCCTGGTCAACGTCCTCGGCGACGCGCTCGGCACCACCGCCTGACCGCCGCTACCTCGACCTGGCAGGCTGCTGAAGAAGCAGCCTGCTGGCTAGCGCGGGGTTGCGGTCAGCGGCAACACCACCGACACGCCACCCTCTGCCAGCTGCCCCGACGGTTGGAGATCGGCGGCGAGCAGGCTCCGGTACAGCGAGCTGGCCCGCAGCTCGTCCGGCGAGACCACGCCGTCGTCGTCGCTGTCGAGCTCGAGGGCGTAGGTGCTGTCGTTGGCGGCGAGGCGGTCGGTGAAGAACGCGGCGATAGGATCGGCCAGCACCAGCTCGATCCAGGACTGGGCGAACCCGGCGCCGACCAGCAGGCGCGGCTGCTCCGTGTCCCAGCCGTCGACGATCATGCGGCCGTAGCGGCCGATGAGCCCGCCCGGGTCCGACGTGCCGAGCGGGTCGGCCAACGCCGCCACCGGCATCCACGGCCGGCCGGGCTCGTCCAGGACGGCGCGCTGTCCGTCGATGGTGCCGAGCGCGGCCTCCGTCCCCGCCTCGTCGGCGCCGGTCAGCGCCACCGCCACTGTGAAGTGCTGGTCACCGTCGTCGTCACAGCGGTACAGCCGGGCGTTCCAGACCAGGTCACGCGTCAGCCGGGCCGCCACCGTCGGTGCAGCGTCGAAGCGAGGATGGACGTTGCTGAGCGCCCCATAGGCGGCGCCGAGCTGGTTGCGCAGGTACTGGTCCGGCGCGTCACCCAGCTCGAGCCGCGGCAGGTCACGTCCAGCGACCTGGTACGGCAGGTCGACCGCGGTCACCTGGAGCAGGCGCGACGGGCACTGCAGGAGGCGTCGACGCGCCTGGTCGACCTGCTCGTCCTCCGTCGCGAACGAGAGCGTACACGCCGTGAGCGACGTACACGCGAGGGCAACGACCGGGCGCACCATGCGTCCGATCCTACGCCGCCTGGCGCGGCGCGGATCGGAACTGGGCGGCACCGGTTGGCAGGCGTGGGCAAGCGCACATCGGCCGGGAGCGCTTCGCTACAGGCCGAACGTCGCCCGCTTGACGAACTGGCCGCGGCCGGCGACCCGCTTGCCGACCCAGCGGTCGTCCTGGACGATGACCTCGCCGCGCGACAGCACGTGCGACGGGCTGGCCGGGACCCGGCGGCCCTCGAACGGCGAGTAGTCGACCCGCATGTGCAGGGAGTCCTTGCCCAGCACCTTCTCGCGCCGCGGATCCCACACCACCACGTCGGCGTCGGCGCCAACCGCGAGCGTGCCCTTCTTGCCGTACATGCCGAAGATCTTGGCCGGCGCGGTCGAGGTGATCTCGACGAAGCGGTTGAGCGAGATCTTGCCGGCCGCCACGCCCTCCCACAGCAAGTGCATGCGGGTCTCGACCCCGGGCATGCCGTTGGGGATCTTCGAGAAGTCGCCGCGGCCGAGCTCCTTCTGGTCCTTCATGCAGAACGGGCAGTGGTCGGTCGCCACCACCTGCAGGTCGTAGTTGCGCAGGCCACGCCACAGGTGATCGTGGTGGTGGCGCGGGCGCAGCGGCGGCGTACACACGAAGCCGGCGCCCTGCCACTCGCCGTCGGGCTGCGACGGGTCGCCGCGCAGGTCGTCCTCGGAGCAGAACAGGTACTGCGGGCAGGTCTCGGCGAACGCCGGCAGGCCACGGTCACGCGCCTCCATCACCCGCTCGAGCGCGCGCCGGGCCGACAGGTGCACCATGTACACCGGCACCCCGGCCATCTCGGCCAGGGCGATGGCGCGCTCGGTGCCGGTCGCCTCGGCCGCCTCGGGCCGGGTCAGCGCGTGGTAGACCGGCGCGCGGTGCCCCTTGGCCAGGGCCTGCTGCACCAGCACGTCGATGGGCAGCCCGATCTCGGCGTGCATGGTGATGAGCGCGCCCAGCTCGCCGGCCCGCTGCATGGCCCGGAAGATCTGCTGATCGTCGACGAGGAACACGCCCGGGTAGGCCATGAACATCTTGAACGAGGTGATGCCCTCGCCGACCATGCCGGCCATCTCCTCGAGGGTGCCGGCGTTGGCCTCGGTCATGATCATGTGGAAGCCGTAGTCGATCGCCGCCTTGCCCTCGGCCTTGGCGTACCAGGTGTCGAGCCCGGCCCGCATCGACCCGCCCTTGGACTGGATCGCGAAGTCGACGATCATCGTCGTGCCGCCGTGCGCCGCCGCCACCGTGCCGGTGTGGAAGTCGTCGCTGGCCGTCGTGCCGCCGAACGGCAGGTCCATGTGGGTATGGCAGTCGATGCCGCCGGGGATGACGTACTGGCCCTTGGCGTCGATCGTGACGTCGGCGTTACCCGGCACCGTGCCCGGCGCCGCCAGCGCGGCGATCTTGTCGCCCTCGATCCACACGTCCGCCGCGAACGTGTCCGACGCCGTGACCACCGTGCCGTTCTTGATGAGCGTCCGCATGGCGCGAGCTTCCCACGCCCGCGGGCCGGGGCGCCACTGCCGGACCCGCTGGTCCGGAGGTGCTGGCGGCCTCGATCCTCGCGCCGCCTGCGGGTACGCTCGCTCGCCATGCGTGGCCGTCACTTCGCCCTCGATGCCGCCCAGGTGCGCGCCCTCCGCGCCGCCGACGACGCCCAGGACTACGTCGACGAGCTGGAGGAGGCCGACGACGCGCGCTGGACCTTCGACAGCGACAAGGCCTGGGATGGGATCCACCGCTGCCTGGGTGATGGCCAATCCACCATCCCGACCCATCGGGTCCCGACCGTGCTCAAGGCGGTGCTCGGCGGTGAGGACCTCTCCGACGACGAAGGCAACTACATCTACTTCGTGTCCGCCAGCACGACCCCGAAGGTCGCCGCCGCGCTCGCGCCGATCACCCGCTCGTGGTTCCGCGAGCGCCATCGAGCCCTGGCCAGCACCGACTACGACGGCGGCGCGAGCGACGAGGACTTCGAGTACGTGTGGAGCAACTTCGTCGGACTGCGAGACTTCTTCGGGCGCGCGGCGGAGGCGAAGCGGGCGGTGCTGTTCAGCGTGTCGGGTTGAGCCGGGCTCGGTTGCCCGCACCGCACCACCCGGCAACCAGCGGCACCCCGAGGAGGCACCGAGGTCGGCGCGAGGTGGCGTGGTACATCTCGATCATGTGGCAGCGCGCCCGCCGCCTTCGCGTGCTCGCACACGGCGCGCTCACGCTCGCCTCGCTCGTGCTGGCCGCTTGCGCCGGGGCGGGCAGCGAAGGGCCACGGGCCTATCTCCTGGTCAACGGGACCCAGCAGGACGACCGTGGCGCGACCGAGCCGCTGCCGGTCGGGGTCGGGTTCCGGATCGGCGTCTCCACCCACTGGGACGAGCGGTGCGAGCGGTCGGGGCCCCCGTTCGGCGCGTTCTCGGCCCACATCGAGAAGACCGAGCGCTGCGTCGACGTGCCGCACCGGGTCCGCGTGGCCTGCCGCGGCTGCGCCGCCCACGCCGTCGCCGGCGACGACCCGAGCACGCTGCGGTCGACCCACGACGTCGCGATCGTCCCGACGGTACCGGTCGGGCAGCCGTTCGAGTTCGACGTGGTGCTCGACGACGGCGACCGGACCCGGCGGCGCCGGCTGCGCCCGGTTCGCGTGGTCGTGCCGCGACTCGAGCTGCGCTGCGGCGACGACCACCACGCCCGCTCGGTGCCCTGCGCCGGCGCGGTGCTGGCCGCCGACGCGGCGCCGTGGGTCGCCATCACCAGCCACAACACGCCGTTCATCCGCGACCTGACCCTGGGAGGGCGCCCGGCCGGGGTCGCGACGCGCAGGCCGCTGGCAGTGGTGCTGGCCGGCTCCGAGGCGAGCGCACCTGCGCCGGCCGCGCTGGCACCCGGCACCTACCAGGTCGAGCTCGAGCACGGCCCGCCAGCTCAGCGCTTGCGCCAGGTCGCCAGCGTGACGGTGCGCTGACCTCGCCGCGCTGCGGCGGCGAGGCCGGTCGTGGCGATCGCGGCGTTGGGCGACGACCTTCGCGCGGTCGGACGGCTAGCGTGCGTCGGGCCGCGCGGCGGCGACCGGCACGGCGACCTGCTGCAGGTGTGTCACCGCGGGCGCCGCGGGCGCGGCGAAGCTGGCCCGCAGGCGCACCTCGGCCGGATGACCGGCCAGCGCGTCCTCGAGGCCCTGCGCGAAGGCATGGGCGGCCATCGGCGCGCGCCCGCTGGCGCGAACCCGGGTGGTCACCATGGCGCCGCGCGCACGCCGCACGCCGAGGTCACAGGTGACGACGCTGGTGGCGGCGACGACGCGCCGGGCCCCGACCTCGGGCACGACGACGCTCACCTCGCCGCCACCGTCGTAGCGCAGCACGACCAGCTCGGCCGCGGCGCTGTGCTCGCCCAGCCAGGCCTCCAGCTCGGCCACGTCGGCGAAGCTGTGCAAGGTGAGCTCGGCCTCACCACCGGCGCGGCGCAGGGCGGCGCACGGCGCGAACCAGGGCGGGCGACCGTCGTGCAGGTCGGCCACGCCCTGCCACAGCAAGGCGCCGGCCTGCTCGGCCAGCTCGTACCAACGCGCCATCGATGCCAGGCTGGTCTCCACCACGGGCGCCACATACCAGACCCTGACCTGGCGATGGGCGCCAATCTTCTGGCCGTGCGCGCCACCCGCCAGTGCTGGCGCCTGGAGCCAGGTCGGCTGGCCACCGCTGGCGCACCACCACCACGCCGGGCCGTGAACCGACCGACCCGGCGCCGCCTCGATCCCGCGTATCGTGGCGACATGCGACGCCCGCCGCGCCGGCACACCCCTTGCTGTGCGCCCGCCCACATGCCCAGGCAACTCCCCCCCATCTTGCTGCTGGCCGGACTGGCCGCGTGTGCCCGCCCCACCAGCCCGGCGCGGATCAAGCCGGCCGTGGCTGGCGCCGGCCCGCGCGCGACCGGCCCGGTCGTGCCGGCCGCCCGCTGCGGCCCGGCCCAGCCCGACGTGCCGACCTGCCCACGCGGCTGGGGCGCCTGCGTGGTGACCGAGCCAGGTCGGCCGGTTCGCCTGCACCAGCCCGGGCTGCGCTCGCCGCTGGCCACCGTGGTGTGGCAGGACCTCGACGGCGACGGCGTGCGCGACGTCGAGCAGCGCTACCAGCACGACGCGCGCGGCAACGTGACCCGGGTGTGGGTCGACGGCAACGGCAACGGCCTGCCCGAGCACGAGGGGCGCGCCAGCTTCGACGGCCGCGGCCTCCTGGTCGAGCGCTGGGAAGACCACGCCTTCGATGGCAGCGCACCGCGGGTCGCGGCCTACGCCTACGACACCGGCGGCCGCCTGCTGGCCGGGCGTGAGGTGGTGGGCCAGACCCGGGTGACCGAGGAGCGCCACGAGTACGACGGCCAGGGCCACCTGGTCCGCCGCGGCGAGACGCGTTACGCCTATGGCCCGACCGGGCTGGTGGTGCGCGAGTGGACGGGCGGCTGGGACCGGCGGCTCGAGCACGACGCGCGCGGACTGGTCGTGCGCGAGTGGACCAGCACCGGGTACGAGACCAAGACGCAGCGCGACGCCAGCGGCCGCCCGGTCGAGATCGTGACCACCAGCGGCACGGCGGCGCCGACGGTGTGGCGGGCCAGCTACGACGCGGACGGGCGCGTGACCCGGACCTGGAGCGAGCGCGCCGGCAAGCTGATCGCCGAGAGTCGACACCGCTACGACGCCGCCGGCCACGAGCTCGAGCAGTGGGACGACCACGACGGCGACGGCAAGGCCAACAAGGTCGAGCACAGCGAGTTCACGCCGACCGGGCTGGTCGCGCGGCGCTGGTACGACGTCGACGGGGACGGCAAGCCAGAGGGCGACACCCGCTTCGAGTACGACGCCGCCGGCCACCTGGTGCGGCAGCTCGAGGCTCCGACCTCCTCCAACCCGCGGCCGACCAGCGACGTGCGCTGGGCCTACCAGGGCGAGCGCCTGGTCAGGATGTGGAACGAGCTGGTGCCTGGTTACGAGGAGGCCTACCGCCACGACGCCGACGGCAACGTCCTCGAGGTGATCAGGCAGCAGAACGGCCTGGCCACCTCGATCCACTTCGAGGTCGACGCCGCCGCGGTGGCCACGCTACGCGCGACCGCCCCGCCCGCCTGCCCGGCGGCCGATCCGGCCGCGCCGCCGACGCCGAGCCCGCCACCGCTGCCCGACTACCCGCAGCCGCTGCCGGCCGGGTTCGCCGAGGCGGCGCCGCGGGTCAGCGCGGCGGTGCCCGTGCTGCCGCCGCTGCCGAAGCCGGGTCGCGACGGCAAGGTCGCGGCCGAGCCTGGTCTGCGCCTTTGGTTCGCCTACCGCGCCCACCTGCGCACGCTGACCGACGCCGCCCTGCGCGCGCGCGGCTGGCGCCGGGCCCCGCTGCACCACGTCGACCCCGACACCGACCCGGCCCTGGTGCGCGGCGTGCGGGTCGCACGCGCCAGCCAGTCGTGTAGCCCCGACCCCGAGTACGTCGTCGACGACAAGGGCCAGGTGTTCCTGCTCCAGCCAGCGCTGGCGTGTGGCCGCAGCCAGACGCTCGCGTTCCGTGGCGACGTCCCCTACGAGGGTGGCTGCGGGGTCGAGCCGCCGCCGCAGGACGTGTACGCCGAGGCCCCGGCCGGCGCGCGCCTGCTCGCCAAGGGCCCGGCGCTGACCGTGAGCGTGCCGCTGTGCCTCGACCTGCAACCCGAGGGCGTCGGCCCGCCACCGCCGTGACGAGCGCGGGTCGGCGTCAGGGCCGGTACGGGCCGTCGAGCTCGGCCAGGTCGGCGCTGGCGCGCTGGGTGCCTGCCGCCAGGTCCTTGTCGTAGTAGTACGGTCCGTCGGTCACCAGCAGCAGGCGGCGCGGCCCGAGGAACCGGACCAGGCGCAGCTCGGGCTGGCGCAGGATCATGTCGACCACGGTGGCCCCGGTCGCGACCTCGGTGATGGTCAGCGCGGTGACCGGGGCGTCGTGGTAACCGTCGAGCTGCGAGTCGGCCCGCACGCGCGCGCACCAGCGACCGTCGGGCGAGGTCAGCTCGGTCGCGCCAGCCAGGGCCACCTCGGGTTGTGTCGTCACCGGGGCGAGCATACGTCGACCGGCGCGGCCCGGGCACGAGCGCAGGTATCATGCTCGGCATGCCGGCACCGTCCCCACCGTCCCCCGCCCTGCGCGCCTGGCTGCGCGAGGCGATCGCCGCGCGTGTCGGCGCGGGCGCGGGCGCAAGCGGCGACTGGCCGCGTGAGGTCATGCGCGAGCACGAGGTCCTGCTCGTCGACGGCGACAACGCCACGTTGTGGTTCCTGGGCCTCGACGGCGCGCTGTACTCGGTCGACACCGATCGGGTCGCGCACCAGCTCGAGCTGGAGACGGACCCGTCGGTCCGGCGCGCCGTCCTCGGCCGAGCCGCCAGCCGGTTGCCGCTGCTGGCCGAGCTGATCGAGGCGGGAGTCCGCTGATGTGCGAGATGCTGAACCTGTACCTGCCGACCCCGGCCCCGGTCGCGGCGCCGGCCGTTCGCGGCTTCGCGTTCGGCCCCAGCGGCGAGGTGCAGAAGGACTTCCGGCAGCGCTTCCCTGATGGCGCGATCTGGGCCGGTCACTGCGCGGGCCCGTGCCTGTGCGGCTTCTCCGACTGGCCGGCGTTGTGGCAACACACCCGCGAGCTGGTCGAGGCCAACCGCGTGCAGACGGCCGCCGTCGTCTCGTTCTGGGCTGGATCCAGGTACACCCTGCGTGATCGCACCGTCGACCTCGGAGACGAAGCCATCACCGTGACGCTGACCGAAGGGGAGGTCGCGTTGCTGGTGATCCAGCCACCGGCCCGGCGCGCCCACGCCCGCGTCGTCTCCGAGCTGACCGGCCGCGTCGGTGGCCCCGTGATCGTGCAGCTCAAGAACGGGATCACGTTGCGCGGCACGCTGGGTGCCTTCGACCCGATCAGCGAGTGCGGGGAGGTCGACGGGATGCCGTTCGTCGCGTCCGCGGTGCGCCAGGTCACGGCGGGGTGAGCTGGGCGGAGACCAGCCCGGATCTGATCGTCAAAGGTGGCGTCCACCTCCACGTCGCCGTCGCCGTCAAGGTCCACGACCACGACCACGACCACG
>JAGPCO010000042.1:29423-53341 GCA_018058095.1 Kofleriaceae bacterium
GTCCGCGGTGCGCCAGGTCACGGCGGGGTGAGCTGGGCGGAGACCAGCCCGGATCTGATCGTCAAAGGTGGCGTCCACCTCCACGTCGCCGTCGCCGTCAAGGTCCACGACCACGACCACGACCACGACCACGCCGACGTCGACGCCGATGAGGGAGCGCTGTAGCAGTTTGCGTCGGTGATGGCGCGCACCGACGAGGAGGTGCCTACCGGTCCTCGGTCAGCGTGGCCCGTGATACGCGTCGGGGCGGCGGTCGCGGAAGAATTGCGCCGGTGATGCCGCGCACCGACGAGGAGGTGCCTACCGGTCCTCGGTCAGCGTGGCCGGTGATACGCGTCGGGTCGGCGGTCGCGGAAAAACTGCGCCGGTGATGCCGCGCACCGATGAGGAGGTGCCCAGCGATCTTCCGTGAGCGTGCCGTACGCGTCGGGTCGGCGGTCGCGGAAGAACTGCGTCGGTGATGGCGCGCACCGACGAGGAGGTGCCTACCGGTCCTCGGTCAGCGTGCCGTACGCGTCGGGTCGGCGGTCGCGGAAGAACTGCCACGTCCGACGCACCTCCTCGATCAGATCGAGGTCGAGCTCGGCCACCACCAGCTCGTCCTTGTCCTCCGAGCCGCAGGCGATGATCTCGCCGCGCGGGTTGACGAAGTACGAGTTGCCGTAGAACTTGCCGACGTTCCACGGCGCCTCGGTGCCGACCCGGTTGATGCAGCCCATGTAGTAGCCGTTGGCCACGGCGTGGGCCGGCTGCTCGATCTTCCACAGGTGCTGCGACAGGCCGGCCACCGTGGCCGACGGGTTGTAGACGATCTCGGCCCCGGCCAGCCCGAGCGCACGCGCGCCCTCGGGGAAGTGGCGGTCGTAGCAGATGTACGCGCCGATGGTGGCGTACCGGGTCTTGAACACCGGGTAACCCAGGTTGCCGGGCCGGAAGAAGTACTTCTCCCAGAAGCCGCTGGTCTGCGGGATGTGGGTCTTCCTGTACTTGCCGAGGTAGCTGCCGTCGGCGTCGATGATCGCCGCGGTGTTGTAGTACACGCCGGCCTGCTCGCGCTCGTACACCGGCACGACGATGACCATCTGGTACTTCGCCGCCAGCGGCGCCAGCGCGGCCACCGTCGGGCCGGGCACCGCCTCGGCCGCGTCGTACCAGCGCTTGTCCTGGCCCGGACAGAAGTACGGCCCGTTGAAGATCTCCTGCAGACACAGGATCTGCACGCCGCGCTTGCCGGCGTCGTGGATCATCGGCAGGTGCTTCTCCAGCATCGCCGCCTGGATCTCGGCGACCGGCCGGCTCTCGTCGTTGATGGGGTTGCTGGCCTGGATCAGGCCGGACACCACGGTGCGTCGCTTGCTCATGGTCCGCTCCTCTTCCGTCCGGCTCAGCCCGACACCAGGGTCGAGGTCTCCTTGGAGATGTCGCCCTTCCAGGTCTCGGCGTCGCGGTTGTTGCGGCCGCGCGCGGCCTCCTTGGCGTCGCGCGCCGACTTCTGCCGATCGACCAGGTCGTGGTGCGTGCTGAAGTACGGCAGGCTCTTGCCGATGAAGTCGCGCAGGTGGGTGAACTGGTGGTCGACCATGAACTTGCTGAGCTCCTCCTTGAGCTCGGCGATGATCTCGTAGCCGCGCAGCATGGCGCCGGTGCAGACCTGCACCGTCGACGCCCCCAGCAGCATGAACTGCGCCGCGTCGAAGCCGGTGTCGATGCCGCCCATGCCGGAGATCTCGACGCCCTTGTTGGCGCGCGCGACCTCCATCACCTGGCGCAGCGCGATCGGCCGCACCGCCTGGCCCGAGTAGCCGCCCGGCACCGAGTAGCCCTCGACGGTCGGCGTCGGCCGCAGCGTCTTGAGGTCGATGCCGCTGACGCTGAGGATGGTGTTGATCATGGCGATGCCGTCGGCGCCGGCGCGCAGGGCCGAGGCCGCCGGCACCGTCGGGTTACCGACGTTGGGCGTCATCTTGGCCCACACCGGGATCCTCGACACCTGCTTGACCCACCCCACCACCTCCTCGACGATGTCCGGGTTCTCGCCCATCGCCATGCCCATCTTGCGCTCGGGCAGGCCGTGCGGGCACGACAGGTTGAGCTCGAAGCCGTCGACGCCGGTCTCCTGCACCTCGCGCACGATCTGCTGCCAGGCGTCCTGGCGGTACTCCTCCATGATCGAGGCGATCAGGATCTTGGTCGGATAGTTCTTCTTGAGCTGGCGCAGGTCGTCGAGCCAGTCGGCGTACGGCCGGTCGCTGATCAGCTCGATGTTCTGGAAGCCGATGACCTCGTCCGAGCCCTTGGCCCGCACCTTGGCGTAGCGCGGCGCGGTGTTGATGACCTTGCTGGCGTCGAGCGAGAAGGTCTTGGCGACCATGCCGCCCCAGCCCAGGTCGTACGAGCGGGCGATGACCTTGCCGTTGGTCCCGGGCGGGCCCGATCCGAGCAGGAACGGGTTCTCGAACTTCATGCCGTTGACGGTGATGGACAGGTCAGCCACGCGGTCCTCCAGGCGGGGGTCCTCCGACCGGGGTCGGAGTTGTTCGTAGGGAAGAGGATCGGCTAACACGGCCTGGCGACTGGCTCAACCTTCTTCGTCCGCCACGGCGGACGCTGGCCCGACCAATCGCGCGGCGGGCCGTGGTCGCGCCTGGCACGCCGCTTCCATGGGAGCCCGAGATGACCCGAAGGTGCTGGTTGGTGGTGCTCCTGACCACGGCCTGTGACCGGCCCGAACCGCCGGGGGCACGCTCGCCGCCGATCTCCGACGTCGCCTGCAAGCGGGCGTGGGGCGAGAAGCTGGGCGTGCCCTTCGTGCGTCTGTGTCCCGCCGATCTACCTGGCGTGATCACCACCCCGATGTGGATCGCTGCAGCACCCATCGGCTGCACCGGCGGAGAACACGAGACCGTGCCATGCCCCGACGTGGTCGTGCTGGGTCCGACCGCCGAGCCTGGGTCGCGCTCGGCCCGCACCGTGCAGCTCATCGCCGCTGCCCACGCCCACCGCACCTGCTCGCTGCGCTTCGGTGGGCGGCTGGCCTCGGCGGCCGAGCGGGCCCAGGCGCTGGCCGCGGCCGACCTGCTGGTGGTGGCCGTGACCGCGGCGCCCGACAACGGCGCGACGGGCCTGGTCACGCACCCGATCCCGGAGTGGGTCACGCCACAGCCATGCACCAGCCCGGCGATGGTCGAGGCTGCCTGTGCTCCCACCACGTTTCCGAGCGGCGCCAGCCTGGCCCTGCCGTGGTCGAGGCTGGTCCAGTGCGAGGCGGCGCCCGTGTCGGCGGCCGGGGCGCTGCGGATCCGCCCCGGCGAGGCCTGCCCACCGCCGGTTCCGGACGGTCCGCCGTGCCTGCTGACCGGTGAGAGGCCCGGGGCTGAGGCCCTTCGCCTGACCTGCCAGGCAGCGCCGAGCCCCGAGCTGGCGCTGGCCGCCACCACCGAGCCCCGCGCGGCCTTCCGCTGCGTCGTCCCGGAGGCGACGCTGGCCGGCACGATCCGCTGAGCCGGTCTCGCCAGATCCACGCAGGCGCTGCACCTGGCGCCCTCCGTGCGCGCGCCGCACCTGGTGCGGTCGGTGCATGGCCCCGGAGCATGCGGAAGACCTGGATGTGGATCGTCGCCGCGACGCTGGCCTCCGGCGCGTGCGGCAAGAGCAAGGACGACGGCACGGGGCAGGCGAAGCCGGCGCCGACGACCGAGATCAAGCGCGCGGAGGCGATGCCGCACAGCAACGATCCGAACAACATCGTCAGCATCGCGGTCGGCTCCAAGGACCACACCACGCTGGTGGCCGCGCTCAAGGCGGCCGACTACGTCACCGCGGTCGGTAACCCGGGGCCGCTCACCGTGTTCGCCCCGACCGACGAGGCGTTCAAGAAGCTGCCGGCCGGCACCGTCGAGAACCTGGTCAAGCCCGAGAACGTCGACCAGCTCAAGAACATCCTCAAGTACCACGTCACCACCTCGGTCTACGAAGCCGCCAAGCTGACCGATGGCCTCGAGCTGGGCATGGCCAACGGCGGCAAGGCGCAGATCAAGGTCGTCGACGGCGTCGTCACCATCAACGGCGCGAAGGTCGTGGCCTCGGTCCGCGCCTCGAACGGCATCGTCCACGTCGTCGACGGCGTCCTGCTGCCGCCGGCGCCCTGAGGATCGCCGCCGGGGTCAGCGCGCGCCGGAGTCGAGCGCACGCGGGAACAGCAGCGTGTTCTCGACGTGGACGTGCGCGCACAGCGCGCGGGTGAGCACGTCGAGGGCGTCGGCCTCGGCCACGCGGCGCGCCAGGCGTCCGTGCAGGCGGGCCAGCAAGCGCAGCGTGTCGCCGTGCTCGAGCAACATGGCGCGGATGGGCGCCGCCGCGGTCGCGGCCCGCACCCGCAGCCAGGGGAACAGGACGCGCTCCTCCTTCGCCATGTGGCTGGCCATGTCGGCGCCGAGGTCGGCCAGCAGCTGATCGACCTCGCCCCACCGGCCGGCGTCGGCACCGCCGGTGGGCACGTCGCGGTGGCTGGCGTGGGCCGCCCGCGCCGCCTCGAGCAGCGCGGGCCACGGCGCGTGATAGGCGACGAGCACGTGATCGACCAGGGCGCCGACGCTGGCGCCGTGCCACGGCGAGGTCAACGGCGCCTCTGCCGCCGCCAGCTCTCGCAGCAGGTCCTCGAGCACGAGGCCGCGGTCGAGACACAGCGCGCCCAGCGTGTGGCCGGCGGCGGCGTCCGGATCGACGCCCGCGTGAAGCAACACGGGCAGCAGCATCGGCCGTTGCCCCCACAGCCGCTCGACCACCTCGTCCCCGGACCCAGCCGACATGAGCCCGGGTGCGCTGCAAATCCCGGGCTTCGTGGCCGGGCCGGGCTCGCCTGGCCCGCGGCGTGCTTGCTGCTGTCGGTGTGACTACCGCTGCCGTTGTTGATCGGACCACGAGTCGTCGAAGTGACAGCACCTGGGCGGCCTTGCTCGACATTGCGTCGACGGTCGCTGGCCGCACCGGGTCCGAGCATGGGTACCGCCGGCTGCTGCACGCCATTCGACGCCTCATCCCGTGTGATTCTGCGATCTTGATGCGCCTTAACGGCGACGTGCTGGTACCGCTGGCCTGTACTGGCTTGGTCCCGGAGTGCTCCGGGCAGCGGTTCATCGTGGCCGAACATCCCCGGCTCATGCAGTTCCTGCGCACTCGGCGGCCGGTCCGCATCGTCGACCACCAGCTGCCCGACCCGTTCGACGGGCTGATCGAGGCCGGGGACGTCCACGACCGGGTCCACGCCTGTATGGGCTGCGCCCTGGTGGTCGAGGACCAGACCATCGGAGTCCTCGCCGTCGACGCGCTCGACCCGACCGCGTTCGACGCCATCGACGACGACGAGCTCGAGGCGGTGACCGCACTGGCGGCGGCGGCGATCCGCAACGCCGAGCTCATCGACCAGCTGGCCCACGCCGTCGACCACGCCGACCGGGTCGCGCGTGACCTGGTGCGCGACACCGCGGCCCGCGTCGGCGACGAGCTGATCGGTCAGAGCTCGGTCATGAGCGCGACCCGCACCGACGTCGACCTGGCCGCCGGGTCCGACCTGGCGGTGCTCATCACCGGCGAGACCGGGGTCGGCAAGGAGGTGGTCGCGCGCGCCCTGCACGCCGCCAGTCGCCGCGCCAACCGGCCGCTCATCTACGTCAACTGCGCGGCGCTGCCGGAGTCCATCGCCGAGAGCGAGCTGTTCGGCCACGTCCGTGGCGCCTTCACCGGCGCGGTCGACCATCGCGCCGGCAAGTTCGAGATGGCCGATGGCGGCACCCTGTTCCTCGACGAGATCGGCGAGCTGCCCCTGTCGCTCCAGCCCAAGCTGTTGCGAGTGCTCCAGTCCGGGGAGATCCAGCGCGTCGGCTCCGACAAGCTGCAGCGCGTCGACGTCCGCCTGCTCGCCGCCACCAACCGCGAGCTGCCGGCCGAGGTCGCGGCCGGGCGGTTCCGCGCCGATCTGTTCCACCGGCTCAGCGTGTACCCCATCCGGGTTCCGCCCCTGCGCGACCGGCGCGAGGACATCAGCCTGCTCGCCGGCTACTTCCTCGACCAGGCCCGCATGCGCATCGGCCTGGGCCAGATCCGCCTGACCCAGGCGGCACGCGCCCGGCTCGACGGGTTCGACTGGCCCGGCAACGTGCGCGAGCTCGAGCACACCATCCTGCGCGCGGCCCTGCGCGCCAGCGGTGGCCGCCGCCACGAGCTGGTGGTGCTCGATACCCAGCACCTCGACCTGCCGGCGGCGGCGGCCAGCGTCGTCCCCGGTCCGGGTCCGTCGGCGCCCGGCCACGGCCCAGCCGCGGGCGGCACCCTGCACGAGGAGGTCGAGCTGTTCAAGCGGGCACGCATCAGCCACGCCATCGACGTGTCCTCCGGCAACTGGGCCGAGGCCGCCCGCCTACTCGGCCTCGATCGCGGCAACCTGCACCGCCTGGCCCGCCGCCTCGGCATCGAGCGCTGAATCGAGGTTCTCGCGCACGACCTGCGTGAGGGGTGCGTGGGCGTGCACGGAGCGCGGGTTTGTCCTGGCACCTCGCGTGCTTGTGCCCGGTGCGAAAGGACACCGCATGCGCACGTCACGCTTCCACGCAGCTTCGATCTCCCTCGGCCTCGTCCTCGCTCTCGCCTGCAGCAAGGGGGGGGACGCCGAGCCGGCGCCGCAGGCGGTCCCCGCGGGTGGCTCGGCGGCCGGCCCGGCCGCCCCCAGCGACAACGCCATCCGGGTCCAGGCCAAGACCATCTTCAACCAGCGCTGCGTGCCGTGCCACGGCTCGACCGGCGCTGGTGATGGCCCGGCCTCGGCCGGCCTGACCCCCAAGCCGCGCGCGTTCGGCGATGGCGAGTGGCAGAAGTCGGTCACCGACGACCACCTGGTCAAGATCATC
This sequence comes from Kofleriaceae bacterium, assembly GCA_018058095.1. Lineage (GTDB taxonomy): Bacteria > Myxococcota_A > Polyangia > Haliangiales > Haliangiaceae > JABFXX01. The sequence goes on from JAGPCO010000042.1 coordinate 36,326, forward strand.
CGCTTCGGCGGCGCCGCCGTCGGCAAGAGCCCGGCCATGCCGACCAACCCCGACGTGACCGAACCGGTCGCCGTCGCCCTCAAGGACCTCGTGCGCGGCTTCGCGCCCAAGTGAGTCTCTCCATCCCGCCCACGCAGGAGGCGCCCATGCTTCGGCCGAGTCTTCGTTCATCCCTCGTCTCGCTCACCCTCGCCACCACCCTGGTCACCGCCGGCTGCGGCTCGCGCAAGAGCGCGCCGCAGGCCTCGGGCGGCACCGCCAGCGCGCTGACCGACCTCATGAAGGCGCGTGGCCTGTCCGAGGCCGACGTCAACGCCGCCCTCAAGACGTACACCCCGACCGGCAAGATGGACGAGTACCTGACCTTCGCGTCGGGTGGCCACAGCGGCCAGATCATCGTCATCGGCGTGCCGTCGATGCGCATCCTCAAGTACATCGGCGTGTTCACGCCCGAACCGTGGCAGGGCTACGGCTTCGACGACCAGACCAAGGCCGTGCTGGCCGGCGGCAAGCGCGGCGGGCGCGACATCACCTGGGCCGACACCCACCACCCCGCGCTGTCGGAGACCGGCGGCGACTACGACGGTCAGTTCCTGTTCATCGGCGACAAGGCCAACCCGCGCATGGCGGTGATCGATCTGGCCGACTTCACGACCAAGCAGATCGTCACCACCGAGCTGATCGGCTCCGACCACGGCGCCGCCTTCGTCACCCCCAACACCGACTACATCGTCGAGACCACCCAGTACCCGGTGCCGCTCGGCGGCGGCTACGCCGATCCAGCCAAGGACTACCAGGCCAAGTACCGCGGCGCCGCGGTGTTCTGGAGGTTCGATCGCGCGAAGGGCCGGATCGACCCGACCGCCTCGTTCGCGGTCGAGTTCCCGCCCTACACCCAGGACCTGGCCGACGCCGGCAAGCTGGTCAGCGACGGCTATGCCTTCTTCAACTCGATCAACACCGAGATGGCCTGGGGCGGCAACCAGGAAGGCCAGCCGTCGATGGAGTCGAGCTACTCCAAGAACGACATGGACTACCTCCACGTCGTCAACTGGCGCAAGGCCGAGGAGCTGGTGAAGGCCGGCAAGGCCGAGACCATCGCCGGCATGAAGGTGCTGCGGCTCGAGGTGTCGAACGCCGAGGGCGTGATCACCTTCGTGCCCGAGCCGAAGAGCCCGCACGGCGTCGACGTCACCCCCGACGGCGAGGACATCGTCGTCGGCGGCAAGCTCGACACCCACGGCACCGTCTACAGCTTCCGCAAGATCAAGGCGCTGATCGAGGCCAAGCAGTTCGAGAGCAAGGACCCGTACGGCGTGCCGGTGCTGGCGTTCAAGGACGCCATCCGCGGCCAGGTCGAGCTCGGCCTGGGCCCGCTGCACACCCAGTTCGACGGCGACGGCAACGCCTACACCTCGCTGTTCCTCGAGACCGTGGTCGCCAAGTGGTCGGTCAAGGACCTCAAGGTGCTCGACAAGCTGCCGACCCACTACAACATCGGCCACCTGGTCGCGGCCGAGGGCGACACGATCAAGCCCGACGGACGCTTCCTCATCGCCATGAACAAGTGGGCGCTCGACCGCTTCAACAAGGTCGGCCCGCTGCTGCCGCAAAACTTCCAGCTGGTCGACCTGGCCGGGCCGAAGATGCAGCTCCTGTACGACATGCCGCTGCCGCTGGGCGAGCCGCACTATGCGCAGATGATCCGGGCCGACAAGCTCAAGGTCGTCGACGTGTACGAGCCGGGCGAGGACCCGATCTCCGGCGAGAAGTCGCCGCACGCGGTCGAGGCCAACAAGGAGCGGATCGAACGCAAGTCCGACGGCGTGCACGTGTACATGACCGCCATCCGCAGCCACTTCACGCCCGACCTCATCCGGGTCAAGCAGGGTGACACGGTCAAGCTGCACGTCGACAACATCGAGCAGGCCTACGACGCCACCCACGGCTTCGCCATCAACTCGTACAACATCAACATCAGCATCGAGCCGGGTGAACACGCCGACGTGACCTTCATCGCCGACAAGGCCGGCGCGTTCCCGATGTACTGCACCGAGTTCTGCTCGGCGCTGCACCTGGAGATGGCCGGTTACCTGCTGGTCGAGCCGCAGTAGCCATGTCCGCCGGCGCCACCCAGGCAAGGCTGCTCGTGTCGGTGCAGGCGGCGCTGCTGGTCGGAGCCGCGGTGGGCTGCGCCGGCGCGCGCGGCGGCCCGGACGTGGCGGCGCTACCGCAGGTGGCGCGGCCGGCCGGCTGCGTCGAGGTCGCGGCCGGGACCCCGGTCCAACCCGTGCTCGACGACCCCGCGGTCGCGGCGGTGTGCCTGGGCGCCGGCCGCCACCTCGGACCCCTGCACCTGCGCCGGGCCGTCACCTTGTGGGGCCCGGCCGAGGCCGTGGTCGGCGCACCCAGCGGGACGCTGATCGACGTCACCGGCGCCGGCGCGGCCGTGCTCGGCCTGACCGTCGACGGCCGCGGCGGGCGGTTCGACAAGCTCGACAGCGCGGTCCGGCTGGCCGCCGACGAGACCCGCGTCGAGGGCGTGACCGTGGTCAACGCCATGTTCGGCATCGGGGTCGAGAAGGCGCGCCGCGTCCGGATCGTCGGCAACCGCATCCACGGCAGCCGCGACCCCGCCAATGGGCTGCGCGGCGACACCATCCGCATGTGGGAGACGCGCGACTCGCTGGTCGAGGCCAACCACATCAGCGATGGACGCGACCTGGTGGTCTGGTACTCGCGTGGCAACACCCTGCGCGGCAACCTGATCGACGGAGGCCGCTACGGCCTGCACTTCATGTACAGCCACGACACCGTCGTCACCGGCAACGAGCTGGTGCGGGGCGTGGTCGGCATCTTCGCGATGTACAGCCGCGGCCTGCAGCTGACCGACAACTTGATCGCCGACGCCAGCGGCGCGGCCGGGATGGCGATCGGGCTCAAGGACGCCGGCAACATCACCGTGACCGGCAACCGCCTGGTCCACAACACGCTGGGTATCTACGTCGACTCGTCGCCGATGCAACGCGGCGACCGGGTGACCATCACCGGCAACGTGCTGCGCCTCAACGAGGCCGGGCTGGTGTTCCACTCCAGCGCGCACGACCTGACCGTGCACGACAACGACCTGGCCGACAACGGCGTGCAGGTCCGGGTCGACGGCGGCGGCGACGCGCTCACGGTCGACTGGCATGGCAACTACTTCGACGACTACACCGGGTACGACCTCGACGGTGACGCCATCGGCGACGTGCCGTACCAGCTGCGCTCGCTCAGCAACGAGCTGACGGCGCGCACGCCCGGGCTGGCCCTCCTGCGCGGCACCCTGGCCATGGCCATGGTCGACGCCGCCGGCCACCTCGACCCGCTGTACCAGCCCAAGCCCATCCTGTCCGATCCGGCGCCGCGTCTCGACGCGCGCTGGCCGGTCGGCTCGCGGAGGACCCGGTGAAGCTCGAGCTGCGTGGCGTGAGCAAGCGGTTCGGCAAGGTCGTGGCCCTGCACCCGCTCGACCTGACGCTGCCGGCCGGCGCCCGGGTCGCGCTGATCGGCCCCAACGGCTCGGGCAAGACCACGCTGATCCGCGCCCTGCTCGGTCTGGTCGGCCATGGGGGCCAGGTCCACGTCGACGGCGCGCCGCTCGACCGGGCCATGCTGGCGCCGCGCCTGGGCTACGTGCCCCAGATCGCGCCGCAGCTGGCCGCGACCTGCGGCGAACTGGTCCGCACCGTGGCCGACCTGCGGGGCGTTGCGGTGACCGAGATCGCCGAGCTGACCGAGCAGCTCGACCTGCACCTGGCCACGGTGGCCGCGCGCCCCTTCCGGACCCTGTCGGGAGGCTCCAAGCAGAAGTTGCTCATCGCGCTGGCGATGGCGGCCCGCCCCGACCTGCTCATCCTCGATGAGCCGACCGCCAGCCTCGACGCCGACGCCCGCAGCCGGTTCTTCCAGCTGCACCGCGACCGCGCCAGCGGCGCCACCCTGATCCTGTGCTCGCACCGGCTCGAGGAGATCCGGACCCTGGTCGATCACGTCGTCGCGCTCGAGGACGGACGGCTCAGCTACGACGGCCCCGCCGGCGACTACCTGGCGCGCCGGGTCGGCACCCTGGTCGAGCTGCAGGTCGCGTCGGACCCGACCGGCTGGCTCTCCGCCAACGGCTTCACCGCTGGCGGCAACGGCTGGTGGCGCCGCGGCGTCGATCGCGCCGCCAAGGTCGAGCTGGTGCCAGCTGCGGCCCGGGCGCTCGGGCCCGACCTGCTCGACCTGGTGGTGCGCGATGTCGACCTGGTCGAGCTGCAGCGCGAGGTCGGCCATGCGTGAGCCGCCGTGGTGGAAGCTCGGGGCGGCGCTCGCGCTGGTCGCCGTCGCCGTCGGCATCACCCTGGTGGTGCGCGGCGGACAGGCCCTGCCCGACGAGGTCCAGCCCATCACCTGGCACAAGCAGCCGTGCGCGCACTGCCAGATGCTGGTCGGGGAGCCGGCGTTCGCGGCCCAGCTCATCACCACCGACGGCGCCGTGCTGGCGTTCGACGACCCGGGCTGCGCCTTTCGCTACCTGGCCGAGCGCAACCCAGGCATCCACCACCTGTGGTTCCACCACGCCCACACCGATCGCTGGCTCGACCAGGCCGAGGTCGCGTTCCAGCCCGGGGCGATCACGCCGATGAGCTTCGGCCTCGCCGCGGTCGACCGTGCGACGCCGGGTGCGCTCAGCTTCGAGGCGGCCCGGGCCGAGGTCGCGGCCAAGGCGAGCGGGCTAGCCCCGGCCGGCGCTGCCAGTGGCCCCGGGCACGGCCTTCACGAGGTACACCCATGAGCGCGATCAGCATGGCGGCCCCGGCGCCCGGCCCGACGACACCCACGTTCGCCGCCGATCCGGAGCGCCAGACCGAGCCCGGGCCAGACGTCGAGGCCGCGTCCGCCCCGCCGCGCCCGTCCGCCCGTCCGCGCGGCCGCGCGTGGATCGAGCTGCGCGCCGCCGCCCGCCTCGACGCCGCCGAGGTGCTGCGGTCGCGCTGGGTCTGGTTCTGCCTCGCCGTGTACACCGTGCTGGCGGTCGCGCTCATGACCGTCGGCGTGCGCGAGTCGGCCATCCTCGGCTTCACCGGGACCAGCCGGGTCCTGCTGTCGTTCGCGCACGCGCTGGTGCTGGTGCTGCCTCTCATCGCCCTCATCGCCCTGGCGCCGGCGGTGCAGCGCGCGCGCGACGATGGATCGCTCGAGCTGCTGTTCAGCCAGCCGCTGTCGCCCGGCCGGTGGCTCCTGGCGGTGGCGGTCGTGCGCTACCTGGCCCTGGTCCTGCCGCTGGCGCTGGTGATGGTCGCCGTCGGGTTGTGGGGCCAGCTCGGGCACGGCGACCCGGTGCCGTGGATCTTCATCGGCCGCGCGCTGGCGGTGGCCGCCGCGCTGCTCCTGGCCTTCGCCGGCATCGGCACCGCCATCTCGGTCTTCGTCCGCAACCCGGCCCGGGTCATCACCTACGTCATCCTGGTGTGGGCGCTCGGCGTGGCCCTGCTCGACTTCGGGCTCATCGGCGCCATGCTGCGCTGGCGCCTCGACCCTCACGCGGTCTTCACGCTGGCGGCGATCAACCCGGTCGAGGCGGCCCGCCTGGCCCTCCTGTCCGAGCTGCAGCCCGACCTCGGCACCTTCGGCCCGGTCGGCTTCTACCTGGCCAATCGCGTCGGTGGCCAGGCCCTGTTCGTGCTCGGCGTGGCCTGGCCGGCCGCGGTGGGCCTCGGCGCGTTCGGGCTGGCCTACCTCGGCTTCCGCCGCGCCGACCGGATCTAGCTGGCCCCGCTCAGGAGCTCCCCATGCGCCTCGCCCTCGACAAGTTCTACACCTTCCTCGATCGACCGCTGTTTGGCTGGTCGCGCCTGATCCTCCTGGTGATCACCATCCCGCTGGTGCTGTCGTTCACCGCTCCGCTGTGGCGGATCTCGATGCAGGCCCCGCAGTACCCCAAGGGCCTGTACATGGAGATCTACACGCACAAGGTCGATGGCGGGAACAAGGGCCAGCACATCGCCGAGATCAACACGCTCAACCACTACATCGGCATGCGCAAGATCGATCGCGCCGAGCTGGCCGACCTCGACTGGATCCCCTTCGCGCTCGGGCTGCTCATCGTCCTGACCCTGCGCTGCGCGGTGATCGGCAACGTGCGCGCGCTGGTCGATCTGGTCGTGCTGGGCAGCTACATCGGCGCCTTCGCGTTCGGCCGCTTCGTCTACAAGCTGTACGTCTTCGGGCACAACCTCGATCCCGACGCCCCGCTCAAGATCAAACCCTTCACACCCGCCATCTTCGGGCGAAAACAGATCGCCAACTTCTCGACCGAGAGCTACCCGCAGATGGGCACGGTCTACATCGGCATCTTCTTCATGGGCCTGTTCGGGGTGCTGGCCTGGCACCTCATCGCCGGCCGCCGTCAGGCCATGCGCGAGCTGACCAAGGGCGCCGCCGCGGCGCCGACCGCGCCGACCGCGCCGACCCCGGCCGCCTGAGGCGACGGCCTGCTACCCTGGGCGCCATGAGCAAGGTGCCCGGACGGTCCTGGAAGCGCGGCCAGATCACGCCGCCCGAGCTGCTGGCGGTGGTGCACGAGGTGGCGACGGGCCGCCACGCCGGTCGCAGCGTGCGCCGCGTCGCCGAGCGGCTGGTCGAGCAGTCGCGCACCGAGGCGCTCGAGGTCGACCTGGTCGTGCACGACGGTGACCTGACGCTGCGCAGCCTGCACACCGGCCGGGCGCCCTGGCTCGGCCTGCTGGTCGTCCGCGGCGACCTCGAGGTCGCGGGCCTGTACCACGACTGGATGGACCCGGAGGCGGTGGTCATCGTCACCGGCGATCTGCACGCGCAGCGCCTGGTCAGCAGCGCCTTCCTCGAGGTGCACGGCTCGGTCACGGTCGAGACCGACTGCATCTGGCGCGACAACGACGGCTGCGCCGAGATCATGGGCGACCTGCGCGCCGGCTTCGTCTACACCAAGTACCACTCGGTCCGGGTCCACGGCCGGGTCGTGGCCCCGCTGGTGCTGGGCGACGCCCGCCACGTCGTCGCCGGTCGGCCGTACCCGTTCGTCGGTGAGACCGACGCGCGCCACAAGGCGGCGCTGCGCGCGGTGCTTCCGCGCGGGGTGGCGATGATCGAGGGCGACCCACGCGATGGCGACGACGAGTGGTGCATCGACGACGTCGACGCCGAGGCGTTGGCGCGCCGGGTCGCGGCGGGCAAGCCCGCCCTGGTGGCGCCGTGGAAGGGCCGCCGCCGGCGCTGAGCGTGGCGATCGCGACGGCCTGGCCGCCGGTGAACTGATCGGCGCATGGCTTGCGGGCTCGGAGTGCCCGGCTCGCCGTTGACCGGACCGGTCGGCGCGCCGATAGTCCGCCGCCGTGACCGAGTTCGAGCTCGAACAGACGCTGCGCTCGCCGTCGACCGCGACGGTGGTGGCGGCGTACTTCGACCCGGCGGTGACCGCGGCCATCGACGCCGCGCTCGGGGTGAGCGACCGGCAGGTGCTGGCCCACACCGTCGACGAGCACGGCACCCGGCGCGAGTCGCGCCTGGTCATGAACCGGCAGCTGCCGGCCTTCCTGCGCCCGCTGGTGCCGGGTGGCATCCCGTGCAAGGAGATCATCCGCTGGTCCCCCGCCGACGGCGTGATGACCGTGCGGGTGCAGCCGACCGGCCGGGCCGCGCGCGCCAGCATCCTGTCCCGGGTGTCGCTGCGCGACGACGGCGGCCTGGTCCGCTGGCACCACGACGGCCAGGTCTCGGTCGACCTGCGCGTGCTCGGCCCACGCGTCGAGCGCTACCTGGTGACCGAGTTCAAGCGCTCGGTCGAGGTCGTGGTCGCCACCACCCAGGACTGGCTCGACGCCCAGGCCGACGGCGCCGGGTGAACGCCGCGTGCTCCGACCAGGCCAGCCCGCGCCGGGCGGGCCGTCACGGACGGAGCGTCAGGCGCACGCCGATGGCGGCCGAGACGAAGTTGGCCCAGTTGTCGATGGCCTGGGCCGGCACCTCGGCGCCGCCGCCGAGCAGGCGTAGGTTGGCGTACACGTCGACGTCGCGCCGCACCGGGTAGCCGACGGCCAGCGCGACGTCGTACAGGCCGCCGCTGGTGTCGCCGACGAGACCGAACGTCGAGCTGGCGTCGACCTCGAGCATGGCCCAGGTCCGATCGGGGGCCCAGGTGGCGCGCGCCTTGAGCGCCGGCACCAGGCCGATGTCGGTCTGGTTGGCGCGCTGGCGCCCGTCGACGCTGGTGAAGGCGACGTCGGCGTCGCGCACCTGCAGCGAGGCGCCGACCTCGACCGAAAGGTCGCCCTCGCGCAGCGCGTACAGGTACGACGCGCGCAGGCCATCGAAGCGGTACAGGTGGTCGACCACCGTGCCGCCCAGAAACAGCGTGTCGCGGAAGCGCAGGTCGCTGGCCAGCGCGACCCGGGTCGACAGCTGCAGCGGCGCGTACAGGGCGATGAGGCGATGCCGCCCCAGCGCCATGCTGACGGTGGTGCGCTCGAGCCGGGCCAGGTTGGCCTGCTGGCCGACGTCGGCGGCCTCGTACGGGGTGCCGGCGTCGCCGTACCGGTTGTCGTTCTGCAACACGTAGCCCGGCCCGGCCTCGTAGGTCGCGGCGAAGCGCGGACGGGCGGTGGCGGGTGTCGCGGCGACGGTCGACAGCGCGGCGATGGAGGCCAGGACGGGCAGGCGGGAGCAGCTGGGATGGAACATGTGGTCCTCGCCTCGACTGTGTCCCGGCCGCCGCCGCCGGCAAGGGCTCCGCCCCGGTAAACGGCTGATATTGGGGCGGTCCCTGCTCAGGGCCAGGCCCTGTGGGCCGGTGCGAAAAGCTGGGTGCGCAGGCGGGCGCCGTGATACGGATTCGTCCGCCATGGCGAGCAAGATCATCTCTCACTGGATCGACGGCAAGCAGCACGAGCGCGCGGCGGAGCGACACGGCGACGTGTTCAACCCGGCCACGGGCGAGGTCCAGGCCAAGGTCGCCTTCGCCACGCCGGCCGTCGTCGACGAGGCGGTCGAGTCGGCGTGGAAGGCGTCGCAGACGTGGCGCTCGGTTTCGATCGCCCGCCGCACCAAGATCCTGTTCGCGTTTCGCCAGCTGGTCGACAAGCACCAGCACGACCTCGCCCGCCTGCTCACCCTCGAGCACGGCAAGGTCACCGCCGACGCGCTCGGCGAGGTCAACCGCGGCCTCGAGGTCATCGAGTTCGCGTGTGGCATCGCCGACCTGCAGAAGGGCGAGTACAGCGAGAACGTCTCGACCGAGGTCGATAGCTACTCGATCCGCCAGCCGCTCGGCGTGGTCGTCGGCATCACCCCGTTCAACTTCCCGGCCATGGTGCCGATGTGGATGTACCCGCTGGCCATCGCCTGCGGCAACACGTTCGTGCTCAAGCCGAGCGAGCGCGACCCGTCGGCGGCGATGTTCTGCGCCCAGCTGCTGGCCGACGCCGGCCTGCCCGCCGGCGTGTTCAACGTCGTCCACGGCGACAAGGTCGCGGTCGATCGCCTGCTCGAGCACCCGCACGTGGCCGCGGTGTCGTTCGTCGGCTCGACGCCGATCGCCCAGTACATCTACGAGACCGGCACCCGCCACGGCAAGCGGGTCCAGGCCCTGGGCGGCGCCAAGAACCACATGATCGTGCTGCCCGACGCCGACATGGAGCTGGCCGCCGACGCCGCGGTGTCGGCCGCGTACGGCTCGGCCGGCGAGCGCTGCATGGCCATCTCGATGGTGGTCGCCGTCGGCGGCGCCGCCGACAAGCTCATCCCGCTCATGCAGGAGCGCATCGGCAAGCTCAAGGTCGGCGACGGCCTCGAGGCCGGCTCGGAGATGGGCCCGCTCATCACCAAGCAGCACCGCGACAAGGTGGCCGGCTACGTCGACGCCGGCGTGGCCGAGGGCGCGACCCTGGTCACCGATGGGCGCGGCCTCAAGGTGGCCGGGCGCGACGGCGGCTTCTTCCTCGGCCCGAGCCTGTTCGACCGGGTGTCGCCGGCCATGTCGATCTACAAGGACGAGATCTTCGGGCCGGTGCTCGGCGTGACCCGGGTCGGCAGCTACGACGAGGCGATCAAGCTGGTCAACAGCAACCCCTACGCCAACGGCGTGGCCATCTTCACCAACGACGGCGGCGCCGCCCGCAAGTTCCAGCACGAGGTCCAGGTCGGCATGGTCGGCATCAACGTGCCCATCCCGGTGCCGATGGCGTACTACTCGTTCGGCGGCTGGAAGGCGTCGCTGTTCGGCGACCACCACATCTACGGCCGCGACGGCGTGCACTTCTACACCCGGACCAAGGCCGTGACCTCGCGCTGGCCGGACCCGCGCTTCCGCGGCGTCGACCTCGGCTTCCCGCAGAACCGCTAGCAGGCTGCCACCGGCAGCCTGCCCCGTGCCCGTGCCCGTGCCCGTGCCCGTGCCCGTGCCCGGTCAGGGTCCGCTCAGTGCCCGGTCAGGGTCCGCTCAGGGCCCGGTCGCGCCGGTGACCAGCGCCAAGCCGGCCCGCAGGTGCTCGAGCAGGCGCCGCCGGTCCTCCTCGAGGCCGGCCACCCGCGTCTCGTACGCGGCCAGGCTCGCCCGCGCCTCGTCGAGCTGGGCCTTGAGCGCGGCCAGCTCGTCGCGCAGCTTCTGCTGCGCACCGAGCGACTCGGCCACGCTGACCGCCAGGCGCTCGCCGCGGGCCTCGGCGGTGGCGAGCGCGTCGCGCGCGGCGCTCAGGTGCTGCTGCGACGTGGTGAGCTGCGTCTCGGCGTGGCTGGCGCGTTGCCGCGCGGCCTGGGCCTGCTCGCCGGCGCGCTCGCTGTCCTCGCGCGCACGGTCGGCCTCGGTCCGGGCCCGCTCGGCCTCGCCCTGGGCCGCGCGCACCTTCTCCTCGAGCCCGGCCAGCTGCCGCTCGACCGCGGCGGCCCGCTCGCGCGCCTCGCGCGCCTCCTCGCTGGCCTTGGCGTAGCCGGCGCCGGCACGCGCGAAGTCCTGCTCGAGGCGGGCCCGATCGCCCTCCAGCGCCGACGCCCGCGCTCGCGCCTCGGCCGCCTCGACCTGGGCCGCGTCGCGCGCCTGCTCCGCCGTCGCCACCGCCTGCGCCCGGGCCTGCTCCGCCGCCGCCACCGCGGCGCCCTGCGCCCGCTCGGCCGCCGCCACCGCCACGTCGCGCGCCTGCTCGGCCGCCGCCACCGCCGCGTCGCGTGCCTGCTCGGCCGCCGCCACCGCCGCCTGCCGGCGCAGCTCGGCCGCCGCCACCGCCTGCGCCCGCTGCTCCTCGACCTCGATCACGACGGCCTGCTGCGCCTCGACCTGGCGCCGGGTCTCGACCTGCTGCAGCTCGATCTGCCGCTGCGCCTCGACCATCACCTCGTGCTTGGCGGCCAGCGCCGCGTCGCGCCCGACCTGCGCCTCGACCAGCGCGCGCCGCGCCGCCTCGACCTCGGTCGCCGCGCGCTGCCGGACGTCGTCGGTGGCGGCGATCGCCACCGACGCCTCGGCCTGGGCCTGGGCCAGCGCCGCGGCGTGGCGCTCCTCGAGCGCCTCCCGCTCCTCGAGCCGGAGGATGCGCAGGTCGTCGAGCTCGGCCAGGGTGGTGTCGTTCTTGGCCTCGGCGTCGAGCCGCAGGTGCTGCTCGGCCAGGACGCTGTTCTTGAGCTCGGCGACCCGGCGCTCGAACGCCAGCAGGCCGCCCGCCATCTGGTCGCGCTCGGCCTCGATCGCCACCCGCTGCTCGGCGGCGATCGACAGCTCGTCGGCCTTCTGCGCCAGCTCGCGCTGGGCCTCGGCCAGCTGGCGTTGCAGCTTCGACAGCTGGTGCCGCAGCGCCAGCTCGGCCTCACCAGACAGCCCCTCGACGGTCGACCGCACCGGGCGGCCCGGCGCGCGGGTCCCGGCCGGGCTGCGCGGCAAGGGCACCGCGCCCGAGGCCTCGCGGGTGGAGAACACGCGATCGACCCGGTGTTCACCCGACTTCTCGGGCTCGTCATCGTCCTGGCGAGAGTCGCGCTTGGCCATGATGGTCGCGGCAGCGCCGAGCCCGCCGCGCCGTCGATTGTAGCCAAACCAGGCCGGCGGCGCCCCTGGCCCGGCCCCCGATCCGGCGGTGGGCGCCACGCCCACATCTGGCGCAGGAAGGCGCCCGTGCGGGCTTCACGCCGGGCCGGGGCGCGCTATCCATGGGGCGCCATGGCCTCCAGCCTGTTCATGCTCCTCGACGACATCGCCACCGTGCTCGACGACGTGTCGATCGCCGCCAAGAAGACCGCCGGCGTGCTCGGTGACGATCTCGCCCTCAACGCCCAGCAGGTCACCGGCATCTCGGCCGAGCGTGAGCTGCCGGTGGTGTGGCGGGTCGCCCGCGGCTCCTTGCTCAACAAGGCGATCCTGGTCCCGGCCGCGCTGCTCATCAGCCAGCTCGCGCCATGGGCCATCGTCCCGCTCCTCATGCTCGGTGGGTTGTTCCTGTGCTTCGAGGGGGTCGAGAAGCTGGCCCACAAGTTCTTCCACGACCCCGAGGAGGAAGCGCACGACCAGGCCCTGCACGCCGCCGCGACCGACGCCAGCGTCGACCTGGTCGCGCTCGAGCGCGACAAGATCAAGGGCGCGATCCGCACCGACTTCATCCTGTCGGCGGAGATCATCGTGATCTCGCTCGGCGTGGTCGCGACCCGCCCGCTCGGCACCCAGGCCGCGGTGCTGGCTGGCATCGCCGTGGTGATGACCATCGGCGTCTATGGCCTGGTCGCCGGCATCGTCAAGCTCGATGACCTCGGCATCCACCTCATGCGGCGCCCCGGCAGCGCCGGCCTGGGCCGCGTCATCCTCGCCTTCGCGCCTCGCTTCATGAAGTTCCTGTCGTTCGCCGGCACGGTCGCCATGTTCCTGGTTGGTGGTGGCATCCTGGTCCACGGCATCCCGGCCCTGCACCACCTCATCGTCGAGCACACCGCCGGCGCCGGGGCAGTCGTGAAGGCGATCGGCCCGACCGTGGCCGAGCTCGTCGTCGGCGTGCTGGCCGGCATCGCCGCGCTGGTGCTGTTCAAGCTCGTGACCTGGCCGCTGCGCAAGCGCAAGCGCAAGGCCTGACCGCTCGGCCGCCGGCCACGAGCTTTTCCTCACCCGCGCCGGCACGGACGCGGCATGCTCGACGCATGGGGAAGTGCCTGGGCCCGTTCACCTTCGTCGTCAGCCTCGGGCTCTCCGCCGCGTGCGGCGAGCCAGGACCGATCTACGCCGGCGGCGGCCCGACCGCGGTGCGGGTCGACTCCGAGCCGCCCGGGGCGCACTGCCAGGCCGGCGGCGCCGCCATCCACACCGGGCCGGACCTCGACGGGGACGGCTACCTCGACGACGCCGAGATCACCACCACCCAGTACGTCTGCAACGGCGTGACCCCAGTCCAGTGCGGCGGCGGCACCATCGTCACCGGCACCATCGTCGTCGCCAGCGCGGCCGAGCTGGCCCCGCTGGCCAGCGCCAACTGCGTCGAGGGTGACCTGGTCATCGCCGGCAGCGACGCGACCGAGCTGACCTTGCCCAGCCTCGGCATCGTCACCGGCGACGTCGTCATCGCCGGCAACCCCGGCCTGACCAGCCTGGCCGGCCTGAGCGCGCTGCGCGAGGTCGGGCGCCGCGTGCTGGTCCAGGGCAACGAGTCCCTGGTCGACCTCGGCACCCTCGGCGCGCTCGAGCGGGCCGAGGCCGTCGTCATCGTCGGCAACGACGCCCTGCCCGACCTCGGCGGCCTCGACGGCCTGACCCAGACCGCCATCACCCTGACCGTGTCGAACAACGGCGGGCTGACCAGTCTGGCCGGGCTCGACAACCTGACCGCGACCACCCGCACCATCACCATCACCGGCAACCGCAGCCTGGTCGACGCCAGCGCGCTGGCCCAGCTGCGCACGGTGGTGCTGCTCGATCTCAGCGGCAACGTGGCGCTGCCGGCCCTGGCCCTGCCCAGCCTGGAGAAGGTCGACGTCCGCCTCATCCTCGACGGCAACCCGGCCCTGGCCAGCCTCGACCTGCCGGCCCTCGCCACCGTCGGAGGCTTCCTGCGCCTCGACGGCGCCGCGTCCCTGGTCAGCCTCGACCTGCCGGCCCTGCTCACCATCAACAGCCTGCTGGTGTCGAACGACGCGGTGCTGCAGCGCATCAGCGCCCCGCGCCTGACCTTCGCCACCCAGAGCGTCGAGCTGGTCGGGTTGCCGCGGCTAGGCAGCGTCGACTTCCCGCTGCTGCGCTCGGCCACGACCGCGATCGTCCTGCGTCAGCTCGGTCGCCTACCCGACCTGCGCGGCTTCCCGGAGCTGGCCGCCGTCGGCGGAGCCGTGACGGTGACCGCCAACCCGATGTTGACCAGCTTCGCCGGCCTCGGCGCCTTGACGACCATCTCAGGCGACCTGGCCATCACCGGCAACACCGCCCTGACCAGCCTGACTGGCCTCGACGGCCTGGCCGAGGTCGGCGCCGACCTCACCATCACCGGCAACCCCAACCTGCCGCCCACACAGGCCCAGGCCCTGGCGGCGCGGGTCACCGTCCACGGCACGACCACGCTGGACTGAGGCCGCCGATGCGATCCGGACCGGCGACGTTCCTTCCTGCCGCGCTCGTCGTGCTCGGCCTGGGCGCTGCAGCCAGCCGGAGCACGCGGGCCGAGGTCGCTGACCCCACGCTGGTCGCGGCCCGGACTTGCCCGGGCCGCCTTCCGGCCGGCTGGTGGGACGGCCGCACGCCGACGCTGAGCGATGGGAGCTCGCCGGTGGCCAGCCACGCCGTCATCGTCGGGCCGAGCACCTCGCTGGGGCGGGCCCAGCGCGCCGCGGCCCGGGTCCCGCGCGTCGCCCGCGGCCCGGGTTACCCGTGGCTGACGATGGCCTCGACGGTGCGGGTGGAGGCCGGCCCGCGTCAGGTCGTGGTCGTCGCCGGCTACTTCGCCGACCTCGCCAGCGCGACCCGGTGGCGGCGCTGCGCGGCGCTGCCGGCCAGCAAGGTCGTGGTGCTGCGCCCGCTCGATCCCGATCCGCCGGCCCGGCTGGTGCCGGTCCTGCACGACGCCCCGGCCTACACGCTGGAGGACCTCACCCGCCGCTTCGGCACGGTCGAGCGGTTCGAGGACGGGACGGCGACCACGTCGTTCCCCTCGCCGACGGTGTTGCTGGCCAGCCTGGGGGCGGTGCCGGCCAGCTGCCAGGTCGGCGCCGGCAGCCTCCACCTGATCGGCGCGCCGGAGCGGCGCGCGAGCGGAGGTGCCGATCCCCTGTTCCTGTTCGACCGCGCGCTGGTCCCGGTGCGGTGTGGCGACCGCCTCGCCTACACCCTCCGCGGCCACACCGGCGTCGAGGCCTTCCTCGAGCCGGTCGGGTCGCAGGTATTGGTCCATCAGGTGGTGGACGTGACCTGCGATCGCGCCAGCTGGGAGACTCGCCCGCTCGGGCCGACCGCCGCGCAACCGCAGCCCGGCCCGGCCGCGCCCGATGCGCCCGCACCGGGACCTCGGCTCGCCGCGCGCCCGTGCTAGCAGGCGGCTGAAGAACCCGTGCCGGCGGCTCTGCCGACGGGACAGGCGGTTTGTTTCCAGGGGAGGCCGGGTGGCCTCAGCTCACGGCGCCGCGCACACCAGCGACGCGGCCGCTCCGGCCGGCGCCTCGAGCACGATCAGGCCCGACGTCGCCAGGTAGCTCGTCGCCGGCTTGCCGGCCGCGGTGATCGTCAGGCGCGCCGCCGGGTCCGCCGGGTCGGTCCAGCGCGCGCCGACGGCGCTGACCTGGGCCGTGGCCGCGACGGCGCGGCTGGCGGCGTAGCGCCGCATCGGTCCGCGCACCTCGCCGCCCAGGCCGAGCGGCAGGTTGCCGGTGGCCGCGGTCAAGCGCACGTCCTCCTCGGTGCCGTCGCCGTGCGGGATCGAGTGCACCAGGGCGCCGACGCAGTCCTCGACCAGCGGCAGCTCGATGCGAGCGCCACTGGTGCGGCAGGAGAAGCGGACGTCGGGGCTCTGGTTGTCCTGGTACAGCACCACCAGCTTGCCGGCGCTGTCGAACACGAAGCTCATCGCCGACTCGTCGCCGCCGTCGCTGACGTCGATCACCGAGCCGCCGCCGCTGCCGGTGCCGCCCAGGACCCGCGTCGTCACGGTCAGGCCGGCGTCCTCGTCGAGCGGGCTGACCTCGTCCCAGTACGCCTTGTAGTAGTCGACCGCCTTGCGCTCGAGCTCGCCCAGGTTGCAGCGGTCGGCGACCGAGGTCTCGGTCTCGGCGGAGACGTCGACCGCGCCGAACTCGTAGATCGCCGCCAGCTTGCTGCCGCAGCTGCCGCCGTACCCGGTGTCGGCCGGCAGGGTCGCGGCCGGACCACACGCCGGCGCCGCCGACGGACACCCGGCGCCAGTGCACGCGGCCCGCACCGCGAACGCGCCGCGCTGGGTCCGCTTGTACGCCTTCACCAGCAGGCGGTACTCGCCGCTGACGAGATCGACCTTGAGGCGCGACGCCGCGGTGGTGCTGCTGGCGTCGTCGTTGCGGTGCAGGGCCTGGCCCCAGCGGCCGGTGCTGCCCTTCTTGTACAGGTAGATCACGGTGTCGAGGTTGGGCGCGCCCAGCTCGGTGCTGAGGTCGACCTTGCCGGCGCCAGCCATGCGGAAGGTCCAGGCGTGAAAGCCCTCGGCATCGGTGAACGCGGCCTGGTTGGCCCCGGCGAACCGCAGCTCACCGTGGTTGCTCGGGCTGCCGAAGCTGTCGTCCTTGCCATCGGGCAGGTCGTCCTCGGCCCCCTTGTCAGGGTCGGACGTGGCGACGCAGGCGGGGACGAAGCAGGCGGCGGCCAGGAGCGAGAGGGCACGGAGCAGCATGTTTCGGTCCGCTGCAAGGGACGCACCCGGCTCGCCCCGCGTGATCTCCTGCGGTTAACCGCGGCTGCCCAGCCCGCCGGCAAGCCCTCTGGTCAGGCACCGGCGCACCCAGCCATCCGGCCTGGCGCGCACGGCCACCAGAGCTAGC
>JAGPCO010000042.1:53441-54900 GCA_018058095.1 Kofleriaceae bacterium
GCTAGCCCTCGTCGCCGTCGGCGTCTTCGTCTTCGCGCTTCTTGCGAGCGGCGACCTGCTGCGGCCCGATCTCCAGCTCGCTGACCTTGCTCTTGCGGCCCGTGCGATCGAGCGTGCCCTTCTCGCGCAGGTGAGCGTAGTGGCCGCCGACGGCGTCGACGTCGTAGGCGCCGGTCGTCTCGCCGTCGGCGTGGGAGCCGGTGAGCTCGGCGTGGGCGCGGACCGGCCCGTTGCTGAAGTCGGCGACGGCCTTGCCATCACCCGTCACCGTGCCGTCGCCGGCGCGCGCCGCCTTGGCATCGACCCGGGCGTTGAGTCCGTGCCCAGCGTAGGCGGCGTCGCCGGTCGCGCCCGACGTGATGGCGCCGGCGGCGTCACGGGCGCCCTCGACCTTGGCGCCGGCGTTGATGCCATGGCCGGTGTAGCGGGTGTCGGCGACGCCGGTCGCGGTCAGCTCGCCATCGTCGTCGATCTTGGCCTCGGCCTTACCCCCGGCGTTGAAGCCGCCGCTGGTGTAGCGGGCGTCGGCGGTCCCGGTCAGGCCACTGCTGCCGTCCGCGGTGTGCTTGCCGTCGATCGAGACCCCGGCGTTGAGGCCGCCGTTGCTGTAGCGCGCGGAGCCGGTGCCCACGCCGGTGATCTCGCCGTGCTGGTCCACCTTGGCGTTGGCGTTGGCGCTGGCGTTGACCCCGTGGCCGGTGTAGGCGACGGTGCCCTTACCCTCGCCAGTGGCGTTGCCGTCGGCGTCGATCTTGCCGTCGGCGCGGACGTTGGCGTTGAGGCCGTTGCGGCTGGCGGCGGCCGCCACGTGGCCCTGGGTCACCGCGTTGCCGTCGGCGTCGACGTCACGCCGCACCCCGGTCGAGGCGTTGATGCCATCGCGGGTGTAGGTCGCGCCGACGTCCTGGTGAGAGATGATGCTGCCATCGACGTCGCGCTTGGCGCTGGCGCTGCCCTTGACGTCGAGGCCGTTGCGGTTGTACCCGGCAGCCAGATCGGTGTGGCCCGAGACCCGGCCCTGCGCGTCGAGGTCACCCTCGAGCTCGACGCCGCCGGTGATGCCGTCCTTGCCGGCGCCGAGGCGGGCGGTGCCATGGCCGGTCGTGGTGCCATCGGCAGCACGCTTGCCGGTGAGATCGATGGCCGCGGTGGTGGTGCCGTCGGCGTACTGGGCGCGCACACCACCATCGGCGGTGACCTGACCGCCCTCGGCGAGCGCGGCCTGGCCGCTGGCGCCGGCGGTGAACGAGCCGTGGGTGTAGGTCGCGTTGGCGCCGCCGGTGCCGGTCAGCTCGCCGTCCTTGTCGACGTTGCCGACCGCGCTGAGGCCGGCGTCGAGGCCGCCGCGGTGGATGGTGGCGTTGACCGTGCCGCCGCCGGTGACGTTGCCCTCGGCGTCGCGATCGACCTTGGCGGTGGCGCCCGCGTTGACCCCGTCACGGCTGTAGGTCGCGTTGCC
>JAGPCO010000151.1 GCA_018058095.1 Kofleriaceae bacterium
GAGCTGGCCTTCACGGTCAGCCTGACCTCGGTCAACGGCTTCACCGGAGACGTCGCGCTCACCGCGACCGGCGTGCCGACCAGCTGGGCCACGGCGTTCGATCCGGCGCCATCCATCACGGTGCCGGCCGGTGGCACCGCCACCGCCACGCTGCGGCTCACCATCCCCTCGGACGGCCAGGCTGGCCCCAGCACCGTCGCCGTGGCCTACAGCGCGACCTCGCAGTCGGGACAGGCCGGCTCCGCCGCGGTCACCGTCGCCAACGTGTTCACCGACACCGTGACCGTGACCGGCGGCCTGTGCACCTATCCACGCGACGCCGCCGGCCAGCCCATCCGCGTCAACAACCCGCGCCGCATCCGCGCCGGCACCACCTACCGGATCAAGAACGGCTCGACCCAGGACGTCCAGATCCACGCCAAC
Organism: Kofleriaceae bacterium; assembly: GCA_018058095.1. Lineage (GTDB taxonomy): Bacteria > Myxococcota_A > Polyangia > Haliangiales > Haliangiaceae > JABFXX01. The sequence goes on from JAGPCO010000151.1 coordinate 424, forward strand.
GGTGGCATCGCCGGCTTCCCCCACCAGGACAACCCGATGGGCCCCGGCCAGACCTACGACATCGTGCCCAGCTCGGCCGGCGACATGGACGACTGGTACTGCCACGCCCCCGACGACGCCGGCGGCGCGACCCGCCCGTACCTGCAGATCGTGCCGTAAGGGCCCGCGAGGGGGCGAGTCGAACGGAGCTCGCGAACGAGGCGCCGCGCGGGCAAGGCGCGACGAGGGAGCATCCCCGGCCCGGCGATACGTCCCCCTTCGCGGGCCCCAAGGGCAGCCCCGGCCCCACTGGCGCACCCTGCCCGCCTGTTGTCGTCGACGCGCCCGCCGCCCTGGTGTACTGAATCGGGATGGATCACGCGTCGCCGTCGCCGTCCACGTTCGAGGAGTTCTGGCCGTACTACGTCAGCCAGCACCTCGACTCGACCTGCCGCCGCCTGCACTTCGTCGGCACCACCGCCGCGATCGCGTGTGTCGCGGTCGCCCCGGTCGTCCCGGCCGCGCTGCTGGCGGCCCCGGTCATGGGCTACGGCATGGCATGGATCGGGCACTACGTGTTCGAGAAGAACCGCCCCGCGACCTTCGGCAGCCCGCAGCACGCGGTGTGGTCGCTGCGAGGCGACCTCCGGATGTGGCGCCTGATGCTGACTGGCGGCATGGCGGCCGAGCTCGACGCGGTGCGGCCGGCCTGACCACGCGCGCCCTCGCCGCTCAGCGCCGCTCGCCGTCGGGCACGCCGTCGCCGTCGGCGTCGGTCACCTCACCCGGCGTGGCGAAGGCCGGCCCGGCGCCGACCGGCCCGGGCTCGATCATGACCGCGGCCATGGCCGGGGTGACCGGGATGGCGGCGTCGGCCTCGTCGCCGAAGAACTCGGTGCGCTCGTACAGCCGGACGGTGTGGCGGATCAGCACGGCGATGGCGGCGGCCAGCGGCACCGCCAGCAGCACGCCGACGAAGCCGAGCACCTTGCCGCCGGCCACCACCGCGAACAGCGCGGCCGACTCCGACAGGCCGACCCGGTGGCCGACGATCTTGGGGGTGAGCACCATGGCCTCGAGCAGGTGCAGCACGCCGATGATGGCGGCGACGACGCCGAGCTGGGACAGGCCGCCGCCGTCGGCCAGGGTGATGGCCAGGGCGATGGCGGCTCCGACGAAGGTGCCGACGAACGGGATGACCGTGAGCAGGCCGACCACCACGCCGATGCCGACCCCGAGCGGCATCCCGACCACCGTGAACGCGATCGCGTACAGCACCGACAGGATGACCGTGACGATGGCCTGACCGCGGACCCAGCCCGACACCACGGCGTCGATCTCGCCGAGCAGGGCCGCGACCTTGCGCCGCCGGCGCGGCGGCACCAGCCCCAGACCTCGCTCGGTCATGGTCGGCCACGCCACCAGGAAGTAGAACGCGAACACCGGCACCAGCAGCAGCTCGGCCAGGAACGCGAGCAGGCCGGCCGCGCCGCTGAGCGCGGCCACCGCGACGTCACGCAGCGGCCCGCTGGCGTCGCCGAGCATGCTCTTGAACTCCGCGCTCTCCAGGTAGGCCCGCCAGTCGTGCGGGATCTCGACCCCGAACGTCGACGACGCCCACGTCGCCAGGTTGTCGATGAGGCGCGGCAGGTCGGCCACGAACAGCTTGATCTCGTGCCCGACTCGGGGCGCCAGGCCGATGATCACCAGCGCGACCACGGTCAGGAAGCCGCCGAGGATGAGCAGCGTGGCCAGGGCCCGGCTCATGCCGCGCGCGACCAGGCGCTCGACCACCGGGTCGAGCAGGTAGGCGATGCCGAGGGCGGCCAGGACCGGCCCCATCACGTGGGCGACGAAGCGGAGGACGATGAAGCCCATCACCACCAGCGCGACGATCAGCAGCCAGCGCGTCATGCGCACCACCTGGCGTTCGTCGTCGGTCCGGGTCGGCGGAGGCGTCGGCAGCGGCTGGCTCACCGCGCAGTGGTACGACGCGGCGCTGGCTACGGCAAGCGCTCGGCCAGGTCGGCCCGCAGCTCGCGCCGCTCGCGCGCGGCCAGGCGGAGCTCGGTGAACACCGCGAAGTGATCGTCGGCCCGGACCTCGACGCGGTGGACCCCGGGCTCGAACGCGATCTTGCCGCGGGTGCCGCGCAGATCGAGCACGTGCACGCCGTCGGCCCACACCTCGGCCCCGGCCACGTTGGTGACGATGGTGACGATGGCGTCATCGTCGTCGACGCCCGGGCCGGCCACGTGGCGCGGGCCACAGCCCCCCAGGGCCAGCACGACGGCGATGGCGCCGGCGACCGGGGCCGCGGTGGCGGTGATGCCGCCGGCGACCGGGGGGCCCGGGGCTCGACGCGGCCGAGGCGTCACGGCCGCGCGCCCGCCGCCGGCGCAGGTGCCAGCCCCGCGCCGGGTGCTGGCCCGGAGATCGAGACCTCGACCCGGACCCCGACCGCCCGGGTCCGGACGCTCGCGCCCGGGCTGCGCGCCTCGAGGCCGCGGAGGGCGCGGGCGAGCGCCGCGGGCGCGTCGGTGGTGCGCACCGCCAGGGTCACCCCGACGCCGCTCAGCCGCCGCACCGACACCACCGCCTTGCGTGCGGTCAACTCGTCGCGCACCGCGCCGACCCAGCGCCACGACAGCGTCTGGTCGCCGTGGAGCTGCACCAGCACCTCGCCGGCGCGGGCGACCGGGCCTGCCACCGCCGGACCCGCGGCCGGACCGGTCGTGGCCGGCGCCGGGCGCGCGTCGGCCAGCGCCAGGGTCACGGCGGTCGCCGCGGCCAGGCCGGGCACCGCAGCGCCGTCGGCCCCGGCGCCGACGTACGCGCCGGCCGCCGCCCCGCCCTCGCCGATCACCACCCCCGCCCGATCGACGATACGCAGGCGCGCGGTGGCCAGGCTGGCGGTCGCGCCGCTGCCGCGGACCCGGGCCGCGGCGCCGGCGCTGGCGCCGACCACCACCGCCAGCTCGGCTCGGGCGTCGCCGGCCAGCGCCCGCGCCGAGTCGTCGTCGAGGGGCAGCTCGCCGCCGGTGCGAGGCGCTGGCCCGGTGGCCGGGGCCGGCACGACCTCGAGCCCGGAGGCGCGCAGGGCCACGGTGAGCGGCGCCAGGCCCGGCACGTCGACGGCGGCGGCGCGGCCGTAGCTGGCGACCACCCCGGCCGGAGTCGTGACCCGGATCAGGGCGGTGGCCCGTCGTGCCGGCCCGGCGGCCGGCGTGGCCGGTCCGTCGCCAGCGCCGGGGCCAGCGCCGGGGCCAGGCTCGGCCACCACCGGCACGCCGAGCTCGCCGAGGCGCGCCACCAGCTTGTCGCGCTGGATCTTGACCACGACCTCGAGCACCCGCCGCTCACCCTCGGTGCGATCGCGCGCGACCCGGTACGACGCGACCCACAGGCGCGCTCGCGCCACCACCTCCCGATCGAGCTCGGCGCGGCGTCGGGTCCGTTCGCCGCGCCCGATCAGCTCGGCCAGCGCCTCCCGCGTCGCCGCCGCGAACGCCTCGTCGAGCGCCGCTACCCGCGGATCGGCGGCGTCGCTGGCCGCGCTGCCCGGCACGGTGAAGGACAGCTCCTCGGCCGCGGCCGGGCTGGCGGCGAGCAGCACCAGCACCGCGACCCACGCCCCGCGCCGTCCCGCGGCCCGCGCTCGCTTGGTGCCCGGCCGTGCTTGCATGCTCCTCATCGACCTACCACGACGACGATCAGGGCGCCACCGAGGTCCGCGCTGGCCAGGGCACCGTCGGCGACCAGCACGTCCGACCGCGCCGCCGGCGCCCGGGGCGCGCGCAGGTTGGCGCGTGGTCCGGGCAGCTCGGTCTCGGTCGGCGCCGTCCGCACCCACACCGTCGGCCCGACCACGCGCTTGCCGCCGACCTCGAGCGCGAGCCCGGCCCGCGGCGTGACCTTGGCCGTGCGGGCGTCGACCACCACCGCGGCGACGGCGTCGGCCGGCGCGCCCGGGGCGACCACGCGCACCCCATCGCGACGCTGCCGCAGCGCCTCGATGGGCAGGCCGATCTGCAGGCGCCAGGAGCCGTCCGGCACCAGCTCCTCGGCCAGCACCACCCGGTGCTGGGAGATCCACGCCGCCGGGGGCGCCGCTGGTCGCGCGCCGGCCCACGGCAGCTCGGCCAGCGCCGCCGCCAGCGCCTGCCCGGCCTGCTCCTCGGCCCGCCGCCGCGCCGCCGCCCGCGCCGACGCCGGGGACGGCGCGCGCCGGTCGGCGATGCCGACGGTGGTCACGATGATGAGCCCGCGGCTCCAGTCGACGGTGGCCGGCCCGGCCGTCCCGGTCACGCCGGGCCCAGGCGCCGCCGCCGCCGGCGCCGCCAGGCCGACCAGCACCAGGACCACACACACGGGCCAGACCATGGCGAACCAACGCGCCAGGCGGCCCGGCCCTTCCCCGCCGGTCAGGGCCCTCGTCGAGCGAGGTGCCCATGCGCGGGGACTCACTCCCACTCGATCGTCCCCGGCGGCTTCGAGGTGATGTCGTACACGACGCGGTTGATGCCGCGCACCTCGTTGATGACCCGGGTCGAGATGGCGGCGAGCAGGTCGTGCGGCAGCGGCACCCAGTCGGCGGTCATGCCGTCCTTGGAGTGGACCGCCCGCACCGCCAGGGTCTCCTCGTAGGTGCGGTGGTCGCCCATCACCCCGACCGAACGGACCGGCAAGAGCACGCCGAACGACTGCCAGATCGACTCGTACAGCCCGGCCGCCCGGATCTCCTCCTCGACGATGACGTCGGCCGCGCGCAGCACGTCGAGCCGGGGCTTGGTCAGCGCGCCCAGGCAACGCACCGCCAGGCCCGGGCCCGGGAACGGCTGCCGCCACAGGAGGTGGCGCGGCAGGCCGAGCTCGGCGCCGAGCGCCCGCACCTCGTCCTTGAACAGCTCGCGCAGCGGCTCGACCAGGGCCAGGTTCATCTTCTCGGGCAGGCCACCCACGTTGTGGTGGCTCTTGATCACCGCCGACGGTCCCTTGAACGAGACCGACTCGATCACGTCGGGATACAGGGTGCCCTGGGCCAGGAAGCGGGCGCCGTCGATCTGCTTGGCCTCCTCGTCGAACACGGCGATGAACTCGTGGCCGATGATCTTGCGCTTGGCCTCGGGGTCGGTCACCCCGGCCAGGGCGGTCAGGAAGCGGTCCTCGGCGTCGATGATGCGCAGGTCGATCTTGAAGTGATCGTGGAACAGGCTGTCGACCTGGGCCCGCTCGCCCCGGCGCAAGAGGCCGTTGTCGACGAAGATGCAGGTCAGGCGGTCGCCGATGACCTTGTGCAGGATCGCCGCGGTCACGCTGGAGTCGACCCCGCCCGACAGGCCGCAGATGACCCGGCCGGTGGCGCCGACCTGGGCCCGGATGCGGGCGGCCGACTCCTCGACGAACGACGCCATCGACCAGTCGCCCCGGCAGCCGCACACCTTGAACAGGAAGTTGCCGAGCAGCTCGGCGCCGCGCGGGGTGTGCACCACCTCGGGGTGGAACTGCACCGCGTACAGCTTGCGGGCCGGGTCGGCGAAGATGGCCATGGCGCAGTTGGGCGAGCGACCGATCTGGGTGAAGCCGGGCGGCAGCGCCTCGACGTGGTCGCCGTGCGACATCCACACCGTCAGCTCCTCGCCGGCCGCGAAGCCGGCGGTCAGGTCGGAGCTGGCGACGAGCTCGACCCCGGCCCGGCCGTACTCGCGCTTGTCGGCCGGGCGGACCTGGCCGCCGAGCAGGCGGGCGGTCAGCTGGGCGCCGTAGCAGATGCCGAGCACCGGCACGCCGAGCGCGAACACCTCGGGCGAGATGGTCGGCGCGCCGTCGTCGTAGACCGAGGACGGCCCGCCCGACAGCACGATGCCGGTCGGGGCCATGGCCCGGATCTTGTCGAGCCCGACGTTGAACGGGTGGATCTCGCAGTACACCGCTTGCTCACGGATGCGACGGGCGATGAGCTGGGTGTACTGCGCCCCGAAGTCGAGGATCAGGATGCTCTGGTGGCTGCCCTGGCTGGATTTGCTCATCGTGCTGTCCTTGTCGCGTGTCGCCTCGGCCTCGCCGCCGGGTGATGCGCCCTACTCGACCCGGTAGTTCGGGGCTTCCTTGGTGATGATCACGTCGTGGACGTGGCTCTCGCGCAGGCCCTGCGACGAGATCTTCACGAACTGCGCCTTGTCGTGCAGCTCCGGAATGCTGGCGCAGCCGAGGTACCCCATGGCCGAGCGCAGGCCGCCGACGAGCTGGTACAGCGACTCGCGCAGCGAGCCCTTGTACGGGACCCGACCCTCGATGCCCTCGGGCACCAGCTTCTGGGCCGAGTCGACGTCGCTCTGGAAGTAGCGGTCCTTGCTGCCCTCGGCCATGGCCCCGATCGAGCCCATGCCGCGGTAGGCCTTGTAGCTGCGGCCCTGGTACAGGATGACCTCACCCGGCGCCTCGTCGGTGCCGGCGAACAGCGAGCCGATCATCACCGTGGTCGCGCCGGCCGCCAGGGCCTTGGCCACGTCACCCGAGAACTTGATGCCGCCGTCGGCGATGATCGGGATGCCGGCCGCGCGCCCGGCCGCGACCGCGTCGGCGATGGCGGTCAGCTGCGGCACACCGACCCCGGCGACGATGCGGGTGGTGCAGATCGAGCCGGGTCCGACCCCGACCTTGACCGCGTCGACGCCGGCCTCGATCAGCGCCTGGGTGGCCGGGCCGGTGGCGACGTTGCCGGCGACCAGCTGCAGGCGCGGGAACGCCGTCCGCACCGCGCGCACCGCGTCGAGCACGCCGCGCGAGTGGCCGTGCGCGGTGTCGATACACACCACGTCGCACCCGGCCGCGACCAGGGCGTCGATGCGGGCCTCGCGGTCGCCGCCGACGCCGACCGCGGCGCCGACGCGCAGGCGGCCGAGCTCGTCGGTCGCCGCCAGCGGGTGGGCCTCGGCCTGCTCGATGTCCTTGATGGTGATGAGGCCCTTGAGGCGGCCGTCGCCGTCGACCACCAGCAGCTTCTCGATCCGGTGCTTGTGCAGGATCTCCTTGGCCGCCTCCAGCCCGACCCCGTCCTTGACCGTGACCGGGGTCTTGGTCATGAGGTCGCGCACCGGCTGGGTCAGGCGCCGCTCGAACCGCACGTCGCGGTTGGTCAGGATGCCGATGGGGCGGCGCTCGGCGTCGATGACCGGCAGGCCGGAGATGCGGTACTGCCGCATGATCGCCAGCGCGTCCTCGAGCAGGCGATCGGCGGTGATGGTCAGCGGGTCGACGACGATGCCCGACTGCGCCTTCTTGACCCGCGTGATCTCGCGCGCCTGCTGCTCGATGGTGAGGTTCTTGTGGACGAAGCCGATACCACCCTCGCGCGCCATGCGGATGGCGGTGGCGGCCTCGGTCACGGTGTCCATGGCCGAGCTGACCAGCGGGATGCGCAGCTTGATGGCCGCGGTCAGGTGGGTCGAGACGTCGACGTCGCGCGGCAGCACCTCGCTGTACTGCGGCACCAGCAAGACGTCATCGAAGGTGAACGCGTCGCGGAGCTGTGCGGGCAACATCGGCGGCCTCCTCGTCGCCGGCACGCCGGCGCGAACGCGCGGAAGATACGGGCCGGCCCCGATCGAGACAAGCGCGCGGCCCGACCGACGGTGGTCGTGGGGGCCGGGGCCCTCGCCGGGATCGGCTCGGGACGAACCGCCTTCGCCGGGCGGTCGCGCACCCGACCCGACGTCGACCGTGGTCTGCGTACTTGCTCGGTGAGATCGCTATCATGTGGGTGTTGCTGACAACAGGGCTGGGGACTGCCCTCCCAGGGATGGGGGGCGAAACCCAGGGGCAAGCTACCGAGATTGCATCGGCGTGACAGCGCGGCAGCTGGCACACGGCTTGATGAAGGTCGGGCCATGCGCTCAACCTCGTTCGCCCTGTCCGCTGCGCTGCTCGCCTCTGCCTGCGTCGCGCAGCCGCCGACCGACAACCCCGGCACGCCGGATGCCGGTGGTGGCAGCGGCAGCCCAGACGCGGCGCCGATCGTGACCGAGAACATGATCGCCGTGAGTGGCACCGCGATGGACTACTTCGGCGACACCCCGATCGAGGTCAGCCTGACCGCCGAGGGGGTGACCCCGGCCGCGACCGGCAGCTCCGACGCCCTCGGCGCCTTCACCCTCAACATCCCGGCCGGCAGCACCTTCTTCCTCAACGCCAGCAAGCCGGCGTTCCGCACCACCCGCAGCGCGCCGATCGCCATCACCGACACGCCGGTCACCGGGCAGAACGTGTACATCGCCTCGAGCGCCGAGGTCCTCAACCAGTACACCGGCCTCGGGCTGACCGCGGTCCCGGCCACCGCCGCCGTGTTCGTCAACCTGGTCCGCAACAACGGCACCCCGCTCGAGGGCGTGCCGCTGGCCGACATCACCCTGGTCGACGCGCTCGGCGCGCCGGTGCCCGGCGTGATGGGCCCGTACTTCTTCGGCCTGACCGGCAACCTGGTCGACGCCGCCACCCTGGCCGTGTCGACCGCGGTCGCCGGACGGGCCCGGGTCGGCTTCCTCGACTGCCCGGTCGGCTCGTACGAGATCAAGGTCAACTACCAGAACGCGCAGAACCAGCCGCAGACCTTCACCGTGCCGGTGACCTGCGCCGCCGACGGCCTGACCCTGGCCGCGACCGGCGACATGGGCGGCGGCGGCGGCGGCCTGATGAACCTGACCTTCACGGCGGACATCTACCCCATCCTGCAGCGCCCGGCGATCAACCCGGCCGGGCGCGCCTGCGCCGCCGTCGGCTGCCACAACCAGGGTGGGCTGGCGCCCATCCGCTTCGACGACCTGGCCGCCAACGTCCACGCCGCCATCATCGCTCGCCCGGGTGTGGTCAGCCTGCTGACGCCGGCCGACTCGCTGATCCTGACCAAGCCGCTGTACGAGCTGCCGCCGGCGCTGCAGAACCACCCCAACGCGACCTTCTTGACCGTCGAGGACAACGACTACAAGAAGATCCTGGCGTGGATCGAGCAGGGCGCCCCGATCTGAGCGGATCGCGCCCCGCGCCCGCACCCGCTGCGCCTCCTCCACCGCGACCGGCTCACCGCCGGCCGCCTCGCTCCTGGTCTGCCTCGTCACCGAAGGACTCCCCCCATGCGCTTCACCCCGGCCCTCGTCCTGCTCCTCGCCACGGCCTGCACCGGCACGATCGAAGGGGGTGGTAACCCGCAGACGGTCGACGCCGGTGGCGGCGGCGGTAGCGGCACCCCGGCCGACGCGGCCCCCATCCCGACCCAGCGCGTCGCGGTGGCCGGCACGTTGACCGACTACTACAGCGGCGTCGCCAGCGATGGTGTGGTGACGACCGAGGGCGTGACCCCAGCCAGCACCTCGACGGCGCCGGCCACCGGTGCGTTCTCGGTCGAGGTCCCGACCGGGCTGCCGTTCGGCCTGGTGGTGAGCAAGGTCGGCGCCCGCACCACCCACCACGGCACCCGCACCACGACGGCGGCGCTCGCCGGCGTCGCCCTGCACGTCACCTCCAGCCAGCAGACGTCGGTGCAGTATGGCGCGGTCGGCCTCACCGCCACGCTCGGCACGGCGGTGGTCTACGTCAACCTGGTCGACAACCTCGGCGCGCCCCTGGTCGGCGTACCGACCGGCGACATCACCCTGGTCGACCTGGCCGGCGCCCCGGTCCCCGGGGTCCAGGGCCCGTTCTTCTTCAGCGCCATCGGCAACCTGACCCGCAACCTCGAGCAGTCGACCGCGTTCGCCGGCAAGGCCCGGGTCGGCTTCCTCGACTGCCCGCCCGGCACCTACAACGTCGTGGTCGACACCCAGCTCGGCGGCGGCCCGTTCACCGTGCCCGTGACCTGCCTCGCCGATGGCGCCGCCCTCGGCCAGACCGGCCTGCTGCCCTGACCTCCCGGGTCGTCGCGCCGTCGTCGCGGCCCGTGCTCACGCCGCCGTCAGCACGACGACGATCGCCGCCAGCATCGCCGCCACGACCAGCCCGTCGAGCACGCGGCCATAGCTCTGGATCCGGGCCCGCCATGGGGCCGGCCGCGCCTGCGCCGTGGTCGGCACCACCGCCGCCTCGACCAGCTCGTCGACGACCAGGCCCAGCCCGTCCCAGTCGCGGTGGGCCAGGAACCACGGGCTGCCCCGACCGACCTGCAGCGCCAGGCCATCGCGGTACACGGTCGCGCCACGCAGCCGCGGTGGCTCGACGGCGAAGGCCACGCCGAGCACGACCCAGCGCAGGGCGACGCCGTCGAAGGTGACGACCGCCGAGCGGACCAACCAGCCGAGGGCGGCGATGGCGACCAGGGCGATCGGCGTGACCACCAGGGTGGCGGCGTGGGCCTGGTGCGGATCGCCGTGCACCAGCCACCAGGTCAGCGGGGTGGCGGCGACGGTGACCGCGATCGCCAGGGTGGCCAGCCGGCGCAGCGAGCGCGGCGCCTGCGCGCGCGCCCGCGGCCACCCGGCCAGCCCGCTCGCCGGCAGATCGAGCGCGCTCATTCCTCGGCAGCGACGGTGTCGGCGACCAGCCGGCCGGCGCCGGTCGCGTCGATCTGGCCAGCGACGATGCCGGCGATGGCCGACAGCACGGGCATGCGGACGCGCTGGCGCTGCGCCATGCGGTCGCCGGCCAGGGCCGCGCGGCCCCCCTCGGTCGCCGGCTGGGCCGCCGCCGCCGCCCCACCGGCCAGGCGCAGCCCCAGCTCGTAGTCGGCGTCGCCCCGCCCGGCCGCGCCGCGCACCAGCAGGTTGCCGAGCCCGGCCAGCCCGGCGAACGGCCGCATCGTCGCGCCGAGCGTCTCGCCCAGGCGGCTGGCCTCGGCGATGGCCCGCGTCACCAGCACGGCGCGGGCGCCGACGCCGACCCCGAGCCCGTCGGCCAGGCCGAGGCCGACCGTGTACGCGCACGACAGCGCGGACGCCAGCTCGACCCCGACCAGCTCGTGCGAGCCGTACAGGCGCAGCGCCGGCGGGACGTTGAGCAGGCGCCGGCTCTCGGCGATGACCTCGTCGAAGGCCGAGGCGATCACCATCGACGCGGTCGCGCCGCTGACCAGGTCCTCGGGCCGGGCCGGCCCGGCCAGCGCGCCGATCCGCAGGGTCGGCACGCCGGCGGCGACCGCCTCCGACACCCGCTCGTCGTCGGGGGTCGCCAGCGCACCGACGGCGTGCACCACCAGGTGCGAGCCGTCGAGCACCGCGCCGAACTCGCGCGCGCGCGCCTTGACGTCGGTCGACACCACGGCGAGCACCACGAAGCGGGCCTCGCGCGCCAGCAGCGCCGGGTCGGCGGTGGCCTCGAGTGGCGCCGGCAGCGGCGCCGACGGCAGGCGCGGGCAGCGCCGATCCTGGTTGATGGCCTTCACCACCGCGGGGTCGCGCGACCACAACACGACGCGGCGCCCGGCCCGGGCCAGCACCGACGCCAGCGCGGTCCCGAACGGGCCGGCGCCGACGACGCCGACGGTGTCCGCGCGCCGGCTCACGACGCCCCTCCGGCGCCAGCGCGGCCGGCGCGGCGGACCAGGTGCGCGGTGCGGTTCTGGTAGTAGTAGAGGACGTTCAGGTCGGTGATCACCAGCTGATCGCCGCGGCGCTCGACCGCGGCCTTGCTGTGGTAGCTGGCCAGCGCCCGCAGCGCGTCGTCGACCAGCTCGGTCGACGACATCCCGGCCACCAGCGGGTGCTCGGACCCGGCGTCCGGCTGCGCCGCCAGCTCGGCCCGCAGGGCGTCGAGGTCGGACAGCACGTCGACCAGCGAGCCGGCCAGCACGCTGGCCGGGGCCCGGAGCAGGCGGTACACGTCGCGCGTGCCGGCGCCGGCCGCGGCGCGGTCGTACAGCACGCGGGCCAGGAGGGAGGTGGCGTGGAACACGGTCAGGCGCGGATAGGCCGCCGCCAGCCGGCGGCCGACGGTGCGGGTGTACTCGGCGTCGCGCTGGTCGTCGTCGGTGACCTGGCCATCGGCGCCGCGCACGTAGCTGGCCGGGTCGACCAGGCGGCCGGCCCGGTCGCGCGACTCGCCGTCGTCGTCGACCTCGTTGCCGAACGGATCGAGCGGCCGGCCGAGGCGGACGATGACCGAGCCCTCGAGCGCCAGGATCTTGCGGAAGAAGTCGACGATGCGGCCCAGGCGCGAGAACTCGTCGTCGTCGATGATGTACCGGTTCTTGCCGGCCTCGGCCAGGAAGTCGGCGATGAGGGTCTCGGCCTCGAGCACGATGCGGTAGTTGATCGTGGCCGGGACGATGTAGATGCGCTTGCCCGGGTTGCCGGCGGCGACGTGGTGCTTGTAGGCGGTGACGGTGGTGCCGAGCAGCCCGAGCTTGAGGTGCTTCTCGATCATGTTCGAGCGGCAGCGGGTGCCGCCCGGGAAGAACAGCGAGTGATAGCCGCGCTCGAGCAGCACGGTCGAGTACTCCTTGAGCACGTCCTTGTACAGCTCGAAGCGGAGGCGCCGATCGACGCGGTAGGCGCCGAGGTTGCGCATGAAGAACGAGATGAACGGGTTGCTGAACAGGTTCTTGCCGGCGCCGTAGGTCACCGGCGGCAGGCCGGCGCGCAGCAGGGCGAAGCCGATGGCCGGGGAGTCCATGTTCGACGAGTGGGTCGGCGTCACCACCAGCGTGCCGCGCTCGGCGCAGGTGCGGACGACGTCGAGCGCGCCGTCGACCTGGACCCGCTGCTCGAGGGTGCGCATGGCGCTGAGGCCCTCGCGCACGCTGCCGATGGGCGACAGCAGGAAGCCCATCAGGGACGGGCCGACCCCGGTCGCGAACTTGTACACACGCGGATCGAAGTTGCCGACCACGTCGTGACCGTAGTGGGAGATGAGGGCGCGCAGCTCGCGCTGCTTGTCAGCCTCGCTCATGCCGCGCAGGCGGCGCGACAGGTCACGCCAGCGCTCGGCGCCCTTGCCGGCGCCCGGGGCCTCCAGCCGCCGCAGCTCGCAGTAGGCGACGTCGTTGAGCACGTACTCGAGCGACTGCTCCGGCGCGCGCGCGGCGGCGGCCAGCAGGCGGTCGAACACCCGCCGCTCGACCTCGGCCAGGATGGTGGCGCGATCCGCGGTCAGGCGCTCGAGGCGATTCTCGGCTTCGTGGACCGGACGCCCCTTGTCCATGGCCGATTAGTACCATGGTCGATCGCCGCGCATCGGCCGCGGACCACCGCCACATTTTTCCCGGGCCGCTGCTTTCGGCCCGCAGCCCCCGTGCTAGTGTGGCGACGGAAGCAAGGGGCTGGCCCGTGGAGAGCGTCCTGCTCACCCAGCCCCTTCCCGGCCGCCCGTCCTGGGCCGCCGTCTCTTGGCCGCTTGTACCGCCACCTGACGTGGCTGGTCTTCACCGCTGGCGCTCCTCATCTACAGGCGCCAGACCCAAGGCCGGCCCTCCCCGTGAGCCACCATGGCAGCTAGTTCGAAGAAGAGTCCCAAGGCCCGCACCCCGTCGCGGACGACGGCCACCCCTGCCGCCAGCGCGCGCGCGGCCAGGCCCAGCAAGGCCGCCAGGCCTGGCCCGGGCAAGGGCGACGACGGGGCGGCGGCGGCCACCACCCGCCGCAAGGCCAGCCCGGCCAGCAAGCCCGAGGCGGCCAGCAAGCCCGAGGCGACCAGCAAGCCCACGGTGGCCAGCAAGCCCGAGGCGGCCCCGGCGGCCGCGGCGGCGGGGAAGAAGGCACGCGCGCCCAAGGCACGCGGCCCGTCGTCACTGCCGACGCCGATCCACAGCGGCCTGACCCTGGACCTCGACGCGCCGCGCCCGCCCGAGGCGGCCGGCCTGTCGGCCCGGGTCGGCGCCCTGCTCGCGGTCGCGCAGAAGGTGATGGGCATCCGCTCGTTCCGGGCCGGCCAGCCCGAGGCGCTCGAGCAGATCCTCGACGACAAGGACGTGCTGGCGGTGATGCCGACCGGCAGCGGCAAGTCGCTGCTGTACCAGCTGCCATCGGTGGTCTCGACCGGCGTGACGGTGGTGGTGTCGCCGCTCATCGCCCTCATCACCGACCAGCTCGACAAGCTGGTGAAGAAGGGGGTGGCCGCGGTCCGCATCGACTCGACGCTGACGACCAAGCAGCGGCGCGAGGTCGACGAGATGGTGCAGTCGCCCGGCGGCAAGCTGCTGCTGACCACGCCCGAGCGCATGGCCGACCCGGAGTTCCGCACCTTCCTGCGCAGCGCGGCCGGCTCGGTCGGCGTGTCGCGCCTGGTCGTCGACGAGGCCCACTGCGTGTCGCAGTGGGGCCACGACTTCCGCCCGGCCTACCTGTCGCTGCGCAAGGCGCTCGAGGACGTGGGCCGGCCGCCGGTGCTGGCGACCACGGCGACGGCGCCGCCGCACGTGCGGGAGGACATCCTGCACCAGCTCGGCATGGAGGACGCGGCGATCGTCACGACGACGTTCGACCGGCCCAACCTGCACTACGAGGTGATCATCTTCTCCGACGAGGACGAGAAGATGCGGACCCTGGTCACGCTGCTCAAGAAGCTGCCGCGCCCGGGCATCGTGTACTGCGCCACCGTCAAGAAGGTCGAGGACCTGTACGAGAGCCTGGGCCGCTGGGGCATCCCGGTCGCGCGCTACCACGGCCGGCTCGGCAAGAACGAGCGTGACGCCGAGCAGCAGCGCTTCATGTCCGGCAAGGACATCGTCATGGTCGCGACCAACGCCTTCGGGCTCGGCGTCGACAAGGCCGACGTGCGCAACGTCCTGCACTACCACGTGCCCGGGTCGCTCGAGGCCTACGCCCAGGAGGCCGGCCGCGGCGGTCGCGACGGCCGGCCAGCCCGCTGCGTGCTGCTGTTCTCACCCGACGACGTCGCCATCCAGGAGTACTTCCTGTCGGGCACCTACCCGACCCGGCGCCAGGTCAAGGCGGTGTTCGCGGCGCTCGAGGCCTTCCGCGGCGAGGGTGGGCGGAACGCCGAGACCCCGCCCAACATCGCCAACATCGCCCTGTCCAGCAACGTCGGCGCGCAGCGGACCCGGACCGTGCTCAACCTGCTCAAGGACGAGGGTTTCATCGTCGAGCACGACGGTGGGCTGTTCGAGATCGCGGTGCCGCCGCCAGATCCGGACCAGATCCACGACAAGGCCCGCCAGTACGAGGCCCGGCGGATCGCCGACCGGCAGCGGCTCGACTCGCTCCTGACCTACGTCAAGGCGCCGGGCTGCCGCAGCCAGGTCATCCTCAAGTACCTGGGCGAGGACAACCCTCCTCCCTGCGGCCGCTGCGACAACTGCCTGCGCTCGCGCGAGAGCGCGCTGGCGGCGTCGACCGAGGCGACCCGCCTCGGCGCGACCTTGACCCGACGCCTCGACGCCGAGGGCGTGGTCGAGGAGGACGTCAAGCCACGCCGGGTCATCAAGCACCGCGTGGTCCGGATCGACGCGCCCCCGCCGGCCCCGGCCGACGCCGCCGGAGCGGCCGCCCCCGCCGCACCGGCGCCGGTGACCGGTGCGGTGGTGCGCCGCCGGGGCGGAGATGACGCCGCGCCCGGGC
>JAGPCO010000215.1 GCA_018058095.1 Kofleriaceae bacterium
GCGGCCGGTCGCTGGCTGGCGTAGCCCATCGGCGTGTGCCAGGCGCGGCACTCTTCCTGGTCCCACGGCAGCATGTTGGAGTCGGTGGAGGTCTGGATGCCGGGGACGCCGTTGCTCTCCTTGCAGTTCTCGATCTGCGCGTAGAACTTGGAGAAGCCGCCCTCGCGACTGGCGGTGACGACGTCACCCGAGAGGTTGACCGAGGTGCGCGAGGGGCTGCCGCCGCTGTCGGGGCGGACCCAGTAGCGGCCCTTCTCGACCAGCGTCTGGGTGTCGATCTTGCTGATCGTGTTCTGCTGGCTGTTGGCGACCCAGATGTACGAGAAGTCGGGGTCGCCGCCGCCCATGCCGCCGCCGCCGCAGCCCACGGCGCCGAAGTCGGGCGGCGCGCCGAGGTCGGTCTTGGTCACGCCATCGTCGTCACCGGCGCTGACCATCGAGTCGTTCGTGGTGTCGCCGGTGCCCTGGCTGTCGCTGTTGCTGTTGCCGCCGCTGCCGCTGCCGCTGCCCTCACTGGTCGTCGGGGCGCTGTCGCCGGTCGTCAGCGTGGTGCTGATACCCGGGGTCGTGACGCCGTTCGTCGCGCTCGCCGTCTCCTCGCGTCCGTCGTCGCCGCCGCAGCCGGCCACCGCAGCAGCCAGGATCAAGGTCTTAAGTTCGTTGCGCATGGTGCCTCCGACCCAGGGGGTCATTTCGCACCGTACTCTTTAATTTCTTGTGCGTACATGGGGCTGCGCGTGTGTGTAGACGGCCTCATCATCGCCGACACAATGACGTATCATCGGCGCACTGCCGTGTGAGCCGCATCCCAGCTGGCCCTTGGCCCCAGGCGACGTCCGCCAGTGGTGACCGGGTAAGCCACCGGGGGGCTGCCACCGGCGCCCCCCCCCGAGACGCGCGGACATGGAGCCCGTGACATCGTGAATGTACGAGGTTTCGCCTGGCAAATTCTGGCGATCAGCGATGATACTGCCCGCCGATACATCGTTCATATCACCCCATGATATGGGCGTCCCCTGCGCCCTGACGGCGGCGATGAAATCGTCCAACTCCGACAATATCCCGCTCCGGCGCGGCGGTCGCTTCCACGCGGCAGCTGGCGGCAGCTGCGCAGATTCGACCTTCGAGCGCGCTGCAATGTGCATATTTCAATGCTCTACCTTATTGCCACGATCGCCCGCGCCGCGGCGTCTGGCCGACCCGTCGATTCCCCCTAACCTTCGCGCACCGAGGACCCAGATACCGGGGGACTCACAAACCCAGCGACGAGCTTTGGAGGAACCATGAGATCCGACCACCACACCAACGAGCGCGACGACCAGAACCGCAACAACCGTAACCCCCAGCAGGATCGATTCTCCAGCCGTGATCGCGACGACTCGTATCGCGACGACGACCGCAGCCTGATGGAACGCGCCGGAACCGCGGTCCGCTCATGGTTCAACGACGACCAGGACCAGGGACGCGGCGACCTCCACAACCGCGACTTCCGCAACTACGGCCAGGACGGCGACGAGACGTGGCGCAGCCAGCAAGGCCACAACGTCGGCTACAGCGGCCAGGGCTACCAGGGTGGCATGGGTAACTACGCCCACGGCAATCAGGGCAACTTCGGCTACCC
The DNA here is from genome assembly GCA_018058095.1 of Kofleriaceae bacterium. Classification (GTDB taxonomy): domain Bacteria; phylum Myxococcota_A; class Polyangia; order Haliangiales; family Haliangiaceae; genus JABFXX01. The sequence continues at coordinate 1,622 of JAGPCO010000215.1, forward strand.
CCAGAGCGGCACCCAGTACGGCCAGGACCAGAGCCGCTTCGGCAGCCAGCGCTCCCAGTACGGCCAGGACCGCTTTGGCGGCCATGACATGGGCCAGCATGGCTCCGACCGCTTCGGCGGCCAGTCCAACCCCGACCGCTTCGGCGGCTCGCAGTACCAGGGCGGCATGGGCTCTCAGTACGGCCAAGGCGGCCAGAGCGGCCAGTACGGCCAGGGCAGGAACCAGGGCGGCATGGGCCAGAGCGGCCAGTACGGCCAGGGCGGCATGGGCCAGAGCGGCCAGTACGGCCAGGGCGGCATGGGCCCTCAGTACGGCCAGTACGGCCAGGGCGGCATGGGCCCTCAGTACGGCCAGTACGGCCAGGGCATGAGCCAGAGCGGCATGGGCCGTTACGAGCCCAGCTCGCGCCAGGGGATGCAGGGCGGCCAGGGCATGAGCCAGCACGGCGAGGGCGGCGTGACCCGCGGGCGCTTCGTCGGTCGCGGCCCGAGGGGCTACAAGCGCTCCGACGAGCGGCTGACCGAGGAGATCAACGAGCGGCTGACCCAGCATCCCGACATCAACGCCGAGGAGATCGAGGTCAAGGTCCAGAGCGGCGAGGTCACGCTCACCGGCACCGTCGAGGATCGCCAGACCAAGCGCATGATCGAGGACCTCGTGGAGGAGATCTCCGGCGTGAACGAGCTGCACAACCAGCTCCGCATCAACCGCGGCCGCGGCATGTCCAACGTGCAGAGCTCGCAGAGCTCGCAGGGCCTGTCCGGTAGCTCGCAGCAGCCCTCGCGCGGCGACGGCCAGCGGCCGCAGGGCAGCCCTGGCATGGGCAGCTCCAGCCTGGGCGAGCAAAACGGCCTCGGCTCGTCCGAGAAGTCGCGCGGCGGCAAGTCGGCGAGCTAGCCGACTCGCGGGTGAACGCCGGCTCCAACGAGCCGCGCCGGCGCCCGGAGATCCCGAGCGCCGGCGCGAGGCCCCACGCGAGCTGGCCCCGCCTCACTGCGGCGAGACGTTGCTGAGCGCGATGCCGGTCATGTCGCTGTACGTGTAGGCGCCGACCAGGCCGTTGAAGGTCTGGAAGGCGTTCGGGTTGTTGATGTCGATCCGGTAGGCCTGCGCGCCCATCGACACGCCCCAGACGTAGCCGTAGTAGTCGATGCTGATGCCGTGCACGTACTGCGGCACCTGGTAGGTCGTCTTGATCTGCAGCGTCTCGACGTCGATGGCGACGATGTTGTTGTTGCCGCCGCTCATGTACAGCGTGCCCTTGTCGTCCTCCATGCAGCCGCCGCTCCCGCCGACCTGCAGGGTCTGCCAGGTCTCGGTCAGCGGGTCGAAGCGCGAGGCGTTGCTCGAGCAGGTCCAGACGTAGCCGCTGGACCCGACCGTCATGCCGTAGCCGCTGGCGACCATCGGCCAGGTCTTGACCTCGAGGGTCTCGTGGTGGACAAACACCAGCGAGGCTTGGCCGAGCTGGGAGCCCCACATGTTGCCCTCCTTGTCGACCGCGGTCCCGTAGATGCCGTAGTAGCCGTTGTTGATGTTCGGGATCGGGACCGTGTCCTCGACGACGCCGGTCTGGCCGTTGAGGCGGTGCACCGTGACGCCAGGCTGCCCGTTGCTGACGCCCGAGGTCCACACCTTCTGGTTCTCCCAGGCGCAGGTGTCCTCGTTGAAGGTGCCCGCCGTCCAGGCCGCTGGGCGCTGGCTGACGTAGTTCATCGGCGTGTACCAGGCGACGCACTCCTCGACGCCCCACGGCAAGATGTTGCTGTCCGTCGAGGTCTGGATGCCCGGCATGCCGTTGCTCTCGACGCAGTTGTCGAGGCGCGCGTAGACCTTGGTCATGCCGCCCGAGCGGTTGGCGACCACGACGTCGCCGGTCAGGTTGACCGAGGTGCGCGAGGGGCTGCCCGCCGAGTCGGGCCGCACGATGTAGCGGCCCTTCTCCTGCAGCGTCTGCGTGTCGATCTTGCTGATCGTCCCCTGCTGGCTGTTGGCGATCCAGATGTACGAGAAGTCCGGCTCGCCGGGCTCGCCACACTTGGGGCCCAGGTCCGGCGGGATCATCATCCCCGTGCTCGTGCCGGGCTCCGCCGTGGTCCCGACGTCGCTGTCCGTCCCCGTCAGGCTCACCGCGCTGGTCGTGTCGCCCGCCGTCGTCGCCGTGACCTCGCCGGTCGTCGATGCCGACGCGCCCGTCGAACCCGTCACGCTGTCGCTGACCGAGCCCGCCGTCGTCCCTTCCGACGCGCTCCCCGTCGGGCTCTCCTGGGTCGTCGAACCGTCGCTCCCGAGCGTCGCCGTCGCCGTCGCCGTCGCCGTCGCCGTCGCCGTCGCTGTCGCCGTCGCCGACTCCTCGCGGCCGCCTTCGTCGCCGCACGCCGACATGAGACCCGCCACCAAAGTCACCACGCTCATCTTCGTCCGCTGCATAGTCCGACTCCTTATGCCGACCGGCAGCCTAGCGGGCCGAACCCCGGGATTGGGAGTAAATCTCCCCGCGAGCGCTCGCGCTCCTGCGGGTTTTCTCGCGTCCCGCGGGCCGGTCACGCGCGTGAGCGCCCGCTGCCGCGCGGCATCGCAGATTGCGCGCATGCGCGCACAGTGTGCTTTGCTGCGAGCAGCGAGCCCGCCGCGAGTGGGCCGGTCAGCCGAGGGCGCGTCGTCGCGGAGCGGCCCGCCTCACTGCGGCGAGACGTTGCTGAGCGCGATGCCGGTCATGTCGCTGTACGTGTAGGCGCCGACCAGGCCGTTGAAGGTCTGGAAGGCGTTCGGGTTGTTGATGTCGATCCGGTAGGCCTGCGAGCCCATCGACACGCCCCAGACGTAGCCGTAGTAGTCGATGCTGATGCCGTGCACGTACTGCGGCACCTGGTAGGTCGTCTTGACCTGCAGCGTCTCGACGTCG
>JAGPCO010000043.1 GCA_018058095.1 Kofleriaceae bacterium
CGAGCTGTTCGCCGAGGTGTACCGGGTGCTGCGGCCCGACAGCCACTTCTACCTGTACTGCGACCCGGAGACGATGTTCGTGGCCAAGCCGCTGGGCGAGGCCGCCGGCTTCAAGTTCTGGAAGCCGATCGTGTGGGACAAAGTCCAGATCGGGATGGGGTATCACTACCGAGCCCGCTACGAGTGCATCCTCTTCTTCGAGAAGGGCAAGCGCAAGCTGGCCGACCTCGGGGTGGCCGACGTGCTGACCGCGCCGCGGGTGCGTGGTGGCTACCCGGCCGAGAAGCCGCCGGCGGTGAGCGAGGTGCTGGTCCGGCAGAGCACGGTGCCCGGGGCGATCGTCGTCGATCCGTTCATGGGGTCGGGCTCGGTCGGGGTGGCGGCGGTGCGGCAGGGCCGCGAGTTCTGGGGCAACGACCTGTGCGCCGAGGCGTGTGTCATCACCCGCGACCGCCTGCGGGACCTGGGCGCGGTCGAGCAGGGCCGAGATGCAGACACGCTTGCGGCCCCGGCCGCGGATGGCCAGCCCGGCCTGTCGGGCTAGCCGCGGCGCCTGGCGCTACAGCCAGGCGGCGAAGCGCTGATCGAAGATCTTGGCGGCCTTGTCGACCGCGTCCACGCTGTCGTCGTCGACCTTGGGCTGATCGTGGCCGCCGGGGCCCGGCCGCTTGCCGAACACCTTCTTGAGGTCGGCGGTGATCCAGATCTTGTTCATGTTGTGGAAGTACTGGTAGGCGGTCCTGCGCAGCTTGGGCAGGTCCCGCAGGTGATCGTCCCACAGGCCCCGTGTCAGCGCGGCGGCGACCAGCTCCGAGCCCTTGGCCTTCCCGGCCTTCACCCGGGCCAGCAGGTCGGCGTGGGCGGTGAACCGGCCAACGTCGAGCAGGCCGCGGCGCGCGGCCCAGGCGACGAAGAGGCCTTCCGTGACGTCGCCGGTCTTGCTCAGGTCCCGCGCCGCTCGGACCTGCATCGTCACCCGCAGCCTTCGCCAGAACTCGACCAGCAGCTCGACGCCCGCGGCTGCATCGAGCTCGTGCCTCCAGTACGGCACGGTCTCCTTGTTGTCGGTCATGAACTCGGGCCGGCGTCCGGTCGGGGGGCCAAGCGCCGCGATGACCGCGGTCTCATCGGTGGCGTTCCACGGCGCGCCCAGGACCGACTCGGCGACCTCCGCTCGGACCCAGGCCAGCTGCAAGTATGGCGCGAACGACTGGGCCGTGACCCGGATCGGCGGGTAGGCCTCGTTCTTGATGTCGTGGCTGAAGAGGAGCTCGAGGCCCTTCTTCGGCGCCTCGACGTTGGCGGATTCGTTGCGCTCGCTGGTGCCGGCCGGGACCTTCTTGCCGAGCCGCTTGGTGACGAAGGCGACCACCGCGGGATCGTCGGCCCTCCGCCCCATGAGCGACGCCAGCTCGCGCAGCGTTGGACCGAGCTTCGCCGCGAGGGCGGTCGGCGCGCGGGCTGGCGTGGCGGTTGCGGCTGGGGCAGCGGCCCGCTTGGCCGGGGCGCCGTCGAGCCAGGCCTGGAAGTCGAACGGCTTCGACTTGCTGGCCCGGACCTTGTGCTCCTTGAGCCACGCCGCGAGCGCCTTGCGCCCCGCCGCGCCATCGGCGTCGTCGAGCTCGTCGATCTCGGTCTCGCCACGCGCCCACTGCACCAGCAGGTCCTCGAGGCTGGATGCCACGGTGCGGCGGTCGCCTTCGGAGCCGAGCAAGACCACGGCCAGCGGCTTGTCGGCGCCAATCCGCAGCAGCGCCAGCAAGGAACCGTCGGGTAGGGACAGGAACGCGAAGGCCTCCTTGCGAAGGCGGGCGGCGTTGCTCGGATCCCACGCGTCGGGGATGGCCTGGGTCTCGAGCGCATCGAACCAGCCGAGGCTCCCGTGCGGCCGCCGTGCTAGCCAGGCGCCGAACTCGCGCAGCAGGGGCGGCGCCTTGGGGGCCTTCGGGACGGAGGAGAGCTTGACGCGGTAGTTCGCCATGCCCGGACTATCGTCGCGGTCCTGGCGCGTGTCGACCGCGTGATGGACCAAGAGGCAACGGCGGCGGCGGTGGCGTCGGATGGCCGCACCGGCTACGGTGCGGCGGATGTCGACCTCGACCCCCGCGCTGACCGCCGCGACCTTGCTCCTGGGCGCCACACTCGCCGGCTGCGGCGACGATGGCGCGGCCACCCCTGACGCGGCGCCCGGGCCACGCGACTGGCCGGCGATGACGGTGCCGACCTCGACCGTGCCCGAGCCGGGCATCCGGCGCGAGGTCGTGCTGGTCGACGGCGCCGACGCGCCGGCCAACCCGGTCAGCGGCGTCGACACGCCGGGCGAGCTCGACCGGACCCAGCTGCTGCGGTTCCGGCGCGATCTGTCGCCGCCGGCGCCGGCGCGCGCGGTCGTGGTCATGATGCCCGGCTTCCTCGGCGGCGGGGGGTCGTACGAGCCGCTGGCCCGACACCTGGTGCGGCGGGCGGCGGCGGCCGGCGAGACCATCGAGGTGTGGGCCATCGACCGGCGCGGCAACCTGCTCGAGGACCGGCTCGGCGTCGACACCGCCGAGGCGGCGGGCGACCCGGAGATCGCCGACGCCTGGTACTTCGGGCAGGACACCATCGGCGGCCAGCGTTACCTCGGCCCGCGCCCGCACGCCGAGCTCGGGTTCATGAGCGAGTGGGGCCTGGCCACCCACGCCGAGGACACCCGGGCGATCATCGCCCAGATCGCCGCCGCCGACCGCAAGGGCCACGTCGTGCTGGTCGGGCACTCGATGGGCGCCTCGTTCGCCGAGGCGTACGCCGCCTGGCGCTTCTCCGACGGCACGCGCGGCAGCGACGAGCTGGCCGGGGTGGTGCTCATCGACGGCGCGCTGGCCGACGCGCCGCTGACCGAGGCCGAGTGGCACGCCGGCGCCAGCGCCGGGCTGGGCCGGCTGGCCGGGGTCGACGAGCTGCGCGGCGACGGCGACAAGTACTTCGAGCTGCCGCTGCTCGGCAACACGGTGTATCCGCGGGTCGACGTGCTGTCGCAGCGCGCCCTGCGCGCGCCCGACGCGGTGGTGGTCGACCGCGGGCGCGACGAGGTGCTGGGCAACCTGTTGCTGCTGCCGCGGGCGGAGATCCCGGCCATGAGCAACGCCGCCGCGCTCGGCTGGGCCATGGACGACGACTCCAACGCGCTCACCTTCGCCGCGGTGTCGGCCGGCGAGGCGGTCGGCGGCGCCGTCGAGAGCTATGACAACCCGCTGGCCATGGCCGCGCTGAGCCGGCCGTCGGATCCGAGCGCGACCTACACCTGGGTCGACGCCGCGGCCGCGGATCCCAGCAACGTCACGCCGCTGGCCAACCTGGCCCACACCTTCGTCGATGGCCCGACCGACTTCGCCGAGTGGTACTTCCCGATCCGCCTGCCGCTCGACCTGGCCGCGGTCGGCGGGGCCCGGGTCGCCCCGGATGGCTGGCAGGCCGCGGCCGGGCTGCGCGCCTTCGACGGCGCCCTGGCCGACGCGCCGGTGCTGGCGGTGTCGACCCAGCTGGTCAGCCCGGCCGACTTCGAGCAGGTCCGGGCCCGCTGGTCGGCGCCGGTCGGACCGGGCCGGCCCGGCGCGGGCGCGACCCGTGACCAGGTCGCCGCCTTCGAGGTGGTGGTGGCAGCGGACCAGACCCACATCGACCCGCTCACCGCGGCCGACCGGGCCGACAACCCGGTGCCGGCGGCGGTGCTGGCGTTCGTCCTGCGCAACGTGACCGCGGGCACGGTCGCGGTGCCACCGGCGCTTTGAAGCGACCAGCGCCCGCGGCCGCCGTGAGATACTGCGCGGGATGAGGACCTTCGCGTGCCTGGTGAGCGCCGCGCTGCTGCAGGCCGGGTGCAGCGATGACCCCGTGGGGGTGCTGATCGTCGCCCGCTTGCCGGCCGAGATTCCGCTCGCGACCCCGGCCGGGCCGCTCGAGGTCTACGTCGGCTTGCCGTCGCCGCGCGGCGGCACCGCGCTGGTGGCCCGCGAGTACCTGCGCTCGTACGTCGGCGGCGTGGAGGGCGACGATGAGGCCCGCCTGCTCGACGAGGCCGCCCTGCACGACGGCTTCAACATCCTGCTCACCTACGACCCCGCCCGGCCGGGGCCATGGGCGGTCGGGGTGGCCGCGGTCGGCGAGGGGCTCGATGCGCCCAGCGTGGACCTGTTCGGCGTCGTCGAGGGTGTGCAGTTCGCGCCGGGCCAGCTGCGCCGGTACGAGGTGGTGCTGATGCCGCCGGGCGCGGACAGCACGGCGGCGGGCGGGCCGAGCTACGATCAGGTCGACCTGACCCCGCTCGAGCGGCCGGACCAGGGTGAGCAGTTCACGCCGCACGCGTGCGTGCGCTGGCGCGAGCGCGGCGCGACCCGGCCGTGGACCGGCGCGTTCGTGCGCGACGGGGATGGCGACTGCGACGGCACGACCCCCCGCGGCGGCCAGCTGGCCTGCGACGCCGCCCAGATCGATCCCGACGTGCCCGACGACGTGGTGACGCCGGACGCCGATGTCGACGCGGATGGCTACGTCGACCCGGACGTGTGTCAAGGCTGCGCGGTCAGCGCCCGGTGCGACTGCGACGACGGCAAGTTCGAGGTGAACCCGGGCGCCTACGAGGCCTGCGAGGGCAAGGACACCGACTGCGACCCGATGAGCCAGAGCGACCAGCTGGCGCCGTGTGTGCTGCCGAGCGGGCCGGCCGGCACGTGCGCCCTGGGCAAACGCCTGTGCGGGGCGGGGGAGCGCTTCGCGGAGACGTGCCTGCCGCTGGGCCCGAACGACCCCTCGTTCCCGTGCGTCGACCTCGCGCTCGATGCCGGCGCCTGTAGCGATCCGGAGTCGTGCCAGATCGACGCCCCGTCGCGCGCGCTGACGGTGGGTGGCCTCGCGTGCCACCTGTCCACCCGCGGCAGCGACCTGTGCCCCGCCCTGGCGCAGCTCGGCCTGTCCGTTCCGCCGCCCGGGGACTGCGTGGTCGGCCTGTGGGGGGAGGTGCCGGGTGTGACGTTCGAGCTGCTGGGGCCGGGCGACCAGCCACGCGGGGTGGACCGCCGGGTCCTCCGCGGCCCGTGTGCTCAGATGCAGCTGCACATCAGCGGCGCCTGGCCCGATCCGCAGGGGTTCTTCCCGATGATCACGATCATCCAGCCGCTCGATCCGATGCTGGCGCCGCAGGTCCTGCTCGGTACGCTCGACGCCACCGAGTCGCCCGACCTGTGTCCGATGGACCCGGGCGCGGCGGTGCGCTGCACGCCCTGACCGGGTCGATCGGGCTCACGCGCTCGCGGTGGTGACCGGGCGGGCGGGCCAGCGGGCGATGGTGCGCGCCAGCTCGAGGCCGGCGTCGGGGCAGCGCAGCAGCACCGAGGTGAAGGCGGCGCGTGCGACCACCACCACGAGGGTGGCGCCGACCGCCCGCACCGTGGCCGAGCGTGGGCCGGCGTCGATCAACGCCAGCTCGCCGACGCTGGCGCCGACGCCGAGGGGGGCGGAGGTGGTGCCTTCGACCCGCAGCCCGCCGGCGGCGACGACGTACCAGGCGTCGCCCGGCTCGCCCCGGGCGAACAGGACCTGGCCGTCGGTCAGCGCGCGCACGGTGGCGGCGGCGGCCAGCGCGGCCAGCGGGCGATCCGGCAGGTCGAGCGCGACCGGGGTCGTCGCCAGCAGCGCCGCCAGGGCACCCGGCTCGGTCGACGCCGCGGCGGCGGCTGGCGCGGCCTCGCTCGGCGCGGGGCGACGGATCCAGCGCTCGATCAGCGCCAGCAGGCGCGGCGAGGTCGCCGCGACCTCCTGCACCACGTCGAGAGCGCGGGCCTGGGTCGGCCGGTCGTCGGTCAGCAGGCGGCGGAGCAGGGCCACCAGCGGGCGCGGGTCGCGGCCGGTGGCGGCGGCGCACAGGGCGGCGGCGCGCAAGGCGCGGCGGAGGGGAGGGCGGGCCGCGCGCCCGCCCGTGGTGGCCACGATACGCTCGAGCTCGTCGAGCGCGCGGCCGAGCGCCCGCTCGCACGGCGCCCGGTCGGCGCTGGTCACCGCGCCGGCCTCGGCGTGGACCCCGAGCGCCCGCAGCGCCACCTCGCGGACCTCGGCGTCCTCGTCGTCGGCCAGCCGCCACAGCAGCGACGTCGCGGTCGGCGCCGCGGCCAGCGCTCGACCGAGGGCGACCCGGCGCGGCGGCGTCAGCGCGTGCAGGTCGAGGCCGGCGGCCAGCGCGCGCGCCTCGTCGCCGCCGAGGTCGGCCAGCGCCGCCATCACCACGGGCGCCCGGGTCGGATCGTCGAGCTCGGCCAGGACGACGGCGATCAGCGCGGGCCGACCGCTGCCGAGGCCGGCCACCGCCGGCTCGCGCGCGAGCGGACCAGGTGGCAGCGCGGCGACGAGGTCCGGGCGGGCCCGGGCGATCGCCGCGGCCCAGCTGCCGTCGCGCCCGGCCAGCTCGGCCCAGGCTCGGGCGTCGTCGTCGGCCCCGGCCCCGCCGCCCAGGTGCAGCTCGGCGGCGCGCACGGCCTGGCCGAGCCGGGCGACGACGGTGGCCCGGTCGCGCGCGCGCGGCAAGGCGCTGCGATCGCCGAGCGCCGCCAGCGCGTGCAGGCCACGCGCGAACACCGCGTCGTCGTCCTCGCAGGCGATGGCCGCCGCGAGCTCGAGGCGCAGGGCCGGCGCCGGCGCCTGCGCCGCCAGCTCGACCACGGCCAGGCGGACCGCGGCGTCGGGATCGGTCAGGTGCGCCAGCAGGTCGTCGGCGCGGGCGTGGATGCGGTGCAAGCGGGCGCGGCCGAGTTCACCTTCGTCGCCGGCGCTGCCGGCGGCGAGGGCGGCGGCCCGGACCTCGTCGAGGTCCAGCGGCGTGGCCCGGCCGGCGGCGCCGGCCAGCTCGGCCAGGCCGAGCGGCGTGGCGAGCACCTGGACGAAGCGCGCCGCGGCGGCGCGCACCACCAGCAACCACACGACGGTCAACCCGGCCGCGACCGCGAGCCAGGTCGCGCGCTGGCCGATCGGCGACCAGCCGGCCGCCAGCAGGAGCGCGCCAGCGGCGGCGGTACCGACCGGGGTGGCGGCGCCACGCAGCAGCACCTTCCAGCGCGCGCGCGGCGCCGGTGGCAGGGCCGACAGCGACACCTCCTGGCCGGTGCGTGAGGTGGCCGCGCGCAGCAGGCTGTCGAGGGCGCGCACGCCGATGACCGCGGCCAGGCCGGGCGCGGCGATGGCGCCGGCCAGGGCCACCAGCAGGCCGAGCGGGTGCAGGCTGACGGTGAGCGGCAGGCGGGCGCTCACCAGCAGCCGCGGCACCAGCAGCGCCTGGGCCACCAGCAGCACGCTGCTGCTCACGCCGTAGAACAGCGCCAGCGCCGAGGCCAGCTCGTCGCCCTGGACCCGGCTGCGCAGGGCGGCGGCGAACTGCACCTCGACCACCGCGGCGACGAACGCCTCGAGCGCGGCGGCGACGACGAGCACGGTGATGAGCGCGCGCGGGCCCGGCGCCAGGCCGGGCGTCGGCGCGCCGACCGGCTCGGGCGGGGCGCCGGGCGCGCCACCGCTGGCCAGGGCCCGGCGCTGCGCGATCGTCAGCGCGATCACCACCACGACGAGCCCGGCGGCGATGAACGGCAGCACGCTGGCGGCGCCGGCGGCCCGCACCAGCAGCGGGCCGAGCAGGCCGGCCAGCGCGCTGCCGGCGGTGACGGCGGCGCCGGCCCGTGGCAGCGCGCGCCGCGCGTCGCGCCCGGCCACCGCCGCGCACACGCAGTTCCACACCGCCAGGTTGGCCACCGCCGCCAGGCCGAGCACGACCAGGGTGGTGAGCAGGGGCGCCTGGCCACCGGCGGCCAGCCCGGCCGGGGTGAGCCCGGCCAGCACCAGCAGCACGCCGAGCAGGACGAGATCGATCCCGGCATGGGTGCGGGCGTGCCGCCGCAGCCGGTCGTAGCCGAGGGTGGCGGCGGCGGTGGCGACCGCGCCGCCGACGAACAGCCAGGGTAGCCGGTCGGGGAAGCGCGACAGGTATGCGGCGTCGGCGAACGCGCGCAGCAGCACGGCGGCGGCCATGGTCAGCGCCGCCATCACCACGCCGAGACGGTAGGCGCGCCGGTTCATCTCACGCCTCGGCCCGCGCCATCGCCGCCACCAGCGCCAGCAGCGCGGCCACGGCGGCCGGGTGATCCGACACCAGGTCGAGGGTGGCGTCGCGCGGTAGCCGCAGCGCGGCGCCGGCGGCGGTGACCTCGGGCGCCAGCGCGACGCGGCGATCGGCCAGGGCGTCGCCCAGGCCGAGCAGTGCCCCGGGGCCGGCTCGGCGCGACCCGAGCGTGACCTCGCCGGTCAGCACCAGCAGCAGCTGCTCGGCGGTGACGGCGACCGCCGCGCCGGCGATCAGATCGATCGGCCGGGCTCGTTCGGCCAGCGCGATCCGCACCGCGGCCGGCAGGGCCGCCAGCACCGGGTGCTGGCCGAGGGCACGAGCGCGGTCGAGCAGGGTCACTTCGTGCGCGCCAGGATCTTCTTCTGGTTGCTGACGATCACACCCTGGTTGGCGAGGACGCGATCGAGCTTCTTCTGGTTGCCGGTGATGGTCGCCTGGCCAGCCAGGACCTGGTCGAGCTTCTTCTGATTCCCTGCGATCTTGGCCTGGTTGGCGAGGATCTGGTCGAGCTTGCCCTGGTTGCCGGCGATCTTGGCCTGGTTGGTCAGGACCTGGCGCAGCGCGGCCAGGGCGTCGTCGAGGCGCTTCTGGTTGCCGCCCAGCGTCGCCTGGATCTTGGCCTGGTTGGCCAGGGCCTGATCGAGCTTCTTCTGGTTGCTGGCGATCTTGTCCTGGTTGGCCAGGACCTGGTCGAGCTTCTTCTGATTGCCGGCGATCTTGTCCTGGTTGGCCAGGACCTGGTCGAGCTTCTTCTGGTTGCCGGCGATCTTGTCCTGGTTGGCCAGGATGGTGCGCTGGTTGGCCAGCAGCTCGTCGAGGCGGGCCTGGTTGCCGACGATCTTCTCCTGGTTGGCGAGGATCCGGGCCTGGTTGGCCAGGATGGCCTCCTGGTTGCCGAGGAGCTGCTGCTGGGCGGGGTTGGGCTTCATGGTGGCGCGATGATGGGCGAGGTGGTCCGGGCCGGCAACTCGGGGCGGCGGCTACCGACCGGGCCCGGGCTCGCGCCGGAGCGGCGCCGACGCCCAGGCCGGGTTATCATGGAGCGATGTCCGTGACCGACCGCCACCAGGCGCTGCGCGAGGTGCTCGAGCGCTCCGTGCTGACCGGGCCCGACGCGGTGACCCCCGCGGCCGAGCGGACCGCGGCGGCCCAGGCCCCGGCCAGCCTGCCAGCCCCGGTCGGCGTGTACTGCGCGCAGGTCGCGGCCGCGGCGACCGGGGTCGACGCCGCGATGATCGACGCCGCGCGGGCGAGCGGGCGGCGCGAGGCGGAGGTGTTCGAGCTGACCGCGGCCGCCGCGGTCGGCGCGGCCCGGCGCCAGCTGGCTGCCGCCCATGCCGCCATCGCCGCCGCCGACGCCCGGCGCGGCGGAGGCAAGCCATGAGGTTGCCCGAGGTGGCGCGCGGCGTCGGCCTGCGCGACCGCGCCCTGTACGGCTTCGTCCGCGTGGTGTCGGGCCACCCGGTGCCCGACGTGGTGCGGACCTTGCGGTATCGAGCCGCGTTCTTCGGCGCGCCATTCAACGACTACCTGCAGCAGGTCATGCGCGGCCCCTCGGACTGGTCGGTCGGCGAGCGCGAGCTGATGGCGGCCTGGGTGTCGAAGACGAACGAGTGCGAGTTTTGACTGGGCGCACACGGCGCGGTCGCGTCGCAGGTGCTGGGAGACGAGGTGGTGGCGCAGGTGTTGGCCGGGCCGGAAAAGTCGCCGGTGTCGGCCCAGGTCCGGGCCGTGCTGCCGCTGCTGGCCAAGGTGACGCAGACGCCCGACCAGGTCGGCGCTGACGACATCGACGCCGTGCGCGCGGCCGGGGTCAGCGACGCCCAGCTCGACGACGCGCTGGCGGTGGCCTACCTGTTCAACATCATCAACCGGATGGCCGACGCGCTCGGCTTTCGCATCCCGACCGCGGCCAGCTTCGCCAGCTCGGCGCGGTTCCTGCTCAAGCGCGGCTACAAGTAGCCGCGAGCGGGCTTGCATCGACCTGCGCCCCGGGCGCATCACAGAGGGGTGACGCGCCCGCACGTGGTGATCCTCGGCGGCGGCTTCGGCGGCCTGGCGGTGGCGCGTAGCCTGGCCGGGGCCGCGGTCAACGTGACCCTGGTCGATCGCCGCAACCACCACCTGTTCCAGCCGCTGCTGTACCAGGTGGCGACGGCGGCGCTCAACCCGAGCGACATCGCCACCCCGATCCGCGCGGTGCTGGCGCGCCAGCGCAACACGCGGGTGCTGCTGGCCGAGGCGCGCGCGATCGACGTGGCGGCGCGCCGGGTCACCCTCGACGACGGCGAGCTCCACTACGACGTCCTGGTGGTGGCCACCGGCGCGACCCACTCGTACTTCGGTCAGCCGTGGGCGGCACACGCGCCCGGCCTCAAGTCGATCGAGGACGCGCTCGAGATCCGGCGCCGGGTCTTCCTGGCCTACGAGGCGGCCGAGCGGGCGTCCGACCCGGTCGAGCAGCGGGCCCAGCTCACCTTCGTCGTGGTCGGCGCCGGCCCGACCGGGGTCGAGCTGGCCGGGGCCCTGGGCGAGATCGGGCTGCACACCCTGGCCCACGACTTCCGCCGCATCGACCCGACCCAGGTCCGCGTGCTCCTGGTCGAGGGTAAGGAGCGGGTGTTGCCGAGCTACCCGCCCGCGCTGTCGGCGGCGGCCCGGCGCGCGCTCGAGCAGCGCCACGTCGAGGTCGCGACCGGGGCGATGGTCACCGCGCTCGACGCGCACGGCGTGACGCTGCGCCGGGGGGAGGCCAGCGAGCGGGTGGCGGCGCGCACCGTGCTGTGGGCGGCGGGGGTGCAGGCGTCGCCGCTCGGGGCCAGCCTGGGCGCGCCCGTCGACCGCGCCGGGCGGGTCGAGGTCGGGCCCGATCTGGCGCTGCCCGGGCACCCCGAGGTGTTCGTCATCGGTGATCTGGCCCGGGTCGTGGCCGGCGGCGTCGAGGTGCCGGGTGTGGCCCAGGGCGCGCTGCAGGCCGGGCGCCACGTCGCCGCGATCATCCGGCGCGAGGCGCGGGCCGGCGCGGCGCCGTCGCCGCGGCCGGCGTTTCGCTACCGCGACAAGGGCTCGATGGCCACCGTCGGCCGGGCCCAGGCCGTGGTCCACACCCGCCGCTTCGACCGCAGCGGCTTCCTGGCCTGGCTGATGTGGTGGGTGGTGCACATCGCCTTCCTGGTCGGCTTCAAGAACCGTTTGCTCGTGATGTTCCACTGGGCCTGGTCGTGGCTGACGTTCTCGCGCGGGGCTCGTCTCATCACCGGCGCGGTCGGTCCGCTGCCGCCGGTGCACGACCTCGGTGGCGACGGCACGCCGCGCCTTCCGGCGGCGGCGACGGCGGTCAGCCTCGGCGGCGAGCCTCCGGGTTCGCCGCCACACATATAAAGGAGCGCCGCGTCGCGTTATCCTACCGGTCATGACTGAACCCACCGGTGGCGACGAGCGTGACGGCACCAGCGGCGCGCCGCGCGACGTGCGGCGCCGCCAGCTGCGCGCGCTGCGGGGCCTGACCCTGGCCGACTTCCAGCACCCGTCCGACCAGGTCGCGACCGACGCGCTCAAGCGAGTGCCCGGCCTCGACAAGCTGCTGGCCAAGGTCCTCGAGTACGGGCTCGAGCGCCTGTTCTACGTCGACAACGTCGCGTCCAACCTGCGCGTCACCCCGCTCATGTACGGCCGCCTGCATCGCAGCCTGCAGTGGGCTTGCAAGATCCTCGACGTGCCCGAGCCGGAGCTGTACGTCACGCTCGATCCCATCCCCAACGCCTTCACCTACGGCCACACCAAGCCGTTCATCACCATCACGTCGGGCCTCATCGACGTGTTGTCCGACGAGGAGCTGTTCTTCGTCATCGGTCACGAGGTCGGCCACATCAAGGCCGGTCACGTCCTGTACGGCACGATGGCCCGCAACATCGCCGCGGTCATCGCCCTGATCGGCCAGGCCACGCTCGGCCTCGGCTCGCTGCTCGGGCAGGGCCTGGTGCTGGCGCTGTACGAGTGGTACCGCAAGGCCGAGCTCACCGCCGACCGCGCCGCGCTCTTGTGCGTGCAGGATCTCGAGCCGGCCCGCGACACGTTCATGAAGCTGGCCGGCGGTAGCTCGCGCCTGGCCGCCGAGCTCGACCGCGCCGAGTTCCTGCGACAGGTCGCCGCCTACGAGGACACCGACCGCTCCACCCTCGACAAGGCCTACAAGGTGCTCCTGACCGTGGGGCGCACCCACCCGTTCGCGATGCAGCGGGCCAGGGAGCTCGAGCTGTGGCACGCCGGCGGGTTCGCCGACGTGATGGCGCGGCGGGCGTGACGCCGGCGCACCGGGCGACGTGAAGCGCCGTTCACGCCGACCTCGATTCCAGCGCGGCGGGTGGGGCGCATCGCCGGCACAGCGGGTGCAGCGTGGCGGCCCGAGGGAGGCCTCGATGCGCCTACATGTCTTGTTGCTGGCGGCGTGGTGTGGAGCGGGCTGCTACAGCGGCGCCCGCGCGGCGCGCGACGTCAACCCAGCCTGGCGCGGCCACGCCCGCGCCACCCTCGAGGCGCGCCTCGGCAGCCCGCGCGTGGTGGCCGGCGAGGGCGGCACCACCCGGCTGAGCTGGATCCGGCGCGGCCACGACGTGACGTTGCCGAGCGGACGGCTGGCCCTCCGCGGCGGCATCGGCCCGACCGGGGCCAGCGTCGACGTCGACGCCGCGCTGCGGCCGGGCTCGGTGCGCGCGTACGAGTACGAGATCGCCGCCGCCACCGTCGACGCCGCGGGCACCGTGCTGGCGTTCGACAGCGTGCGGCTCGCCGCCGGCATCCCGCGCGGCCTCAACCTGCGCACCGGCGTCCTGTTCGGCCTGCATGGCGGCATGAGCCGGCTCGATGACGCCGCCGGGCCGATGCCGGGCCTGGGCGTGTACATCGGCGGCATGCTCGGCCCGCGCCTGGGCCTGGTCGGCGCCTACTCCTTCGTCAACGGGCGCGCCCGTGGCGACGACTACGTGCAGGGCCACGCCTGGGGCGTCGCCGCGCAGTACTGGGCCACGCCCCGGGTGTCGGTCCGGGCCGGCCCGGCGCTGGTGCTCGACGTCGACCCCGAGCCGGGCAGCCTGGAGCTGGCGCCCGGCCTGATGAGCGCGCTCAGCGTGGCGCTGGTACGCGCCGGATCGTTCGTCCTCGACGTGCGGGCCGACGCCACGCTGTCGACCGCGAGCGCGACCGGCATGGTCGGGCTCGGGGTGCACGTCAACTGAGCGTGGGCCCGGCCCTCACGGCGGGAGCTGCTCGGTGCGGGTGACCTTGCCGGCGACGTCGTAGTGGGTCCAGGCGCCGACCCGCTTGCCGGCGCGGTGCTGGCCGCGGTAGGCGACCTGGCCGGTGCGGTGATAACCGACCTCGTCGCCGTCGATGCCGGCCTTGCCGTAGCGCTGGACCACCGCCGGCACGCCGTTGTCGTGGTAGCTGCGGAACTCACCGAGGTAGGTGCCGCCGACGTAGTCGACGCGGTAGGCGACGTGGCCGCTGGCGAAGTACGTGACCCAGGTGCCGGTGAATCCCGGCGGCGGCTCGACCCACACCCGGCGGGTGTCGGCCACCAGCTCGGTGCGGGTGACCCGCTCGTCGGCGCTGTAGATCACCAGCACCCAGGCGTCGTCGACGCGGTACGACTCGGTCGTGCCGCCGCCACCGCTGGCGCCGCCCTCCGACGTCGGGTGCAGCCGGCGCAGCCGGTGCAGCGCGGCGGCCACGGTCAGACCGGGGCGGGCTGGTCGTACCGCCCGGACCATGACCGCGCGTTTGCTCGGGCGGTAGCTCTGCCGCAGCGTGGCGGCGGCGGCGTCCCGCGCGGCGGGGTCGACCGACGCCAGGTCGTCGCGCGGCGAGGCCGAGGCCGGCGCCGGCGCCGTCGCCACCACGATCGCGGCCAGCACCAGGCCCCGCACCCACGCGCGCATGGTCACTCGTCCGCCAGCGAGCGGCGCATCGCCCGCGCGTCGGAGAAGCCGAGCTCGGCGGCGACGCGACCCTCGTCGAGCCCGGCCTGGCGCAGCTCGCCCTGACGGCGGCGACGGACGTGGGTGAGCACGTCGCGGAAGGTGGTGCCGGCCTCGGTCAGGTGGCGCTGCAGGGTCCGGGTGGTGAGCGACATGGCGCTGGCGATGGCCTCGGCCGAAACCTCGCCGTGGCCGAGCCGGATGGCGATGACCCGGCTGGCCTGGGTGATGATGTCGGCGTCGCCGACCCGGGCCATCTGCGCCTGGGCCTGGGCCCGGGCGAACTCGAACAGCGGCGGGTCGGCCGTGCGCGGGGCCCGGGCCAGCTCGCTGGCCGGCAGCGCGAAGCCGCAGTCGGCGGCGTGGAAGCGGACCGACACGCCGAGCCGGCGGGCCACGACCTCGGCGTCGGTGCGGCGGCCGTGCGCGAACCACACTTCGGTCGCCCGCAACGGCGCCTCGAAGACGAGGGCGAACTGCCGCAGCAGGAAGGCGATGCTGTACTCGTTGAGGTGCGAGCCGAGCACGTCGCGTTGGCCGGCCACCGCGTAGTGCAGGCGGGCGCTGCCGGCCGGGCCGTCGAGCAGGCGGAACTCGCCGCTCGGGTTGACCAGCGGCCCGAACTGGCACAGCGCGCGCAGCCCGTCGTGCACCGTCGGCGCGGCCCGGACCAGGAACTCGATCATGCCGTAGGCGCCGGTCGGAACCCGCTCGGCCAGGTCGAGGCCCAGGTGCGGCGCCTCGAGCCGGGCGGCGACGTCGTCGAGGAAGCGGCGGATGCGCGGCAGGGGGGCGATGAACTCGCCGCGCAGGCCGTCGAGCGGCAGCCCGGCCGCGGTCAGCAGCGCGCCGGCGTCGACGCCGCGCCGGGCCAGCATCGCGCTGAGCACCGGCACCAGGCGGAACGAGAACAGGACGCCGGCCGGCGACGACTTGGCCACGGCCCGAGCGTGGCGAACCCGGCGCGCGAATGCAACCCGGCCGGGGGCCTGGTCACGGCGCCAGGTAGCCGATGGTCATGCGCTGGCACACCCGCACGGCGTCGGGCCCCGGCGACGCGGCGAAGCGCCAGCCGGCCAGGTCACGCTGCACCGCCTGGTCGAACGCCGGCATCGCCGAGGCGTCGGTCACCTCGACGTCGGCGACGCGGCCGTCGCCGGCCACGCACAGGCGCACGCCGGTGCTGATCTGTCCGCCTTGCTCGTGCTCGATGCGGCGGCCGAGGCGATCGGCCGACGGCAGGCGCGCCTCGCTGCGCAGGGCCGGGAAGCTGATGGTCGACTCGGGCCCGACCGGCTCGAGCGTCAGCGCGGCCGCGGCCGTGTGATCGACGGCGCCGCGGCCGAGGCCGCCGGTGGTGGCGCTGGTGCCGGCGCAGGCGGCAGTGGACAGGGCGAGGATCGTCGCGAGGGTCGAGGTGTTCATGGTGAAGGAGCCCTGAGCAACGCTCGTGCCGGCGTCGACCGCCCGCAACTGAGCGAGATCAGGCGACAACCGGCACGTGGTGGCGGACGTCGCGGTCGCACGCTCGTCGCATGGTGCGCGTAACAGGCGGAAAACGTTCGGCTCCTCCCCCTGTCGCAGCCATGTCGCAGCGCGGGCGCCGGGTGGAAATAGGTGAGGGGAGGCGCCTGGTTGACAGGCGCGCGACGGGCCCGGATGCTGCGCCGCCACAGAGGCAACGAACATGTCCGACCGACTGAGCGAAGACACCGCCAAGCTGCAGAACCGTTTCAACGCCCTCAAGAGCGAGATCAGCCGCGTCCTGGTCGGCCAGGACGACATGGTCCATCGCCTGCTGCTCGGGCTCATCGCCGGCGGCCACGTCCTGCTCGAGGGGGTACCCGGCCTGGCCAAGACCCTGGTCGTGCGCACGCTGGCCGACGCCCTCGACGGCACGTTCACCCGCATCCAGTTCACGCCCGACATGCTGCCGGGCGACGTGGTCGGCACCCAGATCTTCAACCCGCGCGAGGGCTCCTACTCGATCAAGAAGGGGCCGGTGTTCGGCAACCTGGTGCTGGCCGACGAGATCAACCGGGCCCCGGCCAAGGTGCAGTCGGCCCTGCTCGAGGCCATGCAGGAGCGCCAGGTCACGATCGGCGACCAGACGTTCAAGCTGCCCGAGCCGTTCCTGGTCCTGGCCACCCAGAACCCGATCGAGCAGGAGGGCACCTACCCGCTGCCCGAGGCCCAGCTCGATCGCTTCATGCTCAAGCTCAAGGTCGGCTACCCGAGCCGCGACGAGGAGGTCAAGATCCTCGACCGCATGGCCGGCGCCAGCGCCGAGCCACACGCCGACAAGGTGATGACGCTCGACGAGGTGCTGGCCGCGCGCGACCTGGCGCGCCAGGTCTTCGTCGACGACAAGGTCAAGCGCTACGCGGTCGACGTGGTCAGCGCCACCCGCGACCCCAAGGCCATGAACCTGCCGCAGCTGGCCGCGCTCATCGACAACGGCGCCTCGGTCCGGGCGTCGATCGCCCTCATCAAGATCGCCAAGGCGCACGCGCTGCTGGCCGGGCGCACGTACATCAGCCCGCACGACGTCAAGACGGTGGCGCACGACGTGCTGCGCCACCGCGTGATGATCAGCTACGAGGCCGAGGCCCAGGGCAAGACCGCCGACCACGTGGTGGAGCAGATCCTCGAGAACGTGCCGGTGCCGTGACGCGCTAGCCCACGCTGCCCTCACCCAGGCTCGGATCCCCATGCTGCCCGACGAGATCGTCTCCGCGGTTCGCCGCGTCCAGTTCGTCACCGGACGCGACGTGGCCGACGTCATGGCTGGCGCGTACCTGTCGGTGTTCAAGGGCCGCGGCATGGAGTTCGACGAGGTCCGGCCGTACGTTCCGGGCGACGACGTCCGCACCATCGACTGGAACGTCACCGCCCGCACCGGCGAGCCGCACGTCAAGCGCTTCGTCGAGGAGCGCGAGCTGACGGTGATGCTGGTGGTCGACGTCAGCGCGTCACAGGAGTTCGGCTCGGGCCGCCGGTCCAAGCTGGAGGCCGCGGTCGAGCTGTCGGCCCTGCTGGCGCTGTCGGCGGTGGCCAACGACGACAAGGTCGGCCTGCTGATGTTCCACCACGGCGCCGAGACCTACGTGCCGCCGCGCAAGGGCCGCAAGCACGCGCTGCGCGTCATCCGCGAGGTGCTGGCCCAGGGCGACGCCGCGCCCGGACGGCGCGCCCGCGCCGGCGCCGGCGGCGGCCTGCGCGAGCTGCCCGGCCAGCTGCGGGCGCTGTGGGCCCGGCTGCGCGGCAAGGCGGCGGCGGCGCCGGTCGGGGCCCGGCGCGCCACCAGCATCGCCGCCGCGCTCGAGCTGTGTCGCAGCCTGCTGCCGCGCCGGACCGTGCTGTTCCTCATCTCCGACTTCCTCGACGACGGCTACCTGCAGGCGCTGCGCCACGCCGGGCGCCGCCACGACATAGTCGCCGCCCACGTGGTCGACCCGCGCGAGGCCGACATGCCGCCGGCCGGGCTGGTCACGCTCGAGGACGCCGAGACCGGGCGGACCGTGCTGGTCGACACCCGCTCGGCCGCGTTCCGGGCCGAGCTGAGCCGGACCGCGGCGGCGCGCGGCGCCCGCCTGGCCGACGACCTGCGCGCCAGCGGCGTCGATCTGGTCCGGTTCGAGGCCTCGGAGTCGGTGGTCGACCCGCTCCTGCGCTTCTTCCGCGAGCGGCAGCGGAGGACACGGCGATGAGGACGGCGGGCGCACGCGCGCCGGTGGTGGTGGCGCTGGTGCTGGCGCTTGCCAGCTGCGGAGGGTCGGGCCAGGCCGGCGACGAGACCGGACAGGTGGCGGCGCCCAAGGACGCGGTCCGGGTCACGACCGAGCAGGGGCCGGTCAAGGTCGTGGTCGAGGTGTGGCCGCCGGCGCCCAACCTGGGCGACCCGATCCACCTGCGCCTGACCGCCGAGGCGGCCGACGGCGTGATCGTCGACCTGCCGTTCCAGGAGGGCGCGCTCGGTCGGTTCGACGTCACCGGCTACAGCCGCGACGACCGCCGCGCCGCCGGCAAGCGCGTGCAGCAGGCCGACTACCAGCTGGCCGCGGCCAGCAGCGGCCGCCACCGCATCCCGCCGCTGCGGCTGGAGATGCTCGATCACCGCGCCGGCGCCGGCAGCGGCAGCGGCAGTGGCGAGGCCGGCCCGGTCGAGATCCTGACCGACGAGGTGCCGCTGGTGATCGGCACGGTGTCGGTGGTCAAGACCGACGCCGAGGTCAGCCCGGCCCGGGCCGCGCTGCCGGTCGTGGTCGGCGCCACCCCGTGGTGGGTGTGGGCGGCGGCCGGGGCCGGCGCGCTGGTGGTGATCGGCGCGGTCGGGTGGTGGGTGCGCGGCCGGCGCCGCCGGGTGGTGGCGGCCAAGGTGTCGGCCTACCAGGTCGCGCTGCGCCGGCTGCTCGCGCTCGAGGCGGCCGGGCTGCCCGACGCCGGCGCCGTCGACGGCTGGTTCGTCGAGCTGTCGGGCGTGGTCCGGCAGTACCTCGAGGGCCGCTACGACATCCGCGCGCCCGAGCTGACCAGCGAGGAGTTCTTGCAGGTGGCGGCGCGCTCGCCCGAGCTGGCCGACGAGCACCGCGTCCTGCTGCAGCAGTTCATGGAGCGGTGTGATCGGGTCAAGTTCGCCGGCTACCGGCCCGACGGCGACGAGTCGCTGGCCACGCTGCGGGCCGCGCGCGGCTTCATCGAGGACACCCGGCTGCGCCAGGACGGCGCCGGCGCGGCCGGCCCTGCGGCCAGCGCCGAGGGGGCGGCGTGAACCGGCTGCTCGACCTGTTGTGGCCCGGCCTCGAGCTGGCCCACCCCTGGCTGCTGCTGGTGGCGCTGGTGGCGGCGCCGGCCTGGTGGCTGGCCCGGCGCGCCCGCGGCCGCGTCGTGTTCTCGTCGCTGGCGGCGCTTCCGCCGCGGCGGGCGACGTGGCGCACCCGGCTGGCCTGGCTGCCCGACGCCGCGCTGGCGGCGGCGGTGGTCGCGCTGGCCATCGCCGCGGCCGGGCCGCGCCGCGGCGACAAGCACGGCCGCATCCGCCGCGAGGGCGTGGCCATGGTCATGGCCATCGACACCTCGTCGTCGATGCGCGCGCTCGACCTGGCCGAGCGCGGGCGCGAGGACACCCGGCTCGACGCGGTCAAGCGCGTGTTCCGCGCCTTCGTGCTCGGCGGCGACGGCCTGGCCGGCCGGCCCGACGACGCCATCGGCCTGGTCAGCTTCGCCGGCTACGCCGACACCCGCAGCCCGATCACCCTCGACCACGCCAACCTGGCGACCGCGGTCGACCAGCTCGAGCTGGTGACCGACCGGCGAGAGGACGGCACCGCCATCGGCGACGGCCTGGCCATGGCGGTGGAGCGGCTGCGCCAGCACCCGGCCCGGTCCAAGGTCATCGTCCTGCTCACCGATGGCGTGCAGACCGCGGGTGAGCTGCCGGCCAGCGCGGCGCTCGAGCTGGCGGCGGAGCACGGCATCAAGGTCTACACCGTCGGCGCCGGCACCAACGGCGTGGCGCCGATGCGGGTCGACACCGGGTTCGGCAGCGAGCTGGTCCAGGTCCGGGTCGAGATCGACGAGACCCTGCTGCGCGAGGTGGCCGAGCGCACCGGCGGCGCCTACTTCCGCGCCACCGACCTGGCCGGGCTCGAGAAGGTCTACGCCGCGATCGACCGGCTCGAGCGGTCGCAGTTCGAGGAGGAGCGCTTCCTCGAGTACCACCATCGCTATCCGGTCCCGCTGGTGATCGGCATGGCCCTGGTCGTCCTCGCGCTCGGGCTGCGCGGGACCGTGCTGCGGAGGGTGCCGTGATGCTGGGCTGGTCGTTCGTGCACCTGGGGCGGGTCCACCTGTTGTGGGGCGTGCTGGCGATCGTCGTCGGCCTGGTCGTGCTCGACCTGCGGGCGCGCGATGCGCTGGCCCGCTTCCTGTCGCCGCTGATGCAGCGGCGGCTGGCCAGCCGGACCAGCACGACCCGGCTGCTGTTGCGGCTCGGGCTCATCGCCGGCGCGCTCGCGGCCGGGGTGGTGGCGCTGATGCGGCCGCAGGCGCCGGGCGTGACCGAGACCGTGACCAGCTCGCGCGCCGCCGCCGACGTGGTGTTCGTGCTCGACGTGTCGAAGTCGATGCTGGCCGACGACGCCGCGCCCAACCGGCTGGCCCGGGCCAAGGCCGAGATCGGCCAGCTGGTGCAGCGCCTGCCGCGGCACCGGGTCGGGCTGGTCGCGTTCGCCGGGCGCGCGGTGCCGCTGTGCCCGCTCACGCCGGACCACTCCTTCTTCAACCTGGTGCTGGGCGGGGTCGACACCAGCAGCGTCAGCCGGGGCGGCACCCGCATCGGCGAGGCGGTCCGGGTCGCGCTGCGCAGCTTCCCCGACGGCGCCGGCGCCAAGCTCATCGTCCTCATCACCGACGGTGAGGACCACGACTCGTACCCGCTCGACGCCGCCCGCGAGGCTGGCGCGGCCGGCGTGCACATCGTCGCCGTCGGCCTCGGCAGCGAGGAGGGCACCCAGATCCGCATGGTCGACCCGGCCACCGGGGCCCGCACCGTGCTCAGCCACGACGGCCAGCCGGTGCTGTCCAAGCTCGACGGCGAGACCCTGCGGCAGATGGCGCTGGCGACCGAGGGTGCGTACGTGCCGGCCGGGGTGTCGGCGCTCGACCTCGACAGCATCGTCGAGGCCCACGTCGAGCCGATCGTGCGGGCCGACCTCGACGGCGCGACCCGCCAGATCCCGGCCGAGCGGTACCCGTGGCCGATCCTGGCCGCCATCGGCCTGCTGCTGGCGGGCCTGTGGGTCGGCGCCAGCCACGAGGTGACGTCCGGCTCGCCTGCCCGCACGGAGGACGCATGAGTTCCGCGTACGCCCGCCGCCTGCTGCCGGTCCGGTCGACGGCGGCGCTGCTGCTGCTGCTGCTCGTGGCCCTCACCCTGGGCTGCGGCGGCACCCGGCGCGACGCGCGCGAGCGCTACAACGCCGGCCTGCGCGCGCTGGCCGCGGCCGACCTCGACGGCGCCAGCAAGGAGTTCCTGGGTGCGCTCGACCAGGCCGGGGTCGACCCCGAGCTGCGGTACCGCGCCGCGTTCAACCTCGGCGTGACCGCGGCCCGCCAGGCCGAGGCGGCCCGGGCCGCCAGCCCACCAGAGCTGACGCGGGCCGTCGGCCACCTCGGCAGCGCCGCGGCCTGGTTCCGCGACGCGCTCCGGGTTCGCTACGGCAGCGGCGCTGCCGCCGCGATCGGGGCCGGTCAGGCCGGCGCGGCCGGGCAGGCCAGCACCGACGAGGCGGCGACCAGCCTGGCGGTGGTGCTGGCCAAGCAGCAGGCGCTGACCGACGAGCTGGCCAGGAGCGGGCACGGGCTCGAGCCGCAGCTCGACGCGCTGATCGAGGCGCAGCGCGGCCTGCGCGACGAGGTCGCCGTGGTGTGGCAGGCGCGGGCCGCCAGCGCCGCCGGGGTCGACCCGCTCGCGCTCGGCAAGGAGCTGACCGCGCTGGCCGACCGCGAGCGCGCGCTCGGCGCCGAGGCCGGGGTGGTGCTCGACCTGGCCGGCGACGAGATCGATGGTATCGGCAAGAAGGCCGAGGCCGAGCGCAGCGAGGAAGAACAGGTCCGGGTCGTCCAGCTCAAGAACCTCGACCTCTACCTGCAGGACGCCCGCGGCGCGATGGCCTCGGCCCGGCGCAAGCTGCAGGGCGGCGACCCCGAGGCCGGCTTCCACCACGGCGAGGCCGCGCTGTCCTTGCTCAAGCGGGCGCGCGAGCAGCTGCTCGATCCGGTCGCCACGCTGCGCGGCATCGCCGGCGATCAGCTGGCGCTGCTGCAGGAGTCGACCGCGCTGCTGCAGCTGCGCGGCGGCGCCGGCGGCCTGGGCGGCGGCGCGGCGCCGGAACAGGCGGCACCGGCCTGGCTCGGCGACCAGGCGCTGGCCGACCGGCAGGGCGCGCTGCGCGATCGCACCGAGGAGGTGCGAGCTCGGCTGGCGGCGGCCGTGCCGACCGACGCGGCCGGCGCGGCCGGAGCGGGCAGTGGCAGCGGCGCGGGCAGTGGCAGTGGCGCGGGCAGCGATGCCGGCGCGGGCAGCGGCAGCGGCGGTGATCCGGCGGCCGCGGCCGAGCGGGCCCGCGTGCTGGCGCTGGTGCGCGCCGCGCTGCCGGCGGTGGCCGAGGCCAGCGCGGCCATGCAGGGCGCGCGCGAGCACCTCGGGGCGGCCCGCCTGAGCGAGGCCCTGGCCGGGGAGCGCGCCGCGCTCGAGGCGCTGGCCCGCGCCATCGAGCAGTTCGGCGATCTCAAGCAGACCATCGAGCTGACCTACCAGGCTCATCAGCAGGTGATGGCCGCGCTGGCCACGCCCACCGCCGCGGCCGACAAGGCGGCCGCGCTCGAGCGGGCCCGGGTGGTGCGCGCTGGCACCGACGCCAACCTGGCCCGGCTGGTCCGCATCGCCGGGCTCCTGGCCGAGCAGCGCGCCCAGCTGGCGGCGCAGGCCGCGCAGCTGCCGCCACCGGCCGATCCGGGCGCCGGCGCCGGCAGCGGCAGCGCCGATCCGCAGGCGGCGCAGGCGGAGCAGGCGCGGGCCCAGCTGGCGGCGGCTCAGGCCCAGCTCGACCAGGCCGAGCAGCTGCGGGCCGAGGCGCACGCGGCGCTGACGGCGATGGCCGCGGTGCTCGGTCGCGGCGCCGGCGATCCGCGGCCGCCGGGTGAGCAGGGCCGGGTCAAGCTGGAGGCGCTGCGCCGGCTGTTCTTCTCCGTCGTCGAGCACCTGCAGCAGCTGGTGCGCGATCAGGGCGAGACCCGCGACCGCACCACCAGCGCCCACGCCCTCGACGACGCCGGCCGCGCGCCGCTGCTGCCCGGTCTGGCCGAGCGCCAGGCCGAACACGTGGCGATGAGCGAGGCCATCACCCAGGCCCTGGCGGCCCAGGCCGACGCCGCGGCCGGTGGGCAGGCGCCCGACGCGGCCGCGCAGGCGCAGCAGGCCGAGCAGCAGAAGAAGCTGGCCGAGGCCGCCGAGGAGGTGCGCCTGGCGGTGACCGAGCTGACCGGGGCGCGCGACACGCTCGGCACCGCGCGCGATCAGGCGCAGACGGCGAGCACGGATCTGCAGCCGGCCCTCGACCAGCAGGGCAAGGGGCAGGAGCACCTCGAGAACGCGCTGCGGATCCTGCAGCCGCCTCAGCAGCAGCAGCAGCAGCAGCAGCAGCAGCAGCAGCAGCAGCAGCAGCAGCAGCAGCAGCAGGATCAGCAACAGCAGCAGCAACAGCAGCAGCAGCAGCAGCAGCAACAGCAGCAGGATCAGCAACAGCAGCAGGATCAGCAGCGGGACCCGGCCGGGGCGCTGCAGCGGATGCGTGATGAAGAGGCCCGCCGGCAGCGCGAGCGCCGGCAGCAGCAGCGGGTCCAGCAGGACCCGGTCGACAAGGACTGGTGATGCAGCGCGAGCGCGACAGCATGGCGACGAGTGGGGGCCGGACCTGGGCGCGGGCCGGCGTGATGGCCCTCGGCCTCTTGCTGGTGCTCGCGGGGCCGGCCCGGGCCCAGAGCGCCCGGGCCGAGCTCAAGCTCGAGAGCCGGGAGGCCTACGTCGGGCTGCCGTTCGTGCTGGCCATGACCGTGGAGGGCTTCGCCGAGAGCCCGACGCCGACGGTGCCCAGCCTGGTCATCAGCGGGGCCCGGGTCAGCCCGCTCGGGGCCAGCCCGAACACGATGCGCAGCGTGCGCATCATCAACGGGCGGCGCGAGGACTCGAGCCAGACCACCTGGGCCCTGCGCTGGCGGGTCGAGGTCGACCGCGCCGGCACGCTGAGCGTTCCCGAGCTGACGGTCAGCCAGGGCAACCTGCGCGCGTCGACGCCGGCGGCCCGCCTCGAGGTGCGCGACCTGCCGGTGAGCCAGGACATGAAGCTCGAGCTCGGGCTGCCGGCCCGGCCGGTCTGGGTCGGCGAGACCGTGCCGGTCGAGCTGACCTGGCTGCTGCGCCGATCGCCGGCCGATCAGACCTTCGCCGTCCCGCTGTTCTCGGCGCCGGAGGTGGTGGTCACCGCGCCACCGGCGAGCAACCCGCGCCAGGTCCTGGCCTTCGCCGCCGGCGGGCGTGACCTGAACCTGCCGTACCAGCAGGACGAGATCGAGCAGGGCGGGGTGCGCACGTCGCGCTTCCGCTTCGCCGCGCTGATCACGCCGACCCGGGCCGGCACGTTGACCATCGCGCCCAGCACCGTCGCCGCCAGCCTCGAGGTCGGCCGGCGCGACTTCTTCGGCAACGCCCCGACCCGCATGTTCCGCAGCGCCGACGTCGCCCGCACCCTCGAGGTGAAGGCCCTGCCGCAGAGCGGGCGGCCGCCGGGCTTTGCCGGCGCGGTCGGCGCCGCCTACGGCATCGCGGTGCAGGCCAGCCGGTCGGTGGTGCAGCTGGGCGAGCCGGTCGAGCTGACCATCAGCATCACCTCGAGCGAGCGGCTCGACGCGCTGGCGCTACCGCGCCTCGATGGCCCGGGTGGGTTGCCGCCAGCGGCGTTCCGGGTCCCGGCCGACGCCCCGACCGGCGAGCTGGCCGACGACGGCAAGCGCAAGACCTTCACCGTCTCGGTCCAGGTCGTCGGCGCCGCCACCGAGATCCCCGCGCTGACCCTGGCCTACTTCGATCCGACCTCGGCCACGTACCAGACCGCGCAGTCCGAGCCGATCGCCCTCTCCGTCAAGGGCGGCGCGCTGGTCGGCGCCGGTGACGTGGTCGGCGCGGCGCCGCGTGCCGGTGGTGCCGGGGGCAGCGCCGCGCCTGCCGCGGGTGGTGCGCCCGCGGAGGTGTCGCTGGTCGGCGCTGACCTGGCGCTGTCGGCGCCGAGCGACGCGTTGCGCACCCCGCTCGCCGGCGGCTGGGTGTGGATCGTCGTCGGCCTCTTGTACCTCGTGCCGGCGCTGCTGGTCGGCAGCCGCTGGCTGGCGGTGCGCACGCGCAGCGCCCGCGCCGAGGCCGGCGAGGTCCGCGCCGCGCGCCAGCGCGCGCTGGCGGCCGCGGCCCGGGCTCGCACCGCGCCGGCGCGTGAGGCCGCCGGCGAGCTGGCCGACGCGGTGCGTGCGCTGCATCGCGCGGTCGGGGCGGCGCCGGCGACCGGGGCGGCCCTGCTGGCCCGGGTCGAGACCGAGGGGTTCGCGCCGACCGGCGCCAGCGCGCCGTTGCCGGCCGCGCTGGTCGGTGAGGTCGAGGTGTTGATCGAGGCGGCCCGGGTCCGGCCGGCTGCCAAGGGCGCGGGCGCGGCGGTGTCGTTGCTCGTCGGTGGCGGCCTCCTGGTCGGGGCCGCCGGCCCGGCCCGGGCCGAGCCGCTGGCCGACGGCCGCGCCGAGTACCAGGAGGCGATGAACCGGACCGAGCCCGCGGCGCGGCGCGCGGCGTTCGCCCGCGCCGCCGACGCCCTGGCCCAGGCCGCGGCCGCCCACCCGCGCGCCAGCGAGCTGCTGACCGACTGGGGCAACGCCGCGCTCGGCGCCGGCGACGTGGCGACGGCGACGCTGGCGTACCGGCGTGCGCTGGCGGCCGAGCCGGGCAACCGCCGGGCCCAGCGCAACCTGAGCTGGCTGCGCAGCAAGCAAGATCCTTCGCTGCGGGTGGCCGGGGCCGACGCCGCCGACACCCTGTTCTTCTTCCACCGCTGGCCGCGGGCGTGGCGCTGGCTGCTCGGCGCCGGCGCGTTCGCGCTCGTGTTGCTGCTGGTGGCGCCGTGGGGCGGCGCCGGGCGGCGCGGCCTGCGTGCCCTGGCCATCGGCCCGCTGCTGGTGTGGGTCGGCATGGTCGGCTCGCTCCTGCTCGAGCGCCGCGGCGACGCCGGCGCGGTGGTCGTCGACAGCATCGTCGTGCGCGCGGCCGACAGCATCGGCGCGCCGGCGGCGCTGACCCAGCCGCTGCCGCCCGGCACCGAGGTCGACCTGGTCGAGGCGCGGGCCGGCTGGCGGCGTATCCGGCTCGGCAACGGCACGACCGGGTGGGTTCCGGACGGCGCGCTGGTGGTGGTGGCGGACCGGTAGCGCCGCGTCGACGGCCCTGGCCGCGTGCCTCGACGTGATCGTGATCGACGCCGTGATCGCGCTCCCCGGTCGGCGCCCCCGTCGCGGTGAGCCCCGACCGATTGACCCGCCCCGACGGCCTGACGTACCACCAAGGCGTGTCGCCGACGCACCGCCTCGATCATCACGACTCGCTGCTGCGCTCCTTCTCGGCCCGGGTGCTCGCGGTCGAGACCTCGGGCCGGGCGCCGGCGCTGGTGCTCGACCAGACCGCGTTCTTCCCCGAGGGCGGCGGCCAGCTGGCCGATCGAGGGGTGCTCCGCCTGGCCGCGGGGGCCGGGGCCGACGCCACCACCTGGGCGGTGGTCGACGTCCAGGTCGACGCCGCCGGCGTGGTCCGCCACCTGATCGACCCCGGCGCGGTCGCCGGCGCCGCGCTGCCGTCACCCGGCGCCGCCGTCAGCGGCGAGCTCGACTGGGCCCGGCGTCGCCAGCACATGGCCCAGCACACCGCCCAGCACCTGCTGTCGCGCCTGCTGCTCGACCGGGCCGAGGCGGCGACGGTGTCGGCCCGGCTGGGCGAGCGGGTCTGCACCGTCGACCTCGGGCGCGAGCGGGTCGACGAGGCGCGCCTGGCCGCGGCCGAGGACGAGGCCAACGCGGTCATCGACGCCGACCTTCCGGTCCGGGCCTGGTTCCCGACCCCGACCGAGCTGGCCGCGCTGCCGCTGCGCAAGGAGCCCTCGGTCGAGCACCAGGTCCGCGTCGTCGCCATCGGCGAGCTCGACGTGTCGCCGTGCGGCGGCAGCCACTGCACCACGACCGCGCAGATCGGCCTGGTCCGCATCATCGGCGCCGAGCGCTACAAGGGCATGACCCGGGTCAGCTTCGTGACCGGCGCGCGCGCCCGCCACGAGCTGTTCGGGCGCGACCGCGAGCTGCGGGCCAGCGCCGGCCTGCTCGGCGCCGGCGTCGACGCGGTGGCCTCCGGCGTGGAGCGGCTCCGGCGCCAGCTGGGCGAGGCCGAGGCGGCCACGCTGGCCCTGCGCGCCGCGCTGGCCGAGCAGCTCGTCGGCGCGCTGGTCCTGGCCCAGCCCGGCGGGGCCGACCGGCCGGTGCTGGCGCCGCTGCGCGCCGATCTCGAGCTGGCGCGCGAGGTCGCGGCCGGGCTGGGTCGGCGCGGCCGCGACGCCGTGCTGCTGGTGACCCGCCCCGACGGTGACGACGACGGGGTGGCGCTGCTGGTCCACCGCGGCGACGGCGGCCGCCTCGACGCCGGCCGCCTGGTCAAGCAGGTGACGGCGGCGGCGGGAGGGCGCGGCGGCGGTCGGCCCGAACACGCCGAGGGGCGGATCCCTGCCGGCGCCGGCGGCGGCCCCGACCTGCAGGCGCTGGTGCGGGCCGCGCTGGCGGCGCTGCCCGCGGCTGGCTGATGCTACGGTGAACCCATGCGCTGGCTGCAACGCCTGACCACGGTCGCCGTCCTCGGCGGGCTGGCCGGCGGCGCCGGGTGGTTGGCCTACGCGCGCGTGCGCGGCGAGTCGGCGCAGTCGGGCTTCGACACCTACGCGCTGTTCCGCGACGGCTCCGGCCTGCCCATCGGCTCGAAGGTCGTCATCGCCGGCGTCAAGGTCGGCGAGGTGGCCGCGCTCACGATCGAGGGGGACCGAGCCCGGATCGACCTGCGCCTGCGCGGCGACGTCGCCCTGTACACCGACGCCTGGGCCATCAAGCGCGCGTCGTCGCTCCTGGGCGACAACTACCTCGAGCTGCTGCCGGGCGGGCCGGGCCAGGGACCGGCCGCGGGCTCGGCGGGCGGGCCGGTGGCGTCGACCACCCGCCTGGTCAGCGGCCAGCCCATCCCGCAGGTCGTCGAGTCGTCGAGCACCGACCGCCTGCTGCGCACCGTCGCCGCCGCCGTGCCGCAGGTGGCCGAGGCCACCGCGCGCGGGGCCGAGTTCGTGGCCCGGGCCCGGGCCGAGGTGGCCGGTGGCCTCGACGACCGGCTGCAGCGGGCCGACGGCTGGTTGCGCGATCACCCCGACGGCTTCCTCGGTCGCGTCACGCCACGGGTCGACCGCGCCGACGAGTGGCTGGCGGAGGCCGACGACCACACCACCGGGCTGGCGGCGACGGTGAACAAGCGCCTCGATCAGTTCGCGGCCGACCTGACCCGGGCCCGGACCCGGCTGGCCGAGGCCCAGGGCGAGGTGCGCGACGGCTTCGCCGGGGTGCGGGCCGGGCTCGACGGGGTCGACCCGTACATCGATCGCGCGGTGGCGGCGCTCGACGAGTACGCCGAGCCGCCCGCCGGCGGCGGCGCCGACGGCGAGGGCGGCGGGACGCTGGCCGGGCTCATCCACGACGACGCGCTGGGCGAGCAGCTGCACGATCTGGCCCGGTCCGGCGCCGACTTCACCTCCAGCCTCGACCGCTTCCGCAGCTGGATCGGCTTCCGCGCCGAGTACAACCTGGGCGCCGGCCAGCCGCGCTTCTACGTCGTCGCCGATCTCGGCGTCCGCGGCGACAAGTTCTACCTGATCGAGCTGGAGAAGGGCGGCCTGGGCGGCGTGCCCGAGACCACCCTGGCCGACCGCCCCGGCAGCGACACGTTCGACCGGCGCGTCACCATCCGCGAGGAGGTCCGCTTCACCGCCCAGTTCGGCAAGCGGTTCGGGCCGTGGCGCATCCGCGCCGGCATCAAGGAGTCGTACTTCGGCGCCGGCACCGACCTCGACGTGCTGGGCGGCCGGCTGCGGGTGTCGGCCGACCTGTTCGAGTCGGCCTTCTCGCGCACGCCGCGGCTCAAGCTGGGCGGCGCGCTGCTGCTGTTCCGGCAGATCTACGTGGTGGCCGGCGTCGACGACGTGATCACCACCCCGGGCGCGCTGCCGATCGGGCCGTGGCCGGTCGACCAGGACGTGCCGATCCAGTTCCTCGAGCTGCGCTACGGCCGCGACTACTACGCCGGCGCCATGCTGTCGCTGACCGACGCCGACCTGGCCGCGATCCTGCGCGTGTACGGCGCGCTCATCGTCGGCCTGCTCTGACCGCCGCGGCGCGCCGCGCTACCGGGTCGACGGCGCGCGCACCGTCGGCACCGGGCTGACCACCGCGGTCGGCGAGATCGTCGGCGCGCGGGCGTACACGCGCACCACGCCGACCCCGCCGCCGCCGCCGCCGCCGCCGCCGAAGAACGACCCGGCCGGCTGGGCCCCGCCCGGCTGCGCCAGGGTCAGGCCGGCCGCGCCGGCGCCGCCGCTGCCCGAGCCGCCCGGCCCGGCCGCGCCGGCCGCGGCGACCGCGGCGCGCAGCCCAGGCTGACCAGCCGCGGCGGTGCTGCCGTCGGCCTCGCCAGCGCCGCCGCCGCCGCCGTTGGCCGCGATCACCGCGCCGCTGGCGATCTCGACCGCGGCCGCCTCGATCAGGACGGCGCCGCCGCTGCCGCCGCCGCCCCCGCCGGAGTCGCTGCCGGTGGAGGAGAACCCGCCGCGGCCGCCGGCGTCGACGACGCCGGTCGCGGTGAGCTCGATCCGCTCGAGCGAGGTCAGCTGCAGGGCGCCGCCGCCGCCGCCGCCCTCGCCGGCGAAGCTGGTGCCGAGGTTGGCGCCACCGCCGCTGCCGCCGACGACGGGGTCGAGGCTGGCCGAGGCCGCACACGCCATGGCCGCGCCACCACCGCCGCCGGCGTTGCTGTCGGCCGCGCCACCGGCGCCGCCGTCGCCGCCGAAGCCGCCGCCGCCGCCGCCCGGCTCGTCGAGCAGGTAGTCGACCGAGCCGCCCGGCGCACATCCGCCCGCCGGTAGATCGTCGTGGCGCGCCCCGGCCCCGCCGCCGGGGCCACCCAGGCGCAGGTCGATCTGGCCGGCGCCGTCGAGCCCGCCACCACTCACGTCGAGGGTCCCGGCCACGGTGATCGGCCCGCGCGCGAGCACGATCAGGGCGCGCTGCCCGTACGCCTCGATCTCGAGCCCGGCCGGGATGGTGAGGTGGTCGAGCGCGAGCACGGCGCGGCCGCCGTCGATGACGCGGAAGCGTATGCCGGCGATGAGCCCGGTCCCGGCCGCGCGCACGACCTCGCGCCCGGCCCCGGTCGGCGCGGTGATCTCGCCGGTGTCGGTCAGGATGCGCCAGGTGTCGCCGCCGCGGTCGTCCACGGTCAGGCCGGCGTCGACCCCGTCGAGGTCGGCCAGGTCGTCGAGGTTGGCCGGGTCGAGCTCGCCGCAGCGCGCGCTGGCGCCGGTCCCGGTGCAGCCGAGCGGGCACGGCACCACCGGCCCGGCGCAGGTCATCAGGTCGTCGCCGGCGCAGCCGAGCGCGCAGGCGGCGTCGGACCGCCCGCCGTCCTCACCGCCGGCGTCGGCGCGGTCAGCCGGCGACGAGCAGCCGCTCGCGCTGGCCACGGCCACCAGCACCAGGCCGAACCGACCCCACCTCATTGCGTCTCGATCGTCGCCGCCGCTGGCGCCGGCGCGACCAGGCTGTCGCCGCTCACCAGGAGGCCACCGGCGCGGGTGCGGAGGTGGATCACCCCGACCCCGCCGCCGCCGCCGCCGCCGCCGTCGACGTTGTTCGAGCCCGCGGTCGGGGCCTGGGCCGAGAAGCCGCCGTTGCCCCCGGTCGAGAAGTCGCCACTACCGCCGACCGCGGCGCTGTCGAGGCAGCTGTTGCCGGTCACGCCGTGGGCCTCGGCGTCCCGGCCCGACGCGCCGCTGCCGCCGAGCGAGAACAGGCGGGCCCCGGCCAGCTCGATCACCGGCGCCTCGAGCAGGAGCGCGCCGCCGGAGCCGCCGCCGCCGCCGCCGTCGTTGTCGCTGGCCACGCCGCCGGCGCCGCTGACCGAGATGCTGTCGACGCAGGTGCTGGTGTTGCTGGTGGTGGCGCGGATGCGGGTCAGCGAGGTCAGCTGGATCGCGCCGCCGCCGCCGCCGCCGCGCCGCGCCGCGCCACCGCCGCCGGAGCCGCCGCGCAGGGGCTCGACCCCGCCGCAGTTGGCGACGTTGCCGCCGGCGCCGCCGGCGCGCAGTCCGCCGCTGCCGCCCGGCGCCCCGGCCTGCCCGCGCCCGCCGCCGCCGCCGCCGGAGTCGGCCAGGCCGTCGATCTGGCCGTTGCCGCCTGGCGCGCAGCCGCCGGCCGGCCCGTTGGTGCTGCCGCCGTAGCCGCCGCCGGGGCCGCCGACCCACGGGTAGTATACGCCGCCGCTGTCGACGTAGCCGGCCCGGCCGTCGAGGAACCCGTCGATCTGGATGTCGCCGCGGGTCAGGACCACGAGCGGGCGGGTCGAGCTCATCGTCACGTAGGCCGCGTGGGCGATGGTCAGGCCGCCGAAGTAGTAGACCGACAGGTCGCCGGTGCCGACCGCGCTGTTGGCGCGGACCTCGAACCCGATCCCGCCGTTGACGCCGACGCCGGCCGGGCGCAGGTCGGACCAGGTCATGCCGTCGTAGCGCTGGATCCGGCCGTCGTCGCCGAAGTACAGGGCCTGCCCGCCCGCGACGGAGATCGTCGCCAGCGTCGGCGACGCGACCAGCGCGGCCGGGACGTCGTTGGCCGGGACCAGCTGCAGGCAGCGCGGGCCGGCGGTGTCGTCGGTGCACCCGGCGCTGCAGGCCTGGCGCGCCTCGACGCCGCCGCTGCAGGTCACCGCGGTCAGGCCATCGCAGCGCGGCGTACAGACGCCGGCGTCGACCGCGCTCGGCCCGTCACTCGGGCTGGCGCCATCGGCGGGCGTGGCGGCGGCGTCGGCGGGGTCGGTCGCCGCGGCGTCGGCGCTCGTCGCGGCCGGATCGAAGCGGCAGGCCACGCCGAGCAGCAGCAGCAGCCCCGGCCACAGCCGCGCCGGTCCCGATGCGTCTCGCTGGCGGCGCCGGTCCATGCCGCTTCATCGTACTCGAATGACGTGGGCTGTCGACCGCCAAGCGATCCCACGTGGCAAGCTGGCCGCATGGGATTCGCCACCTGCGGGAAGGTCCTCCACGTCGATCTCACGACCGGCGCGCACCACGTCGAGGACATCGCCGACGAGGTGTACCGGCAGTTCCTCGGCGGCTACGGCCTGGGCGCCTGGCTCATGTGGAAACACTTCCCGCCCGGCACCGACCCGCTCGCGCCCGAGGCCTGCTTCGCCATCTGCTCGGGCCTCCTGACCGGGCTGCGCACGCCGTTCTCCGGCCGCATCCAGATCGTCGGCAAGTCGCCGCTGACCGGGACCTGGGCCGACTCCAACTCGGGCGGCTCGGTCGCCAGCCAGCTGCGCCGGGCCGGCTACGACGCGCTGGTGGTGCGTGGCCGCGCCGCGGTGCCGTCGGTGCTGGTCATCCGCGATGGCGAGGTGCGGATCGAGCCGGCCGGCGAGCTGTGGGGCACCGAGATCCCGGCCGCGTTCGACGCGCTGCGCGCCCGCTACGGCGACAAGCGCGAGGTCGGCGTCAGCGCCATCGGCCCGGCCGGCGAGCGCGGCGCCCGCATCGCCTCGGTCATGAACGACCGCTACCACGCGTTCGGCCGGCAGGGCTTCGGCGCCATCTACGGCAGCAAGCAGCTCAAGGCCATCGTCGTCGGCGGCAGCACCGAGCTGGCGCTGGCGCGGCCCGACCAGTTCAAGGCGGTGTGCAAGCGCATCACCGACGGCTACAAGAAGGACCTCGGCCTGGTCGCCCGCTTCTTCGTGTTCATGGGCCGGCCGCGCAAGTGGATGGGCTGGATGTACCGGGCCTTCACCCGGCTGCGCAGCAAGATCGTCACGCCGACGGCGTCGATGCGGCAGATGTGGGCCCAGCGAGGCACCACCGCGGCGCTGGCCATCTCGGTCGAGAACGGCGACGCCCCGATCAAGAACTGGACCGGCGTGGCCAGCCGCGACTTCCCGCTGGCGCGCAGCATGAAGCTCGACGGCGGCCAGGTCGACAAGCTCATCAGCAAGAAGCTGTCGTGCGGCGACTGCCCGATGCCGTGCAAGGGCATCGTCCGCGTGCCGTCGCGCGGCCTGACCGACGTGCGCCGGCCCGACTACGAGACGCTGGCCGGCTTCGGCGCCAACCTCCTCAACGACGACCTGCCCCTGGTCGCGGCCTGCCACGACGCCTGCAACCGGCTCGGCATCGACGCGGTCAGCGCCTCGGCCACGCTCGGCTGGGTCGCCGAGTGTGTCGAGCGCGGCCTGCTCGGCCCGGGCGACCTCGACGGCCACGCCCTGCGCTGGGGCGACGGCGAGGCGGCGCTGGCCCTGACGGTGGCGATGGGCAAACTGACCGGCTGTGGCGCCTGGCTGGCCCACGGGGTCAAGCGCGCGGCCGAACACGTCGGCAAGGGCAGCGAGGCCTACGCCGTGCACGTACACGGCAGCGAGCCGGCCTACCACGACAGCCGGTTCTCCTCGCTGATGGGCGTGACCTTCATCTCCGATCCGACGCCGGGCCGGCACACCGCCGGCAGCGCGGCCTGGAACGAGACCTTCGACGCCGGCTTCCCGCTGCCGGCCGGGGCCGACAAGAAGGAGGTGCGGGTGGCGTGGAAGGGCACCGACGGCAAGGGCGTGGCCCAGGCCCACTTCTCCAACGCGCACCAGGCCATGAACGGCCTCGGCCTGTGCATGTTCACGCTGCTGACCGGCAGCCTGCCGTGGACCGAGCTGGTCAATGGCGCGACCGGGTGGGACGTCGACGACGCCGAGCTCTTGCGCTGCGGCGAGCGCATCCAGAACCTGCGCGCCGCGTTCAACCGGCGCGAGGGTATCGGCCCGGCCGCGATGCAGCCGCATCCGCGCATGATGGGCGAGGGCGACGGCGCGCTCACCGCCGGCCCGCTCCGAGGGCGCAAGGTCGCGCTGCCGATGCTCAAGGACGACTACTACCAGGCCATGGGGTGGAACAAGACCACCGGCCACCTGGCCCGAGCCCGGGCCGAGCAGCTCGGCATCGCCCAGCTGCTCCGTGGCTACCTCGACGGGTGATCACCGCGATGGGCCTGCGTGATCTGTTCCGCCGCGGCCCGACCGTGCGGGTCCAGCTGCTGCTGCGCGGCCGCATCGGCACCGAGTGGCTCGACGTCGACCAGGCGCTCGACGTGCCGGCCGGCACGACGCTCCGGCAGTTCATCACCCTGGCCGACCGGCGTGGCCTGCCGCTGAGCGCGGCGCTGGCGGCCAGCCCGCACCTGCACGACACGCTGATGTGGAACGGCGAGCGGGCGCCGGTGGCCGACCACGGCGAGCGCGTGCTGGCCGACGGCGACCAGCTGTACCTGCTGGCGCCGCTGGCCGGCGGGTAGGGCGGGGTGGGTTGACCGCGGAACCCGCGCGGCGCACGCTACAGGCTATGGCCCTCACCCCCTGTCCCACCTGTCACCGTCACCACCGCGCCGGCGAGGCGGCCTGCCCGTTCTGCGGCGGCCGCACCACCCTGGCCGGCGTCGCCGCCGCCGTCGGCCTGGCCCTGGCTGGTTGTGGCGGCAAGGCGACGCCGCCGTCGACGCCGGATCCCGGCACCGGCTCGGGTGACCAGGTGACCGAGCCGGCGCCCGGCGACGGCAGCCGCGATGGCAGCGGCGCCCAGCCCGAGCCGACTCCCGATCCGGATCCAGGCCGCGGCGGCGAGGTGCAGCCGCTGTACGGCGTCGACATGCCGTGAGGCGACGTGGCGCGGTCACACCGCGCCGCGATGCGCGTTGACCCGGCGCCAGCCAGCCCACAAGCTAGGCCCATGGCGCTCACCCCCTGTCCCAGCTGCCACCGCCACCATCGCGCCGACGAGGCGGCTTGCCCGTTCTGCGGCAGCCGGTTCACGCTGGCCGGCGTTGCCGCAGCGGTCGGCCTCGCGCTGGCCGGGTGCGGCGGCAAGGCCACGCCGGCGGCCGAGCCGACCCCCACGGCGACGGATCCGGACCCGGCGTCAGCGCCCGATGGGGATGGCGCGCGGCGGCCGCTACCCAAGCCAGATCCCGACGAGGAGCGTGGCCAGCCCGAGTACGGCGTCGACGAGCCCTGACCCGCCCCGGCCGCCCCATGTCGACCCCGCCTCTGCATCGCCGCCTGCCCATCGCGCCGACGGCGCCGACGGCGCGGCGCCATCTGCCGCTGGCCGACGCGGCCCGCCCGATCGACCTGGCGGCCCGGCCGCTGTATGCGGTGTGGGAGATCACGCTGGCGTGTGACCTGGCGTGTACGCACTGCGGGTCGCGCGCCGGCAAGGCGCGGCCCGACGAGCTCACCACCGCCGAGGCGCTGCGAGTCGTCGACGAGCTGGCCGAGCTCGGGGTGCGCGAGGTCACCCTCATCGGCGGCGAGGCGTACCTGCGGCCCGACTGGCTCGACCTGGTCCGGGCCATCGTCGCGCGCGGCATGCGGGCGTCGATGGCCACCGGTGGTCGCGGCGTGACCCCAGCGCTGGCGACGGCGGCGGCGGCGGCCGGGCTCAGCCTGGCCTCGGTGTCGATCGACGGCCACCGCGCCGCCCACGACCAGCTGCGCGCGCACGACGGCGCGTACGACCAGGCGCTGGCGGCGCTGACCGCCCTGCGCGCGGCCGGCATCGTCACCTCGTCCAACTGCCAGCTCAACCGGGTGTCGGTGCCGACGCTCGACGCCCTGCTCGACGACCTGGCCGCGGCCGGGGTCAACAGCTGGCGCCTGCAGCTGACCGCGGCGATGGGCCGCGCCGCCGACCTGCCCGAGGTGCTGCTGCAGCCGTACGATCTCCTCGAGCTGTTCCCCAAGCTGGCCGCGCTGCACACCCGTGCCGCCAGCCTCGGCGTGCGCCTGACGCCCGGCAACAACGTCGGCTACTTCGGGCCGTACGAGCAGCAGCTGCGCGGCGGCGGGCGCGGCCACATGACCTCGTGCCGGGCCGGCATCACCACCATCGGCCTCGAGGCCAACGGGGCGATGAAGGGCTGCCCCTCGCTGACGACCGCCAGCTGGACCGGCGGCAACGTGCGCGACGAGCCGCTGCGCGCGATCTGGGAGCGGGCCGCGCCGCTGCGGGTCATGCGCGACCGCACCGCCCTCGATCTGTGGGGCTTCTGCCGGACCTGCTACTACGCCGACGAATGCCGGGCCGGCTGCACCTGGACCGCCGAGGTGCTGTTCGGTCGGCCCGGCAACAACCCGTACTGCCACCACCGCGCGCTCGAGCTGGCCGCGCGTGGCCGGCGCGAGCGCCTGGTCGCGGTCGCGGCCGCGCCCGGGTTGCCGTTCGACCACGGCCAGTTCGAGCTGATCGAGGAAGCAACCTAGCTGGGCGCCCCGCCTCGTCGGGCGCGTGACGTGCGGGGCCGCAGCGGGAGGTCGAGGGGTGGGGATGCTGCCGTCGCCACGTCGCCGCGTCAGGGCGCCGGCGCGCCGGCCCAGTCGAGCAGGGCACGCAGCGCAGCGCGGGCGCGCTCGAGGTGGTCGCGGGCCGCGCCGATGGCGGCGCCGACGGCCTGCGACGAGTCGGACTCCGGCATGGCCGCGGTCTCGTCGCCGGCCGCGCGCATCTCGGCCCGGAGCGAGTCGATCGACTCCTCCAGCACGGCCAGGCCGTCGCGCACGTGGGGCGGCAGCTCGTCGCCGCCGACGCCGGTGTCGACGTCGAAGTCGAGCTTGGCCTGCAGGCCGCGCAGCTGCTCGGCCAGGGCCTCGCGGTCGCGCTTGAGCTCGTCGAACTCGCGGGCCAGCCGGGCGTCGGCCTCGCGCACGTCGGTGTCCTCGCTGGCGGTGGCGTCGGCCTCGGCCGCGATCGCGCGCAGCCGCGCCACCTCGCGCGCGGCCTCGGCCAGCTCGGCCTGGGCCGCCGCCCGCTCCGACTCGGCCGCCGCCCGCTCCGACTCGGCCGCCGCCCGGTCCGACTCGGCCTCGGCCCGCTCGGCCTCGGCCCGGGCCAGCGCCTGCTGGGCGTGCGTGCGCACGTCGTCGAGCTGTTGCCGGGCCTGGCCGAGCTCGGCGCTGGCGGCCTCGAGGCGCGCGCGCAGCTCGGTCACCTCGACG
Source organism: Kofleriaceae bacterium (assembly GCA_018058095.1). GTDB lineage: Bacteria > Myxococcota_A > Polyangia > Haliangiales > Haliangiaceae > JABFXX01. Next base: position 37,082 of record JAGPCO010000043.1, read on the forward strand.
AAGGCGGCGTCGTGGCGGGCCAGGTACGGCGCCGCCGTCGTCACCTCGGGATCGAAGTCGACCGCCGCAGCGGCTCGTGGGCCGGCGTCGCGGGCCCGGGCCAGCTCGTCCTGGAGCTGGGCCAGCTCGTCCTGGACCTGGCCCAGCTCGTCGGCCAGGCGGGCTCGCTCGTCGTCGGTGCGGGCCAGGTCGGCCAGCAGCTGCCGGGTCGCGCTCGCGTCGTCGCCGTCGGCGCCCGCGGTGGTGTCGCCGTCGCCGCGGCCGGTGCGCCCCGCCGGCGCCGCCTGCTCGGCCGCCAGGGCGCGGGCGTGGGCCTCGGCCTGCCGCGCCTCGGCCTCCTCGGCCCGCAGCTCGAGCTCGCGCGCGCGCTGGGCCAGGTCGTCGGCGCGTGCGCCCTGGTCGCGCGCGCGCTGCTCGGCGGCCACGGCGCGCTGCTCGGCGGCGGCGGCGCGATCCTCGGCCGCGACCATCCGCTCCTCGACGATGACCTGCTGCCCGGTCCGCTCCTGGCTGCGGGCCCCGGCCAGGTCGCGCTCGGCCCAGGCCAGCTTGGTGACCGCCTCGTCGAGCTGGCGCTGCAGGGCGGCGGCGCGGCCGATGGCCAGATCGGCGGCGTCGGCCTTGCCGGCCAGGCGGGCCACCTCGTCCTCGGCGTCCCGGGCCCGCGCCTCGGCGTCGGCCAGGCGGTCCTCGAGCGACTCGAGCACCCGGCCGTCGGCGCTGCCGCGCGCGGCGGCGGCCTCGTCGAGCCGCCGCTCGGCCTCGAGCCGGGCGTCGTCGGCGCGGGCCGCGCGCTGCTCGGCCTCGGCCAGGCGCTCGCGCAGCTCGGCCAGCTGGCGCTCGAGCAGCCCGGTCCGCTGCGCCAGCGCGGCGCTGGCGCCGTCGGCGGCGACCGCGGCCTCGGCCAGCTGCCGGGTCAGGTCACCCAGCTCGGCCTCGAGGTCGGACGCCCGCTCGCGCTCGCCGTCGCGCTCGTCCTCGGTCCGGGCCAGGTGGGCGCGCGCCTCGTCGAGCTCGCGCTGCAGCTCGGCCTGGCGGGTGGTCGCGTCAGCCTCGATCTGGTCGAGCTGGCCGGCCCGCACCGCGGTCTCGGTCAGGCGGGCCCGCGCGTGCTCGAGCTTGCCGTCGAGATCGGCGCTGCGCGCGACCTGCTGCGCCAGCTTGCCGTCGAGCTCCTTGGCCTGGGCCGCGTAGGCGACCGCGGCCGAGCGCACCTCCGACAGCTCGCGCTCGAGGTAGGTCGCCCGCTCGAGCGTGGCGGCGGCCTCGCCGCGCGCGCTGGCCAGGTCCTCGATCAGCTGGCTCTCCTTGCCGGCCGACGCGGCCAGCCGCCGCTCGAGCTCGCCGGCGCGCTCGTCGGCGTGAGTCGCGCGCTCGCGCTCGGCCGCGACCCGGGCGCTGGTCTCGGCCAGCTCCTTGCGCAGGCTGGAGGCGGCGTGCATCGCCTCGGCCACGTCCTTGGCCATCGACCGGGCCAGGCCCTCGCTGTCGCTGGCCTTGCGGTCGCGCTCGGTCAGGCGCGCCCGCAGCTGGCCCAGCTCGGCCTCGGCCGCGTCGGCCCGCGCCTGCGCGCCGGCCAGCTCGGTCCGCGCGGTCGCCAGCTCGGCCACCGCCGCTGGCGCGCGCGGGATGCGGTCCTCGGCGTCGATCAGCTTCTGGCTCAGCTCGAGGATGCGGGCGGTGGCCTGGCCGAGGCGGCCCTCGACGTCGGCCACGCCGGCGCTGGCCTCGCCGGCGCGCCGCTCGGCCGCCAGCTGGGCCGCCTCGGCCGCGCGCCGGGCCTGCTCGGCGTCGTCGGCGCGCGCCGCCGCCTCGCTGGCCTGCTGGGCCTTCTCGGCCAGCTCGCGCGTGGCCTCGGCCAGCGCGGCCTGGGCCCGCGCCAGCTCCTGCTGCTGGGTGGCGAGCGGCGCGGCCCCGGCCGCGGCCTGCGCCTCGAGCTGGCCCAGGCGCTGCCGCTGCTCCTCGGCCTGCTCGTCGAGGCGGACCGCCCGCGCCTCGGCCTCGGCCAGGCGGCCCTCGGCCTCGGCCAGCTTGCGCTCGGCCGCGGCCGCGCTCTGGGTGGCGTGGCTCAGGTTGCGCTCGGCGCCCTGGGCCCGGATCTGGGCCGCGGTCAGCTCCTTCTCCGCCTTGTCGGCCCGGCTCTCGGCGGCGAGGGCGCGCTCGAGCGCGGCGTCGGCCCGGGCCACCAGCTCGTGGTCGACCGGCGGCGGGCGCGCGGCCGCCTCGAGCTCGGCCTCGAGCTGGGCGATCTTGTGGTCGGCCTCGGCCACGTTGGCCGCGGCCAGCACGGCGGCGTGGGCGATCACCGTCTGCTGGCCGGCGATCTGCTGGTCGTCCTCGATGCGGATCTGCTCGTAGGCGTCGTCGCGCTCGCGCTGCAGGCGGTCGCGCTCCGAGCGCTGCTGCTCGGCGTCGTGCTGGGCGCCCAGCATGGCGGTGCGGGCCACCTCGCGCGCGGCCTCGGCCTCGGCCAGCGCGACCCGCAGCCGGGTCAGCTCGCCGACGTCGTCGGCGTCGAGGTCGATCGTCGGTGACGGCGTCCACGGCGAGCTGTGCTGGCGGTCGGCCTCCAGCACCGCCATGCGGTCACGGGCGGCATCGAGCTCGCGCCGCAGCGCCGCCACCAGCGCCGGGTCGGCGTCGTCGCGGCTGCCCACCGTGTGCCGGACCATGGCCAGCTCGTCCTGCACCGTGGCCAGCGCGCGCTCGAGCGCCGCGCAGCGGGCCGCGGCCTCGTCGCGCTGCCGCACCAGATCGGCGTCGACCTGCGACCGATCCTGGGCCTGCGCCACCTGCTCGTGCATCTCGCCGACGCGGCGAGCGAACGCCGCGCGCTCCTCGGCCAGGGCCTGGCGCGCCTTGCGCTCGCCGACCAGCCACTGCGCCAGGGTGGCGTGGACGCCGGTGGCCGGCAGCAGGGCGCCGTTGGCGGCGGTGACCTGGAAGATGGCGCTGCCGATGATGACCAGCTCGCCGACCGGGACCGGGCCGCGGTGGACCCGATCGTAGCCGACGTACACGCCGTTCGAGCTGCCCAGGTCCTCGACCCACAGGGCGGCGCCGTCGAGGAAGAAGCGGGCGTGCCGGCGCGACATGCGCGGGTCGTCGATGCGGATGTCGCAGTCGTTGCCACGCCCGACCACCATGCCGTCCGGCCGGACCTCGACCGTGCGGTCGGTGCCGTCCAGGTCGCTGTACACCAGCGTCGGCATCTGCGCGGGTACCCTATCACCCCGCGGCCCGCGCCGTCATGGCGGCGGCCGGCCTCGCCACCGGATCAGGCGGGCGTGAGCGCGGCGATGACCCGCTCGGCGTCGGCCAGGGCCCGCTCCGGGTCCTCGTCGAGCAGCAGCACGTGGCCCATCTTGCGGCCCGGTGCGGGCGCGTCCTTGCCGTACAGGTGCAGGCGGGCGCCGGGGTGGGCCAGCACCTGTTGCCACGGCGGGGCGCCGCCGCGCCACAGATCGCCGATGAGGTTGACCATCACCGCCGGCGACAGGAGGCGCGGGTCACCCAGCGGCAGGCCACACACCGCGCGCACGTGCTGCTCGAACTGCGAGGTCGAACACGCGCCGTAGGTGAAGTGGCCGCTGTTGTGGGTGCGCGGCGCGATCTCGTTGACCAGGAACTCGCCGTCGGCGCGCTCGAACAGCTCGACCGCCAGCACGCCGACGTGGCCGAGCGCCTCGGCCACCCCGGTGCCGAGCGCGCGCACCGCGGCGGCGCTGGCCTCGGCCATCGGCGCCGGCGCCCGCGTGGTGTGCAGGACGTGGTGGCGGTGCACGTTCTCGGCCAGCGGGTAGATCTTGATCTCGCCGCCGGCGCCACGCGCCAGCACCACCGACACCTCGCGCCGGAAGCGGATGACCTCCTCGGCCACCGCCGGCTGGCCGCGCAGCTTGCGCAGCGCCACCCGGGCCGCCTCGGCGTCGACGCTGGCGTCGATGCGGACCTGGCCCTTGCCGTCATAGCCGGCCCGGCGCGCCTTGACGATGACGTCGCCCAGCTCGGCCCGGGCCGCGTCGAGGTCGGCCTCGCCGTCGATCGGTCGCCAGCGCGCCTGCGGCAGGCCGAGACGATCGAGGAACTGCTTCTGCACCAGGCGGTCCTGGATGGTGCGCAGGACCGCGGCGCCCGGCCGCACCGGGACCCGCGCCTCGAGCGCGGCCAGCACGTCGGCCGGCACGTGTTCGGTGTCGAGGGTGATGACGTCGACCTGGGCCGCCAGCTCGAGCCCGGCCTCGACGTCGTCGAGCGCGCCCACCACCACGCCGTCGGCGACCTGGGCGGTCGGGCAACGCGCGCTGGGGTCGAGGGTGACGATGCGGTAACCCATGCGCCGGGCCGCCAGCGCCAGCATGCGGCCGAGCTGGCCGCCGCCGAGCACGCCGATGGTCGCCCCCGGCAGCAGCGGCGCCGGCGCCGACGAACTCACAGCGGCTCCTCGAGCACACGCCGGGTCTGGGCCGCGCGGTAGGCGCGCAGGCGATCGGCCAGCTCGTCGTCGCTGGTGGCGAGGATGGCGGCGGCGAGCAGGCCGGCGTTGACGGCGCCGGCCTCGCCGATGGCCAGGGTGCCGACCGGGATGCCGCGCGGCATCTGCACGATCGACAGCAGCGAGTCCATGCCGGCCAGGGTGCGCGACTGCACCGGCACGCCCAGCACCGGCAGCTCGGTCTTGGCCGCGGTCATGCCGGGCAGGTGGGCGGCGCCGCCGGCGCCGGCGATGATGACGGCCAGGCCACGCTCGCGCGCGGTCTCGGCGTAGGCGAACAGGAGGTCGGGCGTGCGGTGGGCCGACACCACCTTGCACTCGTGGGCGACGCCGAGCTCCTCCAGCACGGCGCTGGCGTGGCGCATGGTGTCCCAGTCGCTCTTGCTGCCCATGATGATGCCGACCCGCGGCGCCTGGGTGCGAGCACGGGCCGGGCCGCGGCGGGACACACGGGACGAGGCGCGGGCGGGGCGACGGGGCGGCATGAAGAGGACGCGATTATTCACGAGATCGCGGCGTCGGCGCCGCCGCGGCGCGCGAAAAAGAATCGCGCGCGCCGACGGCCGGAGATCGCGGCGCGCGTGCTCAGCCGCGCGCCGGCCGCGGCCCGCCGGCGCGGCGCAGGCGGTCGGCGATGGCCTCGCCCAGGCCGACCGCCGGCGGCGGCACGGCGATGATGGTGGCCACGCCGCGCTCGTCGAGCGCGCGCAGGGTGCCGTACAGGGCGCGGGCGGCGGCGCGCGGATCGTCGTCGAGCGGCGCGGCGACGACGTCGGCGCCGAGGGCGAGGGTGGCGAGGTCGGCCGCGCGCGCCAGCACCGCGACCGGGCCGGGCGCCACGAGTGCCGCCAGCGCCGGCGCGACCTCGGCCAGCGCGCAGGTGATCACCCGCGCGCGCGGCGCGTAGTGGCTGGCCAGGGTGCCGGGCGCCGGGGTGGTGCTGGCGCCGGTCGGGGCCTGGCCGAGCGCCGCCGCCAGCTCGTCGCGGGTGACCGCGCCCGGTCGCAGCAGCGCCGGGGCCGGCCCCGACAGGTCGACGATGGTCGACTCGACGCCGACGTCACATGGCGCGCCGTCGAGCACGTAGTCGACGGCGTCGCCGAGGTCGGCCACCACGTGGTCGGCCTGGGTCGGGCTGGTGCCGCCGAAGCGGTTGGCGCTCGGCGCCGCCACGCCGCCAGCGAACGCCGCCAGCAAGGCGTGCGCGGTCGGGTGGGCCGGCACGCGCAGGCCGATGGTCGGCGCGCCGCCGGTGACCGCGCGTGGCACGTCGTCGGCGACCGGGACGATCAACGTGAGCGGGCCGGGCCAGAACGCGGCGGCCAGCACGCGGGCGTCGGCGCTCCACGCCGCGGCCCACGCCGGCGCCTCGGCGGCGTCGGCCAGGTGCACGATCAGCGGGTGGTTGGCCGGCCGGCCCTTGGCGGCGAAGATGCGGGCCACCGCGGCCGGGTCGCGCGCGGCCGCGCCCAGCCCGTACACCGTCTCGGTCGGGAACGCGACCAGGCCGCCGGCGCGCAGCACGGCGCAGGCGGCGGCGATGTCGGTCCCTCGGCGCATGCGCCTCAGCGCCCCTTCCACACCGGGTCGCGCTTGCCGAGGAAGGCGGCGATACCCTCGGCCGCGTCCTCGAGCGCGAGCACCCGGCCGAGCTGGCCCTCGAGGTAGCTGAGCTGCTCGGGGTAGGGCAGGTCCTGGCTGGCGTAGAAGGCGCGCAGGCCCAGGGCCATCGCCGCCGGGCTGCGCTGGGCGATCGAGGTCGCCAGCGCCATCGTCTCGGCCTCGAGCTGGTCGGGCCCGACCACCCGGTTGACCAGGCCGGCCGCCAGCGCCTCGTCGGCGACCAGCTTGCGCCCGGTCAGCATCATCTCCAGCGTGCGCTTGCGGCCGACGCTGCGGGTGATCTCGGCGGTGATCATCATCGGCCACAGCCCGACCGCGATCTCGGTCAAGCCGAACACCGCGGTCGACGACGCCACCACCAGGTCACAGGCGACCATCAGGCCGAGGCCGCCGGCCAGGGCCGGGCCGCCGACCATGGCGATGATCGGCTTGCCGAGCCCGTGCATGGCGGTGAAGAGCGCCGGCAGGCTGGCCGGGGCGATGGCGTCGGGGCCGGCCTGGCCGCTCATGGCCGCCAGGTCGCCCCCGGCCGAGAAGGCCGGGCCGGCCCCGGTCAGCACCACCACCCGCACCGCCGGCGCCGCCGCCAGCGCGGCCAGGGCGTGGACCAGCTCGCCGCAGGTGGCCGGGCCGAGCGGGTTGCGCTTGTCGGGCCGGTTGAGGGTGAGCCGGGCCACCGGGCCGACGTCGTCGCACAGGATGGTGGTGTAGGCCGCCATGGCCGACGTGTAGCACGTCGCCTCGGCGCACGATCGGCGCGCCCCGGGCGCCGTGGCCGTGGCCGATCGGTGCTAGCCTGCGGCCATGTCACGGGTCGTGTTCACCCTCTCTGCCATGGCGCTCGCCTGCGCCGTCGCGCCCGGCTCGGCCGCGGCGGGTGACAACGACCTCGTGCTGGCGCGCCTGGCGCGGGTCATCACCGACGGCAGCGGCACCCCGGTCCGCACCGTCGGCCTCAACCAGGAGTGGCGCTCGCTGGCGTCGGAGCTGGGCGTGGTGATGGCGCCGCGCCTGAGCGCGCCGTCCGACACCCTGGGCTTCGGCGGCTTCCAGTTCGCGTTCGACGTCGCCCGCACCTCGATCACCAGCGGCGCCAGCTACTGGCGCGCGCTGGCCGGGAGCCCGGACCCGACCGGCAGCGGCGGCATGGACCACGGCGCCGCCATGTTGCCCACCGTCGGCCTGTTCGTGCGCAAGGGCCTGTGGCTGCCGCTGCCGTCGTTCGAGCTCGGCGGTGGCGCGGTCCACCTGCTCGACTCCGGGTTGTGGTCGGGCCAGCTGTACGCCAAGTTCGCGCTGCACGAGGGCTACCACGAGCTGCCCATCCCCAGCGTGGCCGTGCGCGGCGGGGTGTCGCGCCTGTTCGGCGAGGTCGACCTCGACCTGACGGTGGCGTCGGTCGACGTGTCGGCGTCCAAGCACGTCGGCGTCGGCGGCACCTGGGGCGTCGACCCGTACGTCGGCTGGAGCGCGCTCATCATCGTGCCGCGCTCGGAGGTCATCGACCCGACCCCGAACGTCGACTCGCTCGAGGGCGGCAACGAGGACGACGGTCAGCTCAACTTCGTGTTCAAGGACCAGGACGACATCATCCGCCACCGCTTCTTCTTCGGGGCCAAGCTGCAGTACCACGTGTTCCAGCTCACCCTCGAGGGGGCGCTCGCCACCCGCGGCAGCTCGCTCGACGACCGGTCGAGCACGACCGAGGCCTGCACCCAGGCCTCGACCACCGAGCAGTGCGACGCCGCCGACCGAGCCGGTCGGCAGGCCAGCTTCGTCGGCTCGGTCGGGATGGACTTCTGAGCGACCTCGGCCCGCTCACCACCGCCGCCATCGCCGACCTGGCCGAGGCCGGGCTGGTCCTGACCGCGCGCCAGCAGGCGACGCTGGGCGCGTTCACGTCGCTCCTGATGCGCTGGAACCAGCGGGTCAACCTGACCGCGGCCAAGAGCGCGGCCGAGTTCGACGACCACGTCGCCGACTGCCTCCACGTCGCCCTGCACGTGCCGGCGGTGGGCACGATGATCGACGTCGGCGCCGGCGGCGGCCTGCCCAGCCTGGTGGTGGCCATCGCCCGCCCGCAGCTGGTGGTCACCGCGCTCGAGCCGGTCCACAAGAAACACGCGTTCCTGCGCACCGCCGGTCGCGAGCTGGGCCTGACCACGTTCGACGCCCGGGCCGAGCGGGTCGGCGCCCACGCCATGACCGCCGGCTACGACGTCGCCACCTCGCGCGCGACGTTCGACCTGGTCGAGTGGCTCGAGCTCGGCATGCTGCTGGTCAAGCCGGGTGGCCTGGTCATCGCCATGGAGGGCCAGCGCCGCGACGACCTCCCGGCCGGCGCCGTGCGCCACCCGTACGCGCTGGCCGGCAAGCAGCGCGCGCTGATCCTGATGGCGCGTTAGCCCCGGCGAAGCCGGGGTCAGGGTCTGCGGATCGCCTGCCCACAGCGGTGCCCCGGGGGCTGTCGTGGTTCCCAACGGATGCAGCCGTTCTTGTCGACGCGAGCCGCCTCGGAGAACGGGTCAAACCCGGGCTCGATGAGCGGCCGTGGCCGGGGTCCGGGTATGCTCGGCCGGTGAAGACCGCGGCGTGGCAGAGCCGGTGGAGCACGACCGCGGTGAACCCGGGGCCGGGGCGGCGATGAGCAGCGACGAGCGCTACGCCTGGACCGCGCACCCGGTGCGGCGGCGGCCGCAGGACCTGGCGCTGGCGGCGGCGATCACCCTGCTGTCGGCGTGGGCCATCGCGGTCAGCCTGGGCTCGGCCCTGCTGGCGGCGTTGACCGTGGTGATCCTGGCGGTGGCCATCGCCCCGTTCTACCTGCCGACGCACTACGTGCTCGATGGTGAGGGCGTGAGCGAGCGGCGGCTCGGTCGGCGCCGGTTCCGGGCCTGGCGCGAGCTGCGCCGGGTAGAGGTCGGCCCGGGCGCGGCGCTGGTGTCGCCGCTGGCGCGGCGCAGCTGGCTCGACCGCTACCGCGGCATCGTGATGTACCTCGACGGCGCCGATCGCGCGGTGGTCGAGCCCCTCCTGCGGGCGCGGGTGGCTGGCGCCGGCGCCGGCGCGTCGCCGTCACCGTCGTCACCGTCGTCACCGTCGTCGCCGGAGGCCACGCCGTGAGCACACCCGACGCCGCCGACGCGCTCGAGGCCGAGCTGACCACCGACGAGGCGGCGCTGCTCGACGAGCTGGCCTCGGGTATCGTCCGCCGCCGCCTGACCGCGCCGGCGATGTTCTTCCTGGAGGCGTCCAAGCCGCTCGGCTTCCTGGCCAGCCAGGCCATGATCTTCTTCGCGCCGATCGCCGCCATCGTGTGGACCGGGCTCGACGACAAGGGCTCGCGCTGGCAGCGGGCCCAGGGCCTGCTCGAGCGGCGCGGCGGCATCGAGCTGCTGCTGCGCCGGATCGAGCGCCAGGCCTGATCGCGTCGCCCGCGACGCGGTGGAGGGCGCGTCCGCGCGGCCACATCGGGCGGCAAGCGCCATGGTTGCGGCCACCTGCGGGCTGGCACGGCGGCTGCTTTACCCGGGGGTGAAAGGAACTCGTCATGAGCACCCGCACCACCTCGCTCCGCAGCCGCCTGTCTGCCCTCACCGCCATCCTCGTCACCACCGTCGCCACCTCGGGTTGCGGCGGCGATCCGACGCCGACGCCGACCCCGACCGCGGTGGCCACCACCCCGCGCGCGCCCGAGCCGCCGGCGCCGACGCCGCTGCCGCTGCCGAGCGTCACCACCACGCCCGAGGTGGTGACCGAGCCGGCGCCGACCACCTTCGCCGAGGCCCTGCGCCTGGGCCAGGACGCCGCCGCCCGCGGCGAGGTGGCGCGCGCCCGCACCCTGCTCGAGCGCGCCATCAGCCTCGACGGCAAGCAGCTCGACGGCCACCTCGAGCTGGCCCGGCTCTTCCTGTCCTCCGGCGACCTGCAGCTGGCGCGGTCGACCGCGCGTCGCGCCACCAAGCTGTACCCGTCGTCGAGCGCGGCCTGGAACACCCTGGGCCGGGCCGAGCTGGCCCGGCACGACTACGACGAGGCCATCCTCGCCTTCGACAAGGCCATCGAGCTCAACGACGGCAACACGTTCGCGTGGAACAACCTCGGTTACACGATGCTGCTGCTCGAGCAGTACCAGGACGCGGCCAACGCGCTGGAGGAGGCGGTCGGCAAGCCCGACGCCACCGGCTACATGTGGAACAACCTCGGCATCGCCTACGAGCACCTCGACCGCCTCGACGAGGCTCGCACCGCGTTCGAGCAGGGCGGGGCGCGCGGCTCCGACGCCGCCAGCCGCAGCCGGCTGCGCCTCGAGGGCGTGAAGACCATCACCCGGGGTGACGCCGTCGCCACCGTCGACGTGACCGGCACCGGCAGCGACGACGATCAGGTCGACGAGAACGCCGTGGTCGAGGAGGCGGTCGCGGCCGAGGCCACCGCGCTGGCCGAGGGCGATGACGACGCCGAGGCGGCCGATGACGGTGGCATCGACGGCGAGGTCGACGACCCGGCGGCGACCACGCCGACCACGCCGCCGGCGACCCCGGCACCGACCACCTGAGCGCGCCGCGCGCCGAGCGCACGCGCGGTTTGCTACCCTTCGCGGCATGGGAGCCGACGACAAGAAGGGCAGCGACTCGCCGTTCGCGCGCCTGGCTGGGTTGCGCGATCAACTGCCGGCCGGCCCGGCGCCGAAGCCGGCCGCGGCGCCGGCGGCCGCCAAGGGCCCGGCCCGCGCCGTGGTCCGGCTCGAGCGCAAGGGCCGCGGCGGCAAGGAGGTCACCGTCGTCGACAAGCTCGAGCTGCCGGCGCCCGAGCTCGAGGTGTGGTGCCGCACGCTCAAGTCGGCGCTGGGCTGCGGCGGCGCCGTCGACGGCGAGGTCATCGTGCTGCAGGGCGACCTGCGCGTGCGGGCCACGGCGGTGTTGCTCGGCCGCGGCGTACGTAAGGTGACGCAGGGCTAGGCGGATCGGGCGCGGGCACGGGCACGGGCACGGGCACGGGCACGGGAGCAGGCCGAGAAGAACGCCGCTATGCGACGTTCTTCTCGGCCTGCTAGCAACCCGGGCGCACGTTGGCCGGGTACAGGCCCTCGACGTTACCGGGCGGATCGTAGTTACACACGACCACGTCGAGGTCACCGCAGCTGGCGACGGCGCAGCCGAGCTGGGTGGTCGCGCGCCACACCACCTGCGTGAAGTGGCCGGTGCGCATCGAGAAGCCGGGGCGGGCGAAGTCGTACAGGTCGACCTCGCGGTACCACATCTCGGTGGTGCGATTGGCGTCGAGCAGGCCGGCGCTGCCGGCGGCCAGGTTCTCGCCGTAGCGGGTCCGGCTGTGTTCGAGACCGCAGCCGCGCTCGCGCAGGTGATCGGCCCAGGTCTGGGCCACGCGGGCCAGCTCGAACGACCAGGTCAGGTCGGGCGCGCAGTGGGCGGCGCGCACGCGGTTGTGCGCGAGCAGCATGCGCGCGGCCAGGTCACCGGCGACGGGATCGACCTGGTCCCGGGCCTCGATCGGCACCGTGGCCGGGTCGATCAGATCGCCGGTCGGAGGATCGCCGGGCCCGATCGCGGTCGGGTCGGCCGGGCCCGAGGGCGGACCGCCAGCTGGCGGCGCGGCCGGCGACGTGCTGGCGCCTCCGCACGACCAGGCAGTGAGCGCAAGCAGGATCGAGGGGGCGCGCGAGCGGGCAGCGGCTGTCATGAAGGGATGATGGTACGCTGCTGGGCAACCGGCCAACCGAGGCACGCCACACCGTGGTGGGCCTCACGGAGGAAGCCATGCCGCGTCTGACCCGTCACGCCCTGATCGCCACCCTCACCACCGCCGCGGTCATCGCCCTCGGCGTCGGTCTGGCCGGCGCCGACAAGGATCGCGGCAAGCGCCGCCAGACCCGCTACATCGGCACCCACCCCATCGCCAAGGGGCACGGTGGTGGCCTGTGTTACATCGAGGCGCCGCACGTCCACGTGTACGAGGCGCCGAGCGCCAAGCTGCAGTTCCGGCAGCACGACGACGCCTACGTCTTCGCCGGCGATCCGGTCGCCTACGGCTGGGACGGGCCGCGCCACGCCTACGTCGGCCACCACCCGCTGTACCTCGACGCGGTCATCGGCGTCGACGTGCCGGACGACGAGTTCTGTTTCCTCGACGGCCCGCACTTCCACGCCTTCGCCCCGCCGGCCACCGTCAGCGCCGACTTCCGGGTCGACGCCGACGCCTACTTCTTCATCGGCACGCCGCCGCCGACCTACGTCGAGGTCCGGCCGGTCATGGCCGAGGTCAACGCGGTGTACCAGCCCATCGAGTACCAGCGCCCGGTCGTCACCGTCACGCCGCCGGAGGCCTGGATCGGCGTGCGCTTCCCGGTGGTCGTGGTCGAGGGCCGAGGGCGCGCCCGCGGTCACGGCCGGGGTGAGGTCCACGGCCACGGCGCCGTCGGCGTCGACGTGGTCCTGCCCTCGGTCCGGGTCGACGTCGCCCTGCCGTCGGTCGAGATCGGCGTCGGCGCCGGCGTCTTCATCGGCGGCAGCAGCGGCGGCGGCCACAAGCACAAGGGCAAGCGCGGCAAGGGGCGCAAGCATGATGACTGAGCGCACCCGCGTCGTCGTCGCGCGGATCGGCCTGGGCCTGGGCCTCGGCCTGGCCGCGGTCGGCTGCGGCAAGGAGGAGGGGCCCGGCGCCGCCGCCAAGGCCGGGGCCGCCGCCGTCGTCGCCGCTGCCGGCGCCGCGCCGCACCCGGCGGTGGCGGCGTGGAAGGAGGCCGGCCTGACGGTGTCAGCTCTCACCGCCGACCAGAGCGGCGCGATCGGCAAGGACTGCCAGTCGGGCACGGTCAGCGGCGTCGACGTCGTGGTGTGCCGGTACGCCAGCGCGGCCGAGGCCAGCGCGGCCGAGCCGGCGGCGCTGGCGTGGGTCGGCGAGGCGACCGGCGCGGCGCTGGCCAGCGGGACCTGGCAGCTGGCGGTGGTCGATCGGCGCGGTGCCGATCCGAGCGGTCGCACCATCAACCAGATCACCAAGATCTTCCGCGACCCCACGGCGAAGTCGAAGTAGCCGGGAGGACGCGGCCGCGGCGGCGCGCGCGTTATGCTCGCGCCATGTCCGACCTCGATCAGCGCTTCGCCGCCGCCCAGGCCCGCATCAAGCCGGCGACCGGCCTCGGCAACGACCAGCTCCTGTCGCTGTACGCCCTGTTCAAGCAGGCCACCGTCGGCGACGTCAGCGGCAGCCGGCCCGGCATGCTCGACGTCAAGGGCCGCGCCAAGTACGACGCCTGGGCCGCGCGTAAGGGGCAGACCCGCGATCAGGCCAAGGAGGCCTACATCACGCTGGTCGAGAAGCTGGCGAAGTGAGCGCCGGCGGGTTCGGCGCCCGCCAGCGCCGCAACCGCAGCGAGTTGGTCAGCACGGACACCGACGACAGCGACATCGCCGCGCTGGCCAGCAGCGGCGACAGGGCCCAGCCCGTCCACGGCGCCAGCGCCCCGGCGGCGATCGGGATGCCGGCCACGTTGTAGGCCAGGGCCCACCACAGGTTCTGGCGGATGACGTGCATGGTGGCGCGGGCCAGGCCGAGCGCGCTCGGCAGCGCGGCCAGGCCGCCGCCGAGCAGTGTCACGTCGGCGGCGGCGGAGGCGATGTCGGTGGCCGAGCCCATGGCCACGCCGAGGTCGGCGCTGGCCAGGGCCGGCGCATCGTTGACGCCGTCGCCGACCATGGCGACGTGGCGGCCCTCGTCGCGCCAGCGGGTCACCAGCGCGGCCTTGCCGGTCGGGCGGATCTCGGCGTGGACCTCGTCGATGCCGACGGCGCGGGCGATGGCCGCGGCGGCGCCGGGCCGGTCGCCCGAGGCCATCGCCACCCGCACGCCGAGCTGGCGCAGCGCCGCCACCGCCGCGGCCGCCTCGGGACGCACGGTGTCGACCGCGGCCAGCACGGCGGCGGCGCGGCCGTCGACGGCGAGCAGCACGACCGAGTGGCCGGCGTGTTCGGCCCGGGCCAGCGCCGGCGCCAACGGCGTGAGGTCGACGCCACGATCGCGCAGGAACGCGGCGCTGCCGACGGCGACGGCGGCGCCATCGACCCGCGCGTCGACCCCGCCGCCGGCGGTGGCCTTCACCTCGGTCGCGCCCGGCACGGCCTGGCCGCGGGTGGTGGCGGCGGCGGTGATCGCCCGCGCCAGCGGGTGCGGCGAGGCGGCCAGCACGGCGGCGGCCAGGGCGAGCGCGTGCTCCTCGGCGAGCGTGGGCTCGCCAGCGCTCGGCGGCGCCAGCTCGACCGTGGTCAGCGTCGGCTGGCCGGTGGTGAGCGTGCCGGTCTTGTCGACCAGCGCGGCGTCGACGTGGCTGGCCGCCTCGACCACCGCGCCGCCCTTGTACAACACGCCGAGCTCGGCGCCGCGCCCGGTCGCGACCGCGACCGCGGCCGGCGTGGCCAGGCCGAGCGCACACGGGCAGGCGATCACCAGCACGGCGACGGCGCGCTCGACCGCGCCGCCCCAGCCGGCGTCGCCGCCCAGGCCCCAGGCCAGCAGCGTGGCGCCAGCGAGGGCCAGCACGACCGGCACGAACACCGCGCTGACGCGGTCGGCCAGGCGGGCGATCGGCGCCTTCTTGCCCTGGGCCGCGGCGACCGCGTCGGCGATGCGGCCGAGCGCGGTGGCCGCGCCGGCGCGGGCGACGCGGATGGACAACACGCCGTCGTGGTTGAGCGTACCGGCCCAGGCCGGCGAGCCCTCGTGCTTGTCGACCGGCGCGCTCTCGCCGGTCAGCGCCGCCTCGTCGACGGCCGAGGCGCCGGCGATGACCGTGCCGTCGACCGGGATACGCCCGCCCGGGCCGACGATGACGACGTCGCCGGCGACCAGGTCGGCCACCGCGACCTCGGCGTCGGCCGCGTCGCCAGCGCCACGCCGGAGCGCCCGCTCGGGCGCGAGCGCGACCAGGCCCCGCACCGCGTCGCCGAGGTGGCGCCGGGCCCGGGCCTCGAGCCACTTGCCGAGCAGCACGAAGGCGACGATGGCCGCCGCGGCCTCGAAGTACAGGTGGGGCGGCGCCGCGGCCGCGCTCGCGGCGTGGCCGGCGTGGCTGGCGTGCGCGCCGGCGCCGGCGGCATCGGCCTGCAGCAAGAAGCGGCCGAGCGAGACCGCCGAGTAGCCCCAGGCCGCGCCGGCGCCGAGCGTGATGAGCGTGTTCATGTCGCTGCTGCGGTGGCGCAGCGCCGCCCACGCGCCGCGGGCGAAGCGACGGCCGGGCCCGAGCAGCACGAGGGTGGCCAGCACGGCCTGGGCGATGGCCGAGCCGGTGCCGCCGGTGCCGGGCAGGGCGCCATGGCTCATCGCCAGCACCAGCAGCGGCGCCGTCAGCGCGGCGGCGAACACCACCTCGCGCCGCAGCGTGGCGGCGTCCTCGACGGCGGCGCGCTCGGCCCGGCCGCGCGCGCCCTCGCCGCGCGCCGACGCCGGCGCGTCGAGCACGTCGGCCGGCACCTCGTAGCCGGCCTTGCGGATGGCGGCCACCGCGTCGGCCAGGCTGGCGCTGCCCAGCTCGAGGTGCGCGGTCGACATCGGCAGGTTGATCTCGGCCCGCACCAGCCCCGGCACCGCGGCCACCGCCCGCTCGACCCGGCGCACACACGCCGCGCACGTCATGCCCAGCACCGGCACGATCGTCGGCGCCAACGCTGTCGGCGGCGGCGCGGGGGGCGTCGTGTCTTGGCTGACCACGAGTGGAGGATAGCGCCCCCGGGCGCCAGGCCCAGGCCGCCAGGCGCCTGGTCCCGGGTTGGTGCTAGGCTCGTGGGCCTCGATGGGCCTGTTCGGACCGACCTTCAACTACCTGCGGCCGCCACGCGCCACCCCGACGGAGATCTGGGCGGCCACCGCGACCGCGAGCCTGAGCCACCAGAACCAGTGGTGCCTCAACGACCTGCACGTGCAGCCCACGTCCGAGGGCCAGCCCGGCCCGGCCAAGGCGCTGCTCGAGTTCATGGCCACGTGGTACCGCATCACCGACATGGCGTCGCTTCAGGCCAGCTACGTGGCCGAGCACTTCACCTCGGCGCTGCCGGCGTGGACCCACGAGCTCACCAAGTGGATCGATCGCGGTCGCATGGCGGCGATCGCGCGCGACCGCTTCCCGCACATGGCCGACGTCCGCGTGCCCAAGCTCGAGGGCTGGGTCTGGGTCCACCAGCTCACCGTCGTCCGCCTGGCCTACTCCACGCAGATCTTCGATCGCGCCACCGCCGGCCAGTGGCTGCGGCCGCCGGCGCAGGCGCTGCAGCGGCACTATGGATCGTGGGAGGAGCTGAGCGACTCGATCGCCGCCGCCCGCGAGCAGTGGAACGCCGACGTCGCCGGTCGGTTCGACGACAAGCCCCTGTACAAGCACCCGGACAGCCCGTTCCGCCACGTGCCGTGGTCGACCCCGCTGGGCGACCCGGCGGCGTAGGCCCCGATCCGGGACCCGAGCGGCTTGGGTCACCGGCTCGTTGCGTGACCCCGTGAGCTAGCCTCACGGAAATCGTCACACCGTTCGCAGAAAGTCCGGAACGTGAGCGGTCGTCACTCGACTACCAGGATGGCGCGGGGACTGCCTCAGGGGTCCAGTCGCGTCGACCTCGCCGGGAGCCGCGTCATGTATCGCCAGAATCTCCAATCCCCCCCCCACAGTTAGCCCGCTGGTGCGGGCCGTGACCGCGGCCCTGCTGCTGGTCGCATGCGGTGGC
>JAGPCO010000002.1 GCA_018058095.1 Kofleriaceae bacterium
TCGAGGGCATGCGGGCGGCGCTGGTCACCGCCTTGCGCGGGGTCGACACCGTCGTCTACGACACCCACTACCTGCCGGAGGAGTACGAGCGCTTCCCGCACTACGGCCACTCCACCCCCGATCACGCGCTCGAGCTGTGCGGCGAGGCCGGGGTCAAGCGCCTGGTCCTGTACCACCACGCGCCGTCGCACAACGACGACCAGATGGACCAGATCGCCATGTCGTACGCGGTGCGCGGGCGCGAGCTCGGCATCGAGGTGGTGACCTCGCACGAGGGCATGTCGCTGCCGATCGGGGCGGGGTCGTGAAGCTGCGCTACTGGGGCGCCCGCGGCTCGTTCGCGATGTGCGGGCGCGACTTCCTGCGTTATGGCGGCAACACCACGTCGGTCGAGCTGGTCACCTCGCGCGGTGGGCGCCTGCTCATCGACCTCGGCACCGGCGCGACCGAGCTGGCCAAGCTGCTCATGACCGTCGAGTTCGGCCAGGGCCGCGGTCACCTGCCGGTGCTGCTGTCGCACACCCACCTCGATCACATCCAGGGCCTGCCGTTCTTCACGCCGTTCTTCGTCAAGGGCAACCAGATCCGCATCCTCGGCGCCAACCCGGCCGGGACCTCGCTCGAGGCGACGCTGCAGAACCAGCTGCAGCCGCACTACAGCCCGCTCAACGGCCTGGAGAACCTGGCCGCCGGCGTCAGCATCGAGGCCTTCGTGCCCGGCCAGACCCTGCAGGTCGACGACTTCCAGATCGCCACCGCCGCGGTGCCGCACGGCAGCATGTGGACCACCGCCTTCCGCATCAGCGCCGAGGGCAAGACGGTCACGTTCCTGTCCGACGTCGAGTACCCGGCGCCCGACCAGCCGACCGCCGAGGCGGTGGCGCTGGCGCGCGGCGCCGACCTGCTGATCCACGACGCGATGTGCGGCAGCGAGGAGTACGAGCTGCGCCGCGGCTGGGGCCACTCGCCGGTCGCGGCCGCGGTCCACGTCGCCCGCGCCGCGGGCGTGCGCCAGCTCGCGCTGTTCCACCACAGCCCGGACGCGACCGACGACATGATCGACGTCCAGGTCGCCGAGGCGCAGCGCCAGCTCGACATCCCGGTGGTCGGCGCCGCCGAGGGCGCGTACCGCGAGCTGTAGCCGGTGCCGTCACGACGCCGCAGGCGTCGCGCCGGCACCGTGTCCGCGCCGTCCGGGCCGGCGCTACTGCCAGTCGGTCGCGTGCTCGAACTGCAAGATCCCCAGCTCGGCGAAGTGGCCGCGCAGGCGCTCGGACAGGAGGCCCATCCGCTTGATGGCCGGCACGATCTTGGCGAACAGCAGCTGGCGGAACATGACCTGGCCGGTGTTGTTGAGCGCGATGTCCATGCACTGCTGGCGTGGTAACCCGAGCTTGTCCCACACCTCGGCGAACAGGAAGCGGTCGCGCATCAGGCGGGCCGACTCGTACACGAAGTCCTCGCGCTCGCGCCGGAACCGCTCGCTCTGATCGCCGTAGTAGTCGCGCAGCGACAGCACGCCGAAGGCGACGTGGCGGGCCTCGTCGCCCATGACGTAGGCGGTCAGCTCGCGCAGCAGCGGCTCCTGGGTGTTGTTGCGGATCATCGCGAACGCGGCCAGGGCCAGGCCCTCGACCATGATCTGCATGCCGAGGAACTTCATGTCCCACCGGCTGTCCTTGAGGATGAGGTCGAGCAGCGACTTGAGGTGCGGGTTGACCGGGTAGGAGAAGCCGACCTTGGTGTGCAGGTAGCGGTTGTACACGTCGACGTGGCGGGCCTCGTCGGCGACCTGGCTGGCGGCGTACAGCTTGCTGTCGAGGTCGCTGACGGAGTCGACCAGCTGCGCGGTCGCCAGCAGCGCGCCCTGCTCGCCGTGCAGGAACTGCGACAGCGTCCAGGCCGACACCTCGCGGTTGCACTGGGTCCGCTCGGCCGGGGTCATCCGGTTCCAGATGTCCGAGCCATACAGCGGCATCAGCTGCTCGGGCCCCATCGGCTTGTCGAGGTCGACGTCGGTCGCCCACGGCAACACGTCATCGGCGATCCACTGCGCGTGCACCGCCTTGTCGTACAGCGCGCGCAGCTGGGCCCGGGTGTCCTGGTAGCCCCAGCTGTAGTTCACGTCGAGCAGGACCTCGAGCGTGTGCAGGGACGGGGCGGGGCGGGTGGGCTGCGGCTCGGACACGGCGACCATGGTCCCTCCAGATCAAAAGTGAAACTAGTTTCAGTTTGAGGGAGGGCCGGGACGGCGTCAAGCGGAACCTGGCCCGTCGGCCGGCTCCGGCCGCGGCCATGGACAGGCCGGCCCTGCCGTAGAATGGTGCGCCGGCATGCCCCGCCGCAGTCGACCCGTCTCCGCCGTCCGGGCTCGCCCGGCCGATGGCCCCGTCCGGGCCCGCCCGGTCGCGGCCCGCCGTGGCCGGCGTCTCGATCCGGGCGCGTTCCCGCAGGAGCGCGCGCGCCGGACCTACGAGGCCCTGGTCAGCGCGGCCAGCCGGCAGTTCGGAGAGCGCGGCTACGACGGGGTCGGCACGCCGGAGATCGCCCGCGCCGCCAAGGTCTCGGTCGGCAGCTTCTATCGCTACTTCGACGACAAGAAGCAGATCTACCTGGAGGTCGTGCGGCGCCTGACCGAGCGGGCGTTCGAGGAGACCATGGCCGGGCTATCGGCCGAGCGGTTCCTCGGCGTGGCCCGCCACCAGACCATCAGCATGGCCATCGACGTGCTGTTCGCGCACGCGACCCGCAACACCGGCCTCCTGCGCAGCTTCCTCGAGATGAGCTTCCGCGACCCGGACGTGGCCGAGATCCAGCGCCAGATCGAGCGCGACACGGTGCGCCGGCTCGGCCTCCTGCTCGAGCTGGTGACGACGCGTGATCGGGTGACCGACCCGGCCGCGACCGCCCACGTCGTCTACGCGGCGTGTCACCAGTGCGGCCTGATCGCCGCCGGGGTGGTCGGCGACGGCGCGGTCGACTCCGGGCCGCTGCGCGCGGCGCTGGTCGCCTTCATCGAGCGCTCCTTGTTCCCGTAGGTCCGGTCGGCGCGTAGTAGGCTCGCGCCATGGGTTCGTGGTCCTGGCTCGGGTGTGTGCTGCTGGTCCTGCTGCTCGGGTGTGACCAGGGCCAGACCGGCGGCAAGGCCAAGCCAGGCGGCGCCGGCGCCCCGGGCGTGAGCGGGCCCGCTGGCGCCGCGGCGGTGGCGCCGGCGGCACGTCGCCGCGTCGCCGTCGAGGCCGGGCCGCGGGGCTTCGTGCCCGATCGCATCGCCGCGCGTCCCGGCGAGGTGCTCCTCCTGGTGGTGACCCGGACCGAGGAGAGCGACTGCCTGAGTCAGCTCGCGGTGGGCGGGGCCGCGCCGGTGGCGCTGCCGATGAACAGCCCGGTCGAGATCGCGGTCACCGCGCCGAGCTCGGGCACGCTGACGTTCGCGTGCGGGATGGACATGTTCCGCGGCGCGATCGTCGTCGACGGGTGATCAGCGGGTCGAGCGAGGCGAGGCCTTGCCGAGCGCGAACGTGGTGACGAAGCAGGCCGGCGTCGCCACACCGTCACGCTGGTACGGCTGGTAGGTCCAGGTCCGGATCGCCGCGGCGAGCGGCGTGCGCACCTCGGCGCTGGCCTTGCCCAGGATGTCGACCCGGGTGACCCGTCCACCGGCGCCGATGCAGATCTTGGCGCTGACCGCGCTGGCGGTGCCGACGGCACGGCTGTCGAACGAGGGCACCGCCCCGGTCAGGCGCGCCACCGTGTTGGGCGGGACGGTCACCGGCCCGCTCACGCTGAGCGAGCCGGCGCGCGGTGGCGACGGCACCCGGCTCGGGGCCACGCGCTCGGCTGGCGGCTGCGATCCGGCCGGCGGAGGGGTGGTGGTCGCCACCGGTGGCGCCGCTGGCTGGGCCGGTCCCCCGTCGGTGGTCGAGGTCGACGGCGAGGCCCTGGTCGCCGGCATGGCCGCGTCCGGCAACCGAACCACGAAGGCGTCCTGCTCGTCGGGCCGCGCCGCCTCGGACTGGGCCCGGTGCGCGGCGCGCTCGCGCCGCTTCTGGTCGGAGAAGGACGGCGTGAACACGTTGTTCTGGTCGGCCCGGCCGAGGAAGGCGGTGGCGTAGACCTCGCGCCCGTCCTGCAGCAGGCGGAGCTGATGGGGGCCGGGCGCGATCGGGTGCTCGAACGCGCCGGTCGCGGGCGTGCGGTCGGGCAGGACCTCGCCGTCGAGCTCGACCTCGAGGCCGGCCACCGTCTCGATCACCAGGGCGCCGGTCGGTGTGGACGGGTCCGTCGCCGTCGCGTCGCCCGCCGCCACCAGGTCCGGCCGATCGAGGCGGTCGAGCCGGATCTGGAACGAGTGGGTCTCGTTGGCGGACAGCTCGACGCCATGGACGGTGCCGCGGTAGCCGTCGCGCCGGATCTCGACCTGGTGTGGCCCGGGCGCCACCTCGACCTGCCAGTCGCCGCCGAGGTGCGGCTCGCCGTCGTCGATCCGGATCGACACGTCGGCCGGCTCGACCTTGAACTTGAGGAGGGCGCGCGCCGGCGCGGCCAGCACCGCGCTGGCCCCAGGGGGTGGGCGGGCCGCCGGCGGGGTGCGCAGGGTCCACACCAGTCCACCGACGGCCAGCGCCACGCCGGCTCCGGCGATCAACAGGTTGCGGCGCGCCGGCCCGGCGCGCCTGGCCAGGCTGGTCCCCATCGGCGGCGGCTGCGACGGCAGCGGGCGCGGCCGGGTCGGCGACGCCGGACGTGGCGTCGAGGCGGGGCCGTCGACGGCGGGCACCTCGACGCCGACGCCGACCAGCGTCGGCCGGCGCGGGCCGGCGACCAGCGCCTGCGACTCGCGCTGCAGCCGGGCCCGCGCCTCGGCCCGCCGATCGGGGCCAGGTCGGAGGTCGCCCTGGCCGGCCGGCTCTGGCAGCGGCGGCACCGCCACGCCGTACGGAGGCGCGGTGGTCGAGCGGGGGCTGGCCGACACCGCCGGCCAGGCGTGCGGCAGCGCCGGGCCGTCGTCGAGCGACGCCGGGTTGACCCGGGTCGGGGCGTCTTCCGGGAAGGCGGCGTCGGCCTCGAGGTCGCCGGCCGATGGCGCCAGCACGTCCGGGCCGAGGGTCGGGATGCGCTGGCTGACGTCGGGCACCTCGTCGAGCGCGACCGGCGTGGCCCGGTCGCCGTCGGCGCCCCACGCCAGCTCGATGATCTCGTCGTCGTCGCTGCCCTGGGCCGGGGTGCCGGCCGGTGGCGGCGTGGAGTCTGGCCGGGCCGACACCATGGCCGCCCGCAGCGAGCTCCCGCCGGTGCCGAACCCGGGCAGCGACGGGCGTTCGCCGTTGGCGGCCGGCGCGGGCCGGCTCCAGGCCCAGCGGATCCAGTCGCCGACCCGGCCAGGGCTGGTCGGTAGCTGTTGCTGGGCCAGGAACGCGGCCAGGGCCCGGCCCATGTCGCCCGCGCTGGGCCAGCGGTCGTCGGGATCCTTGGCCAGGGCGCGCAGGATCAGGGCGTCGAGCTCGGGCCGGACCGCGGGGTTGAACGCCGACGGCGGGGCGACCTCGCCGCGCTGGACCTGGAGCAGGGTCTGGTACTCGTTCTTCTGCGCGAACAGCGGGCGCGCCGTCATCAGCTCGTGCGCGACCACGCCGAGCGAGAACACGTCGGACCGGCGATCGAGCGGCTTGCCGGCGATCGACTCCGGCGCCATGTACGCCAGCTTGCCCTTGACCCGGCCGGTCTGCGTCCGCAGGTGCGCCGACTGGGCGCGGGCGATGCCGAAGTCGATCACCTTGAGCACGCCGGCGCCGTTGACGATGAGGTTCGACGGCGAGATGTCGCGGTGCACCAGCTCGAGCGGCTGGCCGTCGGCGTCGCAGCACTGGTGGGCGTACTCGAGCGCGGCGCAGGCCTGGCTGAGCAGCGACAGCGACACCGGCAGCGGCGGCGGCCCGGTCACGCGCCGGGCGTGGCGCAGGATCTGCCGCAGATCCTTGCCCTCGATGTACTCCATCGAGATGAAGTAGGTGGTGCCGACGCGGCCGAGCTCGAACAGGCGGACGACGTTGGGGTGGGTCAGCAGCGAGGCCAGCTTGGCCTCGCGCACGAACGACTTCACGAACGAGGCGTCCTCGGCCAGGTGCGGCAGCAGCCGCTTGAGCGCGACGACGCGCCCGAGCTCCGTCCCGGCCCGCTCCTCGGCACGGTGCACCGTGGCCATGCCGCCGACGCCGAGCCGCTCGTACACGAGGTACGGCCCGAACACCTCCGGCTCCACCGCAGCCTGATCCTGCGCCATCCCGCCTCGCACCTTAGCAAAAGTCAGGGGGCGGCGGCCTCGTCCGGCGTGAGCAGCTCCATGGTCAGCGCGTGGATCGGCCCGCGCAGGGGCTCGGCCAGGGCCTGGTTGACCAGGCGGTGGCGGGCCAGGGGCCCCAGGCCGGCGAACCCGGCGCTGACGATGCGGGCCTTCCAGTGGTCGGAGGTCCCGGTCAGGTCCTCGAGGGCGACCTCGGCGTCGGGCAACGCCGCCCGCACCGCGGCGGTGATCTGAGCGGCGGTCATGGGGCCGGGCATGGCGTCACTTGGCCAGGCCGAGCGCGCGCCCGACCTTGGTGAAGGCGGCCACCGCCTGGTCGACGTCATCGTCGCTGTGCGCGGCCGACAGCTGGACCCGGATGCGGGCCTGGCCCTTGGGCACGACCGGGAACGAGAACCCGACCACGTAGATGCCCTCGGCCAGCAGGCGGTCGGCCATGTCGACGGCCAGGCGGGCGTCGCCGACCATGACCGGGACGATGGCGTGCTGCCCCGGCCGCACGCTGAGGCCGGCCGCCTCGACCCCGGCCCGGAACCGGCGCGCGTTGTGCTCGACGCGGTCGCGCAGCGCGGTCGAGTCGCTGATGAGCGCCAGCGCCGCCAGCGAGCCGGCCACGATCGGCGGGGCCAGGGTGTTGGAGAACAGGTACGGGCGGGACCGGTTGCGCAGCAGGTCGACGACCTCCTTGCGGCCGGAGGTGAAGCCGCCCGAGGCGCCGCCGAGGGCCTTGCCCAGCGTCGAGGTGATGATGTCGACCCGGGCCTGGCAGCCGCGCAGCTCGGCCGTGCCGCGCCCGGTCGGGCCGACGAACCCGGTGGCGTGGCTGTCGTCGACCATGACCAGCGCGCCGTAGCGCTCGGCCAGGTCGCAGATGGCGTCGAGGCGGGCGATGGTGCCGTCCATCGAGAACACGCCGTCGGTGGCGATCATGCGCAGGCGCTTGCCAGCGGTGGCCTGCAGCGCGCGCTCGAGCTCGGCCAGATCGTCGTTGGGGTAGCGGTGCCGCTCGGCCTTGCACAGGCGGATGCCATCGATGATGGAGGCGTGGTTGAGCGCATCGGAGATGATGGCGTCGTCCTCGCCGAGCAGGGTCTCGAACAGGCCGCCGTTGGCGTCGAAGCACGAGCCGTACAGGATCGTGTCCTCGGTGCCGAGGAACCGGGAGATGGCGGCCTCCAGCTCCTTGTGCCGGTCCTGGGTGCCGCAGATGAAGCGCACGCTCGACAGGCCGTAGCCGCGGCTGTCGAGGGCGGCGTGGGCGGCGGCGACCACGGCCGGGTGCGACGACAGGCCGAGGTAGTTGTTGGCGCAGAAGTTGAGGACCTCGCGCCCGCCCGACACGATGTGGGCGGCCTGGGCCGACTCGATGGTGCGCTCGTGTTTCCACAGGCCGGCGTCGCGGATCTCGGCCAGGGTCCGGGCCAGGTGGGGGCGGGCTTGCTCGTACATGGCGTCCTCGCTCGCCGCGGCCGGTGGCCGTCGGCGCCAGCAACAGGGTCAGTGCGCGTGCGTGAGATCGGCGCCGCCGGCGAGCAGGGCCCGGACCAGCGGCACCAGGTGATCGGTCATGGCGTCGAGGTCGTAGCGGGCGCGCCAGCCCCAGTCGCGCGCGGCCAGGGTGTCGTCGAGCGCGCGCGGCCAGGAGTCGAGGATGCCCTGGCGCACGGCCTCCGGCTGGTAGGTGATGGCCACCTCGGGCAGCGCGCGCTTGACCGAGGCGGCGATCTCGTCGGCGCGCGGCGAGAAGCCGGCGATGTTGTAGATGGTGCGGGTCAGCCGGCCCGGCTCGGCGAAGGCCAGCTCGAGCAGCGCGCGCACCCCGTCGGGCATGTACATCAGCGGGATGCGGGTGTCGGGCCGGCAGAACGCCTGGTAGTGGCCGACGCGGACGCCGTCGACGTACATGAACAGGGCGTAGTCCGACGAGCCGCCGCCGGGCAGGGCGGCCGAGATGAGGCCGGGGAAGCGCACCCCGCGCACGTCGAGGCCCCAGCGCCGCCGGTAGTACTCGCACAGCAGCTCGCCCGACACCTTGGTCACGCCGTAGATGGTCGACGGGTGTAGCGGCACGTCGTCGGGCGTGGGGTCGGGCAGGCCCGGCCCGAACACGGCGATGGTCGAGGTGAACATCACCCGGCCGACGCCGACCTGACGGCACGCCTCGAGCAGGTTCCACGTCCCGGTCTGGTTGACCGCGTACGCCAGCTGCGGGACCTGCTCGCCTCGGGCCGACAGGATGGCGGCGAGGTGGAACACCAGGTCGGGCCGGTGCTCGGCCAGGGTCGCCTGCACGGCCGGGCCGTCGGTCACGTCGAGGCCGACCCAGCGCGCCAGCGAACCGGCAGCGGCCGCCGCCGCGCGCGGGGCGAGATCGGTGGCGACGACCTGGTGACCCGCGGCGGTCAAGGTCGAGATGAGATCGTGACCGATCTGTCCACCGGCGCCGGTGATCAGGACCTTCATGGGCGCCGGCATCATGGCCGCCCCGGCCCGGCCCGGCAAGGGGCCCGGGCCGCCGTCGATCCCTGCGGTTCGCGATATCATCCGACGGTGAGCGTCGGGCCGCGCGATCACCTGCTCGGACGCCTGGTCGGCAAGTACCGCGTCGAGGCCGTGCTGGGCCGGGGCGGGATGGGCACGGTGTACAAGGCGGTCCACACCGAGATCGGCGCCCGCGTCGCGCTCAAGGTGCTGTCGGCCTCGATCGCCGGCGATCCCTCCGCGGTCCAGCGCCTGCTGCGCGAGGCGCAGCTGGTCAACCGCATCGAGCACGACGGCGTGGTCAAGGTCAGCGACGCCGGCCGCCTCGACGACGACCGACCCTACCTGGTGATGCAGTTCGTCGACGGGCAGCCGCTGTCGGCGCTGATCGGGCAGGGACGGCGCCGAAGCCTGGCCGAGACCACCCGCTGGGGCGCGGACCTGCTCGACGCGGTCGCCGCGGCCCACGCGGTCGGCGTCGTGCACCGTGACCTCAAGCCCGGCAACGTGATGCTGACCCGGTCCGGGCGGATCATCGTGCTCGACTTCGGGGTGGCCAAGCTGCTGGCGGCCGACTCGCCGGCGCGCCTGACGGTGACCGGGGCGACCATCGGCACCCCGGAGTACATGGCGCCGGAGCAGCTGCGTGGGCAGGCGGTCGGGCCGGCCGCCGACCTGTACGCGGTCGGCGCCATCCTGTTCGAGATGCTGTGTGGCCGCCGCCCGTTCCTCGACGGTGGGCCGCTCGGGGTGATCGAGGGCCACGTGCACCGGCGACCGCCGCCGCCGCGCGCGCTGCGCCCCGAGACGCCGATGCCGCTGCAGGAGATCATCCTGGCCGCGCTGGCCAAGGACCCGGCGCGTCGCCCGGCCAGCGCGGCGGTGATGCGCGACGCGGTGCGGGCCGTGGTCGCGGGTGGTGGTGACGCTGGCGCGCGCATCGACGAGGCGGCGCTCGCCGACCCCGCGCTGGAGCACATGCCGCCCGCGCTCGACGGCCCGCCGACGGTGCCGTCGCGGCCGTTGCAGATCGCGTCCGATCCCGGGGCGCCGACGGAGGTCGCGCGCCGCGGCCGGCCGGCCAGGGCCGCGGCCGCCCCGGACCGCGCGGCGGCGGCGGCGAGGCCCGATCTCGCACCCCGCGTGGAGGCCGGCCGGGGTCCGAACCGGCGCGGTGGCCCGACCGGGCGTCGGCGGGGCGTGGTGCTGGCGGCCGCGATCGCGACCCTCGCCGTCGTGGCGACCGCGCTGGTGTGGTGGCTGCGCCGGCCCGAGGACGCGCGGCCCACGCCGCCGCCGGCCGCGCCCCGCCCCGCGGTCGTGCTCGCGCCCAGCCCGGTCGTCGCCACCACGGACGCCGCGCCGCCGGTCGATCTCAGCGCTGGCGCCCTGGTCCAGGTGGTGACGGTGCCGACCGGCGCGGCCGTGGTCGTCAACGGCGCTCCGGCCGGGCGCACCCCCTATCGCGTGGTGCTGGCGCCCGGCCCGCACAACCTCGAGGTGTCGCTCGAGGGGCGCGAGGTCGTCACCCGGCGCCTGGTGGTCGGGGTCGGCGAGACCGTCATGCTCGAGGTGGAGCTGCCGGAGCTGCCGGAGCGGCCGGCCCGCCGGCGGCCGGCCGGGCGCACCCGGGCGCGGGACCGCCAGGACCCCGGCGGCAAGGCCGTCAAGCTCAAGGATCCGTTCGCCGAGCTGGAGTGAGCGCGCGCGCCCACGCCGCGGCGGCGCCGATGCCACGGGCGGCGAAACGCGGCGCCCAGTCGCGCGCGAAGGTCCGGGTCAGGATGTCGGCGTAGTCGCGCGGCGGTGCCAGGCCCCAGGCCCGGTCGGCCATCGCCATCGCTCCGTCGTCGCCGGCGACCACCTGGTTGCCGACGCCGTAGCTCTGTTGCATCAGCCCGAACATCGACGGCAGCAGGCCCTCGGCCAGGGCCGGCACCTGCGGCCCCAGCGGCGATTGCACCAGCCAGTCGAGCAGGTCCCAGCCGAAGTCGCGGTGGCGGACCTCGTCGCGCAAGATCCGGTCGAGCGCGGCGCGGGCGCCGGGCTCGGTGCAGCCGGCCCGCAGGTGCTGGAACAGCGGCACCGCCACCGTCTCGTTCAGGCAGAAGTTGAGCAGCGCGCTGGTCAAGATGTCGACCAAGAGGCCGTCGCCGCTGGCGCGTAGTCCGAGCTGGTCCTGGTCGATAGCCGGGGCGGCCTCGCCCCCGGCGGCGAGGTACACCTCGTGGGCCAGGCGCGAGTGGGTCAGCTCGTCACCGACGATGACCAGGCCAGCGTCGATCAGGTCAGGTGGGGCGCCGGCCTGGATCAGCCACAGCACCAGGTGCTGGCAGATCGCCGCCGAGGTGTACTCGGCGGCGATCCGGTTGCGCCACTCGGTCCGGACCAGCTCGCTGGCGCGGTCGTCGGCGCCGGGCATCAGCGCGACGGGCAGGCCACCTTGGTCGGCGGCGGTGGGTTGCAGGCGGCCCCCTTGGGGCAGCTGGTCGGCGCTGGCACGACGAAGCACTCGGTGCCGCCGGCGGCGCGCATGACCTGGACCGAGGTCCCGGCCTTCATGCCGCTGGGGCAGGTCGTGGCCACCGGCGGCGGCGGGTTGCAGGTCGCGCCGGCCGGGCAGGTCGCCACCCGCGCCGCCTTGCACACGCCGTCCTTGCCGGCGCTGACGTTCCAGCGCGCCTCGACACCAGCCGGGCCGGTCGGGCCGGGCGCCTGCGACTTGTCGGGTGCGACCGCGCCCGGGTCCATCGGCTTGCCGGTGCCGCCGGCGACGGTGCTGCCGCCCGGGGCCATGGCGTCACCGGGGCGGATGCCCTTGCCGCCGCCGGTCGGCGGCGCGTTGGTGGTCGGGGTGGGCGCGACCGCGCCGCCCGGCCGGATCGGGCCGGCCGGCGGCGGCGCCGTGGTCGTCGGCGTGGCGGCGACGGTGCCGGGCCGCGGCGGGTTGGTCACCGCCCCGGTCGCGGGGCCGCCGTCCTGGCCCCGGTTGTCGGTCACCGTCGTGCCGCCGCTGGCCGGCGGCGGGGTGGTCGCCTGGCCGCGGTTGTCGGTCACGGTGGTGCCGCCGCTGGCGGGCGGGGCGATCGGGGCCGGCTTGGCCACGACCAGGCAGCCAGCGGCGCCGGCCAGGGTGACGACGAACGGGGTGGCGAAGCGGAGGCGAGGGGCTCGTGCGGACATGGCGCCGACCTTAGGGCCCCGGAGTGGACAAATCAACGCCCGCCCGGGCGGGGCCACCTCCCCGGGCCTGACCGGCGTCGTGTGCAGGTTGGACGTGGCCGAGGTGCGGCGATTCAGCCGCGCGAGTGTGGCGGCCGGGGCGTCCGCACCACCAGCGAACTCGGCAACACGCCGGCGCGCTCGAGCCGGCGGATCTCGTCGCCGATGGGCCGCAGCGCCGCCAGCCGCGCCGGCGCCGCCCGGTACTCGTCGAGCAGCTCGCCGTAGCGCTCGCGGATGCGGTCGTCGTGGTCGGTGTCGGCGTGCAGCAGCAGGGCGCGCAGCTCGACCACCTGCCAGCGGAAGCGCAGCTCGGGGTCGGCGAGGACGTGTGGCCCCAGCGCGGCCGCCAGCTCGTCGACCCGGGCCGGGTCGCGTTCGCAGGCGTCCAGCTGATCTCCGACCGAAGGTTCGGGCCGGGCCGAGGTCACCCGGTGAAGGTAGCACTCACCGGCAGGCCAGGCCCGGATCGGGCGCGGTCAGATCTCGTCGGCCCGAGCGCGCCGGGTCACAGGTCGCGTCGCACGCCCGCGATGATCACCAGGTCGGTCCGTTCGTCCCCGATCAGGCGAAGCGCGCCGCCGAGCTCGCCGCGGAAGGGCCCGAACACGCGCCAGTGTCCGGCAAACCGGACGAGCAGGTGGTCGAACCCGCCCCGCCATCCGGCCTGGGCATCGACGCCGGCGCCGAGGTCGAGCCAGGACCAGGTGTTGACGACGAGGTCGGCCCCGGCGGCGACGGCGGCGGCGCGGGTCCGCCCGGCCAGCGAGCCGGTGATCCAGCCCAGCGCGTGGGTCCGTACGTGCAGGGTGAGGCGGCGCTGTGGCACCACGCTGAGAGTGGCGCCGAGCTGGCCACCGCCGCCGGCGAGGTCGAGATCGTCCTCGCTGTAGGGCAACCAGCCGGCCAGCGCGAGCGCCCAGCGGCCACGCAGGCGCTGGCCGACGCGGCCCGGCACCGCCCCGGTCCGGGCCAGGTGGACGTGGATCGGGCCCAGCCGAGACATCGTCGCCTTGATGACCGCGTTCTGGGCGAACGTGACGTCGAGGACGTCGGCGCCCACGCCCCACTCCCAGGCGGCGCGGGTGAAGCGCGCGTCGATGCTCAGGCCCCCGCCGAGGGCGCCGTAGAACGCGGGGGTGTCGATCGCGGCGCGGCCGCCGAGCCGGATCCGGACCTCATCGCGCCCGCACGCGCCGCGCCCGAGATCGAGGCCGGCGTCGCGGACCCCGATGCCGATCGGGTCGTGGATGCTGTCGGCGCAGGCTGGCTCGTCGCCCGGGGCGTCGGCCCGGGCCGGCCGCGCGCCCGGCGCCAGCGCCAGCAGGGCGACGAGCCCCGCCGCCACGCCCCACCTCCGCCTCAGCATCCGGCCAGCCCCGGCGCCTGCCAGCCATCGCCGGCGCGGTCGATGAAGATCGGGCTGGCCACGCCGATGGGGTAGCCCAGCGGTACCACCCGCGTCATCGGCCAGCGTGGGTCGGCCGGATCGATGGGATCGGGCGGCGTGTGCAGCGGCCCGACGTCCTCACCCGCCTCGACGTCGCGCCGGTCGACCACGCCGTCGCCGTTGTTGTCGCTGGTGTCGACCACGTGGTCGCCGTCGAGGTCGCCCATGAGCGGCGCCGGAAGGCCGGCCTCGACCACGATCCAGTCGTCGCGATCGATCTGGTCGGCCAGCGCCAGCTCGCCGTGGTAGCGCAGCGTGGCGGCCGTCGGCGCGAACGGATCGGCCGGCGAGGTCAGGTCGGCGCCGCCGGCGATGACCCGGGTGCCGCGTGAGGTGGCGAGGCGGACCTCGGTCACCGGCACCCACGGCGGCGCGTACACGTCGACGATCAACACGTCGCCGCTGGCCGGGACGTACGGCGTTCGTCCTGGGCCGCGGGTGGCGCCCGCCGGCGGGCCGACCCGGACGTGGACGAACACGCCGGTGCCGGCGACGATCTGGCCGTCCTTGAGCGCGCGGTCGAAGGCGGCGACGTCGAGCGGCTGCCCGACCGGCCGGTCGAGCGCGACCCAGGTCCGGGCCCATCCGAGCTGGGCGTCCGACAGGCCGTGCGAGTCGCTGTTGCCGGCGCCCGGGGCGGCGAAGCCCTGGCTCAGCAGCGCGAACCACAGCGGCCGGGCCCGGGCCCACTCGTCGACGCCAGCGTTGTTGAGGATCTCGATCACGTCCCAGTCGCCGTTGCGGGCGCCGCCGCCGGGCCGGCGCTGCAAGAGCGCGTTGTTGGAGGCCGTCAGGTCGCCCGGGTCTTCGGGGATCGGTGCGCACGGATCGAACTCGATCGCGCGCAGGTAGCCGAGGTCGCGCCCGGTCTGCGGCGCCGCCCACGGGTGGTTGAGCATCCGCACGCCGTGTTCGGGCAGGAGCGGCGCCATGCGGTCGAACAGGGCGCCGGGCTCGAGCCGCTCGTCCCACGGCGCGCCGCCGCGCGGCGCCGACGGCACCGGGGTCAGCGGCCAGAAGTTGAAGTGGCCGATGACCCGCGGCAGGTCGGCCCCGGGCACGTCGAGGAACGGCAAGAGCGGCGTGGTCTCGAGCCCGCCGAGCACGGTGACCCGGTCGGCCACACCGAGGCGGGCCACCGCGTTGGCGTAGTCGGCGATGGCGTCGTGGTCGGTCGCGGCGATGACCTCGACGCCAGCGGCGACGAACGAGCGGACCCGATCGTCGTCGGGGATGGACGCGTCGAAGCTGGCCTGGCCATGGACGTGCAGGTCGGCGCTGATCCAGCCCGGCGGCGTCAGCGCGAGCGGGCTGACGGTCAAGGTGATCGGCGTGGTCTCACCCGCGATCAGCGTGACCTCGGTCCGGGCCAGCGAGCCGGCCGGGCCGATGGTGGCGAACACCTGGTAGCGGCCGGCCGGCACCTCGACGTCGGTGCCGGCCGGGTCGACCAGGACCCGGTTACACGCCGGTGAGGCGCCGTGGGGCGGGCCCAGCCATGGCGCGCACGCCTGCCACAGCCCGTGGAACGTGCCGGTCACGGCGGCGCGGGTCGCCTCGTCGGCTGGGTGCAGCACCACCAGCGCCTCGGTCGGGCTGGGTGGGCCGACCTCGGCGGTGCGGTCGACCCGGAGCTGGGCCAGGGCCGGCGCCGGCACCGGGATGACGCCGACGTCGACGGTGTCGATCGGCACTGGCACGGTCGCGACTGGCCGTCCGAAGCTCCACACCGTCAGCGTGAGCGGTCGGTCGGACGGCGCGCTCACCGTGAACGTGCCATCGGCGGCCGGCACCACCGCGGTCAGCGGCGTGGCGGTGGTGCCGGCGCCAGCCTCAACCGCGATCGAGGCGCGTCGGCTGTCGCCGCCGAAGCCCAGGCCGCCGGCCTCGATCCGGCCACTCACCAGCCGAGGCGTGGGCTGGCCACGCAGCTGGGCCTGGGCGCCGAGCAGCACGTCGGTCGCCGCCGCCGGCCCGGTCGCGCGGTCGATCGCGACCCCGCCGGCCGCGACCAGCAGGCGCTCGAACACCACCGACTGGCCGGGCCGGACGACCTCGAGCGCGGTGCCGGTGGCCGACACCTCGAGATCGTGGACGCCGGCCAGGCGGGCGGCGCTGCAGGCGACGATGCCGTAGGCCGGCGCGCCCGGGGCGGCGGCGGCGCCGGCGGCGTAGTCGGCCTCGTTCCACAGCGCGGTCAGCTCGAGCAGGTCGAGCTCCGGGTGCAGATAGCCCTCACCCGGCAGTGGCGCGTACGGCGCGACCCGGCGGTTGCCCCAGTGCGCGCCGTCGGCCACCGTCAGCGCGATCGGATCGCGGCTGCCGTTCCACAGCTCGCTGCGCATGCGCACGCCCGGATCACACGGGCCGAGCTCGTAGTGGGTCACCACCTCGACCTCGGGCCAGCCGTCGAGGCTGCCGCGCACGGTGATGGCGGCGCGCTCGGGCTCCTGGGTCAGCTCGACGGTGCGATAGCTGAAGGTGTCCTCGGGCAGGATGCCGGCCAGCTGGTAGATCGCGGTGACGTCGTCGCGACCGCCGGTCGGGGCCAGGTCGATGATGTAGCCGCCGGTGGTGGCCAGGTCGCCCGGGGCGTCGAGCGCGGCGATGACCGCGTGGACCTGGGCGTTGCGCAGGACCAGGTCGCCAGCCCCGCCTTGCCCGCCGGTGGGGATGGCGCCCGGGCCGAGGTCGGCGACCCGGCCGACCGTGACCTCGGTCAGGTCGCAGGCGAAGGCCACCGCTGGGCACGGGGTGCGGCACTCGCCGCGCAGGCAGCTCGGGCCCTCGCAGCCGGCGCCGAGCGCGCTCAGCGCGGCCAGCGCGGCCAGCGGGAGCCCACGGGCCGGCCCGGGCCGGGCCACGGCCACTTCCGCGCGCGCCATCACCGCCCGAGTATGGCACGAGGCCCGGGCCGGCCACCGGCGCGGCCGGCGTGGTTTCAACCGGGGCCCCGCCGTGGTAGACCGCAGCCGCCGTGAGCCTGGTCGTCCTCGAAGGCGTGACCGTGTTCTTCGCCGATCGCATGATCTTCGACGCGGTCGACCTGCGCATCGGCCATGGCGAGCGCATCGGCCTGATCGGGCCCAACGGCACCGGCAAGACCACGCTGCTCAAGATCATCGCCGGCCAGCAGGAGCTCGACGACGGCAAGGTCACCCGCGCCCGCGGCGTGCGGGTCGGCTGGCTGCCGCAGGACCTGGTGGTCGAGGGCGGGCGCAGCCTGCGCGACTTCGTGCTGTCGGCGGTGCCGGGCCGGGCCGCCCTCGACGACGAGCTGGCCGCGGTCGAGGCCGAGCTGGCCGCCGGCGGGCAGGACGACGACGCGCTGCTCGAGCTGGCGACCCGGGCCGGCGAGCTGCACGAGCGTATCGATCACCACGAGCGCTTCTTCTCCGA
This sequence comes from Kofleriaceae bacterium, assembly GCA_018058095.1. GTDB lineage: Bacteria > Myxococcota_A > Polyangia > Haliangiales > Haliangiaceae > JABFXX01. The sequence continues at coordinate 16,857 of JAGPCO010000002.1, forward strand.
GCACGATGCGCTGGCCATCCTGGCCGGCCTGGGCTTTGCCCCCGGCGACGAGCGGCGCGACCTCGGCGAGTTCTCGGGCGGCTGGAAGATGCGCGGCGTGCTGGCCGCCCTGCTGTTCCAGCGGCCCGACGTGCTGCTGCTCGACGAGCCGACCAACCACCTCGACCTGCCGTCGGTGGCCTGGTTCGCTGACTTCCTCAAGCGCTGGCCCGGCTCGTTCGTCCTGATCTCGCACGACCGCGAGTTCCTCAACGAACAGATCGCGCGGGTCGTCAGCCTCGAGGTCGAGGGGGTGCGGACCTACCCGGGCAACCTCGACCGCTACCTCATCCAGCGCGCCGAGGAGGAGACCATCCTCGAGGGCCGGGCCAAGAACCTGGCGCGCGAGCGCGAGCGGCTCAAGCAGTTCGTCGACCGGTTCCGGGCCCAGGCCAACAAGGCGCGCGCGGTGCAGAGCCGCATCAAGATGCTCGAGAAGATGGACACCGTCGAGAGCGTGGCCAAGCGCGGGGTCATGCGCTTCTCGTTCCCGGCCACCACCCGGCCGGTGTCGGAGGTCATCAAGGTCGACCAGCTCGGCAAGGCGTACGGCGACCACGTCGTGTTCCGCGGGCTCGATCTCACGGTCCGGCGCGGTGAGAAGATCGGCATCATCGGCGTCAACGGCGCCGGCAAGACCACGCTGCTGCGCATGATCGCCGGTGAGCTGGCCGCCGACGCCGGCGCCATCCGCCTCGGCTCGGGCGTGACCCCAGGCTACTACGCCCAGCACCACGCCGACACCCTCGACATGAGCGCGACCATCGAGCAGGTCGTGCACCGGGCCAACCCCGAGGCCACGCCGGCTCGCATCCGCTCGGTGCTGGGCGCCTTCATGTTCTCGGGTGAGGATATCGACAAGCCGGTCAAGGTGCTGTCGGGCGGCGAGCGGGCCCGGGTCGCGCTGGCCCGGCTGCTGGTCGCGCCCGGCAACCTCATGCTGATGGACGAGCCGACCAACCACCTCGACCTCGACTCGTCCGACAGCCTGTGCAAGTCGCTGCAGAGCTACGACGGCACGATGGTCTTCGTCAGCCACAACCGCAGCCTCATCCGCGGCCTGGCCACCCGCATCTGGAACGTCGAGGACGGCCGGGTCGAGGAGTACCCCGGCTCGCTCGACGAGTACCTGTACTCGATGAACCTGCGCCGGCGCGCCCTGGCCGACGGCGACGGCGCGGGCGCAGGCAAGCCCGGCGCCAAGGCGAGCCCGGCCAAGGCCAGCGCTGGGGTCCGTGCGGCCACCACCGCGGCCGCCGCGCCGTCCGCGCCGGCGTCGCGCGATGACGACAAGGCGCGCAAGCGGCGGGAGGCGGAGGAACGCAACCGCCGCGCCAAGGCGATCGGCCCGCTCGAGAAGCAGGTCGCCAGCCTGGAGGAGCGGATCAGCGAGCTGGAGACGGCCCAGAAGCTGCGCTCGGCCGACCTGGCCGACCCGGCGGTGTACGCCGACGACAAGCGGCGCCGTGAGCTGCTCGGCGGCTACCAGGACGCGACCGCCAAGCTGGAGGAGCTGACCGCGCGCTGGGAGGCCGCCATGGCCGAGCTCGAGGCGGCCCGGGCCAAGCTGGCCGCGGCCGAGGCCACCGGCGCCTGACCGGGACGACCCGGGCTCACGGCGTGGCCGCGGCCGATCCGGTCGGCTACGATGGACCGATGATCGACCGCGTGGTGCTGGGAGTCCTGCTGGCGACGGGCCTCGGCTGCTCGAGCGGCGCGACGCCGGCGCCGACCACCACCGCGGGCTCGGCCGTGGCGCCCGGGCCGAGCCCGACCATCACCGACGCGCCGGCGCCTGGCCCGGCCGCGGCGGCCTCGTCGCCGGTGCAGCAGCTGGTGACCTCGCCCGAGCTGGCACCCTACTGGCACGCCGATCAGCCCGGCCGCGTCCCGGTCCGGCTCGTCGTCAACCCGGCCTCGAGCGATCGCCCGGTGTTCGCGATGTTCGGCCAGCCAGTGGTGTGGATCGAGCGCGCCGCCGCCACCGCCGGCACCGCCTTCGTCGAGGTCCAGTTCGTGCTGGTCGACGGCCTGCTCGAGCTGTCGCTGCACTACCCGATCGAGGGCGTCGTCGCCCGGGCCACCTTCGTGCCCGTCGGCGACGGCTGGCGCCGCGAGGGTGCGATCCGCGTCGTCGAGCGGTAGCAGGGTGCGACAAGCGCGGCTACGTCGCGCCTGTCAGCGTCCGCCTACTCCGCGTCGACCGCGTCGACCTGGAACAGCGCGCGGTCGTCGAGGCGGACCGCGCTCAGCTGGTGGCCCCAGACGCAGCCCGAGTCGAGCCCGAGGTGACCCGGGCCGAGCGCGAGGCCGAGCGCGGCCCAGTGCCCGAACACCGGCACGTGATCGGCCCAGGCCGGGGCCGGGGCGCGGAACCACGGATGGTAGCCGCGGGGCGCCTCGGCGGGCGCGCCGTCGAAGTCGGCGTTGGCGTGGCCGGCGTCGTCGATGGTGCGGACCCGGACCAGGTACGAAAGGATCGCGCGGGCGCGCGCGCCGCCGCGCAGGCTGGCCGACCAGGCCGGGGCCGGCCCGACCCACTCGGCCAGGGCCGCCTTCCAGTCGGGCCCGCGCAGGGCCCGCTCGAGCTCGCCGGCGAGGAGCGCGGCCTGCGCCACCGACCAGGCCGGGTGCAGCCCGGCGTGGACCAGGACGAACCCGTCCTCGGCGTGCAGCAGCGGGCGGTGCCGCAGCCAGTCGAGCAGCTCGTCGCGATCCGGCGCGGCCAGCACGTCGTCGAGGGTGTCGCGCTTCTTGGCGGCCGCGACCCCGGCGGCGCGGGCCAGCAGGTGCAGGTCGTGATTGCCGAGCACCACCGTGGCGGCGTCACCGAGGTCGCGGGCCCAGCGCAGCACGTCGAGCGAGCGTGGGCCGCGGTTGACCAGATCGCCGACCAGCCACAGGTGATCGGTCCCGGGCCGGAACTCGATGCGCTCGAGCAGCCGGTCGAGGCTGGCCTTGCAGCCCTGCAGGTCGCCGATGCCGTAGCGCGCCATCAGACCGCGACCACCTCGTCGAGGAACCCGATGCGGACCGCGCCGACGCGCAGGTGCAGCGCGCCGGTGCCGCGCACCAGGTAGGTCGCCACCGCCGCGTTGCTGCTGCCGCGGGTGCGCTGGTGCGCCGGCAGGTTGTTGCCGGTGAACAGGCCGCGACCCCAGCCGTCGAGGTGGCCGAGCACCTGGTGCGCGCTGCCCGGGTCGACCAGCTCGCAGCCATCGGCGCGAACGGCGGCGTGGACCGGCTCGTTGAAGCTCAGCTTCTTGGCCGAGGCCAGTCCGTAGCTGCCGAGGTAGCCGTGGTTCTCGATCCGGATCTCGACCCGGGTCAGCCCGCCGGGCAGCTCGTGGCGGGTCACCGCGCCGATGCGAAGGGCCGGCGCCAGGGCGGCGACCCGGAGCAGGGCCGCGCTCTGCTGCTCGCACATGGGCGGCAGGGCGCCGAGCGGCGGGTTCCAGATGCCAAAGCGCGGGTCGGGCCCGCCGATCTCGACCAGCCCCAGCTGCGGGTGCAGGTGCTCGGTCCACGGCTGGAAGATCTGGCCGCCGTTCTCGTGCCGGTCCCACCAGGCCAGGCGCACCGCGTCGTCGCGGCTGAAGCGGTCGTAGTGGTCGACGAAGCGCTTGGGCCGAGGCAGCCCGAGCTGGGCGAACAGGTCCCACAGCTCGACCACGAAGGCCATCGCCCCGCGCTGGTTGTAGGCGTAGTCGGTCAGGTCACCGTGCAGCGGCTTGTCGGGCTCGTACAGGAACTCCTCGTAGCCCGACACCGTCGGGTAGCCGGTCAGCTCGGTCATCCACGCCTCGAGCTGGCGGAACACCGCCAGGTCGGCCTGGTCCATCTTGCTGTCGGGCCCGTGGCCGAGCGGGCGGATGACCACGCCGCCGAAGGTGTGCAGGTTGAGCCAGGCGAAGATCTCCGGGTGCCGGCTGGCGAACGCGACCACCGCGCGCGCCTCGGGTTCGCTGGTCGGGAACGGGCCGGCGCCGACCTGCTCGTGGTCGGGGCTCCACGACCACGGGAAGTTGCGATTGAGATCGATCGGGTTGTCGCCCAGGAAGTTGGGGCTCGGCACCCGCTTGCCGTCGAAGTTGGCGATCGTGCCCTCGGGGTACAGCTTGTAGAACGGGCCGACGTCGTCGACCGTGCGCTCGACCAGGAGGCCGGGGAAGCTGGGCGCCTCGACCAGCTCGCCGCCGGGGTCGCGCACCCGCATGGTCAGGATGCGGCCGTCGCCATCGACGTCGCCGGCGACCCAGCGCGGCTCGCCGCGCTCGACCCGCTCGTCCCGGGGCACCGAGCGCACGAACCGGCCGCTGGTCAGCACGGCCTCGGCGCCGTCGGGCGAGATGCGCGGCACCAGGTAGAACAGCACGTCGCGCAGGCGCTCGACCACCGGCGGCGGCAGCTCGGATGGGGCCAGGTGCAGCCGCAGCACGTCCTCGGCGATGGCCAGCGCCACCGACGAGCCGGCCAGCTCGCTGGCGTGCATGTTGCCGTCGACCCACACCGCCGGGCGGCGCCGATCCGGGTCGCGCCCGATCGTCGCGATCCAGACCTCGCGGCCCTCGGCGGTCGTCACCAGGGACTCGAGCCGGCACAGCGCCGGGTAGGCCTCGGCCCAGGCGCGCAGCTGGGCGGTCATCGCGTCGTAGTCGAGGTACGTCCGGCGGAAGCCACGATCGAGGTCGGCGAGGGCAGGGGGCATGGCGGGGCCCAGGGTAGCGGAAGCGGACGGCCACCGAGCGCCTGGGCGGGATCTCCGGCCGGCCGCCTCGACGCGCGGCGTCGAAGCCGCGGCGGACGTGGCGGAGGTCTCACCGCGACCCCGGGTGTGCGATCCGTCCCTCGTCAACTCGGCGCCGAGGTCGAATACTGGCGTCATGAGCACGCCACACGGATGGGCCAGCCACGGGGAGGTGCCGGCGGCGCGGGTCGTGCGCCAGGGCGGCGCGGCGGTCGCGCCACCCCGGGTGCCCCTGGCCGAACGGGCGCGGTCGGTCGCTCGCCCGATCCGCCCTCACCTCCACGCCGCGCTGACCACCGCGGTCGGCCTGTGGCCGCTGACCGCGATCATGCTGCTCGGCGTCGCCTTGCTCGTCGCCGCCGGCCAGGGCCCGGGGACCTGACCCAGGGGCCGGGCCACGGAGCCCAGGTCAGCGAACTTCGTAGCAGGCTGCCCCAGGGCTACCCCGCGCCCGGCCGCAGGGCGTGCGCAGGCCCGTGATAGGGTCGGCCCGATGTTCGGCACCAAGGTCTATCACTACCGGGAGCCCGCCGGGGTGATCCTCGGCCTGCGCGAGCTCCGCAAGCAGGGGCTGACCCCGCGCGGCATCCTGTTCGTCGCCCTCGATCCGCGCGGCGAGACCTACGTGGTCGTGCCCGAGGATCTCGACGCCGTCGCCAACATCAAGGTCGGCGACAAGCTCAGCCTGGTGTCGCCGCTCGAGGGCCGGTACTTCCACCTCGACGCCATCCATCGCCTGCCGGGCGACACCGTGATGTGGAACGGCGATCGCCGCCTGGCTGACACCGGCAGCGCTCCAGAGGTCGCCTGCTCGATCGCGCAGTGGCTCAAGGGCTCGTCGGCCAAGAACGTCTTCCTCGGCTGCACCTCGCACGTGCCCGGCTGCTGGTGGACCGTCGATCACCTGTCGCCGGTGGTCGACCTGCATGCGCGTGGCCTGGTCGACTGCGTGGTCACCACGTCGGGCCTCCTGGCCCGCAAGATCAACGAGCCGACCCTCTATCACATCGACTTCGCCAGCCTGGCCTCGCCCGAGGGGCCACGCAGCGGCTGGAGCGAGGTGTTCAAGAGCGAGCTCGGCAACGTGCTGCTGGTCGAGCGGCGGGTCCTCAACTACCGCCTGGTCCTGACCTGCGAGCGCGGCCTCATCGAGATCGACGTCAGCCACCTGCCCGACCTGGTGATCGAGACGGCGCGGGCCGAGCTGCGCAGCGGCTTCGGCGTGGTCGGCCGCATCGACCGCGGCGGCTTCGCGGTCACCGCCGGCACCATCGAGCCGTGGGGCCTGGCCAACCTGAGCCCGGCGGTGATCGTCGGTGGGCCCAACGAGAGCATCGCCGACCTGCCGGGCGCGCTGCGCTCGCTCGAGCAGCCGTAGCCGCCGCCGCGCCATGCACCCGGTCCACGACCTCGAGGTCCCCGCCGACGTCGCCGCGTTCGTCCCGGCGGTCATCGAGATCCCACGCGGGTCGCGCCTCAAGTACGAGGTCGACAAGCCGACCGGCCTGCTCCGGCTCGACCGGGTGCTGTACTCGGCCGTGCACTACCCGGCCAACTACGGCTTCATCCCACGCACCCACGCCGACGACGGCGACCCGCTCGACATCCTGGTCCTGATGCAGGAGCCGGTCGAGCCCCTGACCATCGTCCGGGCCCGGCCCCTGGGTGGCCTGCGCATGTCCGACGACAAGGGCGGCGATGACAAGATCGTCGCGGTGTGTGTCGACGATCCGGCCTACGCCCACTACGACCGGCTCGACGCCTTGCCGCCGCACCTGATGCGCGAGCTCGACCGGTTCTTCCGCGACTACAAGGTGCTCGAGGGCAAGGGCGGGCAGGTCGACGTCGGCGCCATGTACGGCCTGGACGAGGCGCTGGCGGTCATCACCGCGTCGCGCGTCGCCTACGAGCGGGGCGACTGGAAGTAAGGCTCGCGCCGGCCTCACTTCTTGGGCTTGGTCAGCGGCAGCGGGTCGACCGTCAGGTCGGGCGCCGACAGGTCGATCTCGATCGACTGGCCACCCGCGGCGCCGGGCGGGCGGGCGTCGCGGGTTTGCGCGCCGCTGACGTCGAAGTTCCAGGTGACCTGGCCGTCGTCGTCACCGCCTCGGCCGAGCCGGCGTCGGGCGTCGACCACCGCTGCCCCCAGCGCCTGCTGGGCGTCCCCGCCGAGCGAGGCCTTCTTGAGCACCTCGGCCAGGGCGTACGCGAAGTCGCGCGCGCTTGCGTGGCGGTCGGCCGGCTCCTTGGCCAGCGAGCGGGCGATGACGTCGGACAGCGCGGCCGGCACGTCGGGGCGCAGGTCGGTGATGGGCGGCACGTCGCACGCCCGGATCTTCTTGAACACCTCGAGGTCGTTCTTGCCGTCGAACACACGCTCGCCGCTGAGCGCCTCCCACAGCACCAGGCCCATCGAGAACAGGTCGGACGCCGGGGTCGCGCTCTTGCCCCACGACACCTCGGGCGCCAGGTACGACAGCTTGCCCTTGACCGTGCCGGGCGCGGTCAGGCTGGCGGCGCGGTCGCGGGCCCGGGCCAGGCCGAAGTCGGTCAGCTTGACCACGCCGTTGCAGCCGACCAGGACGTTGTGCGGAGACACGTCGCGGTGGATGACCGGGGCGGCGGCGCCGTCGGCGCGCCGGCGCTCGTGCGCCGCGCCCAGGCCACGCAGGGTGCCGATGCCGACGCCGGCCACCAGCGGCCAGCTCATCTGCTCGCCCGCCTCCTTGACCGCGCGCAGGTAGCTGCCGAGGTCGAGGCCCTCGACCCATTCCATCACCAGGTAGTACGAGCCCTGCGGGTCGACGCAGAAGTCGTAGACCTGGACGATGTTGGGGTGGGCCAGGTCGGAGCCGACCCGGGCCTCCTCGACGAACATGTCGATGTAGTTCTTGAGCGCGCGGTACTCCGGCTTGATGCGCTTGACCGCCACCGTGCGGGCGAAGCCGGCGGCGCCGCGGATGACCGCCCGGTACACGGTGGCCATGCCGCCTTCGCCGGCGATGTCGACGATCTCGTACTTGCCGTCGATCAGCGCGCCCTTGGACAGGGTGGAGGACATCGCCACCCCATTATGGACCCGGGCCCAGCCCTCCTCAACCGTGGCGGCCCGGGATCCCTGGCTGCGGCGCGTGCGCCAGCAGGAGCACGCGCAGGGCCGCCGCCGCCGGCGGTAGCCGGTCGTCGCCGCGGTGGCGCACGGCCAGGCGGCGGCGCAGCGGGGTGAACCGCTGGGGCGCCACCACCAGGGCGCCGCGAGCCAGGTCGGCCGCGGCCGCGGCCCGGCTCACCAGCGCCAGGCCGAGCCCGGCCCGGGCGTGGCCGAGCACGGCGGCGATCGAGGCCAGCTCCATGACGATCGACGTGGCTGGCACGTGGCGCAGCAACATGGCGCGGGTCGGCGAGCCGTCGGCGAAGGCGATCCACGGCGCGGCGGCGGCGCTGACGCCCGCGCCGACCTGGTCGGGGGCGCCAACGGCGATCAGCTCGTCGCTGCCCCATGGATCGGCCGGCCCGGTCAAGCGGGTCCGGGTCCGGGTGACGATGGCCAGATCGAGCTGGCCGGTCGCGACCTGCTGGTCGAGGTCGTCGGTGAAGGCCTCGCGCAGCGACAGGTGCAGGCCGGGGTGGGCCCGACGAAACCGGGCCAGCAGGGCGGGCAGGAAGTAGGTGCAGGCGGTCGCCCCGGCGCCGATCCGCACGTGGCCGGCGCGCAACCCGGCCACCTCGGCCACCGCGCGTCGCCCGTCCTCGACCGCGGCCAGGGCGGCGCGCGCGCGCGGCAACAAGGCCGCGCCGGCCGCGGTCAGCTCGGCGCCGCGCCGGCCACGCGTCAGCAGCGCCGCGCCGGCCCAGGCCTCCAGGCGCTGGACCGACGCGGTCAGCGCCGGCTGCGACAGGTGGGCCCGCCCGGCCGCGGCGGTGAAGGTGCCGAGCTCGGCGATGAGGGCGAAGTGGGACAGCTCGGCCAGCACCTCGTCACGATATCAAGAACGGTGATGGTATCTATAGAAACATTCCATTGGACGGAAGGAAACTGGGTCGGCATCGTGGCCGCATGACGTGGCTGCTCCTGATCGGCGTGCTGGCCGGTGTCGTCACCACCCTGTCTGGCTTCGGCGGCGGCCTGCTCGCGCTGCTGGCGGTCTCGCTGTGGATGGGCCCGCACGCGGCGCTGGCGGTCACCACGCCGGCGATGCTGGTCGGCAACCTCGACCGCTGGTGGCGCTACCGGGCCGACCTCGACCGCGTCACGCTGGGCCGCCTCAGCCTGGGCCTGGTCCCGGGCGCGCTGGTCGGAGGCCTGTTCGCGGTGCGGGTGCCGGCCGCGGTCCTGCACGGCGTCATGCTGGGCGTGGTCGCGCTGTCGCTGTGGCGGGCCTGGGGCGGGCGGGCGGTGCGGCTGCCGGCGGGGGCGCTGGTCGGATCGGGCCTGGTCATCGGCGTGCTGGTCGCCACCGCCGGTGGCGCCGGGGTCCTGGCCGGGCCGCTCTTGCTCGCGCTCGGCCTGACCGGGCCGCGCTACCTGGCGACGATGTCGGCCGGCGCCGTCGTCATGCACGTGACCCGCATGGTCGGGTACGGCGCGACCGGCCTGCTCGCGCCGCGCTACCTGCCGGCCGCGGCGGTGCTGGCGCTGGCGGTGGTGGCGGGCAACCTGCTGGGCGACCGCCTGCGCGGCCGCCTCGGCCCCCGGGTGTTGCGGGCGGCCGAGCTGGCGGCGCCAGTGCTCGCGGCCGGTTTGGTCATCGCCGGTGCGGTGTGAGCGGAGGGCTTAGCAGGCTGCTGAAAAACCCGTGCCGGCGGCTCCGGCCGACGGGACGGGCTCCGTGTTTTCAGCAGGCTGCGAGATCGAAAATGCCTAGCAGGATGCCTCTTCAGCATCCTGCTAGGGCCCGGGAAAGGGCAACTCAATCGTTCTCCCTCGTCGCGCCTTGCCCGCGGGGCGGCTCGTTCGCGAGCTCCGATCGAGTTGCCCCTTCCCGGGCCCTTACAGCACCACGCCGACCAGCAGCAGGTTGGCGATGGTGAAGTAGATGAGCAGGCCAGTGACGTCGGACAGGGTGGCGACGAACGGGGCCGAGGCCGAGGCCGGGTCGGCGCCGAAGCGGCGCAGCAGGAACGGCAACATGGCGCCGAGGAAGGTGCCGAACAGGACCACGCCGACCAGCGACGCGCCGACGGTGAGGCCGATCAGCGCGTAGTGCGGCCCGTACGAGCTGCTCGCGGTCGGCCACAGCACCACCCGGAGCAGGCCGATCACGCCCATGCCCACCCCGAGCGCCAGCCCGGTCAGCAGCTCGCGCCGGACCACGCGCCACCAGTCGGCCGCGCGCAGCTCACCCAGGGCCATGGCGCGGATGACCAGGGTCGAGGCCTGCGAGCCCGAGTTGCCGCCGGAGGAGATCACCAGCGGCATGAAGATCGACAGCACCGCGGCCTTCTCGATCTGGCCCTGGAAGTGGCCGATCACCGTGGCCGTCAGCATCTGCCCGAACAGCAGCACGGTCAGCCAGACCCCGCGTTTCCTCACCATGTCGCCCAGGCCCGACTGCAGGTACGGCTGCTCGAGGGCGGCCATACCGCCGAACTTCTGGATGTCCTCGGTCGCCTCTTCCTGCACCACGTCGACGATGTCGTCGACGGTGACGATGCCCTTCATGCGCCCGGCCTCGTCGACGACGGGGATGGCGTTGAGGTCGTGCTCGGCGAAGATGTGGGACAGGCTCTCCTGGTCGGTGCCCTCGCCGACCCGGACCACCTCGGTCTCCATGATGTCGGCCACGGTCGTGGCCGGCGCCGCCGCGAACAGGTCGCGGAACGAGACCACGCCGAGCAGGTGCAGCTGCGGGTCGAGCACGTAGGCGATGTAGATGGTCTCGAGCTTGGCCTGGGCCTGCCGGCGCAGGTAGCTGATGGCCTCGTCCACGGTCATCTGCGGCCGCAGGTGGGCGTAGCGGGTGTTCATCAGGCCGCCGGCCTCGTCCTCGGCGTAGGCCAGGAGGGCGGTGACCTCCTTGCGGGTCGGCTCGTCGAGCAGGGCCAGCAGGGGGCCGCGGGCGTCGTCGCCGGCCTCCTGGATCACGTCGGCCACGTCGTCGGGCTCGAGCAGGCGCATCCACTGCCGGCGCTGGCCACCCGGCCAGTGCAGGATCAGCTTGGCCTGGTCGGCCGCGGGCAGGCCGATGAAGAGGTCCTCGGCGTCCTCGCGCGGCAGGATGCGCAGGCCATCGGAGCGTTCGCCGAGGTCGAGCAGCGGCCAGGCGTCGCGCAGATCGTCGGCCGACAGCGGCTCGTCGGCGGTGGCCGGGCCGGGCGCCGGCTCGGCCAGGTCGCTGATCGACACCACCTGGGAGTCGTCGCCACGGCTGTCGGCGACCGCCTTGATCTCGGCCGCGACCTCACGCGCCTCGGCCGGGTCGAGGCGGTGCGCCTCGGCCGAACCGTCGAGGGCCCAGCCGTCGCCGCCGAGGTCGGCGTCGCGCCCGGCCACGCCGGCGCCATCCGCCCGTGGGGCGTCGGCGCGGTCGCTCGGCCGGCTGGGATCGTCGTCGACCATGCAGCGCCCACCCTGCCGAATCCGCGCCGGGATTTCCAGGCCCGAGGCGCCCGATCCCGGGCTACTCGGCCGCGGTCGGGGCGGGGGGCTGACGATTTCCGACCGCGACCTGGAGCGGCTGGCCTGGGCAACACGTGCGGGCGCCGTCGATGGCGCGGACCGCGTCGGCCCACTGCATGTCGGGGTCGAGCAGCGCGGTCACGTTGGTGAGCTGGTAGGCCTTCACGGCCTCGCGCAGGGTCTCGCGCACGAACGCGCGCGGGATGTGGCCGCCCGCGCCCTGCACGCAGTAGGCCTCGGCCGACTCCGGCGGGCGGATGCAGAACTGGCCGTTGCCGTAGGCCCGGAGCTCGATGCTCGGCTGGTCGCCGACCGGCTGCGACAGCACGAAGGTGCGGACGTCATCGCGGTTGCCGACCAGCAGCTGGTACGGCACCGCGCCACCGTCGAGGCGGTGCAGCAGGGCCCGGACCCGGCGCCACGGCACCTGGCGCTCGATGGCGACCCGGACCGGGCCGGTCGTGGGCAGCGCGAGCGCGGCGTCATCGCCGGCCTCGCGCACCACCAGGCGCGGCCCTGGCTGGGCCGGGCCGACCTGGTCGGCGTCGGCCAGCATCACGCCGCCCTCGTAGGCGACCAGGCGGTTCTCGCAGCCGGCGCCGAGCAGGAGCACGAGTGGCACCAGCGCGCGCGAGCCACGCGCACGCCGCGGAGCTCGTCCGGATCGACCCAGGTTGCCGCGCATGAGCGCAGCTTGCCGCATGCGCCGCCGCCTGGCCAGGTCGATCAATCGACCCGGGCCACGCCGACCTGATCGATGGCGCCGCGCGCGGGATCGAGGTCGACCACCAGGACGTGGCGGCCGATGCCGTCCCACCGCACCGGCACCGCCCCGCCGCCGCCGGAGATGTAGGCCGGGATGCCGGCGTTCTCGTAGGCCAGGAAGGTGTGGACGTGGCCGTACAGGGTGAGGTCGACGCCGCCCTCCGACAGCCGGGCCAGCAGCTGGTGGGCCTGGCGCCGGCTGCGGAACGACCCGGCCCGCACCCCGACCGGGTCGATCGGGGGGTAGTGGGTCAGGAACAGATGCAGGTCGTCGGCGCCGTCGGCCAGCCAGCCGTCGAGCCAGCCCTCCACGGTGGGGTCGAGGCCGCCGTCGCCGCTATCGGCGAACGTGAAGGCCGCGCCCTTGAAGCGAGCCTGGAAGCTGGCGCGCCCGAAGCGGCGGAAGTAGTTGTCGGCCTCGGTCCACAGCTCGTGGTTGCCGAGCGTCGTGTAGTAGGGCACCGGCAGGTACGCCAGCTGCGCCTCGAACAGGTCGTACTCCTCCTCGAGCGCGCGTTCGGTCAGGTCGCCCATCGACACCACGAAGCGCACGTCGGGTACGCCGGCGATGCGCGCGAACACCTCGTCGACGGTCGGCAACGCGGTCTGGATGTCGGCCATGGCCACCACCCGGAACCGGCCGACCTCGTCGGCGTCGGGCGCGGCGACCCGGAGGCGGTGAGCGCCGGCCGGGATGACCGCGCTGACCGTGCGATCGGTGACCCGCGCGCCGGTGGTGGTCGCGCCGAGCGCCACGGTCGGGCTGGTGATCTCGGCGTCGGGCACCGCGTTGTGGATGATCACCGTCAGCGAGGTGGTGACCTCGGCCCCGAGCGTGAGCTCGATCGTCGGCGCCCCGGCCCACACCTCGAGCACGGCCGGGTCGAGCCGCCGCACGGCGCCGAGCCCGTCGTCGATGGCGACGGTCCAGCCCGCGGCGGCGGCCTGACCGACCGCGAGCTCGGCCGCCGCCCGATCGGCGCCGGGCTGGGTGCAGCCGGCGCCGGCCGCGATCACGACGGTCGTGGCGACGATCGCGCTTGTGCCCCTCATCGGCGTCCTCCGCGCCAGCCCACGGCCAGGCTGCCGAGCCAGGCCGAGCCGTACTCGACGCCGGCGCGCAGGGCCCAGCGCGAGCCCAGGCTGGCGCTGACACTGGCGCCGACGCTGCCGAAGAAGCCGTCGGCCGGCCCGGCCACCGCGCCACCGACGAGCTGATCGCGCCGGTGATCGTAGTGGAGCGCGAGCTCGTGGCCGGCGCCGCCCCCGGCCGGGCCCGACCAGGTCGCGCCGAGGGTGATGCGGCCGAGCGCGAGGTCGGTCACGTCCCAGCGCGGCCCGGTGGCGGCGGCGCCCTGGTAGCGCGCCAGCTCCAGCCCGGCGCCGAGCTCGAGCTCGGCGAACAGCCCGGCCAGCGTCGGCGCCAGCACGTGGCCGTCGGCCCGGCCGGCCACCGTGAGCTCGCCGGTCAGGGTGGTCACGGTCGGGCGGGCGAACCGATCGACGCCGCCATGGGCACGGACCTCGAGCCAGGTCGCGCCGCCGTCGCGTCGGTGGGTTCGCCAGGCCAGCGTGGTCCGGCTGCGCTGGGTGTCGCCGTCGACGGCGACCAGGGCGCCGGTCTCGACCCGGCCGCGCCCGCGCGCCAGCGCAGCGCCGAGCGTGGTGAAGGTGTGGCTGTCGGCCAGCACCGGGTCGGTCAGCACGGCGGCGCCGACCTCGAGCTGCCAGGCCGGCTCGGACGGCGCCCGCCAGGTCGCCGGCGCCGCCCCGGTCGCGACCCACAGATCACCGGCCCACGCCGCCAGCGTGGCGCCGGCGCCACCGACCGCGAGCGGGATGCCGATCCAGGTGACCCGCTCGGAGCCGCGCAGGACCCCGACCGGGACCCCGCCGACCACCAGCGCGCCCAGCCCGGCGACCGACAGCCAGAACAGGCGCCGGCTGGCCACGGGGGCGCCGGCCAGCGCCGCGCCCAGGCCACGCGGCCACGGCCCTGGCACGGCGGCGACGGCGATCGCGGCCGGGCGGCGCTGCGGCGGGGGCGGGGCCGCGGTCGGGTGCCAGCTCCACGGCGACGGCACGGCCTGGGCTGGTGGCTCCTCGGCCCTGGCCGGGGCGGCGACGATCGCCGCTGTGGCCACGAGGGCGAGGGTGGACAGCGAGCGCCGCACGAGCCGGGGACCCTAGCAGGTCGCCCCCGGCGGTGGCTGGCCCGGGCGGTTTCGATCGCCTGCTGGCGAGCCCGTCGGCTTCGGGCTACCGTGACCCCATGGCGACGTGGCGGATGCTGACGGCGGTGGTCCTGGCGGCCGGCCTCGGCTGTGCCAAGGCCAGCGACGACGCCGCGGCCCGGCGAACACCCGCGGTGCCGCCGCCCGGGGAGGTCGCCATCCCGCGCACGCTGCGCCTGCCGGTCAGCATCGACGGCCGCGACGCCGGCGTGATCGACGCCGAGCGGCTCGGCGCGGTCCCGCCGGCGTTCGCCGACGAGGAGCGCCGGGCCTGGAAGGTCGCCCAGGTCATCCCCGAGGCGGCCGCGGCCGACGCCGTGGTCGAGGCGCGCAGCGCCAGCGGCGTGTCGATGCGGATGGACCGCCCGCCCGACGGGCGCCACCTCGAGCCCGTGCTGTTCCTGACCCGCCGCGGCGACGTGGTGGTGTCCCTGGTCGATCCGACCGACCCGTTCCCCGACTACCACGGCCAGGGCGGCCGGCTGCGCCGGCAGGGTGACCCGCTGCCGCGCCTGGCCCAGGTCACCGCGCTGGCCATCGTCCGCGCGCGCTGAGCCCTCAGGGCCCGGGAAGGGGCAACTCGATCGGAGCTCGCGAACGAGCCGCCCCGCGGGCAAGGCGCGACGAGGGAGCATACCCGTCGGTACGTGACCGAGGAGCAACGCAGCCCCCGGGGATGGATCGTTCGCGAGAGCGATTGAGTTGCCCCTTCCCGGGCCCTCAGTCCTCGAGCCAGGCCGCGACCGGCTCGTCGGTGCCGGGCGCCACCAGGACGAGGGCGCCGTCGGGCGCGGCCGGGCCGACCCGCAGGTGGGCCCGTCCGAGCCGCCGCGCCAGCGCCCACGCCACCGTGCCGAAGGTCAGGCGCGGGTTGATCTCGACCAGCGGCAGCATCACCACGGCGCCGGTGGGGTCGCGATGGAGCAGGGCGTCGAGGCCGAACGGGCCGAGGTGGCCGTCGGCGGCGAGCGCGGCGCCGACCTCGGCCGCCACCGCCACCAGCGCGGCGCGGGCGGCCGTGGGGAGCCCATCGTCGTCGGTGTCGACGCCGCGGAAGCCGCCGCGCTCGTCGCACCACAGCCGGTGCGGCGGCATCAGCTCGACCCGGCCGTCGGCGGCGATGGCGCCGACGATGCCGGCGTCGCCGACGCGATCGAGCCACGGCTCGACCACCAGCGCACGCTGGCCGGCCAGGAGGCGGGTCACGCGGGCGGCCAGCTCGCCGTCGACGACGGGGCCGGTGCCGTGGACGCGGTCGCGCCCGGCCGCGGTCCACGGCGCCTTGCCGACCCAGCGGCCGCCGGGGCCGAGCGCGCCGGGCCTGGCCAGGTGCGCGCGCAGACCGGCGAGGTCGGTCACCACGTCGCGGCCGGGCAGGGCGACGCCGAGCCGCTCGGCCAGGGCCGCGGCCCAGCGACGATCACCGAGCTGGCGCGCCCGCGCGCGCGCCGGCGCCAGCGCGTAGGCCGGGCCGAGCAGGCACGGGACCCCGGCGGTCACGGCGCGATCGTCGAGCGCGCCCCACACCAGCGCCGGCCGGCCGGTCGGCGCGCTGGACGGCTCGATGGTGAGCGCCGGCAGCCCGGGCACCGGCGGGATCCGGGCCGGCTCGACCGCGGCGTCGGTGAACACGGCACACGCCGGCGCGTCGACCAGCGCCCGCATCAGCGTGGCCAGCGCCGCGGCCCGGCGCCGCACCGGCGCCGGCAGCGGGCCGAGGCCGGCCCAGGCCCGCTCGCAGCCGAGGTTCCCCACACACGCGATCGTCATCGGCGCGCCCCGACGCTCACGGCCGCTGGCGCGGCGGCCCCGCGCCCTGGGGCACGGCCGGCCGTCGCGGGGCGCCGCTGGCCTGGGTCGCGCGTGCGGCCTCCAGCCCGGCGATGAACTCGTCGTCGAGGCCGGCCTTGCGACGGGCGTCGGCGTCGAACGTGAGGCCGCGGGCCCGGGCCGGGCCGAGCGGGAACTGAACCGTGTCGCAGTACACCTGCCAGGGCGAGCGGTCAGGCGCCAGCCGGCCGACCTGGGTGAACGCGAAGCGGACGTGGCGGATCTCGTCGGCGTGGACCTGGTCCAGCACGTCGGCGGTGGCGTCGTCACCGACCGCACGCGCCGCCTGCGCGTACTCCTGGGCGAAGTCGAGGTTGGCGTTCTCGAAGGTCAGGCCCATCGCGCACGAAAACGCCAGCGGCGTGGCCATGGCGTCGAGCTTGCCCCAGAAGTGCCCGGTGACCGGGAAGTCCCCGAACTCGACGCCGTGTGCGTGCAGGCGCGACCGGTACAGCGCGAGGTGGCGCTGCTCGTCGGCCAGGATGGCGACCAGCCCGGTCCGGAACGGCCGCGGCGCGTGCGGGAAGGCGAGCAGGGCCCAGGCGAACAGCTCGGCCGCCTGCAGCTCGTGGTTGGCCAGCGCGTGCACGATGCGGGCGCGCTGGTGGCGGTCGCGCATGCCGGTCAGGGGCGGGACGCGCCCGGCCCGCCCGGGCTGGATCGCCAGGTTGCTCGGTCGCGATGGCGCCGCCACCCACAGCGGCGCCTCGTCGTCGTCGAGCTCGAGCCCGTCGGGCGGCGGCGCCAGCTTGTCGGCCAGGCGATCGCTGGCCAGGAGCTGGCGCGCGTAGTCGCGCGCGCGCATCGGCTCAGCCCCGCCGCCGCCGCCGCCGTCGTCCGAGCAGCCCGAGGCCGGCCGCGGCCACCACCAGGTGGGCTCCGCCGCCGGCGCTGGCGCAGCCGCCGCCGCCGGCCAGGGTGGCGTCGACCGGCCAGCACGCCCCGACCGCGTCGGAGGTCTGCACGCACGCGAACCCGCGCGGGCAGCCCTCGCCGCCGGCGCCGTCGCATGCCTCGGTGCAGCGCTGCTCGTCCCCGGATCGATCACACTGCTGCGACGCGCACGTGCTGGCGTCGGCGCAGGCCTGGCCCAGCCCGCCGGCCAGGTCCGGTCCGGCGGTGCAGCGGCCCTCGACGCAGACCTGGCCGCTGGCGCAGCCCACGCCGGGCGCCGCCGCCGGGTCACAGGCGGCGCCGAGGGTGACCGCCACGGCCTGCCGCCCGACCCCGCGCTGGTCGTCGACCACGCGGACCTCGACCCGGTGCGGCCCGCTCGCCAGCGTCAGCGGGGCGCGCAGCGGGTACGGCGGCGTCGTGCTGGTCGCGACCACCACGTCGTCGATGGCCAGCTCGACGCGTCGGATGGCGCGGTCGTCGAGGTAGCGCCCGCGCACCAGGAAGCCCGGCTGGACCTGGGCCCCATCGACCGGCTCGGTCAGCGCCACCGCCGGCGGCGTCCCCGGGCCGAGCCCGAGCGTGCGCACCAGGTCGTCGAAGCTGTTCTGCTCGTTCCCGCCGCACAGGCAGTCGCGCGCCACGCTCTCGCCGCACGGGGCCCAGGCGTCGATGAACCGCTTGACGTCCGGGTACCACAGGTACGACTGCGCGTCGGCCGCGAGCAGCTCGTGGTCGAGGCCGAAGGCGTGGGCCGACTCCTGCGCCCCGACCGAGCACAGCGCCTTGACGGTCGGGCCCCACACGTCGAACACGAAGGTGATGGCGTTGGGGATGACGCCACACGCGAACGGCGACACCCCGCCGACGCCGAGGCCGATGAAGTCGTTGTTGAGGGACAGCGGCGAGCCGCCGAACATCGTCTCGAAGTGCGGGCGATCGCCCGGGTCCTGGTCGGTGACCTCGATCGCGAACGGGGCGTAGGTCTCGCGCAGGCACGCCACCACCTCGGCCCAGGTCGCGTCGTCGACCTCGAGCGGCGCGATGCGGGCCGCCCCCCCGACCAGGCTCGACCGGTTGGTGCGGCTGTCGTCCTCGCCCGAGCGCAGCTCGCAGTCGCCGGCGCAGCGGTTGAGGTACAGGACCTGGTCCGGCTGCGGGCCCGGCCCGGCGGCGGCGTGGGGTCCCTGCCAGACCAGGGCGCCGCGGGGCCCGGCGTCGCCGCGGTCGGCGCCGGTCGGCACCAGCGTGCCCGGGCGTGCCGGCGGCGCGGCGGTGGCGGGCGGGCTGGCGGTAGCGCTGGCGAGCGCGAGCGCGAGCGCGCCGGCGGGGGCGGCCCGGCGAACGCGGCGATGGGCGGTCGTGTGGGCCACGGCGCTCAGCGCTGGCGCCGGCGGCGCGGCCACAACACGGCCAGGCCGAGGCCGAGCACCACCGGCAGCGCGCCCGCCCCGGTCGAGGTGGCGCAGATGCCGCCCGACTCCTCGCCGCTGCCGTCGTCGACGCCAGGCCAGCACACGCCCTGGGTGTCGGTGGTGGCGACGCAGCCGAACCCGCCCGGGCACTCGGCGCCGCCGAGGTCGCACACCTCGACGCAGACCATGTCGATGCCGTCGGACGCGCACTGACCGGACGAGCACTCGGGGTCCATCGTGCACGGCTCGCCCAGGCCGCCTGGGGCGCCCGGGCCCTGCACGCAGCGGCCCCCGACGCAGGTGAAGGTCTCGCCCTGCTCGGCGCAGTCCGACGGGCGCTCGCACGGGGCGCCGATGACCACCTCGACCGAGGACTTGCCCATGGTGCCGACCAGGTCGTAGCCGCGCACCTCGACCAGGTGCACGCCGTCACCGAGGTCGTCGGGCGCGTTGAACACCCACGGCGTCCCGGTGATCTCGTCGACGAGCTGGTTGTCGATGTACAGCGCGACCTTGGTCACCGCGGTGTCGTCGACCACGTCGGCCCGGACCGGGAAGCCGGGGTTGACCGAGGCGCCCTCGACCGGCGCGGTGATGGTCACCGTCGGTGGGGTCGGGGTCGAGCCGCCGAAGACGCTGGTGATCTCGGCGTGGCTGTTCTGGGTGGTGGCGTTGCCGCAGTCGGATCGGCGCGGGCTGAACTCGCCGATGTTGGCGGCCTGGTTCTGGAAGCGCCGGCGCCCGTTGAAGTCGAGGTACGTCATCGGGTCGCTCGCCAGCATCTCGTGCTCGAGGCCCCAGGTGTGCGCCACCTCCTGGCCGATGACGGCGCACAGCTCGTCGACGTCGCCGCCGTAGATGTTGGCGAACGCATAGGAGATGGAGTTGGGGATGTAGCCGCACGTGAACGGGGCGACGCCGCCGACGTTGTTGGCCATGCCGATCTCGGTCGGTCGGCCGGCGACCATCACCTCCATGTGCGGGGTGGCGCCCGGGTCGGTGGTCAGGACCTCGACCGCGTAGGGGCTGAAGATCTCGCGCACGCAGGCCGCGACCTGCTCCCAGTTGGCATCGGAGAAGGCGAACGCGGTCAGCCGGCGCGTGCCGGTGATGATGCTCGACCGGTTCGACGACGAGTCCTCGCCGTTGCCGGTGATGGTGCAGCCGTTGGGCTTGCAGTTGTTGATGAAGATCTTGTTGGAGAAGCCGCCGGCGACCACCGTGGGTGGCTCGACGATCTGGAAGCCGGAGACCGGGCGATCGGCGCGCTCCGGCATGACGACGGTGCCGGCCGGTCGGGTCGGACGGCGCACGGTCGTCGCGGCGCCATCGTGGCGTTCGGCCCGGGCCACGGAGGCCACGCTGAGGAGGGCGAAGGCGGGCAGGGCGAGGTGGGCGAAGGGCCGCATCGTCATTGGGTCTTTCTACCTTCCCGGGGCGCCGCGGGTGATCGCGGCGACCTGTCTTCCGCTGAGCGGGGCTGCGTGGCCGGTGTCTCAGCCACCGACGCTGCGGACTTATGCCCCGGGCCCCGGCCCGAGAGCTAGCTGAAAATGATTCACCGCTGGTCGCGCGAGGCGCGGGTTCGCGTAAGTGGTCGAAACAAAGAGGATCAGAAGATCGCGGCGGCGGCCACGAAGGCGACGTAGGCGGCCACCAGGATCGCGCCCTCGAGGCGGGAGATGCGGCGCGCGCCACGCAGGCTGAGAACCCCGAGCAGCGTGATCACCACCAGGCCGATGAGATCGACCACGTGCATCCGCTCGCCGACCCGGATCGGCCGGAGGTACGCCACCACCCCGAGCACCCAGAACACGTTGAGCAGGTTGGAGCCGAGGACGGATCCGACCGCCAGCGCGGCGTGCCCGCGCGAGGCCGCGACCAGGGAGGTGATGAGCTCGGGCAGCGAGCAGCCCAGGGCGATCACCGTGAGGCCGAGCATTCGCTCCGACATGCCGAGGTCGTGGCCGATGTTGCGGGCGCCCCGGTAGAACAGGCTGGAGCCGACCACCAGGATGAGCAGCCCGGCCGCGGCCATGAGGAGCGCGATCGTGCGCGACACGCGCGGGCGGCGATCCGACGCGCCGGCGTAGGAGGCGCCGGCGGCGGCCGCTCGCATCGAGTCGGCGGCGGCGGCGCGGTCGTCCTCGCGGCGGTCACCATCGGGGCCGCCGTCCGGGGTCGGATCGGCCTCGCCGTCGAGGTTGGTCAGGCGGGCCGACAGGGTCAGCGTGGCGATCGTGAACAGCACCGCGCAGCCGATGAGGGCCAGGCCCTCGACCCGGCTGATCACCCCGTCGATGAGGCAGATCGGCACGGCGATGGTCGAGCCGACCAGGATCGGGACCTCGCGTCGGATGATGCGGCGGTCGATCACCGGCGGCGAGATGAGCGCGGTCAGGCCGAGGATGAGGCTGATGTTGGCGGCGCAGGCGCCGATGACCGTGCCCAGCGCCAGCGGCTGGGCGTGGTCGAGCACGGCCTTGGTCGCCACCGCCAGCTCGGGCGCCGAGGTGCCGTAGGCGACCACGGTCAGGCCGATCACCAGCGGCTTGACGCCGAACGCCCGGGCCATGCTGGCCGAGCCGCGGATCAGCCACTCCGCGCCCCAGTACAGGAGGCCGATGCCGACCACCAGCTGGAGGATGTCGAACGTCGTGAACACGCCGAGGGCGCATCGTACACAGGCAGGGCGCGGCGCGGGGTGGTGTGGGCGCCGCCATCGGGCCGGCGCCGCCGAATCCGCGTCGGCGCGGTGCGGGATCCGCTGGCCCGGGCCGGCCGCCGCCAGCGATCCCGGCTACAATGTCGGCTCGCTCGGGACGGCATACCCGCCGGCCCGCTGGCGGCCCAAGGCGGCATGGAGCAGTTCGGCAAATACACGCTGGTCAAGAAGATCGGCACCGGCGGCATGGCCGAGGTGTTCCTGGCCCGGACCACCGTGGCGCAGGGCCTCAACAAGACCCTGGTCATCAAGAAGATCCACCCGGCCTACGCGCGCTCGCGCCAGTTCGTGACGATGTTCATCGACGAGGCCAAGATCGCGCTCGGCCTCAACCACCCCAACATCATCCAGGTGTTCGACTTCGGCGCCGTCGGCGACACCTACTTCCTGGCCATGGAGTACGTCGAGGGCGGCGACCTCCTGCGCCTGCTGCAGGACTGCGCGCACCAGCGCCGCCGCATCCCGTACGGCCTGTCGGCCTACGTGGCCCAGCAGGTGGCCAAGGGGCTCGACTACGCCCACCGCAAGTGCGACGAGTTCGGCGAGCCCCTCGCCATCGTCCACCGCGACATCTCCCCGCAGAACGTCCTCTTGTCGTGGGACGGCTCGGTCAAGATCGTCGACTTCGGCATCGCCCGCGCGCGCGACGTGCACGAGGACGAGGGCGTCATCAAGGGCAAGTTCTCGTACATGTCGCCCGAGCAGGCGCGGGGCGAGCCGGTCGACCGCCGCAGCGACGTGTTCGCCGCCGGCATCGTCCTGTTCGAGATGGTGTGCGCGCGCCCGTTGTTCCCGGGCAAGGGCAAGGAGGCGCTCGAGCTGGTCCGATCGGGCGCGCTGCCGCGGCCGCGCGACTTCGCGCCGGAGCTGCCCGACACGCTCGAGCGCATCATCCTGCGCGCGCTCGCGTTCAACCGCGACGATCGCTTCCTGACCGCGCGCGACCTGCAGACCGACCTGGCCCGGTTCCAGGTCGAACACGCCCAGCGCACCGGCGAGCTGCCCGACTCCGGCACGCTGGCGCAGTTCCTGGCCGCGGTGGTCCCGGCCGAGCGGCGGCAGCAGGCGTCGCGCCTGCCCGACGGCGAGCACAGCGGCCGGGTGGTGGCGCAGGCCGCGCCGACGCCATCGGCGGCGATGGCGGCCGCGCCCGCGCCGGCGCTGGCCACCCCCATCCCGGGCGAGCGGGTCGAGTCGCCGGCGGCCAGCCCGTCGCGCAGCACCGACGTGCGCGAGCGCAAGTACGTCTACGTGCTGGCCGGGGTGGTGCGCGGCGCGGCCCAGCTCGAGCGCCGGCTCGGCAAGGAGGCGGCGCACCGCCTGCTCGCCGAGTTCCAGACGGTGGCGCGCGACGTCGCGTTCAAGCACGACGCGTTGATCGATCCGCTCGACGACGACGGCGACGGCACGGTCCGGCTGGTGGTCGGCCTGCCGACGGCGAGCGAGGACGACGCCGGCCGCGCCATCCGGGTCGCGCTGGCCCTGGTCGACACCCTCGACGGCATCGGCTCCGACGTCGACCCCGAGCTGCGGCTGGCGGTCGGGATCCAGCGCGGCGTCGCCCTGGTCACGCGCAAGGCCGGGGCCAAGTTCGAGGTCGAGGAGGCCACCGCGGCGTTCGCGCACCGCCTGGCCCGGCAGGCCCGCGGCGCCGAGATCCTCGTCGGCGGGCGGGTCTTCCGCGCCGCCCGCGCCGACTGGACCTTCGAGGCCCTGCCGGCCATCGACCTGCCGTCCGAGACCGACGCCGGCACCCTCAAGGTCGACGACGAGACCGACCCCGGGGTCAAGCGGGCCCGGGTGTTCCGCCTGCGCGGGCCCAAGGAGCGGGCCCAGCGCCTGCGCGAGCGCGCGCGCGGCGAGGGCCGCACCCACGGCCGCGCGCTCGAGCTCAAGGCCCTGCGCGACGCCTACCGCGACACCCTCCTGACCCGGCGCAAGCGCCAGGTCATGGTCGTCGGCGACACCGGGGTCGGCAAGCGCACCCTGGTGGCCGAGTTCGTCGACGGCATCCCGGCCAGCGAGGCGTTCGTGGTGCGGACCTCGACCCGGGTCGGCACCTCCCTCACGCCGTTCTCGGTCATCGCCGACCTGGCGCGCGACGTGCTCGGCCTGGCCGAGGACGCCGAGCCGCACGAGGTCGAGCGCCGGCTGCTGCGTGGCCTGCCGCTCATCTACCCCGGCACCAGCGCCGACGAGCAGCACGCGGCCCGGGCCGCGCTGCAGACCATGGGCATGCTGCTGGGCGCGCGAGGCTTGACCGGGCTGGGCGAACACGACGGCGACGAGCGGCGGCAGTGCCTGCTCGACCTGATGCGGCGGGTCGAGCGCATGCTCGAGTCGGACCGGCCGCTGGTCATCGTCGGTGAGGACGTGCACTGGGCCGACCAGGAGTCGATGGACCTGTTCCTGGCCCTGCTGCGCGAGCCCAACACCCGACCCATCTTCGGGGTCATGACCGCCCGGCCCGAGCCGCGCGTGCTGCGCGCCGCCAAGGACGCCGGGGCCGAGGTGCTGCACCTCGACGAGCTGCCGCCCGAGGCGCGCCGGCAGATGATCCTCGACCGCTTCGTCGCCGGCCACGACGCCGCCGAGCTGGTCGATCAGCTGGTCGAGCGTGCCGGCGGCAACCCGTTCTTCATCAACGAGCTGATCGACTCGCTGATCGAGCGCGGCGTGGTCGCGGCCGACGGCGACAGCGACGATCACCCCGGCCAGCTGCGCTGGATCAAGCGCGACGCCGTGCTGACCATCCCCAGCTCGGTCGAGGACGCGCTGGTGACCCGGTTCGACCGCCTGCCGCCGGCCGAGAAGGACGTGCTGCTGTTCGCCTCGGTGCTCGGCCGCACGGTGTCGGCCAGCGCGGTGGCGGCGCTGCTGGGCCGGCCGGCCCGGCTCGAGCTCGACGAGCTGGTCCGGCGCGGCATCCTCGCCCCCGACGAGGGCGGCGAGTATCGCTTCAAGAACGACATGGCCATGACCGTGGCCTACGGCCTCATCGCGCCGGAGGTGCGGACCCGGCTGCACCGCGAGGCGGCGGCCCGGATCGGCGACGCCGCGACCTACAAGCCAGGCGCCGACGACGCGATCATCGCCCGTCACCTCGAGCTGGCCGGGGACGCCCGCGCCGCGGCCGAGCGCTACCTGCGCGCGGCCGACCACGCCATCGACGTCGGCGGCAACACCGACGCCTTCCGCCAGCTGTCGCGCGCGCTCAAGCTGCTCGGCGAGGACGACCACGCGGCCCGCTTCACCGCCCACAAGCACCGCGAGGAGATCCTGCGCCGGATGGCGCGTCGCCCGCAGCAGCTGCGCGAGCTGCACGCCATGCGCAAGCACGCCGAGGCGCTGGCCGAGCCGTCGCGCCTGGCCAGCGCCCACGCCGCGCTGGCCCAGTTCTACATCGACGTCGGCAAGGCGCCGGCGGCGTCGCGCGCGGTCGAGCCGGCGCTGCGCTTCGCGCGCGAGTCGGGCGACAAGCTGGCCGAGGCCGAGGCGCTGCGCCTGCGCGCGGTCATCGCCCGCCTGGTCGGCAGCAACGACGAGTCGCTCCGCCTGACCGACCAGGGCATGGCGCTGGCCGACGAGGCGGCAGCGGCGGCGACGGGCGCACGCGGCGAGCCGACCGATCCGCGCCGGGCCGGCCCGGCCTTCATGGCCCGGGCCACCCTGCTCAACAACCGCGGCACCGTGCTGTGGAGCATGGGCCGGCTCGAGCAGGCCATCGAGGCCTACGCCGAGTCCCTGGTCATCTACCGCGGCCTCGGCATGCCGCGGCTCGAGGCCAAGGCGCTCAACAACATGGGTATCGTGTTCGCGGCGCTGGGCGAGTACGAGGAGGCGCTGGCGCACTACAAGAGCGCGCTCAAGATCGATCAGCAGCTTGGTGATCGCGCCAGCGTCGCGCTCAAGCTCGGCAACATCGGCCAGTGTTACGCCGACCTCGGCGACGTCGACCGCGCCGACGCCTACCTCGGCAAGGCCCTGCAGCTGGCCGAGCAGACCGACGACCGCTCGGCCGCGGCCGACGCCGCCATCTCGCTGGCCCAGGCCAAGCTGCAGCGCCGGCGTATCGACGAGGCGCTGACGCTGCTCGAGCGCGGCCTGGGCTTTGCCACCGACAACCGGGAGCGCTACCAGGAGATCCGCGCGCTCGAGTACATCGCCCTGGCCCAGCTGCTGGGTGGGCAGCCGCCCGACGGCGCGCTCGACCTGGCCCGCTCGGCCACCGAGCTGGCGCGCAAGATGCCGATGGAGGTCGGGGTCATCTACGGGCTGGCGTTCCAGGGCCTGGCCCTGTCGAAGATGGGCCGGCACGACGACGCCACCGCCGCCACCGCCGAGGCCCTGCGCCTGGTCGACGCCGGCAGCCGGCCGCAGGGGGCCGAGCAGATCCTGCGCTGGCACGCCGACGTGTGCGAGGCGGCCGGCCGGGTCGACCAGGCCGCGGCCGCGCGCAGCCGAGCCCAGACCGTCGTCGCCGACAAGGCGGCGCACCTGCGCGACGCCGGCCTGCGCGCCTCGTACCTCGGCTCGCGCGACCGCGCCGTGTAGCGCACTCAGCGCAGCGGGTAGGTGATGCGAACCTGGTCGCGTCCGCGGGTGTGGCACTGCACGCACAGCGCGAGGCCCTGACCGGCGTAGTCCGGGCCGGCGCCGGGGCTGGTCGAGAACACCTCGTACCAGTACCAGCCCGCGCCGTCAGCGCTGGGTGCAGTGCGGACCGCGACGGCCCAGCCGGTCAGAGTTCCGTCGGTGAACAGCTCCTTGACGGCGGCCGCGCCGACCGGGTGCTGGGCCGCGCCATCGGCCAGCGAGCGGTCGAGCGGCGCGTTGAGGAAGGTGCGGACCTGGCCGTGCGGGCCGGCCGACGCGTGCGGCGCGCTCTCGCCCGCGAAGGCGCGGTAGCTGTCGGCGGCGAGCCAGGTCTGCAGGGCCGCGGGCTCGGTCGGCACCACCTGGGCCGGATCGATGGGGGCGGCGTCGGCGCTGGCGCTGGCGCCGGCGTCGACCGATCGGTCGGCCGGGGTGGGCTCGGCGCAGGCCGCGGACAGGGCGAGCCCGACGGCGACCGCGAGCAGGGGCATGGCTGCAGGTGCGTGCATGGGGCCACTACCGAGGCGCGGCCGGGTGGTTACCGCGTGGTGGTGAGGGTCACCTGACAGGCCCTGTCCGATCGCACGCAGGCGGCCGCGACCGCTTGCCGCGTGCGCGCCGCGCCGAGTTCTGGCAAGGTGCGCGCGTGCCGACCGCGACCACACCTCCCGGCCGCCGCGCCGCCCGTTCGGGCAAGGTGGTGCTGTTGCTCGTGCTGGGCGTGCTGCTGATGGTGTTCGTGCCTGCGGTCGTGGTGCCGACCTTGCTGTCGCGGCCAACCCCGCCCAAGCTCGACGACTTCGGGCCGCTGCCGGCGCTGAGCCTGGTCGACGAGGAGGGCCGGGTGGTCACCGCCGACGACCTGCGCGGCACGGTCATCATCGTCGGCCTCATCTTCACCCGGTGCGACAGCGTGTGCCCGGTGGTGTCGATGAAGATGCAGCGTATCCAGCAGGCCACCGCCGACGCCGGGGCCCGCATCAAGCTGCTGTCCATCACCGTCGACCCTGAGTTCGACACCCCGGCGGTGCTGGCCGAGTATGCCCGCCGGTTCGAGGCCGACCCGCGGCGCTGGCGCTTCTTGACCGGTCCGCTCGACCAGGTCAAGGCCCTGGTCGAGGGCCCGCTCATGACCGGGATGGAGCGGCGCGGCGTCACGGCGACCGGGGCGCCCGACCTCCAGCACGGCCAGCACTTCGTGCTGCTCGACGGCGACCTCCACGTCCGTCAGGTCTACGACAGCACCGTGCCCGAGCGCATCGACGACCTCGTCCGCGCCGCCCGCTGGTTATCGCGCCGGCTGCGCCGCTAGCAGGCTGCTGGTCCAGCAGCTCGACGCGGAGCTGTCGAAGTTGCGCTGAACGCTCGCGAGCGACCCAGGCCGGTACCTCCCCCGACGCACCGGATCCAGCATACCGTCTGCAAATGAAGGTGCTGATGCTCCTGACGGTCCTCGCTGCGTGCGGAACGTCGAACGACCCTGACAACTCAGCCTCCTCGGCTTCCGCCGGCTCCGCGGCGTCCGCAACGTGCGCCGCCGGCGACGAGATCCCCTGCAAGCAAGCCGGGTACGCATGGACCGGCAAGGTGTGCTGCGCACCAGCAAACCACCGCTGCGTTGGTGGAGCGGAGCTCCCGTGTAAGCAAGCCGGGTACGCATGGACCGGCAAGCAGTGCTGCACCCCCATGGCCTTGGTCTGTGTGCCGGGGAAGGAGATCCCGTGCCATCAGAGCGGCGGCAACTGGACCGGCGAGCTGTGTTGCCTCGAAGGCGCTCCCACCTGCACAGACGGCGAACAGATCCCGTGCTCGCAGAACGGCGGCCGGTGGACGGGCGCCACGTGCTGCGTGAAGGGCTGAACGGTTGTTGAAGCCGAGGTACTCGTGGCCGGGGCCCTCGAACGGCGGACGATCCGCCACTGCACGTCAGCCCGTGGCCTGGGCCAGCGCGAAGGCGCGGATGTCCTTGGGCCAGCCGGCGATCAGCTCGGCGAACTGGTCGAGCTCGCCGCGGTACAGCGCCCGGGTCGCGTCCTCGTAGCGCGGGCGATCGCCGGCCAGCGCCGACAGCACGCGCACCAGGGCGTCGCGCCGGGCGCGCGCGGCCTGGGCGTCGGGCGCGGCGCGGGCGGCGGCGTCGACCAGGCGGCGCAGCGCGGCCGAGGCGCCGCCGGGCTGAGCGTCGAGCCACTGCCAGTGCCGCGGCAGCAAGGTGACCTCGCGCCCGCTCACCCCCAGGCGCGGCCGGCCCGGCCCGGTCCGGCGCGGCGGCGTCGCCCGCACCAGCACGTCGTCGAGCGTGCCGCGCAGGTCGAAGTCGACCTGGCGCCCGGTCTCCACCTCGAACACCAGCGGCAGGTCGGCCCGGTCGGCGTCGAACCGGCGCTTGAGGACCGGCAGGACCTCATCGAGGCGCCCGGCCGCGATCTGACGGGGCCCGGCGAAGGCGACGTAGGTGGTGGTCGACGGCATCCGGGAATATTACCCGGATGTTATCGGCCTGGCAATAATGTCCGGGTAAAATTCAGCGGGCTCACAACGCGGTGATGCGCAGGTCGTCGAACCACGAGTCCGACTCCCAGTTGTTGAAGCCGAGGTACTCGTGGCCGGGGCCCTCGAACGGGCGCGGGTCGTCGTACTCGAGGAACGGCGTGGTCAGGTCGTCGACGTACCAGGTCAGCTTCTTGCCCTTGCGGACGATGCGCCACTGGTACTTCTGGCCGACGACGACCCGCGGCAGCGTGCGCTCGACCAGCTCCTTGCCGTGCTCGTCGCCGCGGGCGATCATCGACTTCGAGTTGTTCCAGCCGCCGAAGATGACGACGTAGCCGGTCGACGTGTAACCGCCGCGGTCGGGGTCGTACGAGCGGCCATCGCCGAACACCTCGAGCTTGATGTCGCCGGCCGGGCTGTTGGACCAGGCGGTCACGTCGATCTGGACGTCGCGCGGCAGCTTCTTGCGCAGCCACAGCGGCTTGTTGTAGCTGCCCTTGGTCGACAGCGCGCCCTTGGCGACGCGGTGGCCGCCGCCGGTCTTGTAGTAGTTGCCGCCGATGGTGTCGCGCTCGAACAGGTCGCTCCACTCCTGGTCGATCGGCGGCGGGTCGCGCACCTTGCAGCCAGCGCTGGCGAGGAGGCCGGGCCCGACGCCCAGGGTGGTGCACAGGATGATGGCCACGGTCGTCGCGCGCATCGCCGGTGTTGGTACCACGACCGGCTGGTACCGTGCGGCATGGCCCGGCCCGGCTGGAACCCGACGCGACGCAACCGCCACCAGGGCACGGCGGCGCGCGGCCACGGCCAGGACAACCGGCTGACCATCCCCGACTCGTGGCTCGACACGCGGATGTACTGGGAGCGGCTGCGCCTCGCGGTGGTGGTGCGGCGCGATCTCGACGGCCAGCCGCTGACGGTCCTGGTCGAGCCACCCGCGCCGGGGTTCGTGCACGCCTGCACCGTCGACGACGTCGTCGCGGTCTGGGCCCTCATCCCCGCCGACGAGCGGCGCGGGCTCGAGCTCGTCGCGCTGCGGCAGCCGACCCGCAAGGAGCGCACCCTGGCGGCCAGCTGGGGCCGGCTCGGCTACGCCAGCGAGCTGGCGCCCGGGGGCGGCCCTGCCATCTTCCTGCACGCAGTCCGAGCCCGCGGCGTCGTCCTGCGCTGGCCGCGGTCGATGACCCCGGCCGACACGCAGGAGTTCGAGCGCCTGCGATCGGACGGCTTCGCGGCGACGGAGTCGCGGCGGTGGATCGAGCTGGTCGGCGGCGTCGACGTGGTGCGCGCGACGCTGCTGTACCGGACGCTGTTGCACGAGGTCGGCCACTACGTCGACTGGTGCACCAGCGTGCTGGCCCACGTCGGGACGGCCGAGGAAGACGAACGCTGGCGCGCATACGACGGCAAGCCGGGTCACGACAAGGAGGCCTTCGCCCACGCCTACGCGACGCGGCTGGCGGCGGCGCTGCGGGCGGGTGGGCACCTGCCCGTGCCGAGGCGACGAGATGAGGCGGGCATGATCGCGGATGGGCTGGACCCGGCGTGGTTTGCGTGAGCCCCCGCGCCCGCGCGATCTCGCGGGGCCGAGCAAATTCGATCGCTTAGCCCCATGTCCCCGGATCTGCTCGGGATCTGTCCGCGGCTGGATGTCAGAGGGCGGGGCTAGCGTGGACGCGTCACCGTGAGCACCAGCCAGCTCGACCTCCTCTCGCTCCTCGCCAGCCCCGGCGCGTCGTCCGCGCCGGCGACGCTGGCGCCGGGTGCCGGCGAGGCCGCCGTCGGAGCCGCGGTGGTGGGCAGCGGGCGTGGCCGCCGCCGCAAGGCGACGGGCGGCGAGGCGTCGGCGGCGGCCGTGGGGCTCATCGAGACCATGGCCGGCGACACCGGCGCTGGGCCGGGGGGCGAGGTGGCCGGCGCGGGGCTCGACCCGGCCGCTCCGCAGGCGGCGCTGGCGGTCGGCTCGGCGGCGGTCGAGTCTGGCCCGGCGGCCGCGCCGGCGCTGGCCGAGCCGGCGGCCATGCGCACCGCCGACCGGGTCATCGTGTTCGACGTCGAGACCACCGGGACCGACCGTCGGCGCGACCAGATCATCGAGCTGTGCGTGCAGTTCGGTCTGGGCGACGACGCGCCGAGCCGGGTCTGGCGCTTCAAGCCATCGGTGTCGATCTCGCCCGGCGCCCAGGCCGTCCACGGCATCTCCATGGACGACCTGTCGGCGTGCCCGTCGTTCGCCGACCACGCCGCCGAGGTGCGGGCGCTCATCGACGAGACCGCGGTGCTGGTCGGCTACAACCTCGCGTTCGACATCGACATGCTGCAGGCCGAGTACGAGCGGCTGGGGCAGCCGCTCATCGACGTGTCGCGCAAGACCATCGTCGACCCGTTCCGGCTGTGGCAGCAGTGCGAGCCGCGCAGCCTGCAGCACGCGCACCAGCGCTTCGTCGGCGCCGGCTTCGCCGCGGCGCACTCGGCCTCGGCCGACGTCGCGGCCACCGGTCGGGTCCTGCGCGGCATGCTGGCGACCTTCGGGCTGGCCGACCGCGACTGGAACGACATCGCCGGGGTGTGTGACCCGCAGCGCGACCAGCGCGCGGCCTGGCTCGGCCCGTCCAAGCACTTCGTGTGGGAGGGCGAGGTCGTCGCCCTCGGCTTCGGCAAACACGCCGGCACCATCGTGCACGAGATGGCCAAGGCCGACCCCGGCTACCTGCGCTGGATGCTCGACAAGGACTTCCCGGTCCACGTCCACGAGGTGTGTAAGGCCGCGCTCGAGCGCGGCAGCGCCGACTTCCTGCGCTGGGCCCGCGAGCGGTATCCGTCGACGGCGCCGGTGAGCGCGCCAGTGCCGGCCAGCGCATCCGCGCCCGTCGCGCCCGTCGCGCCCGTCGCGCCCTGAGGCGCGGGGCACGGGGCGCTGGGCGCCGGGCACCTCAGCGCGCCGCGGCCGGCTCGGGCTCGGCGGCGATGGTGCGGGCGCGCAGGGCCACCGCCTCGGCCAGCGCCGCGCTGGTGCTCGGGCGGCGGGCCGGGTCCGGGTCGCCGAGGGCGCGCAGGTGGGCCTGCACGTCGGCCAGCAGCGCGGGCGGCATACCCGTCGTGGCCGCGGCCGGCAGCACCACGTCGTCGGCGTGGCGGGTGCCGGCCAGCACGACCTCGCGCGGCCATGGCACCCGGCCGACCAGCATCTCGAACAGGACGATGGCCGCGGCGTACAGGTCCGACGCCGCCGTGACCTCGCCGCGCCGCTGCTCGGGCGCCATGTACGCCAGCGTGCCGACCGCCTCGGCCCGGCGCCCGCCGGTCGACTCCGACTCGGGCAGGTGGGCCACGCCGAAGTCGCCCAGCATGATCTCGACGCCGAGCAGGTCGGGGTCGCGCCGGAACAGCAGGTTGCCCGGCTTGAGGTCGCGGTGGACGATGCCGCGCCGGTGCGCCGCCGCCAGCGCCGACAGGATCTGCACGTGCCGCTCCATCGCCCGCCGCAGCGGGCGCGGGCCGCGACCACGCAGCAGGTCGCGCAGCGTGCCGCCGGCGGCCAGCTCCATGACGATGCGGCGGGCCCGCTCGTCGAGGTCGAGCACGGCGACGACGTTGGGGTGGCGCAGCCCGGCCATGACCCGGGCCTCGTGGAAGAACTGCGCCAGCGCCTCGGCCGAGCGATCGCCGGCCAGGTGCGGGTGCAGCAGCTTGACCGCGACGTCGCGCCCGAAGTCGGCGTCGCGCGCCAGGTACACCACGCCGG
Source organism: Kofleriaceae bacterium (assembly GCA_018058095.1). GTDB lineage: Bacteria > Myxococcota_A > Polyangia > Haliangiales > Haliangiaceae > JABFXX01. The sequence goes on from JAGPCO010000002.1 coordinate 48,959, forward strand.
TGGCGCCGCGGCCGAGCTCGCGCACCAGCCGGTAGCGGGCGCCGCCGGTGGCGCCGGCCAGGTCGACCGAGGCCACGGTCTCTCCGGCGGTGGGGCCGGTCCGGCCGGTGCGCGCGCGCAGGCGATCGACCCGGGCTCGCACGTTGGGGTAGTCGACGTCGCGCCCGAGCACCGCCTCGTAGTGGCGCAGCGCGCGGTCGTCGTCGCCTGCGCGCCGGAAGTGCTCGCCGAGCAGGTAGTGGGCCCGGGTCGCGTGGGCGTCGCGCCCGACCAGCACCTCGAGGTGGACCAGGGCCGGGCGCAGGTCAGCCCGGCGCTCGTAGCGCTCGACCAGGGCGGCGCGCAACGCGTCGTGGGCGCCCGCCGGCGTGCTGGGCGCGCCGAGGAACTTCTCGAGCCAGCCGATGGCCAGCTGCTCGTGCCCGGCCGCCCACAGGGTGTCGAGGGCGGCGGTCATGTCGGCGCCGCCGATGTCGGCCAGGCGCTTGCCCTCGGCGGCGTCGAGCGCCAGCCGCTGCAGGTAGGCCTCGCCGTCGGGCCCGAGCTGGGTCGGCTCGGCCGGGGTCGGGCTCGGCTCGGTCGTGGCCGGCAGCGCTTCGGCCTTCTTGCCGCGGCCGAGCAGGCGCTGCCACCAGCGCGCCGACGGGGTCACGCCGGGGATCCTGGGCCGGTCACGGCGCCACCTCGAGCGGCTCGCCATCGATGACCAGGCGATCGCCGCGGATGAGCTGGACCCGGCCGGCGCCGAGCGGCTCGCCGCCGAACTCGGCGGCGCCGGCCTGGCCACGCCCGAGGTAGGGCCGGCCGCTGGCGAAGACCACGTCACACGCCAGGCCGGCCGCGTCGAGCGACAGCAGCTCGCCGTCGCCGCCGGCGACCAGCACGGTGCCGCGATCGAGCCCGCCGGTCACGGTCAGGCGCAGGATGGTGGGCTCGCCATCGGCGACGAAGTCGACCCGGCAGTCCTCGCCCAGGCCGAACGTGCCGGCGCCGACCAGCGGCACCGCGCCCGCCAGCGGCAGCCCGGCCAGCGTCGTGCCGTTGCGCGAGCCGTCGTCGCGCAGCGTGAAGCGCGGGCCGGGGCCGGCGGCCGGCCCGACCTCGATGACGGCGTGGCTGCGCGAGATGCCGGTGGTGCGCAGCGGCAGGTCGGCCAGGGCGTCGCGGCCGAGCACCAGGCGCGGCACCGCGCAGGCGATGACCGCGGCCTTGGCGCGCCGGCGCAGCTCGAGCCGACCGCCGGTGAGCAGGGCGGCCTCGAGCTGGTCGAGCAGGCGCCGGTAGTCGCCCGGGCTGGCGGCGGCGGCCAGGGCGCGCTGCAGGTCGGCCCGGGCGTCGTCGCGCCGGCCGACCCGCAGGTGGGTCTCGTACTCGGCGAACGCCTCGCGTTCGGCCCGGACGCGGTCGCTCACCGCCTCGTCACGCGCCAGCGCCTGCTCGAGCCGCTCGACCAGGCCGCCGGCCGAGAAGGCGGCGGCGGCGGCGGTCAGGTCGCCGATCTTCTCGAGCGCGTCGCCGGCGGCGCGGTGGTCGCCGGCGGCGGCGAGCAGGGCGGCGGCCTCGCGCACCCGCTCGCGGTCGCGCTCGACCGCGATGCCCTCGGCGGTGGCCTTGGCCAGCAGCGCGCGGCCGAGCGCGCCCGCGGCCTGGCGGCGCAAGGACGGCTCGTCGCCGGCCCAGTGCACCGCGTCGCGCAGCGCGGCGATCTCGGCGCCGCGGTCGACCGCCCGCGCGGCCCGCGCCAGGTGCATCCGCACCGCGCCCTCGCGATCGCCGGCCAGGCCGTACCGCTCGGCCGCCAGATCGACGTTGCCGGCGGCCTCGGCGGCGACGGCGGAGCGGAGGTCGCCCGACAGCAGGCGGCGGAGGAAACCCATGGACGCGGCCAGTGTAGCGCGGGCGGCGGCGCCGGCGTGGTGGTCCGGGCATCCACGTCGACGCGCCCCATCGACGCCCTTCCCGACGTGCCGGGCCCGACGTCAACGTGATCGCGATCGTCGACGTGTTCGTGGCCGCCCCCGTGGCCGTGGCCGTGCACCTCAACGGGAACGACACCGTGGTGGTGGACGATCCCCGTGTCCGCCCACGCCCACGACCACGGCCACGGCCACGGCCACGGCCCGGAGGCGCCGGTCGCGCGCTCGCTACTCGAGCGCTTGCCCGAACCGGGCCTGGTAGTCGATCCGGAGCTGGGCCAGCTCGGCGTCGCGCTGGCCACGCGCCAGCGCCTTGCCGAGCGCGCGCCAGGCCTGACCCAGATCGGGGTCGCTGGCGATGGCGCCGCGCAGGTGGGCCAGCCCGGGGTCGAGCTTGGCGCCGCCGGTGACGCCGCGCAGGGCGATGATGCCGAGCAGGTAACGCGGCCACGACGCGTCGGGGTAGATGGCCAGCGCGCGCTCGCACTCGGCCTTGGCCTGGGCGATGCGGTTCTTGCGCAGCTCGAGGTCACATAGCGCGCCGCCCGGGCCGGCCGCCTTGGGCCAGCGCTTGCGCGCGGCGGCGATGGCCTTGGCCGCCTCGGCCAGCTTGTCCTTGTAGATGAGCTCGAGCGCGCCGCGCACCGCGGCCACCAGCTCGCCCTCGTCGGCCGGCGCCACCGCGCCCGGGGTCACGCCGTAACGCACGCGCTGGGTGCGCGCGGTCAGGGCGATGGGGTGATCGGCGCGGCCGGTGTTGATGGCCGCGCGCTCGGCCAGGCTGAGCGCGCCGAGCTGGGCGTAGGCGTCGGCCAGCGCGGCCCAGCCGCGCGGCGGGTCGGCGCTGGCGACCACCTTGGGCTCGGCCGCGGCCAGCTCGGCCAGCGCGCCGGCCTTGTCCTGGTGGGCGGCCAGCGCGCCGGCCAGGAGCAGGTGCGGTCGGGCGTCGCCGCCGGCGAGCGCGGTGACCCGGCGGCACCGCTGCAGCGCGGTGTCGGGCAGCGCGGCGTCGGCCGGCGCCGCGCGCAGCGCGAGCTCGCAGTCGAGCAGGCGCAGGCTGGCCTGGGCCGGGTAGGCGGCGAGCAGCGGCTCGAGCTCGGCCGCGGCCTCGGCCAGCTTGCCGCCGCGGGCCAGGGCCTGGGCGCGCTGGAACTGGTCGTAGATCTCCGTCGGCACGTCGCTGGCCGCCTTGCCGGCGCGAGCGGCGTCGATGATCGCCCGCAGCTGGATCACCACGTCGTCGTGATCGCGCTCGACCCAGCCGCCCCAGGCCGAGGCCTCGATCGATCCGAGCATGGCGCTGGCCAGCTCGGCCCCGGCGGCGTCGGCGCTGCGCACGCGCGCGTCGGCGCCGAGCTGGACCACGGCGCGGTTGCGGTCGGACAGGCCGGCCTGGCTCGGCGCGTACGCCGTCGCCATCAGCCACGCCGGGTCGGTCTCGGTGATGGCGCCGAGCGAGCGCAGGAGGTGGTGCAGCAGGACCACGGCCTGCTTGTGTCGCCGGTGTGCGCCCAGGACCTCGCCCCGCGCCGCCGGCTTCACGCCGGCGACCCGCGCCGCCAGCACCTCGGTCTCGACGGCGTCGCCCCACGCTCGCACCACCACGTGTTTACCCAGCAGCGCGCTCTCGCCGAGCGCGACCTGGGCCGCGGTCGGCTTGTCGGGGCCGTCGACCACGCCGATGACCCAGGCCGCGCCGGCGCCAGGGTCGGTCGCGGCCAGCTCGGCGCGAGCGCCGCCGAGGTCGCCGCGCCGGTCCCAGTCCTTGATCTCGGTCACCTCCAGCTGGATCCCGACCAGCTGGGCCAGGAACTGGCTGGCGTAGTCGACCTCGTCGACGATGCGCTCGCGCCAGCCGGTGCGGGCCCGCACCTCGGGCGCGGCCCACACCCGCACCGTCAGCGGGCGCGGCTCACCGGCACGTGGCTCCGGCACCTCGAGGGTGACCGGCACCGCCGCCCCGATCTCGTCGCGCTCGGTCTCCGTGCTGGTGGAGAGCGACGGCCCGCAGCCCGGCCCGGCCAGCGCGGCGATCAGCAGGGCGAGGCGAGCGGGCCACGAGCGGAGCCGGGAGGTGCACACGGCGCGAGGATGGCGCGGGCCGGCACCCGGCGCAACGCCGCCGGCACCAGGCGCGACGCCGCCGGCACCAGGCGCGACGCCGCCGGCCCCGCGGGCCGCCTACTTCAGGCGGCCGAGCGCTTCGACGCGGTACTTGCCGCTGCGCGGGACCTGCCAGACCACGTAGTAGTAGGCGCGGTTGACCCGGTCGACGTCGAACTCGACCACCTCGCCCGCGACCTTGCCGGTGGCCTGGAAGTAGGTCTCGCGGGCGTCGAGCTTGACCGGGGCCTTGGGGTTGAACGTCGCCGGTGGCTTGACGCCGCGGTGGGCGCCGAGGCCGTTGTTGCCGACCAGATCCAGGACGACGGGCTGGCCGGTCAGGTTCATGAACACGGCCCGGCTGGCCTCGGCCGCGACGGTGTACGTGCCGGCGAACACGCCGGACACGCCGTCGCCCTTGGGGATCAGGAGGTAGACGTCGTTGTCCTTGACCTTGGCCGACCACCGCGCCTGCCCGGCGTCGTCGAGCACGCGGATCGTCAGCTGCTTGATGCCCGGTCCGACGGAGAACAGGCTCGAGTCGAGGCTGTCGGTGTTGGCCGAGAGGGTGTCGGCCTTGACCGCACCGTTGGGGTAGACCACCTCGACCCGGAGCTCGCCGGTCGTCGCGTTGTGGACACGCACGTCCGCCAGCGCCGACGACCCGAGGCCCACGAGCGCCCCCACCAGCACGACCGACTTCACCATGATTGCGTTGTTCATCGATTCCTCCTCGGGGGAGCGTCAGTGCACCGGCCATGCCAGCGCGGCCCGGCCGTAACCGGCCGCCCCGGCACGTGGCTCGTGCGCCGGGCGTCGCCTGGGAGGCGACAGCGAGCCCACCGGAGCGACAGGCGCACCGTGGCCCGGCGGTGAGTGGCTTGCCCGGGCCGCCGCTGCTGGCGCCGCGGAGCAAGCGCTGTGCGCGCCGTCGCGCGCTCGTGCCCGCGGCATTGACTCGAACCGGCGTGCGCGTACCGTCGACGCATGTCGAACCTCCGCTGGCCGTGTGTCCCGCTGGTGTGCCTGCTGGGCGCGGGTTGCGCGGCCGGCGTCACCGGGGGCCGCCGCGCCGAGTGGTCCATCCCGCCCGCGCTCGCGGTCGGCACCGCGTCGTGGCTGGTCGCCGGCGTGATCGCCGGCGAGCCGAGCAACCGCCTGGCCGCGACCAGCCCGGCGGCGCTCGCGGCCGGGGTCGCCGGGGCCGCCGCCGGGACCGCCGCCGGGTACTACTTGATGCCCGACGACGCCAAGGGCCACGGGTTCTCGGCCGGGCTCCCGCTGTCCGGCGCCACCCTGGGGGCGGGGCTGGCCTTCCTCGCCGCCATCCGCTTCGTGCGCGGCAGCGGCGGTGGCCCGGAGCTCGCCGAGGGGGCGGGCCCCAAGATCCGCCGCGACATGTACCTGGGGGCCGCTGCTGGCCTGGTGCTGGGCAGCGGCGCCGCGATCCTCATCGGTCGCGTCCGCGCCGGCCGCCAGGACGGCGGCTCGACCGCGGCCAGCGCCGCGGCCGGGACCGCCCTGAGCGTTGGTCCCGCCGGCCTGAGCGTCTCGGGCCAGTTCTGATCCACCACCTCCGAGCCGCGACGGTGGCCGCCCTCGCGCTCGCGCTCGCGCGCGGGAACGTCCCCGTCGCGGTGACCCGCTGCTAGCCAGGCCTTTACATGTCCCGCGCGCGCTGTGCCGTCGCTCAGTCGACCGGCGGCGGCGGCGGCGGGCCGCGGCGGACGCGCAGCGGCACCAGGGCCTCGCCATTGGCGCGGTTGGCCAGCTGGCCGCAGGCGGCGTCGATGTCGTCGCCGCGCGGGGTGCGCAGGTAGGTCGGCAGGCCGCGCCGCTTGCACTCGTTCTGGAAGGCGTCGATCGCGTCCGGGGTCGGCCGCTGGTACGGCGACTCGGGGTGCGGGTTCCACGGGATGATGTTGACCTTGCAGCGGATGCCGCGCAGGAGCGTCGCCAGCTGGGCGGCGTCGCGCGGGGCGTCGTTGACGCCGGCCAGCAGCACGTACTCGAAGGTGACCCGGCGCCGGCTCTCGAGCGGGTAGCTGCGGATGGCCGCCAGCAGCTTGCCGATGTTCCACTTGCGGTTGATCGGCATGATCTCGTCGCGGACCTGGTCGCTCGAGGCGTTGAGCGACACCGCCAGGTTGGGCCGCACGTCCTCGCGCCCGAGCTTCTCGAGGCGCGGCACCAGGCCGGCGGTCGACACCGTGATGCGCCGCTGCGACAGGCCGACACCCTTGTCGTCGGTGAGGATGCGGAGCGAGGTCATGACCTGATCGTAGTTGTGCAGGGGCTCGCCCATGCCCATGTACACGATGTTGGTGATGCGGCGGTCGGGCGCGACCTCGGCCAGGAGGGCCCGGGCCCGGTACACCTGGTCGACGATCTCGCCGGCCGTCAGGTTGCGGGTCAGGCCGAGCTTGGCGGTGGCGCAGAACTGGCAGTCGACCGCGCAGCCGACCTGCGACGAGATGCACTGCGTGGTCTTGTCGCCGTCGGGGATGAGCACGCTCTCGATCGACTTGCCGTCGGAGGTGACCAGGCGCAGCTTGCGGGTGCCGTCGCGCGAGGTCTGCACCTCCGCGATCTCCAGCGTGTCGATGCGGGCGCGCGCGGCCAGGCGCTCGCGCACCGCCGGGCCGAGGTCGGTCATCTGCTCGAACCGGGTCACGCCGTGGGCGTGGACCCAGCGCCAGGCCTGCTCGCCGCGAAAGCGCGGCAGCCCGGCCCCGACCGCCAGCGCCTCGGCCTCGGCCAGCGTCAGCGCGCGCAGGTCGACCCGCTCGTCGGCCGGGCCCGGCTCCGGCGCGGGCGCACCAGGCGCGCTCGTCGGCGCGGGCGCGGCGGCGTCGGGCGGGCTGGGGTCGTCAGGGGCGGGCACGGCAGCCGACGGGTACCATGGCCCGGCCGCCTTGCCTATCGCCGTGTGGGGCGGGGGTATCTGCGAGAGGGACCGCCCCCGGACGCCAACCTCAGAAGCCTCCGAGCGGAAAGGGCCGGGCGGTGCCATGCAGCTCCGTGCCGCCCGGGAAGCTGGCCTGGAACTCCAGGATCAGCCCGGACAGGTCGGCGTCACCGGTTGGCATCCGCGACAGTCGCACCGTGCCGCTGTTCGCGCAGATCGGATCCCGGTGCCATGCCGGTGGACAGGAGTTGTCGTAGACGTCGAAGCTTCGATACGCGCAGACCCTGGCGGTCATCGCGACCGGATCGACCTCGATGAAGGGCATCCACGGCAAGCGATTGGTGAGGTTGACGACGAAGGTGACGGTGTCGCGTACGGTCATCTTGAACGGCAGTGACATGCCACACACGGTCTGACCTTGTGACGGTTCGTTCGTGATCGGCTCCGGGCCCACGCACTCCAGCGGAACCTCGACCGGAACGGGCCCAAGCGTCACGGCCAGGTTGTGATGCTGGCCCCGGGTCCAGGGCAGGGTTCCCAGCGGGGTGATGAACGGGTCGACGCCGAACGGGATCGGGGCTTCGACAAAGGGCCGGTTGTCGTGGCAGCAGAGGTCCTCGGCCGGGCAGTCGCTGGCGACGTAGCCGGTGGCGACGCACCCGGTGAACCACGCGCAATCGGCGCGATCGGGCGAACAGGCGAAGCGAGGCTCGACCTGGGCGTTCGGGCTGTCGAGCGCACACTCGGCGAAGTAGTAGCCTCGATAACAGTCGTCGATCGACACGCACGACTCGCCCGCCTGGTCGCACGCTAGGAGCGGCGCGAAGCAGAATCCGACCAGTAGAGAGGCTCTCGAATAGTCAATTCGCGGCATTGTATTGCACCCAAGCCTGAGCGTAGTTGTCTGCAGCACCGAGAAGTGGAGGTCCAATGAACTTGGGACTGCCCGAACAGTGCGTGCCTCCGACGCCGAATCCGCTCGTGGCTCCGACCGCCTTCTGTAGAGTGTAGTAGCAGTGCCCAGGGTTGTGCCATGCGACAACGAAGGCTGACGCGGAACCAGGTGGGCCCTTGTACACGACAGAAGGGGGACCATACATTGTGTAGCCATTGCCGTACATGTTGGCGAACGAGAAGTTGACACCGTTGAAGGTGAATTGGACCCATCGCATCGTGTGAGTCCGCTGCCCAGATCCTTCTGCGCCCGCGGTTGCCCAAACCATAATGCAGTTGTATGAGATGGATGAGTCTCCACAGGCGATACTAGGCGTGTAGGCCGCGCGGTTCTCCGCACCGTTGACAACTGAAATCGACGTCGAAATGGCCGATCCAGGTGTCGCCGAAGTCAGCAGGATCTCATTGTCGGGCCCGCGGAACACGAACACAAGCTTGCCCGACTTCGGATCGTAAGCTCCTGTCACGCCGTGTCTGTCCGCCACGATAGCGGATGACACAACCGTCCAGTTACTGGCGCTTGGGGCATAGGCGTAGTGAACAGTCTTGCTGACGTCGGTTGGATTTTGCCCCAGCGCGAAGAAGGCGAATAGCATTCCAGACTTGTAGCCTGCACCAATCTGTCCATGCTGGGTCCCGTATGAATACGGCGTGCCCCAGTCTTGAATCTGCGCCGTACTTCGTTCCCATCGATAGAAATGGAGATCTTGTGTTGTCGGGTTAGTTGCAACTATCGGCAACAGAGTGCTGGTCGATGACCATGCCGAGCTCCAAATCGGGCCACTCAGAATCGCTGGAGCCGCTAGTGTCGTCCACAGAGAGCCACCTTGACTCTCTCTCCGGAATCGCCCTTTGTTCTCCCAGCTTCCATACACAGACAGAATCGCATCAAAGTCGCTTCGCTCGAGCTCGTAGAGTTCAGACGTAACACCATGATGCATCTGGCTACAGAAGTCGCCCATGCTGCCGTTGTCGATGCACACAGGTGGGATGGTATTGCACGTATCCCAGTGGTCGAATCCCAGCGCGTGAAACAGTTCGCTTGCAATCTGCCCCCCGAACCCCTCCCGTTGTTGTGGATTGAAGAAGTTCCAGACAGGTGTCCTCTTGAGTCCACATGTCTGGTTGTCCGTAGCCACAATTCTCATGCCTGTCGCGGGACTGCCCTGCTGGAAGTTGCCGCACCCATTTTCGTTCCACCGGACCGCGATCTTGCCAGCACCAGGCAGAGAGAATGGTGGAGTCCCGGCCGGCTCGAAGCCGGCAAAGCGGAGCGGCGGCATCCCTGAAGGCGCCTGCATCATGAAGCGTTCGAGCATGAACTCGACTTCATTCCGAATCTCAGTATCAGTCCACGCAGTCCCATCGGGGAACAGCACGTGGTCGTTAAGATCTGGATGAACATAGACAGGGATCTCGGTATAACCGAGCCAATTCCAGCCCTCCGGTATTGCGCACCACCAGTCGCCGGCCGCAGCATTCGCCCGCGGAACGCGACTCAGCAAGCAAGCCGCGAGGATCACAAGCGTCGCAAGGAACTTCGCCGGTCGTTGACCGCTACTTGGTCCGAGACCCATGGGCTCGACTCGATTCGCTTCTTCGATTGTCAGTCGGGTGATATTGAGGTCGCTGAGTGAGTGCGCCTTCATTGGTTCTGATCCTGGCCATTCTGGCTTGGAGGCAAGGTCATCGTTCGAACTAGATCCCGGACTCCGTCAGCGGACAACTCTGGCCCAGAGTGCAAGACTGCTCTGTCGCTATTGGTTAGGTAGATGACGCCTGGACCCGCAAGGTCAGAGTGGTTAAGCAGGTTCACGTCTGCTCGCCGTTCGATGAATAGCAATGCCCGCATTCCTACAGATCCCTTCACCGTACTTGAGGTCACCGCCACAGCGTCTCCGTTCCCTGCTCTCTGCAGGACAAGAAACGTCTCCCCGATTGCGTACTCCAAGCCTGCGGCGTTGCGGAGGTAGGCGTCCAGCCGCCAAGGGGTCCGGACCTCAATACGGTCAAGCGGACCAACTTGCGTTGCTTCGACCACTGCCACAGAATCCGCAGTACCGTGCAACAATGACTCGACCAGTGCCTCTGGGCTTACTCGGGGCGAGCCGGCGGCGAGTGACGCACGAAGCGCGCTGTGCTCCCATACAGTGACATCGGGTGGGGGTTCGACAAAGTAGCCTGGCACGCCCTCGGACTGGCGGGGTGGCGTTCCGTCGGAAGGCCAGGAGAAGTCAGGCGGGTCGAGTACGGTTGCCTGCTCGACCTGTAGGATCTCAGTTTGGGCAACGTTGTCCATGTCGGGCGCGTCAACGCAAGAACCCAACAGTACTTGACTCGCCAGCAGTGGGATTGCAGGTCCCGTAACGAGTGCGGAAAGCGTGGGCCACTTGAGGCTGTGCCGAATCATGCAGGAAGCCTGCCACGCGTGACCGCACAGTTACAATTGCAATCGACCGAGCGGTGTGACGGTGGTCAAATCAATAGCCGCTACTCGATGCGGACGGTCAGCTTGGTGGTGAAGCTGCTCTGCAGGCCCTCGACCTTCTTGACGGCGGCGTCGACGGCGGCGCGGACGCAGGCGTCGGCGTCGGCGGCCGGGCCGGGGGCGACGGTGCCGGCCGGCTCGAGGCGGACGTCGGCCTTGCCGGGCTCGTCCTCGTACGGCTGGACGAAGCGGACCTTGAGGGTGGAGGCGGCCACCAGCGAGGCCGCGCCGGTGGCGGTGCGGTGGGCCTGCCAGCACACCAGCAGCGGGCCGCGGGTCTCGGCGTCGCCGATGCGGGCCAGGACGGCGGGGAAGGCGCGGGTGGTCGGGGTCGGCTCGGCGCTGACGCTGACCTTGAGGGCGTCGAGGCTGGGCCCGGCCGGCGGCCGCGACAGGTAGACGTCGGCGGCCTCGGCGCGGGCCAGGTGCGCCGGGTCGAGGCCGTCGTCGGTGAGCTGAGCCAGGTCAGCCAGCGCGCCCTCGCGCAGCTGCGAGCCGACCGGCGTGTTGCCGAGGCAGCGGTGCAGCACACGCGCGGCCAGCTCGGCCCGCTCCTTGCCGCCGCGCGCCTTGCCCTGGCCGAGGGCGCGGCCGTAGGCGCAGTCGAGCTCGACCGGCAGCGGTACGCCCTCCTTCTCGTAGGTGGCCAGCGCCTCGGCGTAGGCGGCGATGGCGTCGGCGTCCTTGCCGGCGGCGAGGGCGCGCTCGGCGCTGGCGGCCTGGAAGTCGCCCAGCACCGAGCGGCTGGTGCGGCGGCAGGTGTGGTCGAAGCAGCGCAGGCCGTCCTGGCAGTGCATCGACGCGCCGCAGCTCTCGTGCTCGCGTGACTTCTGCTCGGCCCGGGCCGGCGCGGCCTGCGGGTCGGTCGGGGTGGCGCGGGCATCGCAGGCGGCGCCGGCCACGGCGGCCGACCACAGGAGGAGCAGGGCGCGGGTCATGGGTGGCATCGTACCCTCGGGATCGGGCCGATGGGCTGCCGGCGGCGCCGTTGCTGCGGCCGGGGCCGGCGCCTCGTTGCCCTCGCAGTCGAGGTTGACGTCGACGGGGACGTCGGTAGGGCCTAGGTCGACCAGGTCCGCCGCAGCAGCTCGCCGAGGATCTCCCGCACCGCCGGGTTGCGCTCGACCTCGTGGTGTTGGCGCACGATCGGCAACACGTCGGCGTTGTCGATCGCCGCCAGGGCGGCACGCGCCGCCGCTCGCAGCGGGCCGTCCTCCTGGCGCAGGGCCGAGATGAGCAGCTCGCCGGCCTCGACGGTCTGGATCTTGCCGATCGACTCGAGCGCGGCCTCGCGTACGGCCGGGTCGGCGCTCTCCCGGTAGATCCGGGCGAGCGGGCCGAGCGCGTGCGGGAAGTGCAGGCCGGCGATGGCCACCAGCGCCGCCTTGCGGACCTCGAGGTCGTCGTCGGCCAGCGCCTTGCGGACGATGGCGAACGAGCGCTTGAAGTACAGGAAGCGCAGGGCCCGCACCGCGGCCCGGCGCACCAGCGGATCGGCGTGGGCGTACAGGCGCTCGAGCGGGGCCAGCGCCACGTACGACTGCAGCTCGCCCAGCAGCTCGGCCAGGTGGACCAGGGTGTCGACCTCGGCGGTGATCTTGCGCTCGCGCGCGTCGCCCAGCGTCAGCAGCACCACCAGCGCGCGCCGGCGGATGCTGTTGGGGTAGCGCAGGTCGCCGACGACCGAGGCGGCGACGCCGAACGGATCGCCGCCGAGCTCCCACTCGAGCAGGTCGGCAAACCAGATCTCGCCGTAGGCCTGCTGCTGGCGCAGGTAGTCGGGGAAGCCGGGCGCCTCGGCGGCGTCGCTGGCGCTGGCGACGTAGCGGGTGGCGATGGTCGCGAAGCGCTTCTTGGCGCGGTCGGGCAGGTCGAGGTCCGACAGCTTCTCGAAGGTCGAGCGGACGTGGCCGTAGTCGCCGATGGCCGAGTACTGGCTACACGCCGCCAGGAGGGCGTTCTCGGCCATCGCCACCGGCAGGCCATCGCGCACGAACTGCTCGGCGCACCGGACCCAGGTCTCGGCCGCCTTGGCCTGGTAGCGCCGGTCGTACGGCAGGCCGGCCCGGGCCGCGTACTCGGCCGCCTCCTGGTACAGCGTCGCCGCGGCGTGCAGCTCGCCGCGCTCGAGCGTGAGCTTGATGAAGTCCTCGTAGTACTGCAGCACGTAGAACTTGAGGTTGTCTTCGCGCAGCACGCGGATGCAGTTGACGTAGCCCTCGGCCAGGTTCTCGAACTGGCCGAGCTCCTTGCCCAGCTTGAGCAGGATCTGGTAGCAGTCGAACGCGCGCTCGAGCTCGCCCTTGGCCTCGAAGTCGTCGGCGACCTGCTCGAGCCGGCGCTGGCTCTCGATCAGCGCCTTGCGCGCCGCCTGAGACGACGCGTCGCCGGCGACCAGGGCCAGGCCGAGGTTGAAGTGGGCCAGCGCCGCCTCGTAGTCGCGGTCGCGCAGGCCGGGATGGCGGCTGATCGCCTCCCAGGCCCGGGCGCAGGCGGCGCCGGCCTTGGCCTTCTCCAGCGCGACCGCCGCGTGTACCGGCAGCTGCGCCGCCTCGTAGTCGGTCGCCGCCTCGGCCCACTTCTTCTCGACCTCGCGCAGGCGCGCGCGCAGCGCGCCGTCGTCGGCGCCGCCGAGCTGAGCCCGGGCCAGGTCGAAGTAGTGCAGGTACAGGTAGACCAGGCCGGCCTCGCGCCGGCGCCCGAGCTGGCGGTAGATCTCGGCCAGCCGGCGCAACCAGTCGTCGTACTCGTAGTCGATGACGTGGGTCTGGCCGATCAGCTCGCGGTACTGCCGCTCGGCCTCGGCCCACCGGCCCTGGCCGGCCAGGATCTCGGCCTGGTCGGCCGTGCTCTCGATCGAGTTGAAGGTGCGGCGGGCCATGGCTCAGGCCGCCTTGCCGCCGCCGGGGCGGGACGCGGTGGCGTCGTCGACGATGTCGAGCGCGCGCCGCTGCCGGCCAGCGCGCGAGGTGAGCACGCTGGCGTCGACCACCTGGCAGCGGTCGAGCACCGACACGAAGTCGGGCAGCTGCTCCGACGACGGCTGGACGATGATGCCGTACAGGAAGATGCCGGGCTTGAGCGCGCTCAGCAGCTCGGGCGGGATGTGGCACTGGCCGTGGGTGATGATGTACAGGACCACGCGCCGCCGCTGATCGTGGCCGCCCCGGGCCAGCTCGCCGCCGAGCTGGCGGAAGACCTTGGCGGCGTTGCGGCCGCGCTCGGACCGGAACGACAGGAGGTACGGCACCGGGACCTGGGCCGAGCGCGACACCTTGATGGTCTCGTGCAGGCGCGAGTCGAAGAAGCGCAGCCAGACGTCGTCGCCCTCGAGGGTGAGCTTCTTGGTCAGGGTCAGGGCCAGGCCACGCGCGAACACCTGGCGGTGGCCGCGCATCGACGCCGACGAGTCGATCAGCAGGTATTGCAGGCGGCGCTCGTCCTCGCGCTCGCGCTCGCGCCCGTAGTACAGCAGCTCGGCGTCGGCGATCTTCTGCTCGAAGATCTCGCGGTCGTAGGCCAGCTCCGACAGCACCATCGAGTCGATGTTGCCCTTGCGCTCGATCGAGGCGTAGCCGTCGACGGCGAAGGCCTGCACGCCGCTGGCGCGCCGGGTCTCGAGCACGCTGGGCAGGAGGTCGAGCGAGAAGTTGGCGACGTCGTGCGCCTCGGGCGAGCCGAGCGCGGCGAACAGGTCGACCAGATCGATCGCCCCGCCCAGGGCCTCGGACCCGGCGGTGCTGTCTTCCTTGAACAGGCCGAGCAGGCGCACGGTGTCGAGGTCGATCAGCTCGACCTGGGTGTACACGTGCAGGGCCAGGCCGACCAGGTGCTCGAGGAAGCCCCACAGCGGGCGCAGGTCGAACTCGCGCGCCAGGTCGGCGTAGTCGACCGCGTCGTACAGGCCGAGGTCGAGCGGCAGCGGCTCGGCGCCGGCGCCCTTGCCGCGCTCGCGCCAGCGGTTACACACGTCGGCCAGCACCCGCGACAGCAGGACCGCCAGCATCTCGTCGCGCAGGCGGAACGCGGCCAGCTTCTCGGCGACCTCGGAGCTGGCGACGTGCTCGAGCATGCGGCGGTAGCGGCCGAGCAGGTCACGCTCCGCGGCGCCGGGCGCCAGCCGGGCCAGGTCGGCGTCGCGCCCGCGCACGGTCACGCCGCCGGCGCCGCGCGGGGCCGACAGCAGGGCGCCGAGGTCGTGCACCACGAACAGCGGCAGGTGCAGGCCCATCCGGGCCAGCGAGTTGTGCCAGGCCGCGGCCCGGATCAGCGCCATCGGGCTGTCGACCTGGACCGCCGACAGCGCCATGGTCGCGACCTGGCGGCCGAGGTGGGTGCGGCGGCGGTCGACGGGGATGGGCACGGCGGGTCGGTCGCGGCCCGACTACAGGCCAAACTTCGACGAGGCGAACACCGTCTCGAGCAGCTGGTCGACCTCGCGCACCATCCGCGCCGCGCTGTCGTTGCTGGGCATCGCGACCAGCGCGCTCTTGATCTCGTTGAGGTTCTTGAGCTGGGAGAACAGCTGGATGTCCGACATCTCGGTCGACGAGGTCAGCAGCTCGCGGATGAGGCCGAGCTCGGATAGCAGGTCGTCCAGGCTGGCCTGCGGGCCGATGAAGCGGCGCTCGGCCGGGTGCTCGCGGAAGTAGGCGTCGACCACCGGGCCGACGATCTCCTCGAGCAGCTCGACCTGGTCGAGGTTGTTCCAGATGTGGCGGAGGATGAAGAAGTCGCCGTCGTGGACCTGGGTCCGGCCGTCGAACACCGCCGAGGCCGCGAACAGCTTGAGCAGCTTGACCGCGCGCCGGTCCGACACCGAGATGCCCTCGCTGCGGATCTGGAAGATGAGGCCCTTGTACTTGGCCAGGAACTCCTCGGGGAAGTTCATGAACCGGTCGAACTGGGCGTGGACGGTGCGCAGGTCGTTGGCCGACACCAGCGGCCGCAGCTCGCTCTGGCGGCCGGTGATCTTGCGGACCTCGAGCGCCGCGCCCTTGGTCATCAGCTCGTGGAAGTGGTAGCTGTCGAGGTTGTCCGACAGCACGCGGATGAGGAAGCGGTCGAACATGGCCGCCAGGTTGTCGTCGGTCGGCACCTCGTTCGAGGCGGCGAACAACGAGATGAGCGGGACCGGCAGCACGTTGGGGCCGTTCTGGAACTTGCGCTCGTTGATGACGTGCAAGAGCGAGTTGAGGATGGCCGAGTTGGACTTGAAGATCTCGTCGAGGAAGACGATCTCCGCCGTCGGCAACATGCCCTCGATGCGCCGGGTGTAGCGGCCCTCGCGGAAGGCGGCGATGTCGACCGGGCCGAACAGCTCGTTGGGCTCGGTGAAGCGGGTCAGCAGGTACTCGAAGTAGCGGGCGTCGATCAGCCGGGCGAACATGTCGATCATCGCCGACTTGGCGGTGCCGGGCGGGCCGACCACGACCATGTGCTCGCCGGCGATGGCGCTCACCATCATCAGGCGGATGATCTCCTGCTTGTCGAGGAACTGGGCGCCGAGCTGGCGCGCGACCTCCTGGAAGCCGGCGGCGGCGCGGGCGACGTCGAGCGCGGCGGCGCGGGGATTGACGGGCGGCGTCACCATGGAGGTGCGTTTCTATAACACGTCCGCGTCGGCCGCCGGCCCGGCCGCGGGCGCATCGGCGGCGGGGGCGAGGTCGACCACGGCGGGTGCGCCACGCAGGTGTCGGCGCAGCCGGGCGGCGATGGCGGCGGCGACGCCGTCGCCGACGACGCGGGCGATCTCGGCCTGACGGGCGCGCCAGCGGGCCACGTCGCCGTCGCGGCGGCTCGGCCGGGCGTCGCCGCCGTCGCCGAGCCCGGGCGGCACGGCCAGCCGGGGGTCGACCGCGGCCAGCGCGGCCGGCAGGGCGAAGAACGCGGCGACGCCGCGCGGGCGGGTGCCGCCGCGGTCGGCCAGGGCGCCGGTGACGAGGGCCGACGCCTCGTCGGCGCGGGCCGGCTCGCCCAGCAGCAGCAGGGCCTGGAGGTGGACCAGGAACGCGGCGATGGCGCGCACGTCGGCCTCGGCCGGGCTGCGCTCGAGCATCTGCTCGAACGCCGCGGTCAACCGGGCCGGTCCCGACACGACGTCGGCCGGGTCGGTCGGGGCGCCGACGCCGGCGCCGGCGATCACCTGGTACGCCACGGCCCGGGCCAGCTCGGGGTCGCGCAGCGCAGCCGCCGCGTCCTCCCAGTGCACCGGCGGCGCGGCCGGGTGGGCCGTGACCAGCTGGGTCAGCGGCGTGCGCCGCACCAGCGCGGCGATCACCGGCGCGACGTCGGGCGCGGTCAGCAGCTCGTCGAAGCCGACCGTGGTGTGGTGCTCCTCGACCCGGCGCAGGCCGGGCCAGGCGGTCAGGCGGGCCGGCGCGGCCTGGCCGCGGAACACCGCGCTGCCGGTCCACCACGACACCTTGGTGTCGACGCGGCGCAGGTCGAACAGGTGGTGCAGGAGGGCGTGCCGGGCCAGCAGGCGGTCGCGCTGCGTGGTCAGCGGCTGCGCCACCAGCGACAGCGAGGTGTCGGCGACGCGGCGGCGGGCGCGGTCGGTCACCGTCCACCGATCGACCCGCGGGTGGGCCAGGAACAGCGCGTTGTGCAGCCCGGCGCACATCGCCAGCTGCTCCTCGTCGAGGAAGATCTCGGGCGGGCGCACGACCCAGGTCGAGGTCACCGCGGTGCGGGCGTCCTCGATGGCCATGGCCACGTCGGACGCGGCCTCGGCGGCGCGCGCCAGGTCGGCGACCTGGCCCTGGCGGATGGGGGCGCCGACGTGGACCTCGCCGCCGGCCACCAGCGGCAGCACGAAACGTTCGAGGAAGGCCCGGGCAGGGTCGTCGACCATGGCGCGGCCCGACTGTAACAGGCCAGGTCCGGCGCGGCGCGGGCACGCCTGGCAGGATGCCGAGGAAGCATCCTGCTGCCTGCTAGGGCAGCAGCTTGCGATCGTCGGGGTCGGGGAAGCCCCACAGCGCGAACTGGCCGACCGGGTCGTTGACGACGCGCGGGTCGGTCGCGGGCGGCACGGCGACGTCGCGCACCTCGGCCCGCTCGACCTCGAGCTGGGCGATGGCCCGGCGCTCGAGCGGGATGAGCGCGCTGTCGGCGACCTGGAACGGGCGGTCGTCGGCGAACACCGTGACCAGGCCGCTCGTGTGGCCGAGGGCGCGCGCCAGCACCTCGGGCGACACCCGCGGCACCACGTCCATGCCGAGCGGCACCAGCAGGCCGGGCGCGACCTCACACAGCAGGCGCCCGAGCGGGATGATGTCGACGTTGCTGGCGCCGACCACCAGCAGGCCACGATCGGTCACGGCGACGCGGTGGCCGCGCAGGCTGGCCGGCGGCAACAGGAACACCAGGCGCTTGAGCCAGCCGGCCTGGGCGGCCGGGATGAGGGCGGCGTTGACCCGGCGCGGCGGCCCGAAGCCCGGCGCCAGCCGGAGGGTCACCCCGACCGGATCGGGCGCGCCGGTGGTGCGTTCGCTCGCCTCGCGCGGGCGGTCGAGCTCGAGATCGAGCCGGGTCAGGTGGGCCAGGTCGGACATCTCGAGCGGCCCGGGCAGGGCGTCGACCCGATCACCCGGCCAGAACAGGAAGAAGCGATCGGCCGGCAGGACCGAGGCGCACGACGCCAGGTCGATGGGGTGGGCGTGGCCGACCGCGACCGCGGCGTTGGCGCTGACGGCGCGGAACACGTCGATGCCGGGCACGCCGAGGAAGAGCTCGAGGATCCGCTCGGGCAGGGCGCTGACCTGCAGCAGCAGGTAGCCGGCCCGGGTGTCGCCGGCGAAGGCGCCGGCGTCCTGCGGGCGCACCAGCGCGGCCTTGCCGGCGACCCGGTTGCGCCACAGGTAGCGGACCACGCCGTCGACCAGCCCGCGCGCGACCGCCACCAGCAGCTCGCCGCGCTCGGCCGCGGCGGCGCGTGCCCCGCCCGGCAGCGGCCGGATCGACAGCCGGAACAGCAGGCGATCGAACGGCAGCTCGTCCTGGCGCTGGTAGCTCTGCACGAAGTCGTCGGCGTGCAGGACGACGTCGGCCTGGGCCGGCGCGCTGGCGACGTCGACCGCGTCGTAGCCGTAGGGCGAGCGATCGTCGCGGTACTTGACGAAGTGCTTGGCGGTGCCGGTGTAGGCGGTGCCGCCGACGAGGCGGGCCAGCCGGGCGGCGCGGTCGCAGGTGTGCGACGACACCGCCGGGATACGCAGCAGGAGGTCACGGCTGGCCAGCGGCGTGCGGCCGCGCACCAGCTCGAGCCCGGCCATCAGCTCGTCGAGCGAGGCCTCGGCCGAGTACAGCCGGAACCACGACACCACACCCTCGAGCGTGGGGAACGCCAGCATCAGGTAGCGGCCGAGCACGATGCCGCGCGGGTCGGGCGCGACGCCCGGGACCTGGAAGCGGGTCTGGCCTTGTGCGACGTGCTCGAGCGCCACCGCCGCAGTCTACCCGCGCCGGCACCGCCCGGGTGCCGGGCCGGCCGAGGATCGTCCCAGGGGTCGGGCCTCGCGGCCTCGCAGCGGCGCTGATTCAGCGGAGCAGGAAGCGCAGGGCGGCGTGGACCTGGGTCGCCAGGGCCGCGACCGGCTCGGCCGAGCCGGCGGTCCAGGTCAACCAGTCGCGCCCGTCGGCGTCGACCACGGCGCGAAAGCGGACCCGGCGCAGGGTGCCGCCGATCAGCACCAGCTCGTCGCCGGTCGACACCAGCGCGGCGTCGGTCTCGACGGCGCGGCCGTAGCGGGCCATGACCGTGGCCACCGCCGCCGCCGGCAGGTGCCCGCCCACGCCGTCGTCGCCGGTCAACTCGACCCGGGCCACGCCGGCCCCGTCGCTGCCGTCGCTCGTGGCCAGCAGGTAGGTCCGCACTGGCGCGCCGTCGTCGCCCAGGCGCTCGTCGAGCAGGAGGCGCGGCATCGTCACTCCATCTGCGTCTTGCCGGGGCGCTTGCGCTTGCCGCCGCTGGCCGCGGCCGACGGATCGGTGGTCCCGAGCGCGAGCTGGCCTTCCTTCATCGTCGACTGCACGCCGTGGTTGACGGTGGGCTGGCCGGCGGCGAGGTGGCCGGCCTCGGATTCGAGGTCGTCGGACCGCAGCTCGGTCTTGCCGGCGCCGGCCAGCGCGGTCGCGGTGCGGGTCACGGCGCCGCGCAGCTCGCGCAGGTTGCCCGGCCACGGCCGCAGCAGCGCCTCCTCGATCAGGGTCGAGTGCACCGCCAGCGTGGGCGCCACCGCGCGCACGGTCATGGCTACCAGGTAACCGACCTCGTCGAACCGGGACCGCAGCGGCGGCACGTCGATGACCTCGGCCGCCAGCGCGGCCACCAGCGGGCCGTCGAGCTCGCGCCACAGGTCGGGGTGCTCGGGGGCGAGCGACACCACGCCGAGCTCGCGCCGCCGACCGATGAGCTTGAGTAGCGCGACCTGGGCCGGCACCGGCAGCAGCTGCGGCTGCTCGATCAAGACCGAGGTGGTGCCACGCGGCAGGGCGTCGGGGATGACCGGGGTCCCGCCCTGGATGAGGACCTGGCCGCCGGCGCGCACCCGCAGGTAGGCGGCCGCGACCAGGCGCTTGCCGCAGCCCGGCTCGCCGACGATGGCGACGTGGCGGCCGACCGCGCCGGCGGCGGCAGCGCGGGCGTACACCGGCGCGCTCGACGGCCCCATGACCCGGTCCGGCTCGACCACCACGGCGTGGCCCTCGTACCGGGTCACGTCGTCGACGATGACGCCGACCGTGCGCCCGGCCCGCAGCACACACGGGGCGGTCACCGTGATCTCGCGGTCGACGATGGCCTGGCCGCCGGCGTAGGTGCCGTTGCGGCTGCCGAGGTCGGTCACCGCGAAGCGGCCGCCGCTGTAGGTGACCTTGACGTGCCGGCGCGAGATACGGTCGTCGGTGCCGGTCGAGCCGAGCAGCTCGCGGCCGATGGTCAGGCCCTTGGCGCCGACGCGGAACGGCATGAGGCACGGAGTGGCGCCGCTCCACACCACCAGCACTCCAGGCTCTGGATCGCCGCTCGCGCCGGCCGTGCGCCCCCCGTTCATCGTCGGTGGACTATAACGAAGCGGTGGCGCGGAGGGTAGGGACCGGGGCCGCGCGGTTATGATGCGGCGGCGATGCCGACGACGCGCCCGGTGGTGACCTTCGACGTCGGCCAGACCCTGCTCGAGCTCGACGCCGCCTACCTGGCGGCCCGGCTGGCCAGCCAGGGCGTGGTGGTCACCGCGGCGGCGATCGACGCCGCCAGCGCCGGGGCCTGGGCCAGCTACGAGGCCGAGATCCGCGCCGGCGGCGAGCACCACCCGTGGAAGCTGCTGATGGAGCGCTGGCTGGCCGGGGCCGGCGTGGGCGCCGGCGCTGGCCCTGGCCGTCACGCGCTGGTCGAGTGGTTGTGGCAGGCCCAGCCGACCCACAACCTGTGGCGGCGGCCGGTGCCGGGCATGATCGACGTGGTCGACGCGCTGCGCGGGCGCGGTGTGGTGGTCGGCGTGGTGTCGAACTCCGAAGGCCACGTCGCCGAGCTGCTGGCCGAGGTCGGCTGGGGCGACCGCTTCGCCGCGGTGGCCGACTCCGGCCGCCTCGGCGTGGCCAAGCCGGATCCGGGCATCTTCGCCTGGGCCGCCGCCGCGCTCGGCGCCGATCCGGCCCGGTCGATCCACGTCGGCGACTCCGACGCCGCCGACGTCGCTGGCGCCCGCGCGGCCGGGTGGAGCGCGCTGTGGTTCGGGCCGCAGGCGGCGGCGACGCGGGCCGCTGGCGCGCCGGCGCGGCCGGGCGTGCTCGTCGCCGCCGACGCTGACGAGGTCGCCGCCGCGCTGGCGACCTGGCCGGCGGCCTGAGCGGCGCGCCGGCTCAGCGCCGGGCCGGTGGCAGGGCGGCGATGGCCAGGGCCAGGAGCAGCGCGATCTGCACCAGCACGGCCAGGGTGCCCGGCACCAGCATCAGCAGCGCGACCAGGCCGAGCACGGCGCCCACCACCGCGACCTTGCGGCCGATCGGCGTCCACGCCGCGGCCGGTCCGCGCGCGAGCACGTCGCCGGCGGCGTCGAGCCAGGTCCGGCCGGCCCGGGCCCGCTCCTCGGCCATGATCCGGGCGAAGGCCTCGTCGACGACGGCGGCCTTACGCGCCTGCTCGGCCGCGCTCAGCTCGGCCAGCTCGGCCTCGGCGCGGGCGGCGGTGGCGGCGCGGGCGGCGTCGCGCTCGGCCCGCTCGATCGCCCACAGCCGGGCGTTGAGGCGGCGCACCGCGGCGGTGGTGAGCGAGGCGCCGCAGTCGGCGCAGCGGGTCGCGAACTGGCCGCCGTCGACGCCGCACTCGAGGCAGCGGGTGACCGGCCGCCGCTCGTGGGTGTCGAGCTCGAGCAAGGTGGCCGGCTCGGGCGGCGGCGCGAAGCGGTCGGCCAGCGCGGCGTCGGGGCTGGCGGCGGCGCTCGCCTCCGGAGCGGCCGGCGGCGCCTCGACGCGATCGAACCGGTCGCCCGGGCGCGGCGCCGGTGGTGGCGCGTCTGGCTCGCCGCCCTGGCGGCGCTCCTCGAGCAGGAGGAAGCGGCGCATGCGCCCCATCAGGGCGCCTCGGCCAGCGCGCCGGCGTCGTCGTCGTCGGGCGAGGCCGGCCGGGTCCGGGTCTGGGCCCAGGCCCGCAGCCGGCCCAGGTCCTCGCGCATCGTCGCCGACAGCGGCGGGCTCTCGGCCAGGGCGGTGGCGACGTGGTGCTGGGCCAGGTCGGACCGCTCCTCGAACGCGGCGTACAGCCCGGCGATGACCGCCTGCTCGAGCTCGGCGCCCGAGTAGCCCACGGCGGCGGCGGCCAGCGCCGGTAGATCGAACTTGCTCGGGTCGCGCCCGCGCCGCGACAGGTGGATGCGCAGGATGTCCTGCCGCTCGCGCGCCGACGGCAGGTCGATGAAGAAGATCTCGTCGAAGCGACCCTTGCGCAGCAGCTCGGGCGGCAGCTCGGCGATGCGGTTGGCGGTGGCCACCACGAACACCGGCGCGGTCTTCTCCTGCATCCAGGTCAGGATGGTGGCGAACACCCGGGCCGTCACGCCGCCGTCGACGGAGCCGGAGCTGGTCGAACCCGACAGGCCCTTCTCGATCTCGTCGATCCACAGCACCGCCGGCGCCACGCTCTCGGCGATGCGGATGGCGCGCCGCACGTTGTCCTCCGACGAGCCGATCAGCCCGGCGAAGATGCGGCCGAGGTCGAGCCGGAGCAGCGGCAGGTGCCACTGGTTGGCGATGGCCTTGGCGGTCAGGCTCTTGCCGCAGCCCTGCACGCCGAGCAGGAGCAGGCCCTTGGGCTCGGGCAGGCCGAACCGGCGCGCCTCGTCGGAGAAGGCGGCGCCGCGCCGGGTCAGCCAGGCCTTGAGGTAGGGCAGGCCGCCGACGGTGGCCGCGTTCTCGCCCGAGCTGATGTACTCGAGCAGGCCGGTCTTGCGGATGATCTGCCGCTTCTCGGCCAGCACCAGGTCGATGTCCTCGGCGGCCAGCTTGCCGTCGGCGGCGATGGCCTTGGCGAAGGCGTTCTCGGCCTCGGCCAGGGTCAGGCCCTGGGCCGCGCGCAGCAGCAGCTCGCCGTCGCGGTTGGTCAGCTCGATGGTCGCCTTCTTGCTGGCGCGCACCACCTGCACGATCTCGCGCAGGAGGTCGCGCAGGTCGAGCACGTCGGGCAGCGGCACGTCGAGCACCGTCAGCTCCTTCTCCAGCTCGGGCGGCACCCGCAGCACCGGGGCCAGGATGACCACTGTCGAGAAGCTGGCCTTGATGAGCTGGCCGGCCTCGCGCAGGGCCCGCACCACCTCCGGCTGCTCGAGGTACGGGTGGAAGTCCTTGAGCACGATGAGCGATGGCTCCGGCAGCTTCTCGATCGCCTGCAGCGCCTTGATCGGATCGCGCTGGGCCTCGACCGGCGCCCCGCCGCGCACGCCGCCGGTGCGACGCAGGCCGCGGGTGACCGACCACTCGAGCAGGTGCTTGCCGTGCTGCGTCGCCAGCTCCTCGAGCATGCCGTCGACCCGCGCCTCCTCCCACGACACCAGGTACAGCAGCGGGTACCGCGCCCGCACCAGCATGTCGAGCTCGCTGGTGAACGCGGTGGCGGCGCGCGGCGTGGACATTGGCGTCAGTATACGTCGTCGCCGCAGGCGCCGTCCCCGGCGCCGGCGACGGCGTCTCGGCCTCGGGGCGCGCTCACCCCGCCGTGGCCGGGCGAGTCCAGCGAGCCGAGACCGTGGCGAGGGCGCCGGCGGCGAGCAGCGTGATGGCGGCGGCGAGGCCAAGCCGGAGCCAGGTCAGGTTGCCGACGTACGCGAGGGCGGCGGGCTTGGGCTTCTTGATGAGCGCGGGCACCGACCAGCGCGCCAGCAGCGCGGCCACCAGCACGGTGGCCAGCACGATGCCGGCGCCGAGGGCGATGGCCACCCACGGGCGGGCCCGGGTCCGGGCCACCGAGTCGGCGATGGCCGCCAGCGGGCGGCCGCCGTGGTCGGCGCCGGCCAGCGGCGCCAGCACGAACAGCCCGGCCACCATCAGGCCAGGAACACCGGCCGCCGGCAGCGTCAGCACCACGGTGGCCAGCACCGCCAGCGCCGGCACGATCGCCAGCACCAGGCCGCGGCCAGCGGCGACCAGCGCTCGCGCCGGCGACAGCGCCGCGCCAGCACGCGCCGCCGCCATCACCGGCGCGGTGGCCGCCGCCACCAACCCGGGCGCCAGCAGCAGGTACGGCAGCCAGGTCCACCAGCCGTGGGCGATGGTGCGCGCGGTGGCCGGGTTGATCGGCCGCCCGGTCAGGCGCCAGCTCGCCAGCGCCAGCGGCGCCAGCACCAGCGCCGTCGCCAGCACCAGCACCCAGCTGGCCCGCACCAGGGCCGCGCCTGACGACGACGGACCCGCTTCGGTGCTCATGCCGGCACGGTAGCCAGCGCCGCCGGCCAGCGCAACCCGCCCGCGCGCCGGCTAGATCTCAACAGTGAAAAGGCGCGCGACGCTTCTAGAGGAGTCCGACTCCGTAACGACTTCGGATCGCCCCGGGGTCGGCCTTCGGCCTCGCGCTGTGGACAGGCGCATGCCAGCCGCCCGCGCCACGCGAACCAAGGCGACGGCGCCTGCCCACAGCGGTCCCCCCGGGGACTATGGTGGCTTCCCAAGCGGATCCTTTCGAATCCGTCCCTGACCCAGACCCCACCCGACGAAGTCGGGTGTCTGGGTCCAGGGTGGAAATACCCTCAGGGTCCGCCTACCCAGGCCCGGGCGGACTGCTGTGGGCAGGCGCTCCCTCTCTCTACGCGCCGCGCCGCCCCTCCACGCCCTGCGCCTGTCCACAGCAGGAGGCTTCAGCCGACGCCCGGGCCGGTCCACGCCGCACACCCCGCCGGGGTCTGCACCCTCGCCGCACGCCCGACGAAAACCCTTGGCTCGGCCGCCGCGATGATATATAAGCTCTAAATGTTTCCATCCGCCGCCCGCCCGCGCAGCGGCAGCCGTCGCCGCGCCGTGCCGGCCGGGGCCCAGGTCACCTTCGACGACCTCATCCGCGGCATCACCACGCCACCACGGCGGCCGCGGCGGCGCCGGCGCGGCCGGCCGCCCATGCAGCACCGCAACTCGGTCAAGCGCTGCGCCAGGCCTCGCTTCGCGAGGACCACCGTCCACCACGTCAGCCTGCGCACCGTCGACACCCTGCCCAGGCTGCGCACCCACGCCGGCCGCGAGGTGCTCGAGCGCGCCCTGACCGGCGCGCGTGACCACACCCGCGTCACCGGCTTCCGCGTCCTGCACTACGCCCTCGAAGGCAACCACCTCCACCTCATCGTCGAGGCCGACGATTACACCGCGCTCTCGCGCGGCATGAAGGGGCTAGCGATCCGCCTGGCCCGCGGCTGGAACAAGGCCTTCGCCCGGCGCGGCCGGGTCTTCGCCGACCGCTACCACGCCCGCCCGGTCACCTCGCCGACGCAGATGCGCAACACCCTGCGCTACGTCCTGTTCAACCACGTGAGTCACTCCGTCCGGGATTGGCAGGCGAATCGCGGCCAGCTCCGTCAGCGCCTGCGGTTCTTCGAGCCCGACCGGTGGTCGTCAGGGCGATGGCTCCACCCGACGAAGTCGGGTGTCTGGCTCATCGACGGGTCTCCGCCTTCCGGCGGCGCCCCGTTGAGCGCCCCCGCCACCTGGCTCGCCCGCGAGGGCTGGCTCCGCGCCGGCGGGCCGATCGCCCCGGCCGAGTTGCTGGACCGACGGCCTCCACGCCCTCCACGCGCGCGATGACGGTGCCGCGCTTCGACGGGGCCTGAGCGAGTCCGGCCTTCGCGGCGTCAGATTGCGGAGTCGGCCCCCCTAGCTGCCGATGCCGATGTCGAGCTGCGCGGTCTCCTCATCGAGGTGGATCGACTCGATGACCAGGTCGTCGATGACGTGGAAGGCGCGGCCGTAGTCGCCATCGACCAGCTTGTTCTCCAGGTTGGGGATGTCCTGCTGGCTCGCGCCCCGGTAGATCGTGCGATAGGCCTGCCGGATGGCATCGATGATCTGGCGCAGCGACGGCCCCGCGTCAGTGATGATCTCGCCGTGGTACGGCCGGTCGAACGGGTAGTCGAGAGTGAAGGTCAGCCTCGACAACGCGCAGACCCGATCATCGAGGCCTTCGATGGGCGCCTCGGTCGACTCTTCCGAGTCCTGGTCGAACTGCGAGTGGGTGTAGTCGCTGGCGGCGACCGAAACGTTGCCTTCGTACAAGGTCCGCATGGACCAAGCGTAGCCGCGCCAACCTCACCGCCGCCAGCGCTCGAGGGCGGCCTGGTAGCCGCCGAGGTCGGCCAGCAGGCTGTGCTCGAGGTGGAGCCCGGCGGCGCGGGCGGCGGCGCCGATCCGCTCGGGCGCCGGGCTGACCCAGGTCAGGCGGCCGCCGGGTGCGAGCACGGTGGCGGCGTGGGTCACGAAGCGGGCCAGCAGGGCGGCGGCGTCGCCGCGGATGCGGCGGCCAAGCGGCGGGTTGCTGAGGATGCAGGTGACGCCATCCGGGGCGAGGACGCAGGCGTCGCCCTCCGACCAGGTGATGCGCGCCGCGACGTCAGGCCCGGCGGCGGCGGCGTTGCCGGCGGCGATGGCCAGCGCGCGCGGGTCGAGGTCGGTGCCGACCAGGCGCGCGGCCGGGCCGAGCCGGGCGCGCTCGATGAGCTCGGTGCCGGAGCCGCAGAACGGGTCCCACACCACGTCGTCGGCGCGCGGCTGGCTGAGCCGGGCCAGGGCGGCGGCGATGGTCGGGTGCGACGCCGCCGGCACGTCGCCGACGCGGTAGCCGAAGCGCGGGTCGTCCCAGCCCTTGGGCGTGAGCAGCAGGCGGCCGGCGTCGGGGTCGACCACCACCTCCCACGCGCTCTCGGTCGGGTCGTTGACCAGCACCGGCGCCGCGGCCCGGACCGCCTGCGCGGTCTGCCACACCACGCCGCGGCGATGGCCACCGCCGGCGAAGGCCAGGCGCCAGCGCAGCGGCCCGTCGGTGAGCGCACGCAGCGCCGCCACCGTCGCGGGCGCGGCCAGGGCGGCGGCGATGGCCGCTGGCAGGTCGCCCATCGGTAGTGGCACCAGCAGCCCGGTGACCAGGCCGAGCCGCGCCTGCGCCGCCGGCAGCAGCGCCGGCGCGGCCTCGACCCGGACCTCGCCGGTGGCCGCGCGCACCTCGCGCACGCCGAGCGTGCGCAGCTCCTCGGCCAGCAGCTCCTCGAGCCCGAGCCGGCACCGCACCACCAGCGGCCACGGCCGCGGCAGCGGGCGGGCCAGGTCGACCCGCGACGGCTGCGCGCGCTGGTCGTCGCGGCTGATCATCAGCTCGGCCCGCTGCCGGCGCCGCCGCAGCTCGGCGTCGGCGCCGTCGTCGAGCGTGGCCAGGCGGGCCGCGGCGTCGGCGCCGCCCAGCTTGCCGAGCGCCTCGACCAAGGCGCGCCGCTCGGCCGGGTCGAGGTCGGCGCCGGCGTCCCAGCGCGCCAGCAGCGCGGCGCGGGCGTCGTCGCCGCCGAGCTTGCCGAGGGCGATGACCGCCTCGCGCCGCAGCCGCACCGGCGCGCCGACGTCGCCGACCAGGGCCAGCAGCGGCGCCCGCGCCGCGGTGGCGCCGGCGCGCGCGACCCGGCCGAGCGCGCGCACCAGGTGTGGGCTCGGCTCGGGCTGGGCCAGCCGGGCCAGCAGCACCGGGGCCGCCGCCGCCGCCGCGCGGTCGAGCGCGCGCAGCACCAGGTCGAGCGGCGCGGGCGGGTCGACCGAGTCGCCGAGCAGGTCGACCAGCGCAGCGAGGTCGCCGGCGCCGGGGGTGTACCCGGCCTGGGCCAGGGCAGCGAGGAGCTGGTCGCGCGTGCGCGCCGACCGGCCCACTCAGCGCTTCCGGTTCTTCTTGCGCGCGGCCTTCTCGGCCTTGCGCTTGTCGCGGGCGCGGTCGCGATCCGACGCGCGGACCTGGCCGACCGCGGCCTTGGTGCCGGGCGGGGTGTAGCCCTTGGGCACGCCGGGGATCCCGCCCGGCATCCCGGGCATGCCGGGCATGCCGGGCATGCCAGCCGGCAGGCCCGACATGTCGCCGCCCATGAGGGCGCCGATGTCGATGTTGGCCAGCTTCTTCATCTGCGAGAACTGCTTGAGGCCGGGGATCTTGCCCATCATCCCCGTCGACGCGCCGAGCTGCACCATCATCTGCCGCATCGTCGCGAACTTCTGCAGCAGCTCCTTCACCTCGTTCTCGCCGCGGCCCGAGCCGCGGGCGATGCGGGCGACCCGGCCCGGGTCGAAGTCGGCCCGGCGCCGCTTGGCCTGGCGGCCGGCGGTCGAGGTGAACTCCTCCCAGGTGGTGGCGACGAACACCTGCGGGTCGGTCCGCTCCTCCAGGGTCATCGACGAGATCATCGCCTCGATCTTCTTGAGCTCGCGATCGTCGAGGTTCACGCCCTCGGGCAGCGCGCCGCCGAAGAACGGCAGCTTCTCGAACAGATCCTTGAGCGATCCCATCTTCTGGATCATCCGGATCTGCTCGAGGAAGTCCTGCATGTCGAAGGAGCCCTTCAGCATGCGGACGGCGTCTTCTTCGGCCTTCTCGGCGTCGACGACCTGCTCGAAGTCCTTGACCAGGCCGACGATGTCGCCCATGCCGAGGATGCGCGAGGCCAGGCCCTCGGGCCGGAACTCCTCGAGCTTGTCGAGCGACTCGCCGATGCCGAGGAACTTGATCGGCTTGCCCGTGATCTCCTTGACCGACAGCGCGGCGCCACCACGGGCGTCGCCGTCGAGCTTGGTCATGATCACGCCGTCGAGGTTGAGGCGCTTGTTGAAGGTGTCGGCGACGTTGACCGCGTCCTGGCCGGTCATCGAGTCGAGGACCAGGAAGATGTTGGCCGGCTGCGCCGCCTTGTCGATGTCCTCGAGCTCCTGCATCAGCGGCTCGTCGATGGCGAGCCGGCCGGCGGTGTCGTACAGGATGACGTCGCAGCCCTCGCGGATGGCGGTGGCCGTGGCCTCGCGGCAGATCGTGACCGGGTCCTTGCCCTCGAGGTGGAACACCGGCAGGCCGAGCTGGCGGCCGAGCGTGCGCAGCTGCTCGACCGCGGCCGGCCGGTAGATGTCGGCGGCGACCAGCAGCGTCTTCTTGTTGTGGGTCTTCTCGAGGAAGCGGGCCAGCTTGCCGCAGCTGGTGGTCTTGCCCGACCCCTGCAGGCCGCACATCATGATGCCGGTCGGGCCCTTCTTGGCCCATTTGAAGTCGGTGTCGACCGGGCCCATCATCTTGATGAGCTCGTCCTGGCAGATCTTGATGAAGGCCTGCTCGGGCGTGATGGTCTTGGTGCCGTACTCCTTGCTCTTGGCGCGCAGCACGACCGACTCGCCGCGGGCCGATTCCTTCACGCGCTCGAGGAAGCGCTTGACCACGCGGAACTCGACGTCGGCCTCGAGCAGGCTGAGGCGGACGTCGCGCAGGGCCTCGTCGATGAGGTCGTCGGTGAGCTCGGCGACACCGGTCAGCCGCTGGCGGGCGGCGCGAAAGCCTTTGGCGAGGGTATCCAGCACGGCCGCTCTATATCATGGGCGCCCCCGGGGTACGATGAATGCCGGTCGGGGTGGTTCGTCTACCTCCCCACTCGAGGAGGCCCCATGTCGCGTCGTAGCCTGTCCCTGGCCGTCCTGGCCGCCACCGTGACGCTCGGCCTGGCCGGGGCGGTCCGCCCGGCCGCCGCCGACGCCGGGCCCAAGCGCCTGCGGGTCGAGGCCCACGGCATCGAGCTCGACGTCCCCGCCGGCTGGAAGAAGCAGCAGCGCGGGTCGACCGTGTCGCTGGCCCCGGCCGAATTCAAGGGCCGCGGCATCGAGCTGTGGAAGCTTGGGGCCATGCCGGCCCCGACCGAGGATGGGCTGCGCTCGCTGCTGGGCACGGCCAAGCTCGAGGTCGAGAAGGCGAGCGAGCTCGACCGGGGCGGCGAGAAGCTGGTGGTGGCGCGCGGGCGCATCGTCAGCGCCAAGGGCCCCGGCCTCGACGTCAGCCTGCTGGTGGTGCCGGCCAAGGGCGGTGGCGCGGTCGCGCTCATCTCCTACATCCGGGCCGACCAGGACCCGATCGTGCGTCAGGCCAACGACGCCATCCTGGCCTCGGCCCGCCGGATCGGCCCGCGTATGCCGGTCAGCGCCGAGCCGCCCACCGCCGGCCTCATCGGCGCGCCCAAGGACCTGGTCACGTCGATGGCCAAGATGATCGGCGGCATCGATGCCCGGCTGCGCCTGCCGCGCCCGCTCGCCATCCGCTTCGTCAACTGCGGCAAGGTCAACGCGTTCTACAAGCCGGGCGAGCACAGCGTGACGATGTGCCACGAGCTGTTCGACGCCGCCGTGCGCGACTTCGCCGCCGCCGGCAAGCCCAAGGCCGAGGCCCTGGCCAGCGCGCGCGGCTTCTTCGTCACCGTCTTCTTCCACGAGTTCGGCCACGCCCTGGCCGGCGAGCTCAAGCTGCCCATCACCGGCAAGGGCGAGGACGCGGCCGACGAGCTGGCCGCGATCTTCCTGGCCGCGGCCGACGGCAAGAAGGCGGTCATCGCCGCCGCCGAGTACTTCCACCTCAAGAGCAAGAGCCGGCCGCAGACCATGTACTGGGACGAGCACTCGCTCGACGCTCAGCGCGCGGTCGGCTTCGTGTGCCTGCTGTACGGGACCGACCGCGGCTACGGCAAGGTCCTCAAGCTGCTCGGCGCCGACGACCGCCGCCTGGCCAAGTGCACCCGTGACTACGAGGCCCGGCGCGACGCCTGGAACCAGCTGCTGGCCCCGCACGCCCGCCCTCCGCTGCTGCGCTGACGGCGCGCGCGTCGCCGCCACCCACACCGGTTGTATCGCCGGCGCCGGCGCGGTTCACTACCAGGCATGGACTTCGTCTTCATGCTGACCCGCGCCGACCAGACCGTGGCCGACTGCCTGCAGGTGATGGATGACATCGCCCCGGTCGGGCTGCGCCACGTCGGCTTCAAGGACGTCGGCGTGCCGCCCGAGGTGCTGGCCGAGCTGGCCCGGCGCATCAAGGCGAGCGGGGCCATCAGCTACATGGAGGTGGTGTCGACCACGCGCGAGGCGTGCCTCAACTCGGCCCGGGTCGCGCGGGCGATCGGCGTCGATCGCCTGCTCGGCGGCACCCACGTCGACGAGGTGCTGGCCATCCTGGCCGGCAGCGCGGTGGCCTACCACCCGTTCCCGGGGCGGCCGTTCGATCACCCGACCAAGCTGGCCGGCAGCGCGGCCGACGTCGAGGCCGATTGCCGCCGCTTCCGCCAGCTCGGCTGCGCCGGGGTCGACCTGCTGGCGTACCGGGCGACCGAGGCGCAACCGCTCGACCTGGTGCGGGCGGCCCGGCGCGGCACCGACGGCTACCTGCTGGTCGCCGGCAGCGTGACCCGGGCCTCGCAGATCCAGGCGCTGGCCGGCGCCGGCGCCGACGCCTTCACCATCGGCTCGGCCGCGTTCGACGGATCGTTCTCTCCGCTCAAGGGCTCGTTGCGGTCGCAGCTGACGGACATCCTCGATGCCTGCGCCTGAGCCGCCGGGCGGGCCGGGCCAGCCGGGTCGCGCGACCGATCCGATCGCCGCGCTGCTGGCCGGCACCTACCCCGACCCCGACGGCGGCGGGTCGCTTGGCACCTCGATCGCGGTGATCGAGGTGGCCGACAGCCTCGCCGGCGCCGAGGCCGAGCTGGTGGCGCGGGCCGGCCTGGGCGGACACCTGGTGGTGGTGAGCGACGTCGACACCGCGGCGGCGCTCGGGGACCGCGTCGCCGCCAGCCTGGCCGGCGCGGCGCGGGTGTCCCGGGTCACGCTGGGTCGGCGCCCGCACGCCGACGCCGACACGCTGGCCCGCCTGCTGGCGGCGATCGAGCCGGGCTGCGACGGCGTGGTCGCGGTCGGGTCGGGCACGATCAACGACCTGTGCAAGCTGGCGGCGCAGGCGCGCGCGCTGCCGCAGGTGGTGTTCGCGACCGCGCCGTCGATGAACGGCTACGCCTCGGTCAGCGCGTCGCTGGTCGAGGGCGGGCTCAAGCGCTCGATCCGGGCCCGGGCCCCGGTCGGGGTGTTCGTCGACCTCGCGGTGCTGGCGGCGGCGCCGACGCCGCTGCTGCGGGCGGGCCTGGGCGACAGCCTGTGCCGGCCGACCGCCCAGCGCGACTGGCTGCTGCAGCACCGGCTGCTCGGGCGGCCGTACCGGCGCGCGCCGTTCGCGCTGCTGGCCGCCGACGAGGCCGTGGTCATGGCCGGGGCGGCCGCGCTCCTCGCCGGCGACCTGGACGTGATGCGAGCGCTGGCGCGCACCCTCATCCTGTCGGGCCTGGGCATGACGCTGTGCGACGGCAGCTTCCCGGCCAGCCAGGGCGAGCACCTCCTGGCCCACACGCTCGAGATGCTCGGCGCCGATCCGGTGCCGCCGCGCCTGCACGGCGAGCAGATCGGCGTGACGACGCTGACCATGGCGCGGCTGCAGGACCAGGTGCTGGCGCGGCCCGACCCGCCGGCGCTCGGCCGGCTCGCCACCGACGAGGCGGCGCTGGTGGCCTGGCTCGGGCCCGAGCTGGGCCCGACCTGCTGGGACCAGCTCGCTGGCAAGCGGCTCGACGGCGCGCGCCTCGACGCCGTCAACCACGCGCTGGCGACCGGGTGGGACGGGCTGCGGGCCGAGCTGGCCGGGCTCGGCCCCGGCGCCCCGGCGCTGGCGGAGATCCTGGAAGCCGCCGGGGCGCCGACCCACCCGGGGCAGGTCGGGTGGGCCGACGCGGCGTACCGCGACGCCGCCCGCGGCGCCCACCTCATCCGCGACCGCTTCACGTTCCTCGACCTGGCCGCCCTGGCCGGGGTCGCCTTCGATCCGCTGGGCGACCCGCGGCGGTGACCCGCTTGTGTGAATCCCGGCGCTGGCCGTACCGTCTACCGGCCATGGCCGGGTGCCCCCGTCTCGTCGTCGTCGCCTCGTGGGTGCTGGTCGCGCTGGCCGTGGTCGGCCGCGCCCCCACCGCCGCCGCCGAGCCCAGCCACACCTGCGTGGCAGGGGAGGTCGACGTCGAGGTCGACGGCATGCTCGACGACTGGGACGGCGTGGCCAAGGCCCGCGTCGGCGGCAACAATGCGGACGCCAGCTACGACCTGTACTGCCTGTACGACGCGCAGCACCTGGCGCTGGCGTTCGACGTGCGCGACGACCGGGTCGTGCGTGTCGGCAAGGGCCCGGCGCGCGAGGACGTGATCGAGCTCAGCCTCGACGCCGGTGGCGGCCGCTGGCAGCTGCTGGCCTGGCCCGGCACCGCCGGGGTGCGGCCGCGCCGGGGCGCTGGCGCCGGCGGCAAGCAGGCGGTGCCACGCGGCGTGCGGATCGAGGACTCGCTGCGGCCGCGCGGCTTCGCGGTCGAGGTGGTCATCCCGCTGGCGCGCTTGCCGGGCTACTCGGCCGGCACCGCGGCGCTGCGGGCCAGCCTGGTGTTCCGCGACGCCGATCAGGCCGCGACCGGCACGCCCGAGCCGATCGAGTTCGTCGGCACGATCGCGCTCGGCGGCCAGAAGGATCTCCTGACCGACTTCCTGCGCGCGGTCCGGGCCCAGCCGGGCGACGTCAAGGTCGACCTCCAGGCCGACGTCGACCCGCGCCACGCCGGCAAGGAGCGGGTGGTGGTGGCCGGGACGGCGGTCGGGGTCCTGACCGACCGCTTCGTGTACACGACGCTGGCGGCGGCCAGCCCGGCCGACGTGCGCCGGGCCACCGTGCTCGATCTCGGCGGCGGCCGGGTCATCGCCGCCGTCGTGCACCAGGCCGGGGTCGGCGCCGACGCCGGCAGCCGCGAGCTGCTGGTGCTGCTGGCGGTCGCCGGCGGCGCGATCACGCCGATCCTCACCGTCGAGATCGGCAAGGCGCTCGCCGGCCGAAGCCTGACCTCGAGCTGGAAGGTCGAGCCGCGCGGCAAGGGCCGCGAGCTGGTGGTGACCGCCGGTCCGGCGGTCGGCTGGGACGAGGAGACCTTCGCCGAGGCGCCGGCGCCAGGGCTGCACCCGATCCACCTGCCGTGGGACGAGGACCGCTGGGGCACCGCGTTCTGGCTCGAGCGCGGTGAGCTGCGCTCGCGCCCGCTGCCGCTGCCGAAGCGGCGATGACCGCGCTGTCGCCGCGGGCCGGGCGCTGGCTGCTGGTGCTGGCCATCGTCGCCATCTCGACCGCGGCGCCGTTCATCCGCTGGGCCGCGCCGGCCCCCGCCGCGTCGGTCGCCGCGCTGCGGGTGACGCTGGCGGCGCTGGTGCTGACCGCGCTGGCGCCGCGGGCCTGGCGGCTGGTGGCCGCGCTGCCGCGCCGGCAGCAGCTGCGGATCGTCGCCGCCGGCCTCCTGTTCGCGACCCACCTCGGGGTGTGGATCGCGTCGCTGGCGTTCACCTCGACCGCGGCCTCCGTCGCGCTGGTGGCGACCAACCCGGTGTTCGCCGCGCTGCTGTCGCCGCTGACCGGCGACCGCGTCGGGGCCCGGGCCTGGCTCGGCATCGGCGTGGCTGGCCTGGGCTGCGCGCTGCTGGCCGGCGGCGACTGGCGCGCCGGCGGCGACGCGCTGCTGGGTGACCTGCTGGCGCTGGCCGGCGCGGCCACGGCGGCCGGTTACCTCGCGGTCGGCCGTAGCCTGCGCGCGGCGCTGCCGCTCACCGCGTACCTGGCGGTGGTCAACCAGGTCGCCGCGCTCGGCCTGCTCGTCGCCGCGCTGCTCGCCGGCGCGCCGCTGCTGGCGCTGGCGCCGCACAGCTACCTGGCCATCGCCGGCGGCGCCGTCATCGCCTCGCTCGGCGGTCACACCCTGCTCAACCTGGCGGTGCGCTCGACCCCGACCCACCTGGTCGCGCTGGCCATCCTCGGCGAGCCGGTCGGCGCGACGCTCCTGACCTGGGCCCTCTTCGCCGAGGTGCCACCGGCGCACGCCGCGCTCGGCGGCGCGGTCATCCTGGGCGGCATCGTCGTCGGCATCACCGGCCGCCGGCGCTGAGGCCCCGCGCGCCGCGCCCACGGCTTGTCGGCGCCGGCGATCCGGGATACCAGGTGGAATGAACCGCACCAGCACCGCCGTGTGGCAGGGCACCGGCGCCGACGGCCAGGGCCGGCTGTCGACCCAGTCGGGCGCCTTCGTCGATCAGCCGTACTCGTTCAAGGCCCGCTTCCAGGCGGAGGACGGCAAGGCCGGGACCAACCCGGAGGAGCTGCTCGGCGCCGCCCACGCTGGCTGCTTCACCATGGCGCTGGCGTTCCGCTGCGGCGCCGCCGGCCACCCGCCGAGCGTGCTCCGCACCGAGGCGCGGGTCGACATGGTCAAGACCGAGGGCGGCTGGACCATCCCGTCGATCCACCTCACCTGCGTCGGCCAGGTGCCGGGCCTCTCCGCCGAGCGCTTCACCGAGCTGGCCGCCGACGCCAAGGCCAACTGCCCGGTGTCGAAGGCGCTGGCGGTGACCATCACGCTCGACGCCCGGCTGGCGTAGGTCGGCCGGCGTGCTGCCGCTCGGACTGGGGCTGGCGGCGCTCATCGGCGCGATCGTCGGCTTGCTCGGCGGCGGCGGCGCCGCGCTCGGGGTGCCGCTGTTCCGCTACGTGTTCGCCCAGGACGCGCACACCGCCATCGCCAGCGCGCTGCTCATGGTCGCGGTCACCAGCGCCGCCGCCATCGTCCCGCACGCGCGGGCCGGGCGGGTCCAGCTCGGCGTCGCGGCCTGGTTCGGCTCGGCCTCCCTGGTCGGAGCCTACGCCGGCGGGCGGGTCGCTCGTCACCTGCCGGGCGAGCTGCTGCTGATCGGCTTCGCGCTGCTGATGGTGGTGACGGCGGCGACGATGTTGTGGCCGCGCCCGGCCACCACCGCGCCGGCGCCGGCGCGGGTGGCGGGCTGGGCGCTGGCGCCGATCGGCCTGGTCGTCGGTGCGATCGCCGGGCTGGTCGGCGCCGGCGGCGGGTTCCTGACCGTGCCGGTGCTGACCGGGCTGGCCGGGGTCGACATCACCGTCGCCATCGGCACCTCGGTGCTCATCACCTGCGCCACCTCGCTGGCCGGCTTCGCCGGCGCCATCGCCGGGGTCACGCTCGATCGTGTGCTGGTGGCCGAGTCCATCGGCTGCGCGGTGGTCGGCGCGGTCGCCGGCGCGCTCGGCAGCGGCCGGGTGCCGCGTGTGCGCCTGCGCCAGGCCTTTGGCTGGCTGGTGCTGGTCATCGCCGTGGTCGTGCTGGCGCGCGAGCTGTAGCCGCGCGCGCCGGCCTCGGGCGCCGCTAGCCTGCTACGGCGCGGCCGGCGGCGGCGCGGGCGCGGCGGCCTCGACCTCGCCCAGCCGGCGGCGCAGGAAGCGGCGCTCGGGCTCGCTGCTGACCAGCGCCAGCGCGGCCCGGTACGCCCGCGCGGCCTCGCCGGTGCGGCCGAGCCGGCGCAGCAGGTCGGCCCGGGTCGCGTGCAGCAGGTGGTAGCGGTCGAGCTCGGCCGCCACGGTGTCGGCGTGGGCCAGGCCGGCGGCCGGACCGTCGACCATGGCGATGGCCACCGCCCGGTTGAGTTCGATCACCGGCGACGGCGCGCGTGCGGCCAGCGCGGCGTACAGCCCGGCGATCTGGGCCCAGTCGGTCGCCGCCGCCGAGGCGGCCTGGGCGTGGAGCGCGGCGATGGCCGCTTGCACCGCGTACGCCGCCGGCGCGGCGCGCAGGGCCTCCTCGACCAGCGGCAACGCGCGCGCGATCTGGGCGTGGTCCCAGCGCGACCGGTCCTGATCCTCGAGCAGCACCAGGTCGCCGTCGTCGGTCTGCCGGGCCGGGCCGCGCGCGTCGTGCAGCAGCATCAGCGCCAGCAGCGCGCGCGGCTCGCCGTGGCCGATGGTGCGCCAGAACGCGGCGGCGCCGGGGCTGCGGGTGGCCGTGCGCTCGGCCGTGGTGGCGGCGACCGCGCTCAGCTCGACCAGCAGCTCGCCCAGGCGGATGGCCTCGCGCGCCAGGTCGCGCCGCAGCCAGGACTCTCCGCGGGTGGCGGCGTAGCCCTCGTTGAAGACGAGGTAGATGACCTCCATCACCGCGCCGAGCCGGCCCGGCAGCTCGTCGCCGGTCGGGACCTGGAACGGGATGCCGGCGGCCGAGATCTTGGTCTTGGCCCGGACCAGGCGCTGGGCCATCGTCGTCGGCTCGACCAGGAAGGCCCGGGCGATCTCGTCGGTGCCGAGCCCGCCGAGGGTGCGCAGGGTGAGCGCGACCTGGGCCTCCTGCGCCAGCGCCGGGTGGCAGCAGGTGAACAGCAGGCGCAGGCGATCGTCGCCGACGGGATCGTCGGGCCCGATCGCCGGCGCGCTGGCCTCGGCCGGCGCCGCGGCGACCACCCGGCGGTGCACCGCGGCGCGGCGGCCGGCGTCGATGGCCTTGAAGCGGGCGGTGGTGATGAGCCAGGCCCGGGGCTCGTCGGGCACGCCGTCGATCGGCCAGCGCTCGAGCGCGGTCGCGAAGGTGTCCTGCACGATCTCCTCGGCCCGCGCGAAGTCGCCGCCGCAGTGACGGATCGTCGTCGCCAGGACGCGGGCCCGCTCGGTCCGGAAGATGCGATCGAGGACCGCGGCGTGCACGGCCGCAGCCTACACCGGCGCGGCGGCGCACCCTCGGCGATCCCGCCGCGCAGCCCGCCTTCCGTTCACTTCTTGTCGAGGTACAGCACCTCGTCGCCCAGCCACAGCCCGTCCCGGCCGCGCAGCACGAACGTCGGCCGCCGCTCGACCACGCCGCTGTCGTAGCGGAGCTCGAGGACGTAGCCGTCGACGCTGTAGCTGCCGGCGCGATCGGCCTTGGCCTTGTCGGACCGGCGGCTCGAGCCGCCGCCGATGCTGGGCCCGCTGATCGCGGTGGCGCTGCCCTCGTCGTCCCACGCCGTGTGGACCACGACCTGGTCGGCCCCCACCCCGCCAGCGCCGGCGCCGCCGCTGGCCGAGCGCTCGAACCGTCCGTCGCGCGTGAGGTGGAGGCGCCGGGTCGACCACGAGCCGCCGAAGCCGGTGCCGTACGAGGAGCTCATGCTGAAGCTACCGGCCAGGCGCGTGCCCCGTGGCGTCGGCCCGCGCAGCGTCTGGTTGGACGGCGTGGTCCAGCCGCGGCCCCAGTCGAGCTGGAGCTTGTCACCCGAGCGCCGCCACCGTCCCCACTCGGCCGGGGCCTCGTGCTGCTCGCGCGCGGCGTCGAGCTCGTCGAGCGCAAACGGCGGCAGGGCCCGGACCTGGCCGCCGCGCAGCAGCACCCAGGCCGAATGGTCCATCGAGCTGGCGGCGAAGGAGTAGCTCATCTCCCACGCGTGCAGGATGCCCTCGACCTGGCGGTCGGCGACGCCCTGGCCGACGCCGACCCGGAATTGCGCGGCGCGCTCGGCCGCGGTCGGCTTGCGGGCGGGCGCGGTCGCGGTGCGCGCGGGTGGGGTCGGCGCCCCGGCGCGATGATCGGCGCGGCCAGCAGGCTCGGTGGCGCTGGCCCCGGCCGGCGCGCGGCCACACGCGGTCAGCAGCGTGGTCAGCGCCGGCGGCAGGGTCGCCTGCAGCACGGCCTGGTCGGACGGACCCACCAGCTCGCCGTACACCGGCGCGCCGTGGACGTCGGCGCACGCGGCCGCGATGACCAGCACCTGGGCCCCGGCGCGGGTGCCGACGCCGAAGGCCAGGTGCACGCCTTGCTGCTCCTGCTCGCCGGAGAAGCCGGCCAGGGCCACGCCGTCGACCGGGCGGGTCCGGCGGGCCCGGAACCACGCACCCAGGTCGGCCGATGCGCGCGCCGGGGCCCACACCCGCAGCACCACGTCGCGACGGTCGCGCGGCGTGTAGGCCGCGACCGCCGCGGTCTGGGCCGCGTCGATCCAGCCCGGAGGGGCGCTCGGGTGAGCGGCGGCGCCCGCGGTGAGGCCGGTCAGCAGGCCGACGACGAGGGCAGGGGACAGCAGCGCGGCACCGTTCATACCGGCTAGACGATCGTCGCGCGCCGACCGTCGCATCGCCGGGCGGACGCGGCCCGGTAGGCGGGGCAAGCCCTCGGAACCAGCCCGGCCGGCCCCGGGTGAGTCAGCGCCGGGCCCGCAGCGATCCCAGGGCGGCCTGCACCTCGGCGACGCGGGCCACGTCGAGATCGGGCCGCCAGAAGGCGATGGCCAGGGCGACGCGCCCACCCACCCCGGCCAGCGCCACCCCGGCCAGCGCGACCTCGCGATCGCGGATGCGGGTCCGTCCGCTCCAGCGCAGGCCACGCAGGCCGTGCTGGGCGTGGGGGGTCACCTCGGCGATGCGGGTGCTGGTGGTGTCGCGTCGGCCGTCGACCAGCGTGGCCAACGCTGCGGCCTGCGCCGCCGGCAGCTTGCTGAAGCTGTACACCTCGATGAAGGCGCCGCCGCGCTCATCGACGATCGTGAGCAGGCGATCCTCGGAGATCACCCGCCAGCCCTCGTCGGGTAGGCTGAGCTGGGCGCCGGCGTAGCTGACGGTGTCAGCCAGCGCGGCCGCGGGAGCGAGAACGAGCAGGAGCAGCACGAGCACGGTCTTCATGGTTGGTCTCCGCGAGGTTTCCCGGTAGACGATCCACGCGGCCCGACCGTCGCATCACCTCCCGCTGTCGCCGACCGCATGACCTCCGACCCCCTCCACGACGATCCGTGTGCCGGCCACGACCTGGTGGCGCTGGCCGAGGGGCGTCTGCCCGACGCGGCGCGCGAGGCGCTGTGGGTTCACCTCGATGGCTGCGCCTCCTGCGCCGAGGTCGTGGCCCACCTGGCCGGGTACCAGCCGGCGCGCGCGGCGCTCGGGCGCTATCAGCTGCGCGGCGTCGTCGGCGAGGGCGCCATGGGGGTGGTCCACCAGGCGTGGGACCCGCAGCTGCAGCGGCGGGTGGCGATCAAGGTGGTGCGGCCCGAGCGAGACGACGCCGAGGCGCAGGCCCGGATGGTGCGCGAGGCGCAGGCGCTGGCGCGGGTGGCCCACCCCAACGTGGTCGCGGTGTTCGACGCCGGTGTCGACGGCGACGCGGTGTGGGTCGCGACCGAGCTGGTCGCCGGTGAGGCGCTGGCGACGTGGCAGACCGGGCGGGCCCCGGCGCAGATCGTCGACGCCTGGGTCCAGGTCGGGCGTGGCCTGGCCGCGGCCCACGCGGTCGGCGTGGTCCACCGCGACGTCAAGGCGAGCAACTGCCTGGTCGGCCTCGACGGACGGGTCCGCGTCGCCGACTTCGGGCTGGCGCGGGTCGGCGCGGGCGCGAGCGCCTCCGCCGCGAGCCCCGGCGCCGCCGCCGACGCGTCCGGCGCGGCGCTGGCGTCGACGGCGAGCGCGATCGTCGGCACGCCGGCGTACATGGCGCCCGAGCAGCGGGCCGGCCGCGTCGACGCACGCGCCGACCAGTACGCCCTGTGCGTCTCGCTGGCCGAGGCGCTCGGGGCCGGCCG
The DNA here is from genome assembly GCA_018058095.1 of Kofleriaceae bacterium. Lineage (GTDB taxonomy): Bacteria > Myxococcota_A > Polyangia > Haliangiales > Haliangiaceae > JABFXX01. Next base: position 89,286 of record JAGPCO010000002.1, read on the forward strand.
CCCGGGCCCCGAGGCGCGGCCGCGGGTGCCGGCGTTGCCGGCGGTGGAGCAGGTGCTGGCGCGCGGGCTGCACCGTGACCCGGCCGCGCGCTTCGTCGACATGGACGCGCTCGCCGCGGCGCTGGCCGCCGCGTCCGGGGCGTCGACGTCGCGACGCCTGTCCACCCGCCGGGTGATCGGCGTCGGCGTGCTGGCCGGCCTCGGCGCGGGGGCGCTGGCCGCGTTGCTCGCGCTCGGTCGCGCCGCGCCGGTGTCGGCGCCGCCGTGCGCGCCGCCGCGCCTGCCGGACGCGGACGGCGCCGGCGTCGGCGTGTGGTCGGGCCCACGCCTGCAGGCCTGGCGCGATCGCTGGCAGGCCGCCGCCGCTGGCGTGTGTGCGCCCGACCTCGACGACGACACCCGGCGCCGCCGGCGCGCCTGCCTGCAGGCGCAGGCCGACACCCTGGTGGGCGCGAGCACGCGTGGGGCGTCGGCGCCGACCGGCGCGCACCTCGACGAGCTGACCCGGGTCGACCGCTGCGCGCACCCGGCCTGGGCGGTGGTGGTGCCGGGCTGGCCGGCCGCGCTGTGGGCGACCGCGAGCGCCGCCGCCGCCCGTCGGGTCGCCGATCCGGCGCGGCCCGTTGCCGAGGCCGCGCCGACGGCGATCCTGACCGTGGCCGGGCTGGCCGGGCCGGCGGCCTTGACCACACGGGCGCAGGAGCTGGCCGAGGCCGCCGCCGCCCGGGGCGAGCCGGTCGCCGCCGCCGCGGTCCTGACCGCGGCCATGCGCCGGCTCGGCCCGACCGGAGACGCCGGCGCGCGGGCGCAGCTGCTGGTCACGCTGTCCGGCGTCCTGGCCGACGACGTGTCGGGCCGGGGCGAGCGGGTCGACGCCGACGCACGCGCCGCGGTGGCGGCGGTCGGAGCCGATCCCGAGCTCGACGCGTTGCTCGACTTCTTCGCCGGCAGCCGCGCCGCCGCCCGCAACGACCTCGCCGGCGCGGCCGAGGCGCTGACCCAGGCGCGGGCCTCGTTCCGTGCGGCCTATGGCGGCGGCAGCACGGGCGAGGCGCTGGCCACCACCCGCCTGGCCGGCGTGTACCGCGCGCAGGAGCCTGGCGCGGCCCGGACCCGTCAGACCTGGGACGAGGCGCGCGCCATGCTGGCCGCGCTGGGCGGTCCCGAGCAGCTCCCGGCCCTGGCCCAGGGCGTCGACGAGCAGGTCCACGAGGTCGAGCGCCTGGCGGCCGAGGTGCACGAGGGCGCGCCGGGGTCCCCACGCGAGCTCGACGCCCAGTACGCGCTGGCCAACGCCTACGCCGTGGCCGACCGGGTCGATGAGGCGCGCGCCGCGTTCGAGCGCCTGGTGCTGCTGGCCGAGCCGCTGTCCATCCGCGACCACCGCGTCGTCGAGGCGCTGACCCAGATCGCCTCGCTTCACGCCGAGGCGGGGCGTGGCGCGGCCGCGCTGCCGGTGGCCGAGCGGGCGGTGGCCGAGGCGACCGCGCTGGGTGATCCGGCGGCGCTGTCCTCGGCCCAGCACATGCTGGGCTGGGCCCGGTCGATCGTCGGTGATGCCGTCGGTGCGGTCGCACCGCTCGAGGCGGCGGTGGCGTACCGCGCCGGCAACGGCGTGCCGCCACAGCAACGCGGTCACTCGCGCTTCCGCCTGGCGGTGGCGCTGCCGGCGTCGGCGCGCGCGCGCGCCCGCGCCCTGGCCCAGGCGGCCCGCCTCGACGTCGACGCCTTCCTCGCGGCGGTCGATCGCGCCGATCCGATGTGGCAGGCCACCATCCGCATGTACGAGCGCATCGGCGCCGAGATCGACGCCTGGCTGGCGGCGCGCTGACGCGGGCGGGCCACGCACGGCCGCAGGATCACGGCGTCGGCGCGTCGAGGATCCGGCTGAGCGACAGGTCGACGTCGCGCTCGAGCGCGCGCACCACGGTCGAAAGGTCGTCCGGGCGGTCACCGAGGCGAGCCGCCAGCGCACCGCGCGTGGCCTCGGTCACCTGGGCGCGCGCCGTCGCCAGCGTGCGGGCCACGGTGGCCCGGTGGATACCGTACAGCGCCGCGATCTGCTCGAGGGTGAGCTCCTCGACGTAGACGTGGCGCAGGAACACTCGCTGGCGCGGCTCGAGCCCGGTCACCGCCGCGGCCAGGGCCTGCTTGAGCAGCGCGGTCAGGTCGGCGCCGACCAGGCCCGTGCGCGGGTCGGTGACCAGGTCGGTGTCCTCGAGGGCGCGGCTGGCCGCGTCGCGCCGGCCGCCCCGGGTCACGTCGACGAAGGTGCGCAGCGCCATGACCCGCAGCCAGCCGCGCAGGGGTCCGAGGCCGGCGTAGGCGCGGATCCGCGCCGGGCTGGCGCCGACCGGAAAGAACAGCTTGAGCCGCAGGTGCTGGCGCAGCTCATCCGCCGGCAGGCTGCGGAACCGCGCGGTCGCCAGCGCCAGCTCGCCCGCGAACTCGGCCTCGAAAGTGGCCAGCGCGGCCGGCGCGCCCGACGCGCACCACCAGGCCAGGTACAGATCTCCGGCGTGGGTCGGCCCGGTCCAGCGCTCGCCGAGGTACCGCGCCAGCTCGTCGTCGGGGACGGGGCCGTCTGGCCAGCGCGTCCGGGCCGCCGCGATGGCCCGTTCGACCTCGGCCACGTCCGCGGCCGTCGCCTCCGGGCAGGCCTGCGCCAGCGCCGCGGCGAAGGTCATGATCGCACCGGTCCCGCTTGCACGAGTTCAGCCTACACCGGCGGCATCGTGGGTGGCCGGTGGCGCCGTCCGTCTCACATGTTCGGTGTCGGCATGACCGGGCGTACCTCGATCGAGCCGATCCGCGCCGACGGGATACGGGCGGCGATGGCGCAGGCCTCGTCGAGATCCTTGGCCTCGACCAGGTAGTAACCGCCGAGCTGCTCGCGGGTCTCGGCGAACGGGCCGTCGGTGCGGGTGGTCGCTCCGGCGCGCACGCGAACGGTGGTGGCGGTCGACACCGGCTGCAGGGCGTCGCCGGCGATGAAGTGGCCGCTGGCGCGAAGGCCCTTGGTGAATTCCAGGTACTCACCGAACATCCGGCCTTGCTCGTCCTGGGGCATGTCGGACCACTTCTTCTCCTCGTCGTAGATCATCAGCAGGTACTGCATCACCTTCGCTCCTTGGCCACGCGGGCCGGTTGGGTTGACGGTAGGTCGAACCAGGCCGCCGCCGATCGACAGGCCAGGTGAAAAAAGGCGCCTCGTCGCCACGCCGGCGGCGCGGGGCGTGTGAATTCGCTCAGTTCGGCGGCGCGTCCGGGCCTGGCAGGCTGCTGGAGAAGCAGCCTGCTAGTCGCCTTCGATCTCGCAGGCTGCTGAGAACACGACGCCCGTCCCGTCGGCAGGAGCCGCCGGCACGGTTCTTCAGCAGCCTGCCAGGCTGGCGCCGCCGCGGGCCAGGATGTGCGGCCCCGCGCCCTCGTTCCACATCGCGCGCTCGATCGCCAGCAGCATGGGCCCGAACGTGGCCCGGTCCATGGCCGACACCGGGTAGCCACCGCCGTGGGCGGTCAGGTGCTCGACCTCGGCCGGGCCGAGCCGGTCGCACTTGTTCCACACCAGCAGGCGCGGGCGGTCGGCCAGCTCCAGCTCGGTCAGCACGGCGTCGACCGCACGGATGTGCTGGTCGCGGTCGGGATCGGCGGCGTCGACCACGTGCAGGAGCAGGTCGGCGTCGCCCATCTCCTCGAGGGTGGCGCGGAAGGCCCGGGTCAGATCCTTGGGCAGGTCGCGGATGAAGCCGACGGTGTCGGTGATGACCACCTCGCGCTCGTGCGGGAAGCGCAGGCGCCGGCTGATCGGGTCGAGCGTCGCGAACAGCTTGTCGGCGGCGATGGCGTCGCCGCGGGTCAGCGCGTTGAGCAGGGTCGACTTGCCGGCGTTGGTGTAGCCGCAGATGGCGACGATCGGCACCGCGCGCTGGCCGCGCCTCGACCGGCGCAGGCGCCGGTGCTGGGCCAGCTCGTCGAGCTGCTTCTCGAGGCCGTGGATGCGATCGCGCGCGCGCCGGCGGTTGATCTCCAGCTTGGTCTCGCCCGGGCCGCGCCCGCCCAGGCCGGCCTTGCCACCAGGGCCGGCGGTCAGGCGCGACATCATGGTGTTCTTCTCGATCAGCCGGGGCAGGGCGTAGCGCAGCTGGGCCAGCTCGACCTGCAGCTTGCCGTCGCGGCTGGTCGCGTGCTGGGCGAAGATGTCGAGGATGAGCATGGTCCGGTCGAGGACCTTGAGATCGGTCGCGTCGGAGATGGCCCGGGCCTGACCGGGCGTGAGGTCGGGATCGAAGATGACCGCGTCGGCGCCGAGCTGCATGGCCCGGAGCAGGATCTCGTCGAGCTTGCCGCGCCCGACCAGGGTGCGCGGATCGAGCGCCTGCCGGCGCTGGGTCAGCACGTCGACCACCGGCACGCCGGCGGTGCGGCACAGCTCGCGCAGCTCGGCGATGCGCGCCTCGCTGTCGTGTTGCTTGCCGACGGCGACGTGGACCAGCAGCGCCTTGTCGCGCCCGCCCAGCGCCGCGGTGTCGGTCGCGCTGGCCTTGCTCGGGCGGCCCAGGCTGGCCTCGAGGCCGGCGATGAGCGCGGCGGCGTCGAGCCGCATGGCGTGGACCGGCTCTCCGGGCAGCTCGTGCCACGGTCGGTCGGCCGGGCCGGACGGATCGATGTGGCCGACGTACACCTGCTGCGGCCGGCCGGTGGCGTCGACGGTGATGGCCGCGACCAGGTCGAGCCGGAGCAGGGCCAGGTCGGTCAGGTCGTCGCGGGTCAGGCGCTCGCCGCGCAGGTGGGTGTGGACCAGGCGCAGGCCGCGGAAGCGCCCGGCCGCGCCGCGCAGGCGGCCGACGTCGGGCAGCATGATCTTCGACGCGTCGCCGACCATGACGTGGGTGATCGCGCCGCGGCGATCGATGAACACGCCGACCTGGCGGTGCATCGAGGCCGAGCGCTCGGCCATGAACTCGGCCAGCTCGACCGACACCACCTCGGTCGGCGCGACACGGCGTCGGAAGATCCGCTCGAGCGCGGTGAGCTCGCTGGGTGGGAGGCCGGCGAGGTTGCCAGTGACGGTTTCTGCCATCTCGGATCGTGTGGGCGCGGCTACCGAACCAGGCCGCGGTGAAGGTCGCACTATACCGGTGCGGCCCCGCCTGTCCACCGGATCGTCGTCGGTGCGGCGGCCGGCGACGCGGGCCGCCGCGGGCGCCCGCGCCGGCGCGACCGGGCACGGGCGAAAGGCCGGCCCGGGCCTCGTCTCGGTCGCGCCACGCTCCCTATAATGACGCCGTGGGAAGGTTCCGCGCGCTCGTCGTCCACCCGCAGCCGGAGGCGCTCGGCGAGCTGGCCGAGCTGCTGCGCGACGCCGGCCTGATGGTCGAGACCGCGCGCACCGCGGTCGAGGCCGGCAACAAGGTCCGGGCCAACGTGCCGCACGTGCTGGTGGCCGGGCACCACCTGCCCGAGCTCGACGCGGTGGCCTTCCTCGAGGCGACCATCGTGCCGGCGCCCGAGGCCCTGCGGCTGGCGCTGGTCGGCTCGCCCGAGGACGCGGTCGAGCTCGACTACCGCCCGGCCCACGCCGGCACCATCATGCGCGTGGTGGCCCGACCGGCCGAGCGCAGCCGGCTGGTCGCGGTGGTGGGGGAGGGCATCAAGCTGCTGTCGCTGGTCGCCGAGCAGCGCGAGCTGGTCAAGAAGATCTCCACCGAGTACCAGCGGCTGCAGCGGCGCGAGACCCTGCTCGACATGGTCGTGCGCGAGCGGACCAAGGAGCTGCAGGACAGCTACGAGAAGCTCAAGGCGGCCAACCGGCAGGCGCTGTTCGGCCTGGCCGAGGCGATCGAGGCCAAGGATCCGTACACCAAGGGCCACTGCGGTCGGGTCGCGGCCTACTCGCTGGTCCTGGCCCGCGAGGCCGGCTACCCGGTCGAGGGCCTCGAGACGCTCGAGTTCGGCGCGTTCCTGCACGACATCGGCAAGATCGGCATCCGTGACGCCGTGCTGCTCAAGGCCGGCCCGCTCGACGAGCCAGAGTGGGTCCACATGCGCGAGCATCCGGTCAAGGGCTGCGAGATCGCGTCGAAGATCGACATGCTGCACCCGATCATGCCGGCGGTGCGCAACCACCACGAGCGCTGGGACGGCACCGGCTACCCCGACCGGATGGTGGCCGAGGGGATCCCGCTGGTGGCGCGGATCGTCGCCATCGCCGACGCCTACGACGCGATGTCGACCGAACGCCCGTACAAGGCCGCGCTGCCGCTCGACGAGTGCGAGGCCATCCTCGGCAAGACCGCCGGCAAGATGTACGACCCCGACCTGATCAAGATCTTCGTCGACCGCCACCTCGGCGCCCTGTACCGCGAGGAATACGACGGCGAGCCGTACCCGGACGGGCTGGTCAGCTCCGCCGAGCGCTGACCGGTCGGGCCCAACCTGCTAGGCTCCAGCGCCGAATGGACTGGCGGCTCAAAGGCCTGGTGCAGAAGGCGCTCGGCGTGGCTCCACGCGGCGAGCAGCTGCACTACTGGCTACAGAAGAAGGCTGGAGGCCTGCGCGGGTTCGAGCGCGAGTGCGACATCAAGGTCGACGACTTCGGCCTGATGGTCGGGCACCTGCGCTCGGTCGGCTGGGAGGTCGCCGGCGCCCGGCTGCTCGAGATCGGCTCGGGCTGGTATCCGACGTTCCCGGTCTGCCTGCACCTGCTCGGCGCGACCCGGGTCGAGACGTTCGACCTGACCCGGCACATGCGGCCCGAGCTGGTCGCGGCCATGGTCGAGCGCCTGCGCCGCCACCTCGCCACCCTGGCCGCGCTCGGCCAGGTCGCGCTGGCCGAGGTCGAGCGCCGCCACCGGGTGCTGGCCGCCTCGATCGCCGACGGCGCCACCATCGAGGCGGCCAGCCGCGGCGGCATCGTCTATCACGCGCCGGCCGACGCCGCGCGCACCGGCCTGGCGCCGGGCGCGGTCGACGTGGTGTTCTCCAACAGCGTCCTCGAGCACGTGCCGGGCCCGGTCATCGCCGCCATCTTCGAGGAGGCGCACCGGGTGCTGTCGCCGCGCGGCGTGATGTTCCACTCGGTCAACTGCGGCGACCACTACGCGTACGTCGATCGGTCGATCGATCAGCTGCACTACCTGCAGTACTCGGAGGCGCGCTGGCGGTTCTGGAACAACGCCTTCCTGTACCAGAACCGGCTCCGGGCCGAGGACTTCACCCGCGCGGCCCGGGCGGCCCGGTTCACCATCGAGGTCGACACCTCGCGCCCGCACCCCGACCGCCTGCGCCAGCTGGACGCCATCACCGTCGATCGCCACTTCGCGCGCTACTCGCGCGACCAGCTGGCGATCACCAGCATCGACTTCGTGGCCCGGCCCGAGCGATGAGCGCCGGCCGTGCCCCGCACGGTCAGCTCGCGCCCGCGTCGCGGGCGCATCGCCTTCGCCTTCGTGGCCCGGCCCGAGCGATGAGCGCCGGCCGTGCCCCGCACGGTCAGCTCGCGCCCGCGTCGCGGGCGCATCGCCTTCGCCTTCGTGGCCCGGCCCGAGCGATGGGCGCGGGCCGCGCCCCGCAGCTCGCGCCCGCGTCGCGGGCGAGCGCGGGCACGTGATCACCACGCCGCCGATCGTCACGCCCCGGCTCGAGCTCCACGTCGTGCGGCCGGACGAGTACCGCCGGCTGGCGGTGGATCGCGCCGATCCGCAGCTGTGGGTCGACCGCGGCTTCACCAACCCGCACCGCCACCTCGTCGACGATCCAGGGCCGCTGCGCCACCGCATCCCGCGTGTCGCGGCCGACCCCGAGGCCGCCCCGTTCTACCTGCGCCTGGCCGTGCTGCGGGCCGACCACACGATCGTCGGTAGCGCCGGGTTCCACGACCGGCCCGACCGGCGCGGCATGGTCGAGGTCGGGCTCGGCGTGGTGCCGTCACAGCGCGGCCAGGGCCTGGCCCAGGAGCTGCTGCACGGCCTGTGGGGCTGGGTCGTGACCCAGCCCGGCGTCGAGGTGCTGCGCTACACCGTCGCCGTCAGCAACGCGCCATCGCAGGCCATCATCCGCAAGCTCGGGTTCGCCTGGTGCGGTCAGCAGGTCGATCCGGTCGACGGCACCGAGGACATCTTCGAGCTCGACGCTCGCGTGTACCGGGCTCGGCTCGGCGCCTGAGCGGCCGAGGCAGGCACGGGCGGCGCGCGGCGCTCAGGCGCGGGGCCGGGCCTGTGCGTCGCGCGGGCGCCGGCGCAGCGCCAGCAGCGCGACCAGACCGGCCATGAGCAGCGACGAGGTCGGGGTGCTCTGGGCGCCGCAGCAGCCGGCGCGCGGGCTGCGCGGCAGCGGGCCGACCGCGCCGCCGCCCATGGTCGCGTCTCCACCCCCTGGGGGCGCGCCACCGCTGCCGGCGTCGGCGTGGCCGGCCGGGTCGTCCGGCACGGGGTCGCCGGTCCCGACCGCGAGCGCACCGCTGCCGCTGCCAGCACCGCTGCCGCTACCAGGACCGGCGCCGCTGCCGCCGCCAGCGATCGCCGGATCGGGCCGGCCGCTGGTCATCCGCGCGTCGTCGCGCACCACGCAGGCGGCGTCGAGCGTGAACACCAGGGGCTTGCCGCCGAAGCGGCCGCCGGCCTTGATGGCCAGGTCACACGCGCCGGCCTGGGCCGAGGCCACGACGTCGGACAGGCCGCCCGACTCGGGGGCGCCGACCACGACGTAGCGCGCCGCCCGCGCCGGCACGGTGGTGCGGACGTCCTTGCCGGTCGCCTCGATCACCACCGCCGCCTCGCCGCCGCGCTCGAGCCAGACCGCACGGAAGCCGTCGCCCGGGCGGACCTCGGCCGTGGTCGCGGCCTCGCCGCGGCCGACCGCGTCGAGGACGTGGACCGCGCCCATGGTGGGCCCCGGCACCTCGAGGCGGAGGTCGCTGACCGGGAAGCGCGCGCCGTCGCAGTTACCGCGCGTGGTCGAGCTGCCGAAGCAGTCCTTGGCGCTCGGGGTGGCGAGCTCGGCCTTGCCACCGCTGAGGGCGAGCTGGGTCAGGTGCAGGGTCGAGTTGCCGAGCGTCGAGGTGGCCCGCTTGCCCTCGAGGTTCCAGCGCTCGGCGGCGCGGAAGCGCAGGTACAGCGCGCGGTCGGCCGCGCCGGAGCGGGCCCGGTCGAGCACGACCATGCTGGCGTCGGCGCCGCCGCGCCACGGCACCAGCACGAGGTCGCGCACCGCCTCCGGGACGTCGGACGGCCGGTCCTGGAACTTGTACTGGTCGGCGTAGTTGCAGCGTCCGACGACGACGCCACCCTGGGTCTGGTGGGCCCACTCCCAGCGCGTCTTCTCGCTCCAGAAGGCCTGGCCCGGCACGTAGTCGGCCGGCAGCTGGCCCGACTTCACCGTCGGAGCGTTCGAGGTCATCGTCGACAGCGTGCCGTACGGCGACGGGTCGACCAGCAGGTGGTCGCCGCCGCGCGACAGCACCAGGTTGCCGGCGTTGGGGTGGAAGTGGTCGATGTCGACGGTCTTGGTGCACTGCATCACCGTCCACACCGCACGGGTGTCCCAGCGCGTGCGCGCGTACAGGTTGCCGATGCCGCGGGTCAGATACCAGGTCTGCCAGCTCGCGCGCGGCACCGGCTTGGGCTCCTTGCCCAGGCCCTCGGCCAGGGCGGTGAACAGCAGCCAGTCGTTGCTGGTGAGGCGCAGGCGGTCGATCTCGGCCCGGGCCCAGGCCTGGCTGTCGTCGGGCGCGGCGCCGAGCGCGACCGCGGCCAGCATGTTGACCGGCACCGGCAGGTTGGCGCTCGGGACCTGGGTGTCACCGCCGACGAAGATGGTGTCGTCGGGCGCGCTGCCGTAGACGTGGCGGAGCAGGATGCCGGCCAGGAACTCGCGCAGGCCGGCGACCTCGACGCCCTGCTCGGTCATGGCGCGCCCGGCCAGCGCGTACGAGGCCATCGACAGCGGCGCGTACTGGAAGCCCTCGCCCCAGTCGCCGCCATCGAGCACGCCGCCGCGCAGCGCCTTGGCCATGTCGCCCTTCCACAGATCGTCGGCGACGTGGCGCCACAGCCGGGCGCTGGCGTCGCCGCCCTCTCCGCCCTGGGCGACGGCGATGAGGGTCGCGGCCAGGAGGTAGCCGGCCTGGTAGTTGGTGCCCGGGCTGCGCGCGCGGTAGCCGCTCGCCAGGTACCAGGTGGTCCACGCCGCCCAGCGCTGCCGGGCCCGGGCCCGCAGCGCCGGCGTCATCTTCGGGTGGTCGTGCAGCCAGTCGTAGGCCAGCGCGGTGTACGGCCCCATGGCGCGGATGGCGAAGCCGCTGTCGCGCCGGGCCGCCTGGTCGCCACCCTTGCCGTCGCCGACGGTCTGCAGGTCGTCGATGAGGGCGGTGAAGTACTTGAGCGAGGTGTCGGCGTAGGCCGGGCGCTCGGTCGCGGCCCAGGCGACCAGGCACGCTTGCAGGTACTGGGCCCAGTCGAGGCCCATGTACAGGTCGCGCGCGAACCGGTCGGGCGCGCTGCCGAGCTCGTCGCAGCGGGCCACCGCCTTGGCGGTCGCGCTGCCGCGGATCGCGCCGAGCTTCTTCCAGCTGGCGCGCAGCGTCGGGGTCAGGACGATGCGCGGGTGGGCGCCGCGCGGCTCGGGCTGGGCCGTGGCGGGCGTCGGCGCGGAGGCGACGGCGACCAGCGCGGCGAGCAGGGCGGCGGTGACCAGCGCAGGCGAGCGAGGCATGACCGGACTCTAGCAGCCCGGCGCCGGCGCTGCCGCCGGTGGTGGCGGGTCAGGCCAGCGCGTCGGCGACGTCGTCGTCGCTGCCGACCGGCTCGAACCCGGGCCGGGTCCGCGCGGTGAGCACGAACCGGACCAGCGCGCCGACGTAGCGCTCGAAGCGGGGGCAGGCCAGCCCGGCCGGCGCGAGCAGCTCGTCGGCGCTGGCGGTGTCGTAGTAGACGGGCCGGTCGAACCGGTCGACGAAGGCGCGCGGCGCCCGGGCCAGCTGGGCCAGGCCGGGCGCGCGCAGCAGCACGCGGGTCAGGCCGCCGGCGCGCGAGGCCCGCGGCGGCGGCGTGCCGGCCGCCTGCGCCACCAGCTCGAACACCCGCCGCGCCGGCAGCGCCTCGGGGTCGGTCAGGTGCACGGTGCGACCACGCGCGCGCGGGTCGGCCGCCAGGCGCCGGGTCGCGTCGATCACGTAGTCGATCGGCACCAGGTTGAGCGGGGCGTCGCCGCGGCCGGGCAGGGGCAGGCGCAGGCCCGAGCTGTTGGTCGCGATCAGCACCAGCAGGTAGTACGGCCCGTCGAAGCGGTCGATCTCGCCGGTGACGCTGTCACCGACGATGAGGCTGGGCCGGACGATGGTGATCGGGAGGCGCCCGGCGGCGCCGGCGACCAGGCGCTCGGCCTCGAACTTGGTCCGCTCCGACGCGTTGTGGAAGGCCTGGCCGGCCACCAGCTCGTCCTCGCGCACCACCCCGCGCCGCTTGCCGGCGACCAGCGCGCTCGACCAGTGGATCATCCGCTGCAGGTGGGCGCAGTCGGCCGCCAGGTCGAGCGCGCCGCGGGTGCCACCGACGCCGAGGCGCTGCGCGCTGGCGGCGTCGAGGCCCGGGTAGTACGCCCCGGCCAGGTGGTACAGCGTGGTGATCGATCGGGTCAGCGCCAGGTACTCGCCGCTGGGCAGCCCGAGGTCCATGTCGCACACGTCGCCGGTCACCACCTCGACCCGGGCCCCGGTCTCGGCCGCGACCTCGGCGGCGAAGCGGGCGGCGTCGTCGCCGAACTTGGCGCGCGCCAGCACCCGCACCGGCGTGGTCGGGTCGTGGCCGGCCAGCTCGCGCACCAGGCGCCGGGCGGTGAAGGCCGGGAAGCCAGTCACCAGCACACACGGCGCCGCTGCGCCGGCGCCGCGGCTCGGTCCGGCCTGGGCCGCTGCTGCCGCGATCGGCCCGAACCGCGCCTCGATCGCCGTGACCACGCGCTCGATCTCGTGCGCCAGCGCCGCCTCGTCCCCGTCGTTGTCGATGACCCAGGTCGCGACCGCCCGCTTGTCCGCCAGCGGCAGCTGCGCCGCCAGCCGGGCGTCGGCCTCGGCCGGGCTCAGGCCGTCGCGGCTGGCCATGCGCGCCCGCTGCACCGCCGGCTCGGCGGCGACCACGACGGTGGCCGCCAGCGACGTGTGCAGCTTGTTCTCGATGAGCAGCGCCGCCTCGTAGAACACCACGCCGGCCCCGGCGGCGCCGTGGCGGGCGATCTCCTGCTGCGACAGCGCGGCGATGCGCGGGTGGGTGATCTGGCCGAGCCGGGCCCGGGCCACGGGATCGGCGAACACCCGCGCGCCGAGCGCCTTGCGATCGAGCCGGCCGTCGTCGGTCAGGATGCTGGTGCCGAAGTACGTGGTCAGCTCGGCCAGCGCCGGCTGGCCGGGCTCGACCACGCGCCGGGCCAGCTCGTCGGCGTCGACCACGGCGGCGCCGCGGGCGCGCAGGGCGCGGGCCACCGTGCTCTTGCCGGAGGCGATGCCGCCGGTCAGCCCGATGACGACGGGACTCACCCGGCGGTGCTACCACGATCGCCGGGCGACCACACCATCACCAGCGCGTCCTCGCCGTTGTCGCCGTAGTAGGCCGACCGCACCAGCAGGGTGCGGAAGCCGTGGGCCTGGTACAGGGCGATGGCGGCGGCGTTGCCGCGTCGGACCTCGAGCGTGACGACGCCCGGCCCGGCCGCCAGGACGTGCCGCAACAGGGCGGCGCCGACACCGGCCCGGCGATGCACCGGATCGGCGGCGATGGCCAGCAGCTGGATCTCGTCGCACACCACCCAGAAGTCGACGAAGCCGACCACCTCCCCGCCCACGCGCGCCACCGCCAGCCGGGCCCAGGCCCGGGTCAGCTCGGCCGCCAGCGCGGCCCGGCCCCACGGCCGCGGGAACGACGCGGCCTCGATGGCGGCCACGCGATCCAGGGTGGCGTCGTCGCCGGCCGTGACCGGCTCGATCACCAGCGCGGCCGGGCCGGCCGGCGCGGTCACGTCAGGCCTTGCCGCCCGACACGGCCGCGGCCGCGGTGGTGATGGCCCGCCACACCGCGTCGTGCCCGAGCTGGGCCTCGGTCGAGAACACGATGGGGGCGCCGGCGGCGGGCAGGGCGGCGCGGGCGGCGCGCGCGGTCGGCTCGCGCTTGTTCTTGGCCAGCTTGTCGCTCTTGGTCAGCACCATCCGTACCGGCAGCTGCTTGTCGGCCAGCCAGGCCACGAAGTCGCGCTCCTCGTCCTCGGGCCCGCGTCGCAGGTCGACCAGCAAGAGGATGAGGGCCAGGGTCGGCCGGTTCGACAGGTAGCTCTCGATGAGCGGCTGCCAGGCCGCGCGCAGGTCGCGCGACACCGCGGCGTAGCCGTAGCCGGGCAGGTCGACGAAGTTGACCGCGTTGCCGCGCTCGGGCACGACCCGGAACCAGTTGACCAGGCGGGTCCGGCCCGGCGTGCGCGAGGTGCGCGCCAGCGAGCCATGCCCGACCAGGGCGTTGATGAGGCTCGACTTGCCGACGTTGGAGCGGCCGACGAAGGCGATCTCCGGCAGGTCGGCGGGCGGGAAGTCGCTGGCGGCGGCGGCGGAGATGACGAACTGGGCGTCGCGTGGGCGCATGATCACTCGATGGTTCCGGTCACCGGCGCGCTGTCGTCGTCCCGGGTCACCGCGTAGATGGTGGCGCCGGTGGCTCCGGCGACGGCGGCGCCAGCGATGGCGACCACCCACCACCGCTGGTACCACGGCGGGGCGGCGCCGCGGCGGGCCAGCTCGGCCGCGACCGCCACCTCGCCATCGGGCTGGACCTGGATCGAGGCCGCGAACGGGACGAAGCCGGCCTTCTCGACCCGGACCGGGTACGTCGCCGGAGCCCGGACCAGGACCGGCGCGAGCGGGGTCGTGCCGCGGCGCTCGCCGCCGATGGAGACGATGGCGCCGCGCAGGTTGGCGGTGACGTGGATGGAGCCAAACCGCATGAAGTCGGTCGGTGGCAGGAGCCGGCCCAGGTACTGGCCGAGCCCGGCCCGGTCGGGGCTCTCGCCGGGCGGCAGCGACTCGGCGACGCGGCTGGCGACCTTGCGGTCGGCCACCCGGATGCGCTGCAGCGTGAGGATGACGTCGCCCAGCTCGCTGACCCCGACCAGGACGACGTCGGCCACCCCGAGCTTGGCGCCGATGCCGGCCAGGCAGGTCGCCTCGCCGGCGCAGGCGGCGACCGCGCCGTCGAGGTCGGCCCCGAACGTCTGCCGGGCCGCGGCCCGGGTCACCAGCCGGAGCGAGGTCAGCCCAGCCACCTCGTCGGCGGTGCGATCGGCGATGCCGGGCAGCGCCGACGAGCCGGCCCGGAACTCGAGCACCACCACGCCGCGGCGCGGGTCGTCGTCGCCGCCGGCCCGGGCCGGCCGGACCGTGGTCGACAGCAGGAGCACGATCGCCGCCGCCGCCGCCGCGCGCGGACCAGACCAGGCGGGGAGGGTCATGGCGTCCCGAACAGGATGGTGGCCGAGCTGGGCGTGTACGCGCCGCCGACCGGGGCGTCGATCTCGGCGCGGTTGCGGCAGCTCCAGTCGGCCAGCCCGCCGGCCTCGAAGCTCACCTCGCACCGGGTCCGGACCCGCTGCACCACGCTGCCGCTGTCGGACACCAGCAGGTAGTAGGCCGACCGCCCGGTCATGGCCGGGATGAGCACGTCGATGCCGTCGGTGACCGACTCGCTGGCGAAGTCGCCGTGCAGCACGATCGCCAGCTGATCGCCGAGCGGGCCGACCGCGATCCCATCGACGACCACCGGGTTGGCGCCGAGCTCCTGGAACACGGTCTGCCCCTCGACCGAGGCGGTCACCAGCGCCTCGCCGTAGTCGAACGCGTCGATGACCCGGACCGCGCCGGCGCCGCCGTCGGTCAGCTCGATCCGCGCCACCCGTACCGCCGGCGCCACCTCGACGTTGTCGAACGGGCTGCCGGTCGGCCCCGGATCGACGAAGAACGGCTCGACCCCGACCGCCCACACCACCTCGCCGTGGACGGCCAGCCGACGCGCCCGCCACGGCGGCGCCAGCGCCCGCCGGTTGTCGATCTGGACCAGCTCGACCACGTCGCCGTCGAGCTCGTCGACCGCGCTGCGATCGGCCGGGGCCAGCAGCACCCGGCCGCTGGCCGACACCGCCAGGTCGACGACCGGACCGACCGCGCGAACGTCGTCAGCGCTCGGCGCCGCCGCCGTGGTCACCACGACCGACGACGGCGCGCACGGCGTCTGCGGGCAGGCGGCGAGCAGAACGGCGATGGTGGCACCGTCCTCCGACACCGCGACGCGATCCGGAGGGGTCGTGGTCGCCACGTCGGAGCGGGCGCCGCTGGCGCGGTCGATGACGACGAAGCCGGGGCTGGCCCCGCCGTGGCCGTACACGGCGACGCGGCCGTCGCGCGAGGCGGCGGCGGTCCGGGCCGGGCCGGGCAGGGCGATGGTGCTCTCGGCGAACTGGTGGTCGGACGTGCGCAGGAGGCGGATCTGGTCGCCGTCGGCGACCGCCACCTCCTCACCGCCGATGGCCGCGACCAGGCCGGGCGTGAACGAGGTGGGGACCTGGCCCTGGTAGTCGGCGCGGTCGCGGGTCGGATCCATCGTCGCCAGCCGGTTGCTCGGCCCGGCCAGGTACACCATGGGCCGGCGCACCGGCACGGTCACGTCGGCCACCTCGCCGACGATGACCGGGGCCGTCGCCACGCCGTACCCGACCAGCCGGTCGTTGTCGCCGCGCAGGAGCGCGCGCAGCGACGTCACCTCGCCGACCGGCAGGTCACCGAGGTCGAAGCTCGCGCCGTCGAGCGGGGCGGTGATGGTGATGGGCGCGGCGCCGGCCCGGCGCGCCTCGATCGTCACCGTCGCCGCCGAGTCGGGCGCCAGGGTGGAGTCGTCGGGCACGTCGAGGTGCAGCACCAGGCCGGTCGGCTGCGCGCAGGCCACGGCGGCGCCCGCCGCCAGGATGGCGGGCAGGACGGCACGTGACACCGGCCAGGGCAACATCCGCCGCACGCTAGCAACCGGGTGCGGCTGGTTCAACCAGCAACGGCGGCTCGTCGGCGCCGGCCCGAACCGGGTTCGCCCGGGTGATCACCGGCGCCGGCGCCGGCCCCGATCACGCCGGGGCGGACGTGATACGACCGGGGCTGATGTCGCTCGAAACCCGCGAGGGAGAGCCGGCCGGGCCGGTCGGCTCCGAGCTGCCCGCGGTGTTCGGCCGGTACCTGCTGATCCAGCGCCTGTCGCGCGGCGGCATGGGCGAGATCTTCCTGGCCAAGCACGGCCTGGCCGGGTTCGAGAAGCTGGCGGTCATCAAGAAGGTGCTGGGGCACCTCAGCGCCAACCAGCAGTTCATCTCGCGCTTCATCGACGAGGCCCAGGTCGCGATCAAGCTGTCGCACGCCAACATCACCCAGGTGTTCGAGGTCGGCCGCATCGGCGACGAGTACTTCCTGGCCATGGAGTACGTCGAGGGCCGCGACCTGCGCCGGATCCTGGGCAAGCTCGAGCGCCTCGGCCGGCGCATGCCACCCGAGCTGGCGCTGCTCATCGGCCGTGAGCTCGCCAACGGCCTGGCGTACGCGCACCGCCGCACCGCCGCCGACGGTGGCGCGCTCAACCTGGTGCACTGCGACATCTCGCCGCCCAACGTGCTGGTGTCGTTCGAGGGCGAGACCAAGGTCATCGACTTCGGCATCGCCCGCAGCGAGCTGCGCACCACCGACAGCGACCCGAAGATGGGCTTTGGCAAGTTCGGCTACATGGCGCCCGAGCAGCTCATCCGCGGCGCGACGATCGACCACCGGACCGACATCTACGCCGCCGGCGTGGTGATCTTCGAGTGCCTGACCGGGACCCGGCTGTACGAGCCGGGCCCGAGCCCCGACTACCGCACCCTGGCCCGCGCCGTGGCCCAGGGTGAGCACAAGCGCCCGTCGGAGATCGATCCGGCGCTGGCGGCCTACGACGAGCTGATCGTGCGGGCGCTGCGGCCGCGGCGCGACGACCGCTACCCGCTGGCGTCGGACCTGCGCGACGCCCTGCAGGCCGCCCTGGTGCAGTGCGCGCCGACGCTGTCGACCGATCAGCTGGGCTCGTTCGTGCGCGAGCTGTTCGCCGACGAGACCGGCGCCGACCGCGAGCTGGCCGACCGGGTCGCGCGTGCCCACCTGGCCGACTACCAGGAGGCCCTGTCGACGCAGGCGATCGAGACGGTGTCGTTCGCCCTGGCCGGCGCCTCGGCCGCGACCACCGGCACGGCGCCGCCACCGGCGCCCGTCGTCGTGGCCGCGCCGGTAGCCCTGCCAGCGCCGGCCGCCCCGGCGCAGGTCGCGTCGGGGACGCAGCCGCTGTCAGGCACCGACCTGGTCGAGGTGTCGGAGCTCGGCGCGCTGGCGCCGGCGGCCGACCTCCACCGGCCGAGCACCGCCCGGCGCAGCGTGGTCCTGCCGGTGGTGCTCCTGGTGGTGGTGGGGGTGCTGGTGGCCGTGCTGGTGTGGCCGCGCAGCGGGGTCGCCCCGGTGTCCGGACCGGCCGACGCCGCGGTCTTGGCCGACGCCCGCCCCACCGCCGCGCCGGTCGATGCGGCGCCGGCCGATGCCGCGCCGGTGGTGGCCCAGGCCGACGCCAGCCGGGCCGACCGGCCCGACCGACCCCGGCCCCGGCCGGACGCCAGCACGTCCACGGCCCCGGCCGGCGACGCGGTGCTCGAGCAGTTCCGCGCGGTGTCGCGGGAGTACCGTGCCTTCAAGGCCAAGTACGGGGACCGGCTGGAGGACGCCTGGAACGAGCTGGCCACCTTCGCCCAGTTCTCCAAGCAGGACCGGGCCGGGCTGGCCAGGAAGATCGACAGCTTCCGCGCCAAGATGCGAGCGGTCGAATAGCGGCTGGGCGCTTGTGGTGGAGGCCTGGAAACGCCTACACTTAGGCGTTCGGGGGGACGCGGTACGCTTCCTACCAGGCCAGGCCAACACGCGTGGACTTGTTGACGCTCGGTAATCGCATCGCAGGAGGTTCGGCCTGGGCTCCAGCCGGGCTGTACTCGCGCGTGGTCGCGACCGCGGCACGGGTCGAGCTGCCGTCGCCGTTGCGGCGGGTCGCCTGGTCGGCCTTCGCCCGGGCGGTCGGGGCCGATCTCGACGAGCCCGAGCAGCCGCTCGATGGGTACCGGACCCTGGGCGACTTCTTCGCCCGGCGCCTGCGCGCCGGCGCGCGGCCGGTGGCGTCCGATGCCGAGCTGGTGCAGCCATGCGACGGTGTGGTGCTGGCGACCGGGCAGTGCGACGGGCAACGCGCGGTCCAGGCCAAGGGCCACGACTACACCTTGGCCGAGCTGCTGGCCGACGACACGCTGGCGCAGGAGCTCAGCGGCGGCACGTTCGCCACCATCTACCTGTCGCCGCGCGACTACCACCGGGTGCACAGCCCGGTGGCCGGGCGCCTGGTCGGCTACCGCCACGTCCCGGGGCGGCTGTGGCCGGTCGGGCCGCGCTACGTCGAGAAGGTGCCCGACCTGTACACCCGCAACGAGCGGGCCATCGCGGTGATCGAGACGGCGTTTGGCCCGGTCGCGGTGGTGCTGGTCGGCACCGTCGGGGTCGGCAACCTGTGGCTGCGCTGGGCCGGGCGCGACGGCGCGACCACCGAGGCCCTGCGTGGCCAGCCGGGTCCGACCGACGTACCGTGTGCCGCGCCGGTGACCCTCGCCGCTGGCGACGAGCTCGGGGCGTTCCAGCTCGGCTCGACGGTGGTGGTGGTGTACCCGCCGGGCGCGGTCGAGCTCGACGCCAGCCCGGGCCAGGTGGTGCGCTGCGGCGCCCGCGCTGGCCGGCGCGCCGGCGGGCACGGAGGGGGCCGATGAGCAAGCGGTCCGACGACGACGCGGCCGACATGGAGGCCGGGATGACCACGGCCGAGCGCCGGCGCCGGCGCCGGCGCGGGGCCGGGTTGCGGGTGCCGTCGGACAACGTGCCTCGACGCGACACCAGCCAGGTCGCGACGCCGGTGCCGGAGGACCCGAACCTCGCGGTGTCGATCGCCTACAGCTTCGGCTCCGACGCGTCCGGGCCGGCCTCCCCGGCCGACATCTCCGCGCCGGAGGCGGTGCCGACGGTGGTCGACGCCAGCGACGACGACGACGGTGATCCATTCGAGACCCGGACCCGCGAGATGTCGGCGGTCGACCTGCGCGCGCTCGGCCTGGTCGACCCGAGCGAGGGCTCGGACGGGCGCGCCGCCCGGGTGTCGGCGCCGGCGCCGACGGTGGCCGCGCCGCCGAGCGACCCGGCGATCGATCCGGCCGCGTTCGACCGCGAGGACGACCCGTCCATCCAGATCGACGTCGACGAGAACACGCCGCGGCCGGGCCCGCCGCCCGCGCCGCCGCCGGCGGTGGTGCCGGTCGCCGTCGCCGCCGGGGGCAAGGCCGCGCGGGTCACGCGCGCCGGCACCGTCGCCCTGTCCGAGGACGATCTCGAGGAGCTGGCCGAGGGCAGCAGCGGGCGGGTCCGGGCCGCCTCGGCCGGCAGCGAGACGATGCCGCTGCGCGAGACCGACCTCGACGTGGTCGCGCGCACCGGCGAGGCCGGCCCCTCCGAGGGCCGATCGGAGCGCGTCTCGACCCCGCCGCCGATGCCGGGTACCACCAAGGCACCTGCGCCGGCGAGCAGCCCGGCGCCGGGCGCTGCGGCCATGTCGGCCGCGCCGCCCGCCGTCCACGCCGCCGTGCCACCGCCGGTGCCGGCCACCAGCGCACCGCCGTCGCCGCCGTCCGCCGCCAGCAGCACGCCGCCGCCGCCGCCGTCCGCCGCCGCCCCGCCACCACCACCGCCGGTCGCGGCCGCGCCCCCCCCGCCCCCCGTCGTGCATCCCGCGGTGCCACCGGCCGCGCCGCTGGCCTCCACCGCGGCGGCGGCGGCCCCGCCGCCACCACCGCCCACCACGGCGCGCCCGGCCCCGCCGCCGGCGCCGGTCGTCGCCGGCAAGCGCCCGACGGTCACCACCTCGCCGGCGCTCGAGGCGCTGGCCAACGATCCGGCCCGCCGCAACCGCCGCGGCAAGGCCTGGTTCGAGGAGATCTTCGACGAGAACTACCTGCGTACCCTGCCGTTCCTGACCCCGCAGGCGACCCAGGACGAGGCCCAGTTCGTGGTCGAGGCCCTGGCGGTGCAGCCCGGAGCGCAGCTGCTCGACCTCGGCTGCGGCTACGGACGCCACAGCATGGAGCTGGCCGCGCGCGGGTACCAGGTGGTGGGCCTGGACCTGTCGCTGCCGCTGCTGCTGCGCGGCGCCGACGAGGCGCAGCGGCGCGGGTTGTCGATCAACTTCGTCCACGGCGACATGCGCGAGCTCGACTTCGAGAGCCAGTTCGACGGCGTGTTCTGCGTGTTCTCGACGTTCGGCTACTTCGACGAGGAGACCAACAAGAAGACCGCGGCCAACATGGCCCGCGCGCTCAAGCCGGGCGCGCGCGCGGTGATCGAGATCCTCAACCGCGACTACGTGGTGCCGGAGCTGCCGACCCGGGTGTGGTGGGAGGGCGACGGCTGCGTCGTGCTCGAGGAGGTCGAGTTCAACTACTTCTCGTCGCGCATCCAGTCGAACCGGTCGATCGTGTTCGATGACGGCCGCCAGATCGAGCAGGAGATCTCGCTGCGCGCGTACTCGCTGCACGAGCTGGGCAAGCTGCTCCACGCGGCCGGGTTCCGGGTGGTCGAGGTGTCGGGCAGCGTGCACACCCGTGGTCGGTTCTTCGGCCCGCAGTCGCGTCACATCATCGTCGTCGCCGAGAAGCGCCCCGACGCCGGCAAGGCGTAGCGCGCCGCTCGGCCCGCGCCGCTGCCGCCGCCGCGCGCGGGACACCGCCTGACGCCGCCGGTTGCGGCGCCGCCCTGGTGCCGGCCGTGGTGCGGCGTTGCCATCCGGTGTGCGCCCCGCCACGGCCGCAACTCCTCGGGATTGCTGCGGCAAGGCCCCGGGAAGGACCTGCCGCCCTGGCGGGTTATGGCGGCTACGCGACCGATCGTGTTCTCACCAAAACATTTTGGCTCGACTCGCGTCTGTAGCTGGAGGGGCCACGTGCCCCGGGATGAGGACCTGCCGATGAGCGCACCCGCCAAGTCAGCCGCCGTTCGACCCACCACCCGTGACCTCGGCCCCGGCCTGCGTCGCGCTCGCCGCATCCAGGCCAAGCGCGCCAGCGCCCAGCTGGTCGAGGCCGGCGGCGACGCGCGCGTGCGCGCCGCCAAGAAGGTCGCCCGCAAGCGCGACCTGTCGACCTACCTGTCGATGTACTTCCGCGACATGTCGGCCCTCGACGTGCTGCGGCCCGAGGAGGAGTTCGTCGCCGCGCGCGAGATCGAGCAGCTCGAGATCGCGCTGTGGCAGCAGCTGCTGTCGTGCCCGGCCACCGTCGGCGAGGTGCTGATCCTGGTCGAGGAGCGCGCGCCCGGCCTCACCGCCCTGCGCCGGGTCCGGCGCCTGGCCGACCAGCTCGCCCGCGGCGATCGCAAGGCGGGCGAGCGCCTGGCCGCCGCCGCCACCGCGGTGGCCCCGGCCCTGCGCGAGGCCGACGTCGACAAGCTGTACGTCGACGCCGCGCTGCTGGCGGCGGCGCGTATCAGCCGACGCGTCGGTGATCGACGGGTGGCGACGCGGGCGGTGGCCGAGTGGCTGCGCCAGGTCGACCGCGCCGATCGCGGCGCGCGTGAGGCCCGCAACGCCTTCGTGAAGGCCAACCTGCGCCTGGTCGTCAGCATCGCCCGGCGCTTCAACCACGGGCGCATGGCCCTGGCCGACCTCATCCAGGAGGGCAACCTCGGCCTGATGAAGGCGGTGGAGCGGTACGACTACCGGCGTGGCTTTCGCTTCTCGACCTACGCCAGCTGGTGGATCCGCCACGCCATCAGCCGAGCCCTGGCCGACAAGGGCCGCGAGATCCGCCTGCCGGTGCACATGATCGACGCCCAGCACCGGCTGACCAAGGCCCGGCGCCAGCTGGTCGGCGAGCTCGGTCGGCAGCCGACGACCGAGGAGCTGGCCGTCCTCACCAAGATGCCCGCCGACAAGATCGAGAAGATGCGGTCGTGGGTGATGGAGCAGTCGGTCTCGCTCGACCGCCCGGTCGGCGACGAGGAGGGCCGGGTCCTGGGCGAGGTGCTCGAGGACCCCGACCGCGAGGTGACCACGGTCTCGGAGGACATGGCGGCGGAGTCGATGACCCAGGAGGTGGTCCACCTGCTGCGCGAGCTGCGCCCGATCGAGGCCGACATCCTCAGCCAGCGCTTCGGCCTGGCCAGCGAGCAGGAGCTCACCCTCAAGGAGATCGGCGACAAGTACAACCTGTCGCGCGAGCGCATCCGGCAGCTGCAGGAGCAGGCGCTGGCGAAGATGCGCCGGGCCATGCAGCGGCGCGACCTGATCTAGCAGGCTGCTGAAACACCGGGCCGGCGGCTCCTGCCGACGGGACGGGCGTTGTGTTTTCAGCAGCCTGCCGAGATCGCAGTCGGCGCTCGGCCGCTCGCGGCCGCCTACTTCTTCTTGGTGCCGAGGTCGCCGACGCCGGCCCGCTGGGTCTCGACGAAGGTGTAGGCCTTGGGCACGACCAGCACGCCGCCCGGCTCGAAGTAGAACTTGATGTCGACCGTCTCGCCCTTGGGGCCGGGCGGCGAGGTGACCACGAACTCGTCGTCGCCGATGAACTTGTCGACCACCGCCTGGGTGCTACCGAAGTACACCTTGACGCTGCGGTAGCCATCGTCCTGGAAGCGGTTGCCGCGGACCGTGACCTTCTGGCCACCGAGGAAGTCGCCCTTGCGCGGCTCGATGGCCGACACCCGCAGGACCTTGTCGTCCTTGCAGCCGGCGGCGGCGAGCGCCTGCGCGGCCACCACGGCGGCCAGGGTGAACGACGCGGCGGTGCGGGAGAGCTGGACCATGCCTACACGCTACCACAGGGCGCGCCGCTCCCGCCAATCGGGCCCCCTGGATCGGGCGCCTGGACGCAGCGAAGCCGGCCCGGCGTCGGCGCACTCAGCCGATGTTGAGGCGGAACAGCTGCTGGCCGAGCAGGACGAACGACTCGTTGCCGATGACCGCCTCGCCGTTGACCTTCATGAAGGTGCCGTTGCTGCTGTTGAGGTCGGACAGAAAGACCCGCCCGTCCCGGATCGACAGGCGCGCGTGCAGGCCCGACACGTAGCCATCGTCGGGGAAGTTGATCTCGCCGCGCTCGCGGCCCAGGGTCACCGTCTCGCCCAGCAGCGGGAAGGCGGCGCCCTCCACGGTGTTGCCGATGATCACCACCAGCCGGCCCCAGAAGCCGGGGTTGGGGCTGCCCATCACGTCCGTCCCGTCGGCGGCCGGCTCGGGCGGCGTGATCAGCTCGAACCGCAGCAGCTCCTGGCCGATGCGCACGATCTGGCCCGGCTGCAGCTCCTCCTCCTGCGTCATCTTGACGAACACGCCGTTGAGGCTGCCCAGGTCGCGGATGAGGCTGGTGGTCGGCCCGATCGTCATCTCGGCGTGCAGCGGCGACAGGTAGCCGTCGTTCTCGAAGATGGCGCCGTGGTTGCGCCCCACCTTGTTCTCGCCCATGCGCAGGTCGTGCACGCCGCCCTCGCTACCATCGGGCCGGATCAGGGTCATCGTCACCCGCGGCGCCAGCACCTGGGCCGACGGCGGGCGCGGCATCGGGTTGGGCGCCGACGCCTCGTCCATGCGGAAGCCGCACGAGCCGCAGAAGCGGAAGCCCGGCGGGACGTCGGTGCTGCACGACGGGCAGCGACGCACACCACCGGCCGCCATCGGTGGGGCCATCGGCGGCGGGGCCATCGGCGCGGCCGGGTACCCGGGCGGGCCGGCCTGAGCCGGGAAGCCCGAGGAGAAGCCGGGCACACCCGGCGGTGGGCCCATCGGCGGCGGGGCCATCGGCGGCGGGGCCATCGGCGCCATGGCCGGCGGCGGGCCCATCGGCGCCATGGCCGGCGGCGGGCCCATCGGCGCCATGGCTGGCGGCGGGCCCATCGGCGCCATGGCCGGCGGCGGGCCGAGCGGTGACGGTGGCGCCGACAGCGGCGTCGGCAGCGCGCCGAGCCCGCCCGATCCACCACGGGGGGCCTGCGCCGGCGGCGCGCCGGGCAGGGGCCGGGCCCCCGGCGAGGTGCCGGGGTCCGCCATCATCGTCTTCATCATGCCGACATCGCCCCCGACCTTGCCGCCGGTCAGCTCGGCTCCGCACCCGAGGCAGAACTTGTAGTGGTCCTGGTTCTCCTTGCCACAGCGATTGCAGACGATCATGTGATTCTCCCGGGCGGTCGAAGAGGCGGGGCGAGGCGAGCTGAGCGAGCTCAGATGATCTCGACCCGAAGTAGCTGCTGTCCGATGAAGACGTAGTCGCCGTGGGCGAGCTGGTGGTCGCCATGGACACGGACGAAGGTGCCGTTGCGCGAGCCCAGGTCGGTCAGCGTCGCGCTGCTGTCGCTGGCGACCGCGACCTCGGCGTGGCGGCCGGAGATGAACGGGTCCTCCGGGAAGTCGAGGTCGTTGCCCTCGCGCCCGAGGGTGAGCGGGGCGTCGGCCAGCACGACCGCCCTGCCGAGGCCGCCGCCGCGCAGGGTCTGGCCGAGGCGGAAGCGACCAGGCCGGCGCGGGCTGGCGTAGAAGTAGGTGCCGTCGCCCTCGGCGTCGTCGCTGATGGGCCCGTACGGCAGCAGCGTCAGGAGCTGCTCGCCGACGAGGAACGACGCCCCCAGGCCGAGCAGGGTCGAGCCGACGATGCGCAGGAAGACGCCGTTGATCGAGCCCTCGTCGCGCACGTGCAGGGTGCCGGACCGGTAGAAGAAGTTGGCGTGCTGCGGCGACAGGAACGGATCCTCGGGGAACAGGATCGGGCAGTCGAGGCGGCCCGCCAGGTGCTCGTCGCCGGCCAGCGTGAACGACACGCCGTCGAGGCCGTCGCCGCGGATCAGCGTGAGGCGGGCCCGGGCCGCCTGCATGGCGCCGAAGAACATGGTGCTGCGGCCCGGGGTGGCGACCGGCCCGGAGCCAGGCTGGGCCGGGTGGGGCGGCGAGGACAGCGGGCTCGATCGCAGCCGGGTCTCTTCGTGGGCAAACGTGCCGGCGGCGTCGACGACCTTGGCGCCGCAGTTGAAGCAGAACCGGTGGCCGGGGGTCAGCGCGGCGCCGCAGGTCGTGCAGATGCCGGCACTGTCGGTGGTTGGCGCCGCCACGACCGGCTCGGCCCGCGCCGGCTCGAGCGCCACCGGCTGGCCACACCGGACGCAGGTGGACGCCCCCATCGGGCTGAAGGCGCTGCACGAATCACAAACCAGGCCGACGTCCATGCTCACGGCGAGTCTACCCGCGCCGAAATCTACCGTCAAAATCGTGGCTTGTTGTCCCTGCCGGGCGCAATTCCACCGGGACCCGCACGGTGTCGCGACCTGGACCGCTCATGGTGTGGTGGCGGCCCGGGCCACGGCGGGGTCCGGGTCGCGGGCCAGCTCGCGCAGGCGCTCCTGCGCGGCCGTCCCGCCCAGCCGGCGCAGGGCCCGGGCGGCGGCGGCGCGGACCGGGGCCACGTCGTCGCGCGACAGCGAGAGCACCAGGGCGGCGCCGCCGGCCTGGCCGGCCTCGCCCAGCGCGCTGGCGACGGCCTCGCGCACGTAGCTGGAGGCGTCGGTGGCGGCCCGGCCGAGCGCGGCCAGGTCGGCCTCGGTCGCCAGCGCGCCCATGGCCACCGCGGCGGCCCGCCGGTCTTGCCACGACCCGGCCGCGATGGCCTGGGCCAGGCCGGCACGCAGGGCCGGCGGGGTCCGCCCAGCCCGCCTCCGGACCGTGACCACGGCGGTCATCGCCGCCTGTCGGACCAGCCCGACCTTGTCGGTCAGGCCGGCGGCGATGGCCGCCTCGGACGCCGCGCCGCCGATCTTGGCCAGCACGCTCACGGTCACCGCGCGCACCTTGGCGTCGGTCGAGGCGGCGTGGGCCGCCACCGCCGGGGCGATCTTGCTGGCGATGGCCGCCAGCGCGGCCTCGGTGCGCGCGTCGGCGCCCCCGTCGACCAGCCCGACCAGGCCGATGCCGGTCGGGCGGCCGTCGAGATCGGTCAGGACCCGCAGCACCACGTCGCGGTGCTGGCCGAGCGCCTGCTCGAGGCCGGCGGCGATGCGGGCGCCGTGGTCGTCGAGCACCTTGGTCGGCAGGGAGGCGGGCGGGGTGTCGCCGACCAGGCGGTCGAGCCGGGTCCGGGCGTCGAACTTGCCGGCGTGCAGCGGGTAGTCGCCGAAGTCGGGGGCTGGCGCCGCGGCGACCGGCGCCCCGGCGGCGCGGGTGATGGCCCACGCCAGCTCGGCGCGGCGGTCGTCGGTGCGGGCGAAGTACGCCGCCAGCAGCGGGCCGGTCGCGCCCGGGTCGGCGAGCTGGCCGAGGGCCCACCCGGCCAGGCGCTGGGTCTCGCCCTGGTTGTCGACCAGGGCCGCCAGCAGGTCCTTGCCGCGCCCGCTGGCCCGGCGATGCCCCAGCCCGAAGGCGCAGGCGGCGCGGACCTGGTCGTGGCGCCGCGGCTGCGCCACCACCTCGGCCATGGCGGTGACCGCGCGCGCCTCGGCGACCTGGGCCAGGCCGAGGCAGGCCAGGACCTGGACGCTGTCGCGGCTGTCGTCGAGCGCGGCCAGGAGGCCGGGCACGGCGCGGGCGTCACCGGTGCGGCCGAGGGTGAACACCGCCGCCTCGCGCATCGCGACCTCGTCGTGGCGAGCCAGCGGCGCGACCCGATCGATGATGCCAGGGTCGCCCAGCCGCCCGGCCGCCACCAGCGCGTCGATCCGCACCTCCCAGTCGAGGGTCGGCCGCAGCGTCCCGATCGGCCGCGGCGTCGCGCCCTCGCCCTTGCCGGGCTGCACGGCCAGCTGCACCAGGGGCGCGGCGGCGCCGCGGTTGCCGAGGTGGCCGAGCACGGCGACGGCGGTGCGCTGCTGGTGCGGGTCCTTGTCGTCGTGCAGCGCCTCGAGCAGCGGCTTCATGCCGTGCGCGCCCAGCCGGCTCAGCTCGGTCCGGGCCGCGGCCTTGACCTCGGCGCTGCCGTAGCGCGTGCGCTCGACCAGGTGTGGCACGTAGCGCAGGTACAGATCGACCAGCAGCCGGCGGTAGACCGGGCGGTGCGACATCATGAAGGACAGCGGCGCGACGATCTTCTCGAGCTCGCCGAGGGTGTCGGTCAGCTCTTCGAGATCGATCGCCTCGCGCCCGGCCCGGCCGACGATCTCCTCGTCGGTCGCGTTGCGCAGGATCTTGCGGTACAGGTCGGCCGCGGCGGCCGGCTTGGACTCCTGCACGTGCAGGCGGGCCAGCGCGAAGTGGGCCTTGTAGTTGCGCGGGTCGAGCTCGAGGGTCTTCTGGTAGGCGGCGATGGCGTCGGTGAAGCGCTGCATCTCGACGTAGCGCTCGGCCAGGCGCTCGTAGGCGACCGGGTCCTTGGGCGCCTTGGCCAGCGCCTTCTGCGCCCACTCGATGGCCTCCTGGTCCGATCGCGCCTCGGTCTTGATCTCGGCGATCTGCGAGTACACCTCGCGCTCGCGCGCCGGCGCCAGCTTGGCCAGCTCGAGCAGCAGGGCGACCGCGTCGTCGTAGCGGTGGACGTGGCGGTAGGCCTTGACCAGGTCGAGCAGGGTCTCCTGGTCGGCCGGGACCAGGCGGCGCAGCGCCTCGAGCGTGGCGAGCGGCTCGCCCTTCTGCGGTCGCCGCCCGTAGTACTCGACGAGGAAGTAGCCGGCCTCGACATCGGGCGGCGACTTCTTGAACGCCGCGGTCCAGCGGTTGTGGTACTCGCTGACCCGCGCGCCCCAGCGGGTGATGAGCTGGACCAGGCGGCGCTGTGCCTCCTTGCGCTTGGCCCGATCGGTGGCCGGGGTCAGGGCCAGCACCTTCTCCCAGTCGCCCACCGCGTCGGCGAAGGCCTTGGTGCTCTCGAACACCTGGGCCCGGCCGCGGTAGAGGTCGGCGTTCTTGGGCTCGAGCTTGATCGCCTTGTCGTAGTTGGTGCGGGCGTCGGCCGGCATGCCGTGTTCGGCCAGCACCTCGCCGAGCCGGGCGTAGCCGGCCGCGCTCTTGCCGTTGGCCAGCCGGCGCCAGGTCGCCAGCGCCTTGTCCTTCTCGCCGCGCTGGAAGTACTGCGCGCCCAGGGTGACCAGGTGCGACGGCTCGTCGGGCTCGAGCCGGGCCAGCCGCTCGAACGCGGCCACCGCCAGGTCCTCCTTGCCCCACCGGGTGTACAGGTCCGCCGCCGCGGTCAGGATGCCGGCGTCGCCCGGGAAGCGCTGCTCGAGGCGGCGCAGGGTCTCGAGCGCCTTCTTGCCGTCGGCGCGGCGCCAGTACCGCTCGGCCAGCTCGAGCTGGAACCGGGCCTCGCCGGGCGCGACCTTGACCACCGTCTCGAGCTGGCGCAGCGCCTCGACGTCCTTGCCGACGTTCTCGAGCAGGGCGATCAACCGGCGCTGGGTGTCGAGCTCCCACGGCGCCTTGGCCACCGCCTTGCGATAGGCCGCCACCGCCTTGTCCTGGTCGCCGGTCTCTTCGTACAGCCGGGCCAGCGTGTCCCACTCGAAGTGGCCGCGCCGGGCCTCGGCCCAGTCGCGCTCGTAGGTGCGGAGGAGGCCGGCCAGGTCCTGCTTGCGCCGGAAGATGTCGACGATACGCGCGGTCAGCTCGACCTCGAGGTAGTAGCCCCGCGGCACCAGCTTGATGGCCCGGCGGTACTCGGTCACCGCGGCGTCGTCCTGGCCTTGCTGCTCGAGCGCGGCGCCGATCCGCGCGACCGCCTCGACCCGGCGTGGCGGGTCGCCGGCCAGGAGCTTCTCGGCCTGCTGGAAGGTGGCGATGGCGTCGGCGTGGTGGCCGGCGCCGGCCAGGGCATCACCCAGCTCGAGGCGGAGCTGCACGTTCTTCGGATCGAGCGCGAGGTACTCCTCGAAGTAGGTCTTGGTGGCGGCGACGTCGCCGGCCGCCAGCGCCAGGTCGGCCAGCCCGCGCAGCGCCTTCATCTTGAGCGCGCGCTGGCCACCGGCGCCGGCTCGCGCCGCCTCGAGCGCGCGCTTGGCCTCGGCCTGCTTGCCGGCGCCGCGGTACAGCTGCCCGACCTCGAGCCACACCGCGGCGTCGCTGGGCCGCGCTCGGGCCGCCTCCTCGAAGCGCGTCAGCGCGGTGGCGTCGTCGCCGCGGGCGCGGGCCAGCCGGGCCAGCACGACCAGGGTGGCGTAGTCGCCCGGCTTGCTGGCCAGGACCTTGTCGTACTCGCTCACCAGCAGGTCGACCGTGCGGTAGCGCCGGTACAGCTCGAGCAGCTTGGCCAGCGCGCCGGCGTCGTTGGGGCTGCGGGCCAGGATGCCCTTCCAGCGGGCGATCACCGCCTTGTCGAACGGGTCGCGCTTGACCTCCCAGTCGTCGCCCTGGGCGTAGGCCGGGGTCGGCGCGGCG
The DNA here is from genome assembly GCA_018058095.1 of Kofleriaceae bacterium. Classification (GTDB taxonomy): domain Bacteria; phylum Myxococcota_A; class Polyangia; order Haliangiales; family Haliangiaceae; genus JABFXX01. The sequence continues at coordinate 118,787 of JAGPCO010000002.1, forward strand.
GCGGCGGCGGCGCCGGCGACGGCGGCGACCAGGGCGAGGAGCGTGGCCGAGCGATGGCGGGTGGGCATGGGGCCGGCGCCGGGCGCCGACCTCGACTATAACGCGCGCCCGCGCCCGGGGCTCGTCGTGGCGTGCCTGGGACTAGGACGCCAGGCGCACGCGCGACAGCAGCTGGGCCAGGGTCCCGCGCCGGGCCTCGACGCAGAAGTCGCGCAGCAGCCGGGCGTGCAGGCGGGCCATCGCCGTGAAGCGCAGGCCGAGGTCGGTGGTCAGGCCGTCGGCGCCGTCGTTGTGGTGCCGGCAGATCTCACCGGCAGCCCACAGGGTGTCGGTGGTGCCGGGTAGCTCGAGCTCGACGCCGACGACGGTGCCCGCCGGCGGCGCCACTCCGTGGACGGCGGTCATGCCGACGCCGGAGTCGCTGACGTCGCTGCACAACACGCGGACCGGCCGGTCGCGGACGTACGAGGTGCCGAACACGGTGAGCGGGATGCGAAAGCCAAAGCGTCGTTCGAGCATGCCGACCCCTCCAGGTGCGAGATGTAGGATATGATCCTACGTCAGCCGCGGATCACCAACTTCTTGCCCGGCCGGCAGCCGGTCCGGTCGCCGGGGCCGCCGGGCCCGGTTTTTCAGCCGCCCTGAAGGCTGGTAGGATGCCGACACCGATGGACTTTCCGCGCCTGTCCCGGTCGGCTGCCGAGCTGGAGTCGGCCCTGGCAGGCTGGCTCGGGGCCCGGCACGCGGAGCTGATGCGCGGCATCGGGGTTCGTCTGGACGTGCTCGGGGTGGCGCTGGCGCTGGTCGGGACCCGGGTCAGCCGGGTCGACGACCCCCAGGCCGCACGGCAGCGCCTGGCCGATCCGGGCGCGGCGGTGGCCCAGATCGCCACTCCGGTCGGGCTGGTCCGGATCGTCGGTGGTGGCCGCCTGGTCCGGGGTCTGACCCAGCTCGTCCTCGGCGGCCCCGACGAGCTGCCGCTGGCCCGCCCACCGACGCCGGCCGAGCAGGCGGTGTGGGCGCTGGCGCTGGCGGCCGCGCTCGAGGCGCTCGGCGCCGCCGGCGAGGTCGAGCCGACCGACCTGACCGGGCGCGAGGTGGCGCCGACGAACGGGGACGTGCTGATCGAGCTGGAGGTCCTGGGCAACGTCCGCGGGGTGGTCGTGGTCGTCGCCCCGGCCGCGCTGGTGATGGCCCGGCCGCGGCGCGGCCTGGCGACGGTGCCGACCGGTCCGGGCGCGGCCTGGCTCGACGAGGTGCTCGAGCTCCCGGTGCTGGTGGCGCGCTGCGTGCTGGCGGCCGACGAGGTCGCCGCGCTGCGCCCGCGCGACGTGCTGGTGCCGAGCTGGGCGGCCGGGCCGGGGCGGGGGCGGCTGGCGGTCGGGCGGGGTGGGGTCGACGTCGAGATGACCGCGGGCGAGGCCCCGCTCCGGGTCGCTTCGCGGTACCAACGGCTGGCCATGGACGAGCAGCTGGTCGACGATCTCGCGGTCGACGTCACGGTCGTGGCCGGCACGGTTCGGGCGTCGGCGCGGCGCCTGCTCGAGCTGAGCCCGGGCCAGGTGCTGCCGCTGGGTCGGCGCACCGGGGATCGGGTCGAGTTGCGCGCCGGCGGCAAGGTCATCGGTGACGGCGAGCTGATCGACGTCGACGGTGAGCTGGCGGTCCGGGTCGTGCGGCTGGCGCCGTGAGCGGCCCCGGCGCTCCGCGCCGCCCTTGAACACCCGGGGACGGCGTGGTACCCGGCCTTCGCCATGCCGGTCTATGAATACGGTTGTACTGCCTGCGGCAAGGAATTCGAGTACCAGCAGCGGATGGCCGATCCGCCCAAGACGGTGTGTGAGGCCTGCGGCGGCGCGCTCGAGCGGCTCATCTCCCGCTCGGCGTTCCAGTTCAAGGGCGGCGGCTGGTACAAGGACCTGTACTCGTCGAGCAAGCCCGACGCCGGCGGCGGATCGTCGGCCGGTGCGACCAGCACGGGCACCGGCACGAGCGGCACCGGCACCGGCACCGGCACCGGCACCGGTGGCAGCGGCGGTGGTGATGGCGGCGGCGGCGGCGGCGGCGCGGCGCCGGCGGGCGGCGGCGGCGGTGGTGGCAGCACGCCGAGCGGCGGCAGCAGCGGCGGCGGCGGCGGCTCGGCGGCGAGCACGTCGTGACCGCGCGTCTCCTCGACGGCGCCGCGCTGGCGGCGACCGTTCGCGCCGAGGTCGCGACCCGGGCCGCGGCGCTGCGGGCGCGCGGCCACGCGCCCACGCTGGCGGTGGTGCTCGTCGGCGACGATCCGGCGTCGGCGGTGTACGTCAAGGCCAAGACCCGGGCCGCGCTCGAGGCCGGGGTCGACCCGGTCGATCATCGCCTGCCGGCCAGCACCAGCCAGGCCGAGCTGCTGGCGCTGGTCGCCACCCTCAACGCGGACCCCAGCGTCGACGGCATCCTGGTCCAGCTGCCGCTGCCGCGTGGCCTCGACACCGACGCGGTGATCGCGGCCATCGACCCGGCCAAGGACGTCGATGGCCTGCACCCGATCAACCTCGGCCTGCTGGCGCAGGGCCGGCCGCGCTTCGTGCCGTGTACCCCACGCGGCTGCATGCACCTGCTGGCCCACGCCGGCGTCGACCTGACCGGCGCGCGCGCCGTCGTGCTCGGGCGCAGCGTCCTGGTCGGCAAGCCGATGGCGCTCCTGCTGACCAACAGCAACGCCACCGTCACCCTGTGCCACTCGCACACGCGCGGCCTGGCCGACGAGGTTCGCCGCGCCACCGTCGTCATCGCCGCGATCGGTCGCCCGCACATGGTCGAGGCCTCGTGGATCGCCGACGGCGCCGTGGTGATCGACGTCGGCATCAACCGCACCGGTGACGGCAAGCTGGTCGGCGACGTCGCGCCGGCGGCGGTCGAACGCGCCGCGGCCGTGACGCCGGTGCCGCGCGGCGTCGGGCCGATGACCATCGCCTGCCTGCTCGAGAACACCGTCGACGCCTGCGCACGCCGACGCGGCCGACGCGGCTGACGCGGCGCTCGCTCAGCGCACGGCGAGCGGTCGGCCGAGGGCGCGCACGATGGCCAGCTGCAGCTCGCTGAACGGAGGCGGGTTGGAGCACAGCTCGTCGGCGCCGGCGGCGCGGGCCTGGTCACGCAGGCGCTTGGACGAGGCCAGCGCCACCGTCGGGATGGGTGGCTGCACCGCCTTGGCCGCGCGCAGCGTGGCCAGCCCGCCCTCCTCGTCGAAGTCGAGGTCGATCACCGCGAGGTCGACCTCGCTGTTGAGGAGCGTCTCGGCGACCCGCGCGTCGGCGGCCTGGATGATCTCGGCGGTGGTGACGATGGAGCGCATCGAGCGCGCCAGGTTCGATCGATCCTGGCGGTCGCCCGACATCAGCAGCAAGGTCATCCCGGCGTAGCCGGCGACGAGGTGGTCGATGACCCCGCCCAGGCCGGGCGTGAGGTCGTGGAACTCGAGGCCGAGGCCGGGCGGGCCCTCCGGGTTCTCGCGCCCGCGTCGCCACGCCACCACGCCGGCGACGGTGATCGGCCCGGCGCCGGGCACGGCGAAGCGCAGCTCGATCGGGCTGCCGACCGCGGCGTCCTGCTCGGTCTCGAGGAACAGCCCGCCGCGCGAGACGTTGACCGAGTACGCCATGAGGAACGACGACGCGGTCCGGTAGTGGACCTCGACGGCGTAGGGGATCCTCTGATGCTCCCGATCCGTCATGGACGCGAGCGCAGTATCACGCAATCGGCGCCGACACACATGGGCGCAGGCGCGGATCCTTGGGGGCGCCGAGGGGTAACCGGCCGGGTGGTTGACAACCGCGGGGTGATCACGTTGACCACGATGTGGCGCCAGCGCCACGCTCGCACCGGGCCGGTGCCGCCAGCGCCACACTCGCGTCGATGACGACCGGGTCAGCCGACGCGGCTCGGCAGCAGTTCCCGCCACCTGGGCCGGCCCACGCCGGCACGGTGCTTGCGACCTGCCGGCCCATGTCGCGCCACGTCGTCGCCGCCGTCGCCACGTTGTTCACGCTGGCCGCGGCGCCCGGCCTGGCGCGCGCCGGGCGAGGTGGCGTGGTGCCACCGATGGAGTTCGAGGTGGGCCAGGCCACGCTGGCCTCCGAGGCCGGTCCGCGCGTCCTGGCCACCCAGCTGCAGGCCGGGTTGAGCTGGGCCGCGCTGATGCCGTCGCCCACGCCGGTCGACGTCACGGTCGGGTGGATCGCGATCCTCGGGCCCGGGTCCGACGCGGCCAGCGGCTCGGCGCCGATGGCGCGCGCCGCCGTGCCGGCGGTGCGCGACGCCCACGGCGCCTACCTCGACGTCGCCGTGACCATCGGCCGGACCCGCCACGTCCGCGGCTGGCTGAGCGGGCGCGGCGAGGTGCTCACGGCCGGGTCGGCCGTGCTGACCGGGGTGGCGGCGCGGGTGCAGACCGAGCTGTGGGCGCCGGTGGCGACGACCCATCCGGGCTCGTTCATGGTCGGCACCTTCGGGCTGTCGCTGTGGGCCGAGCTCGGCGTGCGTGGGCGGGCCGGGGACCACCTCGGCGCGACCACGGCGGCCGGGCTCGGTGTGCGGCTGCCGTTCATCGTCGCGTACTAGCTAGCAGGCTGCTGAAAAACCCGTGCCGGCGGCTCCAGCCGACGGGACGGGCTCCGTGTTTTCAGCAGGCTGCGAGATCAGAAATGACTAGCAGGATGCTTCTTCAGCATCCTGCTAGCGTCGGGCGGCTACAGGAGCTGATCGAGCAGGCGATCGAGGTGATCGAGATCGTGGTAGCGGATCTCGATGCGGCCGCCCTTGCCGGGCGCGTCCTCGTCGATGACGACCGGCCCGCCCAGGGCCCGGGTCAGGCGCTGCTCGAGGTCACGCACCGCCGCGCTCTTGCCGGCCGGCGCCGCCGCCTTGGTCGGTGCTGGTGCCGGCTTGCCCCAGCGCCGGACCAGGGCCTCGGTGGCGCGGACCGACAGCGCCTTGCCGACCACCTCGCGCGCCGCCGCCTCGAGGTCCTGCTCACGCGGCAGGGCGAGCAGGGCGCGGGCGTGGCCCATGCTGAGCCGGCCGTCCTCGACCAGGACCCGCACCGGCGGCGGCAGGCGCAGCAGGCGGATGGCGTTGGCCACGGTCGATCGGTCCTTGCCGACGCGGGCCGCGACCTGCTCCTGGCTCAGGCCGAACTCGGCGGTCAGGCGGTGGTAGGCGGCCGCCTCCTCGAGCGGGCTGAGGTCGGCCCGCTGCACGTTCTCGACGATGGCCCGCTCGAACGCCTCGCGCCCGTCGACCTGCTGCACCACCACCGGCACCTGGTGCAGGCCGGCCCGCTGCGACGCCCGCCAGCGCCGCTCGCCGGCGATGAGCAGGTAGCCGCCGGCGGCGCGCGGCCGCACCACCAGCGGGATGATGACGCCGTGGGCACGGATGGACTCGGCCAGCTCGTCGAGCTCGGTGTCGGGGAAGCGCCGGCGCGGCTGGTCCGGGCTGGGGAAGACGTCCTCGATGTTGGCCTGGAAGTAGACGCGCGGCGTGGCGCTGGCCGGCGCGGCCACCGGGGCCGAGGCGGCGCTGGCAGGGGCCGGGGCGGGCGCCGGGGCGGTGGGCGGGCGCGCCGGCGGGGCCGACGGCAGCAGCGCCGACAGGCCGCGACCCAGTCCGCGCTTCTTGTCGTTCACGCCCGCCCTCCGCGCGAGGGCCCGTCGACGGCGGCGCTCACGCCGCGGCCTCCGGCGGCGGCATGCGGGCCAGGAACTCCTCGGCCACCGCCAGGTAGCTCTTGGTCCCCGGGCAGCGCAGGTCGTACAGGAGCGCCGGCTGGCCGTGGCTGGGCGCCTCGGACAGGCGGACGTTGCGCGGCACCGCGGTGGTGAAGACCTTGTCGCCGAAGAACGACGCGACCTCGCCGCGGACCTGGCCCGACAGGTTGGTGCGGGCGTCGTACATCGTGAACAGCACGCCGTCGATGGTCAGGCCCGGGTTGTAGGCGGCGCGGACGCGGTCGATGGTGGCGGTCAGGGCCGACAGCCCCTCGAGCGCGAAGTACTCGGCCTGCATCGGCACGATCACGCCGTGGGCGGCCACCAGCGCGTTGAGGGTGAGGATGCCCAGCGACGGCGGGCAGTCGATGACCATGTAGTCGTAGTCGGCGGCGACGGTGGCCAGGCAGTCGGCCAGGAACCGCTCGCGCCGATCGGCGCCGATGAGCTCGATCTCGGCGCCGACCAGGTCGGTGGTGGCCGGCGCCACCCACAGCGTGGGCAGGTCGGTCGGGCGGATGACCTCGGCCAGCGTCGCGTTGCCGACCAGCGCGTCGTAGATGGTCAGCTCGACCTTGTCGCGCGGGTGGCCGACGCCCGAGGAGGCGTTGCCCTGCGGATCGAAGTCGACCAGCAGGACGCGGTAGCCACGCGTGGCCACGGAGGCGGCGAGGTTGATCGCCGTCGTGGTCTTGCCGACCCCGCCTTTCTGGTTCGCGACCGCGATGATCCGGGCCATGCCTCGCAGGTAACACGCGGCTGTGACGGCGGGCAAACCCGCGTGGGGCCACACTGGCCGGCGCGCGTCCCAGGCCGCGCCATTCGCGCGGTCCGAGAAAAAAAGTTGGGTTCCGGATTGAGCTCGCGTACTTTGTGAGCAGATGTAGGACATGTGGGATAGAGCCGGGTGGCCGGCCCCCCACAAACCCCTCGGGAGGCGCCATGTCGTACGGAGTTCCGCGCGTTTACACGTCTTTTGCTGAGTTCGAGCGTGAGGAGTTGCGGCGGTTGGAGGGCCTCAACGTGTCGGTCGACGACTTCACCGAGGAGCGGTTCTCGGAGGAGCTCGAGTTCGGCGGCGGCGAGGCCCCGCGCAAGCGTGGCCGCCCGCGCAAGAACCCGCGCTGACCTGCTCGTGATGATGCGCCGCCGGCCCCTGGCCTGGCGCCGCCGCGGGGGCCGCCGTGCTGGCGGCCCTCATTCGTTTCGGCGCCGGCGCCGACGATTGGCCGCCGTCAGCGCCGCAGCTGGCGCGGCGAGGCGTGGACGTGCTTGCGGATGACCCGCCCCAGGGTGCTGGCGTCGGCATAACCGACCCGGGCGCTCACCTCCTCGAGTGACAGCGAGGTCGTCTCCAGCAGGTGCACCGCCTGCTCGACCCGCAGGCGCTGGACGAAGCCGATCGGCGTGGTGCCGACCGCGGCGGCGAGCCGGCGCGCCAGGGTGCGCGGGCTGGCGCCGGCGGCGCGCGCCATCTCCCCCACGCTGAACCCGCGGTCCAGGCGCCGCCGCGCCCACGCCTCGGCACGCCGCACGGTCTCGTCGTTGGCGGCGAGCTGGTGGACCGCCATGAACGCCGCCTGCGAGTCGTGGGTGCCGAGCAGGAGCAGGCGCGCCACCTGGCGTGACCGGGTCGGCCCACACACCCGCGCCACGATGTGCAGCACCAGATCGGCCTGCGCGAACACCGCCCCGGCGGTCACGATCCGCCCGTCGACCACCAGGGCGCGCTCGGCGTCGACGCGCGCGCGCGGGCAGCGCTGCTGCAGCTGTGGGGCCAGCCACCAGGTCGTCGTCGCCGCGCGCCCGTCGAGGAGCCCGGCCTCGGCCAGGACGAACGCGCCGCCGCACGACGAGCCGACGATGGCGCCGCGCTCGTGCGCGGCGCGGATCACCCCGGGCAGCCGCCGCACGTCGGGGCGGGCCAGGATCAGCTCCAGCTCCGCCGCGGTCTCGGCCCAGTAACCGGGGACCAGCACCAGCGCCGCGCGCGCCACCGTGGTGAGTGGGGCGGTCGGGCCCAGGACCAGGCCGGACGCGGCGCGGACCCGTCGGCGCGGCGCGACCACCTCGACCGCGAAGGGCGCGGCCTGGCCGGCGCGGCGGGCCAGGGTGTTGGCGGTCCGGAACACGTCGAGCGCGACCGACAGGCCGGAGTCGGTGAACCCGTCGGCGACCAGGATGGCGACGCGCATCGGCGCCGATCGTGCCACGGGCGGGGTGGGTTGGCCCTGAAACGAGCATGGCAAGAACGGACGTGTCGGTGTCGGATTCGCCACTGGCCCATGGCCGGCCGTGGGCCGATGCTGCGCCCTGGACCTTCCCAGGAGCGTGACCGTGGACCTGTACTTCTCCCCCTACGCCTGTTCGATGGTGGTGCGGATCGTCGCCGACGCGGCCGGCGTCGCGCTCGGGCTGCGCGAGGTCGACCTGTACACCAAGCGCTGCACCGGCGACGGCGCCGACTACCTGGCCGTCAACCCGCGCGGCCAGGTGCCGGTGCTGGTGCTCGACGACGGCGACCACCTGGTCGAGGTCGGCGCCATCACCCAGTACCTGGTGGCCCGGTCACCCGGGTCTGGGCTGATGGGCGGGTCCGAGCGCGAGCGCTTCCGCACCCTCGAGGGGCTCAGCTTCGCGGCGACGGAGGTGCACAAGCGGATCCTGTTTCCGCTGGGTGCGCTGGCGACCCCGCCCGCGGCGCGCGCGCACGCCCGCGACAGCGCTCCCACCGTGCTGGCCGACCTGGCCCGCGCCCTCGGATCACGGCCCTTCTATGCGGGCGACCAGTTCACCGTCGCCGACGCGTACCTGGCCTGGGCCTTCATCATCGCCAGGACGTTCCGGCTCGAGCTGTCCCCGATCGAGGACTACGCCGCCCGGCTGGCCGCGGTCCCGTCGGTCGCGCGCGCGATCGCGGCCGAGACGCCGCTGGCGCTGGCGTCCTGGCGGCGGCAGCGCGACGGCCTGGGCCAGGCGCCGTGGCTGCGCTGAGCCGCGGGCGGGCGCGGCCCGGCGCCGTGGCTGCGCTGAGCCGCGGGCGGGCGCGGCCCGGCGCCGGCCGTCACGCCTCGATGCCGTAGTCCTTGAGCTTCTTGTACAGGGTCGAGCGGTCGATCTCGAGGATGGCGGCGGCCTGGGCCTTGTTGCCGCCGGTGGCGGCGAGGGCGGCGATGATGCCGTCGCGCTCGAGGTCCTTGAGCGAGCGGGCCGGCCCCGGCCCGGTCCCCGGCGCGGTCGGCGCCGCGGCCGGGGCGACGATGAACGGGCCGCCGTCGCTCGGGCCGCCCGAGGCCGGCGCGGGCGCGCTGGGCGCCGCGACGATGGCCATCGAGCCCATCGGCGGCGTCGGCGAGCTGCGCCGCGGCGGCGGCGCGGCGATGTTGGGCGGCAGGTCCTCGGCGCGGATCAGATCACCGTCGCCGAGCACGACCGCGCGCTCGACCGCGTTGCGCAGCTCGCGCACGTTGCCCGGCCACCGGTGCGCGGCCAGCGCGCGCTGGGCGTCGGCATGGAAGCCGGTGATGCGGCGCCCGGCCTGCTGGCGAAAGCGAGCCAGGAAGAAGTCGGCCAGCAGCAGCACGTCGTCGGGGCGGTCGCGCAGCGGCGGGACCACGGTGTGGATGACCGACAGCCGGTAGTACAGGTCCTCGCGGAAGGTGCCGCGCCGGGCCATGTCGGCCAGGTCGCGGTTGGACGCCGCCACCACCCGGACGTCGACGTCGATGGCCTTGCCGCCGCCGACACGCTCGAACCGGCGCTCCTCGAGCACGCGCAGGAACTTGGTCTGCAGGCCGAGCGGCAGCTCGCCGACCTCGTCGAGGAACAGGGTGCCGCGGTCGGCCAGCTCGAACCGGCCGAGCTTGCGATCGGTCGCGCCGGTGAACGCGCCCTTCTCGTGGCCGAACAGCTCCGACTCGATCAGCGTCTCGGTCAGGGCCGCGCAGTTGACCGCGACACACGGCCCGCGCGCGCGCCGGCTGGCGCGGTGGATGGCGCGCGCCACCATCTCCTTGCCCGAGCCCGACTCGCCGCCGAGCAGCACGGTCGCGTCGCTCGGGCCGACCCGGGCCACGAAGTCCATGATGCGCTGCGCCGCCGGCGAGCGGCCGATGAACTCGCCGTCGGACAGCCGCTCCTCGAGCGCGGCCTTGCCGCGCGCCAGCTGGTCGCGGGTGTCGGCGCCGATGACCGCGGCGCCGACCAGGTTGGCCAGGCAGGCCGCGGTCATGGCGTCGAGGTCGTCCCAGTCGCGGCCGCCGCCGGCGCGATCGACGTAGAACACGCCGGGCTCGTCGCCGGCGCCGGGCAGCGGCACCATGATGGTGGCGCGACCACCGAGCGCCACCGTGAGCGCCTTGCCGTCGCGCACCACCTTGTCGACCAGGTCCCGGGCCGGCGCGACCGGCGCCCCGGCCGGCTCGCCGGCGGCCAGCGCTCCCGCCAGCGGCCCGAGGCGCCCGCTGGCGCCGACCAGCACGAAGGCCCGCTGCGCGCCGAGGGCGGTCAGGGCCAGCTCACACGCGGCCCGGGCCACGACGGCCGGGCCGGCGGTGCTGTCGGCGCGCAGGCGGTCGCCGAACTCGGCGATGGCCGCCAGCGTGCGCTGGGCCCGGTCGTCGCCGCGGCCGTGCACCAGCGCCATCAGCTGGCGCGACGACACCTCCATGGTGACCTTGCCGGCGCCCGGGCGGCTGGCGCGGGCGCCGTCGCCGTCGCCGCCCAGGAACGACAGGCGGGTCGTGCCCAGCACCAGCTCGTCGCCGGTCTGCAGGCGGTGGATGGTGATGGGCGCGCCGTTGACCAGGGTGCGGCCCTTGCCGCTGTCGTCGACCAGCCACATCGCCTCCTCGCGCAGCTCGAGGTGGCAGTGCAGGCGCGACACCGCCGGGTCGGTCAGCACGACCAGCCCGGCGCCGTCGCGGCCGATGCTGCCGCCGCGCATCGGCACGTCGAACTCGCGGCCCAGATCGGGGCCGGCGATGACGACCAGGCGAGCGAAGGCCATGCGGCACTGTAACAGAAGTGCCCACGTACCCGATGCCGCCACGGGTGCGGCTGTGACATCGTCGCGGCCCGATGAGGAACGCCGCTCGATTGCTGGTGCCTGCCGGCCACGCTCGTCGACCAGCGGCTGGCACGATCGATCGAGGCGCACGGCAGCATCGACCCGGCTCGCACCGCGGAGGCCTTGACCTTGGTCCGGGCCAAGCTCGACGAGCTGGCCACGGCAGGGCCTGCCACCGCGCTGGCGTTCGTCGCGGCGCGGCGGCGGGTGCTGGCCCGACTGCGCGCCGTGTCGACCGCGGCGGGTGCGCTGGCCGACCAGGTCGAGGGCGCGGTCGCCCGAGGGCGCGATCTGCGCACCGAGCTGGTGCTGGCCGACGAGGTCGCCCGGCTCACGCTCGACCAGGTCGGCACGCTGCGCCAGCTGGCGCCGGCGCGGGCGTCAGTGCTCGTGCTCGGGCCGCAGGTGGCGCTCGACGCGGCGGCGACCGCCCTCGGCGTCACGCTGCGCAAGCCCTGACGCCGTGGCGCCGGCGTGTGGCTTGCTGTCGCAGCAGCGAAGCCAGCCTGACCCTGCCAGGCCGGGTCAGGGAGTGGCAGGTGAGGGGCCTGCCGGGTACGGTACCCGTATGGTCCTGCGCCAACCGTCCCGTCTGCGTGTTCGTCCCGTCCTGTTCGCGGCCGCACTGACCGCGCTCGCCGCGTGTGGCGGCGGCAAGACCGAACCGACCACGCCCGAGGGGCCGACCGGGCCAGCCAAGAAGGCCTCGGTGTCGTTCGGGGCGACGTCGGCGTCCCGCCCGGGCGCGTCGACGCCGCGCTCCGAGGTGTTCCTGACCCTGACCGACGAGCGCGGCCACGCGACCTCGCATCCGGTCGGCACCTTCGACGGCACGTGTAACGACATCGGCCCCAACCCGGCCATGAGCGCCCTGACCGCCATGCAGTGCTGGTGGGCCGGCGCCGGCGTGCAGCTCCACGCCGTGGCCGGACGCGGCGAGGTCATCGTCATGAAGCTGCCGGTGCTGGAAGGTGCCCAGCCCGACCCGATGGCGCGCGAGGAGGTGACCCGGGTGTCGGTCGAACCAGGCGCGCGCATCGAAGGGCCGCAGTGACGGCCGCCCGCGCGCGTTGACGTGCGAGATCGAGACCGCCTGGCAGGGGGCTTCTTCAGGCCTGCCAGGCCGGCCCAGCGCATCGTCGCACCACCGGCGGTCTCAGCGTCGGCGCGGTCGCCAGCGCGCGCCCTCCTCGAGCAGCCGGGCCCGGGTCACGGCGGCGATCCCCGGCGCGCTGGGGCAGTGCGCGTGCACCAGCGCGAGCCAGCGGGCCAGGTCGGCGCGGTGGTCGAGGACGGCGCCCCACACGAAGGCCTCTGACCGCGCCACCCACGGGTTGTTGCCGCCGTCGGCGTCGACCCACTCCTGGAAGGCGTCGTGGCAGCGGTGCAGCTCGGCGCACGCGGCCTCCGGCTCGGCCCCGCGGCGCGGGCCGACCAGGAGGGCCGCCAGCACGGCGAGGGCGTGGCGGTGCTGGTGCTCGGTCTCCTGCAGCGCGGCGGTCAGCGCCGGCAGCAGGTCGACCGGGGCGGCCGGATCGCCGGCCGCCTCCAGCGCGAAGCTGTCGGTCAGGACCTGGCCGAGCATGCGCGCGGCCGGGGCGGCCCGGTGATGGTCGGGGTCGTGCCAGTCGAGCAGCTCGATGCATCCGGTCAGGATCGAGAACCAGCGGTGGCGCCCGGATCGGGCCGCGTCGGTGTGGGACAGCAGCAGGTTCTCGCGGATGTCGAAGTGGTGCAGCAGCCGGCGCCCGCCAGCGTCGGGCTCGAGCAGCGCGGGCAGCCCGTCGGTGAGCACCCGCGCGTAGGCCGCGACGTAGTCGGCGGTGCCGGGATCCCCCATCACCAGCGCGGGCAGGTCGGCCGCCGTGAGCTGGCCGCGGGCGCGATCGAGGAGCGCCGCCAGCGCGGCACCCAGGGGCGAGGCCGGGTCCAGACCATCGGGCACGGGCATACGCGCGGCGTCGTCGGCGGCAGGCGATCACCTACCGGCGCGCGTACTCGGTCAGGCCGCGGCGGTGGCGCTCGAGGATGAAGAAGTTGGTCTCGAGCCGGGCCGGGCCGACGGCGTAGAAGGCGCGGCCGAGCAGGACGTCGGGGTTGTCGGCGTCGACCTGCACCACGTAGTCGCGCAGGCCGCGGCTGGGGTCCCACGGCTTGTTGCCGCCGCGCCCGTAGTCGAGCAGCAGCGCGTGCAGGTAGGCGTTGTCGCGCGCGCTCGGGTCGACCGGCGTGACCAGGAAGAACCCGAACCGCCTGGGCGCGTGGTCGTCGGGCTTGGCGACCCAGGCGTCGTCGAGGCGGCCCTGGACGATGGGCACGTTGTAGCCGTGGACCTGGCCATCGTGGTCGCGGAAGAAGCCCTTGGTGAACTTCTTGATGCCGACCCACTTGGCCCAGGCCGAGGTCCTGATGGCGACGAACTGGGTGTTGACGCCGCGGAACTCCCAGCCGACCAGGCCGCCCAGGTCGGGCGTGACCCCGCGCTGGAACACGCGGTCGAGCTCGGGCCGGCTGGCGCGCTCGAGCTCGAGCACCCGCGCCGACGGATACGCGGTGCCGGCGCCGCGCCCGGCGCCGCTGCTGGTGGGCGACGCGGCGGTCACGCCAGCACCTGCCCCTGGTGATCGATGAGGAAGCCGGCGGTGCGGGTGGCCAGGGCCATGATGGTCTCCATCGGGTTGACGCCGATCGGCGTGGGGAACAGCGAGGCGTCGGCCACCACCAGGCCGGCCGCGTCGTGGACCCGACCCCAGCCGTCGGTCACGGCGCGGTCGCGGTCGCGGCCCATCGCCGCGGTGCCCATCATGTGCACCGTCACCACCTCCATCGTCTCCTTGGGGATGCGGAGGCCGGCCAGCCGACGCACGTCGCCCGGCCGGGTCAGGGCCGGCACGCCCTCGAACGGCAGCATGATCTCACGCGCGCCCACCTCGAACAGCAGCTCGGCCAGCAGGCCGACGCCGCGGATGAGCTTGGCCGCGTCGAAGTCGGACAGCTGATAGAACGCCTGCGGTCGACCGCCGACGGTGCGGACCTGGCCGGTCGTCGTGTCCTCCAGCAGCATGCCGGCGACCATCATCTTGTCGTAGTCGGCCATCATCGCCCCGAGCGCGGCGCCGTGGACCGGGGAGGTCATGGCGACGACGCTGGGTGGCACGTTGACGGCGGCGAACACCAGGCCCTCGTCCTCGAACTCGCGCACCTGGTAGGCCTGGTGCACGCCCTCCCAGCCGCGCACCGGCTGATCGAACGTCGCGACCAGCTTGACGTTGGGGTGCAGGCTGAGGTTGTGGCCGATCCGGCCCGACGGCACGCGCACGCCCGACCGCTCGAGCAGGGCCGGCGTGTGGATCGCGCCGCACGCGGCCACCACCAGCTTGGCCCGCACCGCCAGGTGTGGCCCGGGCCGGCCGTCGGGCCGGACCACGCGGCCGACCACGCCGGTGGCGCGCTTGCCGTGCCGGGTGATGCGGGCGACGCGCACGTCGGCGTACAGCCGGGCGCCGAAGTGCAGGGCGCGCGGCACGTAGCTGACCAGGGCCGACTGCTTGGCCCCGGTCGGGCAGCCGAAGGCGCAGTTGTTGGAGCCGGGGCAGTGGACCTGGTTGCGCAGGTTGTCGAGCACCTTCCAGCCCAGCGCGTCGGCGCCCTGCTTGAGCAGCGCGTTGTCGCGGCCGACCGACTCCGGGTCCTGGCGGGCGACGTGGATGCGACGCTCGACCCGCTCGAAGTACGGCTCGAGGTCGGCGGCGCGGATGTGGTCGATGCCAGCGTCGCGCCACCAGCGATCGAGCACGCGCTCGGGCGTGCGCCACGACATGCCGCCGTTGATGACGGTCGAGCCACCGACGGCGCGGCCCTCCTGGTACAGGATGGGCGGGCTGCCGATGGCCATCGTCGCCGCGCCGTCGCGGTACAGCTGGCGGATCATGGTCGACGCCTCGGCCGTGAAGTCGCGCGTCGAGTAGTACCCGCCCTCCTCGAGGACGATCACGTCCCACCCGGCCTCGGCCAGCTCGGCGGCGATGGTCGCGCCGCCGGCGCCCGAGCCGACGACGACCACGTCGCAGTCGAGCACGGTGTCGCCGCGGATCTCCTCGCCGATGGTGATCCCGCGCGGCCGGGCCGCGCCGGTCGCCACCGCCGGCCGTGGCGGGCGCGCCGCCGCCACCATCAGTTGGCCCCTCGCCGGCCGTGGCCGTGCGGGTGCGGCGCGGGCGCACCGGGCCGCAGCGGGTCGGGCGCCAGCACGTCGGCCGCGGCCCGGGTGATGGCCGGCTGGTACACGGTCAGGCGTCGGCGCGTGACCTGGTCGATCCACGCCGCCGGGGTGTAGCCGAGGTCGACCAGCATGGCCGGCTGCTCGTAGCAGGACATGGCGATCAGCTGCTTGATCGCCCGCGCCAGCTGGCGGTGGATCGGGGTGGGGCCGTGCTGCCAGGTCGCGAAGTAGCGGGCGTGGACGTCGGCCGGCAGGCGGTGGGCGGCGCGCCCGCGCGCCGGCGGGTACAGGCGGGCGCCCTGGTCGTAGGTCACGAGGCCGGCCTCGAGCCCACGCCGCATCAGCGGCGGGATGGCGCCGATCTGGGCCGCGACGTGGCGGGTGACGTCGTCGAGCAGCCCGAGCTCGGCCGCGCGCGGCGGGCACACCACCTCGGCCAGCGCTCGCACCACCGGGCGCACCAGGCCCGGCAGCCGGTAGTCGTCGCCGGCGATCATGCCATCCGCTCCAGCACCTGCTCCATCGCCGCGTCGACCCGGCTCATGAAGCCGTGGATGAGCGCGCACGCCTCGTCGGTCTGGCCGGCCTCGAGCGCGTCGAAGAAGCGCCCGTACACGTCGACGTAGTCGGCCGGCGGGGTGATCGCGCTCAAGGTCGAATCGGCCACGTCGACGTACACGGTGGCGATGCGGTTGAGCAGCCACATCGCCGGGTAGAAGCCGGCGCCCTCGGCCACCCCGCGCATCACGTCGAGGTCGTCGCGGGCGTACTTGCGGGCGTCGGCCCGGTTGTTCCAGGCCCGGGCCGCGGCGGCGCGGGCGGCCAGCATCGAGCCGGGCCGGGCGCGCGGGGCCAGCTGCCGCACGATGTCGGTCACCAGCATGCGGCGCAGGTACATCATGTCGAGCAGGAGGCGGGCCACCGACGGCTGGCCGGCGCTGGGCCGGGCGTAGCGCAGGTACGCCGGCATCACCTCGATCGACCACTCGCGCATGTGCCGCACCATCACACCCGAGCCGCGCCGCGGCTCGACCAGGTTCCACTCGCCCAGGCGGCGCAGCGCCTCGCGCAGCGTCGGCCGGCTGGCGCCGAGCTGGCGCGACAGCTCGCGCTCGGCCGGCAGGCGCACCCCGGCCGGGTAGGTGCCGCGCACGATGTCGGCCAGCAGGGTCTCGAACACCGTCTCGATCGCGGTCGAGGTCGGCTCGGCGCCCGTGGCCGGGCTGGCCGGAGCCCCGCCGTCGTCGTCCCCGGCCGGTGGCGTGGAGCTCACGATCGAGTGGTATGACCGGAGCCGGCCGTGGGTCAAGCTCGGCCGACCCGCAATCGCGGCCCCCAACCGATCGGCTCACGCCGCGGCGTTCACACGAAATGTCCCTGTCATTGCGGGCAGGTTGCCTTGACGCTCGTGGTTCTCCATCGCTAGCTTGCGATCATGTCGAAGGCCAAGGCCGGGGGAGACGCGCCGGTCGAGATCCCGGATCAGCTCCCGATCCTCCCACTGCGAAACTCGGTGCTCTTTCCCGGGTCGATCATCCCGATCGACGTCGGCCGTCGCAAGTCGGTCCGGCTCGTCGAGGACGCCATCGCCAAGGAGCGCCCGGTCATCGGCATCCTGACCCAGAAGGACGCCCGCACCGAGGACCCACAGGCCGGCGACCTGTACACGGTCGGGTGCGCCGCCCGCATCCTCAAGGTCATCAAGCTGGCCAAGGACAACTTCTCGGTGATCCTGCAGGGCGTGTCGCGCTTCGAAGCGACCGCGTTCGAGGGCGCCGAGCCGTTCCTGTCGGCCAAGGTCAAGGCCGTGCCCGACCCGACCACGGCCGACGTCGAGCTCGACGCGCTGGTGATGAACCTCAAGGACATCGCCAAGCGCGTGGTCAAGCTCATGCCCGAGCTGCCCAAGGAGGCCGGCGCCCTGGTCGACAGCGTGACCGAGGCCGGTCACCTGGCCGACCTCATGACGTCGAACCTCGAGCTCGAGGTGGCCGAGAAGCAGGACGTGCTCGAGACGTTCGACCTCAAGGCCCGGACCCGCAAGGTGCTGCAGTTCCTGTCGCGCCAGCTCGAGGTCCTCAAGGTAAAGGAGCGCATCAACACCCAGGTCCAGGAGGAGATGGGCCGCAACCAGCGCGAGTACGTGCTGCGCCAGCAGCTCAAGGCCATCAAGGAGGAGCTGGGTGAGCTCGACGACGGCGCCGGCGATCTCGACGAGTTCGCCGAGAAGATCGTCAAGGCCAAGCTGCCCGAGGAGGCCGAGAAGGTCGCGCGCAAGCAGCTCGACCGCCTCAAGGGCATGCAGCCGTCGAGCGCCGAGTACACCGTGACCCGGACCTACCTCGAGTGGCTGGTCGAGCTGCCGTGGAGCGTGTCGACCGAGGACCACATCGAGCTGGGCGAGGTCCGGCGCTGCCTCGACGAGGATCACTACGACCTCGACAAGATCAAGAAGCGCATCGTCGAGTACATGGCGGTGCGCAAGCTCAAGAACGACAAGAAGGGACCGATCCTGTGCCTGGCCGGCCCGCCGGGTGTCGGCAAGACCTCGCTCGGCCGCTCGGTCGCGCGCGCCATCGGCCGCAAGTTCGGCCGCATCTCGCTCGGCGGCGTGCGCGACGAGGCGGAGATCCGTGGCCACCGGCGCACCTACGTCGGCTCGCTGCCGGGTCGCATCATCCAGGGCATCAAGAAGGCCGGGACCAATAACCCGGTGTTCGTGCTCGACGAGATCGACAAGCTCGGCCACGACTTCCGCGGCGACCCGGCCTCGGCCCTGCTCGAGGTGCTCGACCCCGAGCAGAACTCGACCTTCAGCGACCACTACCTCGAGGTGGTGTTCGACCTGTCCAAGGTCATGTTCATCGCCACCGCCAACCAGCTCGATCCCATCCCGTGGGCGCTGCGCGACCGGCTCGAGATCATCGAGCTGGCCGGCTACACCCGGCAGGACAAGAAGATGATCGCGCGCTCGTTCCTCGTGCCCAAGCAGCTCGAGGAGCACGGCCTGACCGCCGAGCGGTGCGAGATCACCGACGACGCGGTGTTCGAGGTCATCGACAGCTACACGCGCGAGGCCGGCGTCCGCAACCTCGAGCGTGAGGTCGGCGCCCTGTGCCGCGCCGTCGCCGTCAAGGTGGCGGAGGGCCAGGCCAAGGACCACGAGGTGGTCGACGCCGAGCTGGTCAAGGAGCTGCTCGGGCCCAACCGCTACGTGTCCGAGGTGGCCGACCGCACCAGCGAGCCCGGCGTCGCCGTCGGGCTGGCCTGGACCTCGGTCGGTGGTGACATCCTCTTCATCGAGGCGTCGCGGATGCCCGGCAAGGGCAAGCTGACCCTGACCGGTCAGCTCGGTGACGTGATGAAGGAGTCGGTCACCGCCGCGCTGTCGTTCGTGCGCAGCCGGGCCGCCCAGCTCGGGCTCGACCCCGGCAACTTCCTCGAGAACGTCGACCTGCACGTGCACGTGCCGGCCGGCGCCACCCCCAAGGACGGCCCGAGCGCCGGCATCACCATGTACACCGCCCTGGTGTCGCTCCTGACCGGCGTGCCGGTCCGGCCCGACGTGGCGATGACCGGTGAGATCACGCTGCGCGGCAACGTGCTGCAGATCGGTGGCCTCAAGGAGAAGCTGCTGGCGGCGCACCGCGCCGGCATCAAGCGGGTGATCATCCCCGAGCGCAACGCCAAGGACCTCATCGACGTCCCGGACGAGGTGAAGAAGGAGATGGAGATCTTCCCGGTCAAGCGGATGGACGAGGTGCTGGCGATCGCCCTCAAGGATCCGCCGCCGGCCATGCTCGAGCTCGCCCGCGCCGCCAAGGCCGAGGCGACCGCGTCGGCCTGAGCCGCCGCCGGCCGGGGCTGGTGCCCGGCCGCATCGTCGATCAGCGGCGGCGCGGTGCGGCGCAGCCGCCGGCGGCGTCGACCAGGCCGGGCAGGATCGCGCCCTCGACCAGGGCGATGGTCTCGCCCGCGGCCTGGCCGCGATTGTAGGCGGCGCGGACGATCACCACGACCGCGCTCAGGTCGTCGAACACCGCGACCACGCTGCCGCCGTTGCCGGCCATGAACCAGGCCGGGGCCGGGCCACACGGGCCGGCGAAGGCGTAGCGCCACAGCAGGTAGCCGTAGTCGCGGCCCGGCCCGGCGCTGGCGTGGACGGTGGTCGCGTCGGCCATGAAGTCGGCCGGCACCAGCTGGCGCTCGCCCCAGCGGCCTCGTCGGCGCACCAGCTCGCCCAGCGTGGCGAGGTCGCGGCTGGTCAAGCGCAGGCCGCCGCCGGTCATGACCTCGTCGGTCGGCGACGTCATCCACTGTCGGCGGGTGATGCCGAGCGGGCGCAGCAGGGCGTCGTCGACGAAGGCGTCGAAGCGGCGGCCGACCCGGCGCGCCACCGCCTGGCCGATCAGGAAGGCGTTGGCAGTGCAGTAGCGCAGCGGGCCGCCCAGGTCGGCCTCGGGCCGGCGCGGCAGGGCCAGCACCCAGGCCGTCCAGTCGCGCTGCTCGTGCATGTGGTCCTCCTGACCCGGGCTCGTCGCCACCCCGTCGTCGCAATCCAGGGCCGATCGCATGGTGAGGAGGTCGCGGTAGCGCATGCCCGCGGCCGGCGCGCCGGCGTGTTCGGGCCACGCCGCCAGCACCGACTCGTCGACGCTCGGGATCGTGCCGGCGCCGATCGCGGCGCCGACCGCGAGCGCGGTGATCGACTTGCCGATCGAGCGGGTGTCGTGCAGCTCGTCGGCGCGGGTGCCGGGCGCGTCCTCGGCCAGCCATGGCGTGCCATCGACGAGGATGACCACGCTGCGGGTCTCGGGGGTGGCGCCAGCGGCGGCGACGATGGCGTCGCGAGTGGCGGCGCTGGCCGGCCGCGCCGTCGACACGACCGACGGCGTGGGGGGTGGCGCGGCGGATCGGGTTGGCCCACAGGCGGACAGCAGCAGCAGCAACGGCGCCGCGGCGCGGACGGAGAGGTGAGGCATGGCGCCAGCATGCGGCCCCGGCCCGGCCTCGTCTTGAACGGCGCGAACCTGGCGGGTCAGCCCGGCGGCACGGTTCGCCGGCGCGGCGCCAGCCGGCCCGGGGTCACGCCGAGGCGGCGCGCCATCCACCGCGTCAGGTGGGCCTGGTCGGCGAACCCATGGTCGAGCGCGGCTTGCCCGGGTGGCGCGCCGGCGGCCACCGCGCGGCAGGCCGCCGTCAGCCGGAGGTCACGCGCCAGCGCGCTCGGCGTGGTGCCGAAGTCGCGACGGAACCCACGCGCCAGGTACACCGGGTGCAGCCCGACCCGCCTGGCCAGCTCGGTGCTCGAGCGTGCGCACCGCGGATCGTCGAGGACCATGGCGCGGGCCCGGGCGATCGGGCTGGGGTCGATCGCCCGCGGGTCGACCCAGAACGCCAGCACCTGCCAGGCCAGGTCGAACAGCAGCGCAGGGCGGCGCGCCGCAGCGGCCGGTGCGTGCACCGCCAGGTCGGCCAGCGCGCCGGCCAGCTGGTGCGCGTGAGGGGCATGGCACGCGCGCGGCGTGCCGTCGACGCCGCCGCGATCGACCAGCTCGGACCAGGCGCGGCCGGTCAGCGTGATGGCCAGGAACGGCACCGGCACGCGCGCGACGTGGTCGCGGTGGCGGACGTCGGGCGGGTTGAAGATGAGCGCCGGCCGATCGGCGCGAGCGCCGTGCGCGCTCGACACGTAGCCGGGCGGCGCGAACACCAGGTGGGCCGCCTCGTGATCGTGGCGGCGCACGGCGCCGGCCGGCACGGTGGCGATGCGGCAGGCGATGGCGAGGTCGTCGCCGCGGTGATCACGGGTGGCGTGGCCGAGGAACTCGCCCGGGCCGAGGTGGGTGCCGGACCGGTGCGGGACCATGCCGTGCGGCGGCCGGGTCATGGCGGCAGTGTATCGAGGCCCGGCCCTGGGTGCAGCCGGTCATCGGGAGGCCGAGGTAGGTGCGCCGGCCTTGCCGGGCCTGTGGCGAGCACGAGGGTCAACGGCCGTTCACGCTGGCCCGGGATCGGGCCCGCAACTAGCCGTGTCCTGGCCGGTGGTGCGGCCGAACCGGCCACCTGGCCCGGTGGCATGGGCCATGAACTACAGTGCGGCATGACCCGAACCGCTGTCGCCTCGCTGCTCCTCGCCGCCCTGGTCACCCTCGACGCCGCCCCGGCCCTGGCCGACGTCGTCACCCGCGACCACCGGACCCAGCCGGCCCCGGCCGCCCCGGTCGCCACCGGCTCGGCCCAGGGCAGCGCGACCATCGGCGTCGCGGTCGGGCCGCGCCGCTACCGGCGCCGGCCGGGCCCGCGCTTCATGATGCCGCTCAAGGTCGACATCGGCGCCATCGGCAGCGGCAGCGACCGCGGCGGCATCAGCGGCGTCGAGGCCAAGGTCGGCATCCACTGGGCCTCGCTCAGCCCGCAGCCGACCAACTTCGACGTCGGCCTCGGCGTCATCCTGGCCGCCATGCCCGGGCCCGACGACAACACGGCCAACACCACCGACGACGTGGTGTTCGGTGGCGCCTACGTCGAGATCGCCCAGACCCTGTCGCACGGCGACTACTGGCGAACCTGGGCCGGTGGCCGCGGCGAGTACCTGGCGACCGAGGCCTTCGGCAACGATCACACCGGCCTCGGCGTGGCCGGCCGGCTCAGCGCCGAGCTGTACCTCAGCGGCGTCGGCATCGAGCCACGCGGGTTGTTCCTCGGCACCTACGCCATCGGCGTGTACGCCGAGGCCGGCGCGCGCGACCTCGGCCCCGACGTCGGCGGCCTGCAGATCAGCGGCGGCCTGACCTTCCGCACCCCGCTGGTGTTCGCGCCGTAACCCGGCCACGCGCGATCGGCGCGGCCCGACCTATCGTAAAGTCGGCGCCATGTCGGACCAGCTCGTCCTCGGCACCCGCAAGGGCACCCTCCTCATCGATCGCAAGGCCAGCGGCTGGGTGCCGCGGCCGATCGTGCACCCGGGCGTGTCGATCAGCTACGCCGCGCGCGACCCGCGCGACGGCACGCTGTGGTCGGCCATGGACCACGCGCACTGGGGGCCCAAGCTGTCGCGCTCGCGCGACGACGGCGCGACCTGGCAGGACCTGACCCAGCTGGCCTATCCCAAGGGCGCGCGCTTCATCGAGCAGCACCTGCCGACGCCCGACGCCGCGCCCGGGGGCGACGCCGCGCTGACCTACAAGCCGGCCAGCCTGCTCAAGGTGTGGGTGCTCGGCTTCGCCGGCGCCGACCAGCCCGGCGTCATCCACGCCGGCACGCTGCCGGGCGGCCTGTTCACCAGCCGCGACGGCGGCGACAGCTGGGAGCTCAACCTGCCGCTGTGGAACCACGACAGCCGCGGCGGCGACCTGTTCGCCGGGCCGGCCACCAGCCGCAACCAGTGGGGCGGCACCCCGGCGGCGCTGGCCTACGGCGAGTTCGTGCCCGGCATCCACTCGGTGGTGGTCGACCCGCGCGACAGCAACCACGTGTTCATCGCCGTGTCGTGCGCCGGCGTGGTCGAGACCCGCGACGGTGGCAAGACCTGGGCCGGCTGCAACCGCGGCATGCTCAACGACTACCTGCCCAACCCCGAGGCCGAGTGGGGTCACGACCCGCACTTCATCACGCTGTGCCCGGGCCAGCCCGACCGCCTCTGGCAGCAGAACCACACCGGCGTGTTCACCAGCGGCGACGGCGCCCAGCGCTGGGCCCGGGTCAGCGCGGCGGCGCAGGCGGTCCACTTCGGCTTCCCCATCGCCGCCGACGATCGCGACGGCGACACCGCGTGGGTGGTGCCGGCCGGCGGCGACGACCAGCGCATGAGCGTGGGCGGCGGGCTGTTCGTGGCCCGCACCCGCGACGGCGGCGCGACCTGGCAGCAGCTGCGCGAGGGCCTGCCGCAGGCGCACAGCTACGACATCGTGTACCGGCACGCGCTCGACGCCCGGGCCGGCCGGGTCTGCTTCGGCACCACCACCGGCAACGTGTACCTGTCCGAGGACGCCGGCGACTCGTGGCGCAGCCTGGGCAGCAACTTCCCGCCGGTGCACTCGGTTCGGTTCGCCTGAGCCGGCGATCCCGCCGCTGCCCGCCCCATGCCGCACGTCACCTTCACCCGCCACCTGGTCCGCTTCTTCCCGACCCTGACCGAGGGCGAGGTCGAGGGCGCGACCGTGCGCGAGGTCGTCGCCGCGCTCGACCGCCGCTACCCCGGCCTGGCGTCGTACCTGGTCGACGAGACCGGCCGCCTGCGCCGTCACGTCAACGTGTTCATCGGCGACGAGCCGGTGGCCGACCGGGCCGCGCTGAGCGACGCGCTGGCCCCGACCGACCGCGTCTTCATCCTGCAGGCCCTGTCCGGCGGCTGAGCCCGCGTCCTCCGCCCGTCAGGCCAGGGCGGAAGTCAGCAGGGCAGGGCGGTCAGAAGTCGCCGCCACCACCGCCCCCACCGAAGTCGCCGCCGCCACCACCGCCGTAGTCACCACCGCCACCACCGCCGAAGTCCCCGCCGCCGCCACCGCCGTAGTCGCCGCCACCGCCGTAGTCGCCGCCACCGCCGCCACTGCCGGCGCCGTAGTCACCGCCGCCGCCGGCGCCGTAGTCACCACCACCACCGCCGCCACCGGCGCCGTAGTCACCACCGCCGCCGCCGGCGCCATTGTCACCAGCGCCGCCACCGGCGCCGTAGTCACCACCGCCGCCGCCACCGGCGCCATTGTCACCGCCGCCGCCGCCGGCGCCGTAGTCACCACCACCACCGCCGCCACCGGCGCCGTAGTCACCACCGCCGCCACCGGCGCCGACGTCTCCACCGCCGCCGGCCACGTAGTCACCGCCGGAGATCCCCCCGCCGCCGTCCGCGGCGCCGAGGTCGCCGCCAGCGGGCGGAGCGTCGGAGACGCCCCCGTCGGTGGCCGGGGTGGCGCCGAGGGAGCCGTCGGGGTTGGTGGTCAGGGTCGAGCCGTCGTCGAAGGTCTGGGTCCCGGGCGTGACACCTCCGTCGGTGGCCGGGGTGGCGCCGAGGGAGCCGTCGGGGTTGGTGGTCAGGGTCGAGCCGTCGTCGAAGGTCTGGGTCCCGGGCGTGACACCTCCGTCGGTGGCCGGGGTGGTGCTGAGGGAGCCGTCGGGGTTGGTGGTCAGGGTCGAGCCGTCGTCGAAGGTCTGGGTCCCGGCGCCTGCACCCGGGGCCTCTGGGGCGGCCTGCGGCGGCTGGAACCCCTCGGTCTCCATCAGCCCCTGGCCGTCGGGCACCTTGGGCATGCTCTGGATCGCCTGGTCCAGCGCGCTGGCGCCAAGACCCCAGCCCAGGTTGGACGCCAGGCCGGTCAACGCGGTGCCGATCGCCGCAGGTGCCAGCGCCAGCGAGCCGCCGAGGGCGATCGCCGCCGACAGCACCGGGGCCGCGTACGGGCTGGGCTCGGCCGACATCGGGTTGCGCATCCCATCGTCGGGGATGAAGCCCTCTGCTGCCATCAGGCTGGCCGGCACGTTGGGGTTGTTGGCGAGCGCGGCCTCATGCGCCGACTGCACCAGCTGGTTGGACGCTCCTCCCAGCACGGCGTTGACGGCGATCGATCCCGCCGACAGCGTGCTCGTGAACACTCCCGCGGCGGTTCGCCCCAGCCCCTCGAGGAGGGTGGACGACTGGTCCGCCAGCTTGCCACCACTGACCTGATTGAGTGCGTCTCCGTCCAGCTCGCTGATGCTCATCCCCTGTCGTCGAGCAAACCGTAGTCCATGCGATGGCGCTTACGAAAGGGTAGGTAACCTGCTGACGAGTCGCGGGACCGGTTCTTGGGTTGCCGGTGGCCGGCGCCGGCCAGCCCCGGTGCTGCTACCCGCGGTCGGCGCGGGCCGAGGGGCCAGCGCGTGGGCGCGGGCGGCGCCCGTCGGCTTGGTCGCTCGCTCGCGGCCGGCTCGTCCGCCGACGTGCGTCCGCGCAGCGGTGGGCGGCACGGAAAGTGCCGAGGCCGCCCCTTGACGCAGGTTTGCCGGCTCCTTAGGTTGCCGCCAACACCAAAACGGCTCCCCCCTGTGCAGTCAGTGAGGGGCGCTCATCCGAGGAAAACGTCATGGGCAAGATCATCGGCATCGACCTGGGTACCACCAACTCCGTCGTCGCGATCATGGAGGGCAAGGAGCCCAAGGTGATCGCCAACGAAGAGGGCGCGCGCCTGACCCCGTCCGTCGTCGCCTTCGACGAAAAGGGCGAGGTCCTGGTCGGGCAGATCGCCCGGCGCCAGGCCATCACCAACCCCGAGAACACCGTGTTCTCGTCGAAGCGGTTCATGGGCCGCAAGTTCAGCGAGCCGCAGACCCAGGAGGAGACCAAGCGGGTCCCGTTCAAGGTCGTGGCCGCCGCCAACGGTGACTCGGCCATCGAGATCCGCGGCAAGCGGATGTCGCCGCCGGAGATCGCCGCCCGCATCCTGATGAAGCTCAAGCGGGCCGCCGAGGAGTACCTGGGCGAGCCGGTGACCGAGGCGGTCATCACCGTCCCGGCCTACTTCAACGACACCCAGCGGCAGGCCACCAAGGACGCCGGCAAGATCGCCGGCCTCGAGGTCAAGCGCATCATCAACGAGCCGACCGCGGCCGCGCTGGCGTACGGCCTCGACAAGACCAAGGAGCACCTCATCGCGGTGTTCGACATGGGTGGCGGCACCTTCGACATCTCGGTGCTCGAGGTCGGCGACAAGGTCGTCGAGGTCATCGCCACCAACGGCGACACCCACCTCGGCGGCGACGACATCGACAACCACCTGATGGACTGGCTCATCGCCGAGTTCAAGAAGGACTCGGGCATCGACGTCAGCAAGGACAAGATGGTCCTGCAGCGCCTCAAGGAGGCGTCGGAGAAGGCCAAGATCGAGCTGTCGAGCGTGCAGGAGACCGAGATCAACCTGCCGTACCTCACCGCCGACGCCAGCGGGCCCAAGCACCTGCTCAAGAAGCTCGGTCGCGCCAAGTTCGAGCAGATGATCGAGCCCATCGTCATGCGGGCGATGGAGCCGTGCAAGCGGGCCCTGGCCGACGCCGGCAAGAAGGTGTCCGACATCCACGAGGTCGTGCTGGTCGGCGGCTCGACCCGCATCCCGCTGGTCGCGGCCAAGGTCAAGGAGTTCTTCGGCAAGGAGCCCAACCGCTCGGTCAACGCCGACGAGGTCGTGGCGCTCGGCGCCGCGGTCCAGGGCGGCGTGCTGGCCGGCGACGTCAAGGACATCCTGCTGCTCGACGTCACCCCGCTGTCGCTGTCGATCGAGACCCTGGGCGGCGTCGCCACCCCGATGATCTCGCGCAACACGACCATCCCGACCAAGAAGGAGGAGACCTTCTCCACCGCGGCCGACAGCCAGACCACGGTCGAGGTCCACGTCACCCAGGGCGAGCGGCCGATGGCCAAGGACAACAAGACGCTGGGCAAGTTCCAGCTGACCGGCATCCCGCCGGCGCCGCGCGGCGTGCCGCAGGTGGTGGTGACCTTCGACATCGACGCCAACGGCATCCTCAACGTCACCGCCAAGGACAAGGCGACCGGGGTCGAGCGCGCCATCCGCATCGAGGCCTCGAGCGGCCTGTCCGAGGCCGACATCAAGCGCGCGGTCGACGACGCCGAGCGCCACGAGTCGGAGGACAAGGCCCGCAAGGACTCGATCGAGGCGCGCAACCAGCTCGACAACCTGATCTACAGCACCAAGAAGCTGGTGAGCGAGCAGGGCGCCAAGCTGGCCGACACCGACAAGCTGATGATCGAGGAGGAGCTCAAGCGGGCCGAGGAGATCCTCGAGAAGAACCGCGAGGGCGGCAACGCCGACGACCTGCGCTCGGCCTTCGAGACCCTGCAGACCGCGACCCACAAGCTGGCCGAGAACATGTACAAGGCGGCCGGCGCCGAGGGCGGCGGCGCCCCGGCCGACGCCGGGGCGCAGGGCGGCCAGGGCGACGTCATCGACGCCGAGTTCGAAGACAAGGCCTGACCGTCGGATCCAGGCGGATCGGACGAGGCGCCCGGTCGGGCGCCTCGTGGCGTTTTCGGCGCCGGCACGACTCGGCTAGCGACGCACGCTTGGGCAGCGGCGGGTCAACCGCGCCAGGCGAGCGTCGGTGGCGCGGTCCGCGGTGGGGTCGCCGGCCGCAGCGGCGCTCCCGGCGCCGGCTTGGGCTGCGGAGGACGGCGGCGCCACACCCGGATCCGCGTCCGGTCCCGCCAGGCTCGGGTCCGGCGTCGAGGTCGTCGGCGCCGGGGCGGGGACGGGGGCTCGCCGCACGGTGCGGAGCACCTGCTCGAAGACCCGCGCGTGCTGGCTGCGATCGCTGTGGGTGGTGGCGGACAGGACCAGGCTGAACACCCGCGGGTCGTCGGCGATCACCGCCTGCCGCAGGAAGCGGCGCCCGTCCTCGTAGTCGAACCAGACCGAGCCTAGGCCAGCCTTGGGGCCGCTCTGGATGGGGCCGACCTTGAACCCAGCCGCAGTCAGCTGCTCGGCCAGGACACAGGCGAACTGCTGCCCCAGGTTCGGGCTGCCGTCGCGGCAGGTCGCCGGCCAGCCGCAGTACGCCTGGTCGGTCAGCACCTCGCTCGACAGCAGCATGACCCCAGGCGGCCGCGTCCGCCGGAGCCACAACACCACGCCGGGGTAGGTCGCCTGCTCGCTGGCGCGCCAGCCACGCGGGACGGTCAGGCGGACTCCATCGCTGGCAGCGGTGAAGGTCTGCCCTTCGAGCGTCGCGTGCAGCGGATCGCTCAGCCCGGCCACGAGCAACGGGGCGGCCATGGCGATCAGGAGCAAGCGACGGCGCATTCCGCTGCCGACACTACCACCACGTCGCGGCTGCCTCGCAGGCGCACCGGGCATGTGCTGATGCTGGCTCCGGATCACCGCCAATCCGGACCCGCAACGGACCAATCCGGATCGGTGTACGGGGCCGTTCTCCGTCGACGAATCGGTTGGAGCGTGGGTCGACCTCGGCCCCGAGATACTGAACAGAGTCACAGCGAAAAACTGGACTATTTCGCCGGAGGTATTGTTGACCGATTACATTCACACGAATACAGTGTCGATACTTCGACGATGGTGTTCATCTACACCGCTCATCGAAGCTAGAGCCGGATCACAAGGGGAGCAGTGAGCGCGTCAGCTGAGCATCGGCCCGCGACGAGTGTGGACTCGTCGTCGGCATGTCCCGCGCGGCGCGCAAGCCGACGTTCGTCGGAGAGGGTTCGTGTTCGTCACCACTCGAGATAACCACCGCGACGGGAACGACGTGCTGATGTTCGCATCAGCCACGCGTCACCACGCGGACGACGTCATGGTCGGTGCGCCGAGCGTGGCGCGCCCGGCCCGGCGCTCGGGTGGTGGCCTGCGCGCGCTCGCCCACGGCGCCCGTCGCGACCAGCTCGACGACGGGCTGGCCTCGCCCCAGGCGAGCAGCCAGCTGCTGGACGACGCCGACCTGCGGGCGATCGAGGACACCTACCCGGGCGGCATCACCGCGGTGCAGATCGTCGAGGTCTTCACCTCGCGCGGCATCAAGTTCTCCGAGGCCAGCTTCCGCAAGTACGTCCAGCTCGGCCTGTTGCCGCGCAGCCGCCGGGTCGGGCGCAAGGGTAAGCACCGCGGCTCGCTCGGGGTGTACCCGGCCAAGACGGTCCGCCGCATCAACGCGGTCAAGGCGCTCATGGCCGCCGGCCACACCATCGAGGAAATCTCGGGGGAGCTGCTGGTCTACACCGACCTGGCCGAGACCGTGCAGGAGGCGATCACCGAGCTGCTCGGCCGCCTCGCCGGTGACATCGCCGGCCCGCGCGGAGAGCGCGACCGGCGTCAGCTCGATCGGGAACTGGGCGAGGTGCGCGCGCAGGCGCAGCAGCTCGTCGACCGCCTCGCCGCGCTGGTCCGCCAGCTCGGCGCACCCAAGGCGGAACGGATTCGTCGCACCGGCGCAGCGGGAAGCGCCGAGGACTTGCTGTAGGGCCTGCTCGGCCTCCCGCCAGCCGAGCGAACGCGAAGGAGTTGCAATGAGCGTCGATGATCGCGATGACGAAGGGTGCGACGAGACCGTCACCGGGCGTGAGCCCAGCCGGCGCCGGCTGGCGCGCGGCACCGAGTCCGACGTCGACGACGCGGACGACGACGACGACGACCGCCCGGCGGTGGCCGCCAGCGCCGACGACGCCGGCAAGGGCGAGCCGGCCAGCGCGGCCGAGGCGGGGTCGTGGCTCGACGATGAGGAGGACGAGGTGGCCGAGGTCGGCGCCGACGGGGAGGCCGGGTCGGTGCCGGAGGTGTCGCGCAAGATCCGCCGTCGTCGGCGGCGCAGCCGGCCGCGTTCGAAGACCATCGCCATGAAGCGGCTGACCCGGGAAGAGCTCCGGGTCGGGGCGATGATGTACCCGCCGGTCGACATCCCGCGCCCGAGCAACCGCTCGGAGTGCACCAGCGACGTCCGCCCGTGCCCGTGGGTGGCGTGCAAGCACCACCTGTACCTCGACGTGAACCCCGAGACCGGCTCGATCAAGATCAACTTCCCGGATCTCGAGCCGTGGGAGATGAAGCAGACCTGCGCCCTCGACGTGGCCGAGCGCGGCGGCATCACGCTCGAGGAGGTCGGCGAGATCATGAACCTGACCCGCGAGCGCATCCGCCAGGTCGAGGTCCGCGGCCTGCTCAAGCTGAAGATGTCCTCGCCCTCGCCCGACGAGCTCGGCGCCGGCCTGCTCAAGCCGGCCAGCGAGCGCAACTGACCCTCGGCGAACCCGACGATCGACGACGCCGGGTTCGGCTGCGGATGGCTCAGCGGCCGGGGCTACCGGCGTCCGGTCCGCCCGTCTCGGGCGGCGGCGACGGGGGCGCGGTCGGGGTGGCCTCGGTCGGCGTCGGCGTCGCCTCGACCGGGGCGGCGACCGGCGCCGGGGCGGCGGCCGGGGCGGGCTCGGCCTCGGCGGTCGGCAGCGGCGGCAGCGGGGCCGGCTGCTCGCCGGATTCGGCGGTGGAGATGGTGGTGATCAGGCCACCGAGGCCGGCCAGGAGCAGGCCGACGCCGATGATGCTGCCGGTGTTCGCACCCGACTTGCAGTCCTCGTCGAGGAACTTGCAGTCGGCGCCCGTCCCGGACGCCGCCAGCACGGCGATCCCGGCGACGGCGACACCAGCCTCGGCCGCCAGCGCGATGTGGCGATGCTTCTTGTTGTGAGGGAAGCAGCCGGCGCTGGTGCTGCTGAGGGTGGCGATGGCAAGGACGGCGGCGAGCGAGCGCTTCATGGCGACCTCTGGGGCGGTGGGAGTCTCAGATGGCGCGGGGCGTGACCGAACCGTATTCGAGGCGGCCTGGATCGGGAACCCGGATTCTCGATCTCGGGGCGTCGATCTCCGTCGACGCGCTGTTGCCGTCGTAACCAGCCTGACGAAACCGGGGTGGCTACTTCAGTCGCCACGCTGCGACACTCGGTGCGACCGTCCCGCGGCCCCGACCTCACGGTGCACGCCCATCGCCGCGCCGGGCTCGCGCCGCTGATCAGTGCCGGAAGTGCCGCATGCCGGTCAGCAGCATGGCCAGGCCGTGCTCGTTGGCGGCGGCGATGACCTCCTCGTCGCGCACGGAGCCACCCGGCTGGATCACCGCCCGCGCGCCGGCGCCGGCCAGGACGTCGACGCCGTCGCGGAACGGGAAGAAGGCGTCGGACGCGACCACCGCGCCGCGCAGGGCCGCGCCGGCCTTGGCCTCGCAGATCTTGACCGAGTCGACCCGGCTCATCTGCCCGGCGCCGATGGCCACCGTGACCTGGTCGCGCGCGAACACGATCGCGTTGGACTTGACGTGCTTGGCGACCCGCCAGGCGAACGCCAGGTCGCGCCGCTCGTCGTCGCTGGCCGCCCGCGTCGTCGCCTGCGTGGCCTCGGCCAGGTCGACCATGCCGGTGTCGACCGTCTGCACCAGCGCGCCGCCGGTGATCGTCCGCACCGCGTAGCCCAGCTCGCCCCGGCTCGGGCTCCAGTCGCCGCCGGCCGCGCACAGGCGCAGGTTCTTCTTCTCGGCCAGGAGCACGCGGGCCTCGGCGTGAAAGCTCGGCGCGATGACACACTCGAGGAAGGTCTCGACCAGCAGCGCGGCGGTGGCGGCGTCGACCTCGCGGTTGAGCGCGACGATGCCGCCGAAGGCCGAGACCGGGTCGGCGGCGCGGGCCCGTCGGTATGCCTCGGCCAGGTCACCGTGCGACGCCACCCCGCACGGGTTGTTGTGCTTGACGACCACGGCGGTCGGGGCGGCGAACTCCAGGCACAGGCCGAGCGCCGCGTCGAGATCGAGGATGTTGTTGTAGCTGAGCTGCTTGCCGCCCAGGACCTCGGCGCTGGCCACCGTCGGCCGCGTGCTGCCGGCCTCGGCCAGCGGCGAGCGGGCGCGGCGGTAGAACGTGGCGCGCTGGTGCGGGTTCTCGCCGTAGCGCAGGTCGTACAGCCGCTGGTACTGGATGCTGAGCACGTCGGGCAGCGCCTGCCGGGTTGGCGCCGTCTCGGGCGTGTCGGCGGCCGCGGCCGGCACCGACGACAGGTAGGCGGCGATCGCCGCGTCGTACGCCGCGGTGTGGGCGAACGCCTTGCGCGCCAGCTCGAGCCGACGCCCGGCGGTGAGCGCGCCGGCGCCGGCGCGCAGCTCGGCGATGATCGCCGGGTAGTCGTCGGGGTCGACCACGACGGCGACCCGCTCGTGGTTCTTGCCGGCCGAGCGCAGCATCGACGGTCCGCCGATGTCGATGTTCTCGATCGCCTCGGCCAGCGGCACCCCGGCGGCGCCGCCACCGGCGATGGTGGCCTCGAACGGGTACAGGTTGACCACCACCAGGTCGATCGGGCCGATGCCGTGCTCGGCCATCTGCCGCTGGTGGTCGGGCGTGGCCCGGCCGAGCAGGCCGCCATGGATCTTGGGGTGCAGCGTCTTGACCCGGCCGTCGAGGATCTCCGGCGAGCCGGTGTAGGCCGACACCTGGGTCACGGCCAGGCCGGCCGCGGTCAGCGCGCTGGCGGTGCCTCCGGTCGACAGGATCTCGACCTCGAGCGCGGCCAGGGCGCGGGCCAGCTCGAGCAGGCCCCGCTTGTCGGACACCGAGACCAGGGCTCGCCGGATGCGCGTCATCGCCGTTCTCCTCGTCGTGGGTTGCGGGTCGTCGTGCGGCCCTGGTAGCAGCGCGGCGGCGGCGCGGTCAAGGCGGAGATCGTCCGCGCCTCCGGCCCGGTCGCCCCGCCGCCGGCGCCGCGCCACCCGGGCCGGCCGCCGGGTGATCGGGTACTGTCCCGGCCATGAACATCCTCGTGGTGGGCAGCGGCGCGCGCGAGCACGCGCTGGTGTGGCGCCTGGGCAAGAGCGGGCATCGCGTCATCGCCGCGCCCGGCAACCCGGGGATCGCCCAGCTGGCCGAGTGCGCGCCGGTCCGCGTCAGCGACCTCGACGGCCTGGCCGCGCTGGCGCGCGAACGCGCGGTCGACCTGGTCGTGTGTGGCCCGGAGGCGCCGCTGGTGGCTGGCCTGGCCGACCGCATCCGGGCCGAGGGAATCCCGATCTTCGGTCCGGGCGCGGCCGGCGCTCGGCTCGAGGGGTCCAAGGTCTTCGCCAAGCAGTTCTTCGCGCGCCATCACATCCCGACCGCGGACTTCGCGGTCGCCGCCACCGTGGCGGAGGCCGACGCCGCCATCACCCGCCTCGGCGGCGAGCTGGTGGTCAAGGCCGACGGCCTGGCCGCGGGCAAGGGCGTGGTGGTGTGCGCCAACCCGGCCGCCGCCAGCGCCGCCGCGCGGTCGATGCTCGACGGTCGCACCGTGGGCGACGCCGGCCAGCGCATCGTCATCGAGCGCGTCATCCGCGGGCGCGAGGTGTCGCTGCTGGCCATCACCGACGGCGAGCGGCTCGAGTTGCTGGCGCCGGCCGAGGATCACAAGGCCATCTTCGACGGCGACCGCGGCGCCAACACCGGTGGCATGGGCACGGTGTCGCCGGCGTGGGCGGCGCCGACGGTGATCGATCGCGCGCTGCGCGAGATCCTGGTCCCGACCCTGGTCGGCCTGGCCAGCGAGGGCATCGACTATCGCGGCGTGCTGTACGCCGGGCTGATGGTCGACGATCAGGGCCGCCCGTGGCTGCTCGAGTACAACTGCCGCTTCGGGGATCCGGAGACCGAGCCGGTGCTGGCCCGCTTCGGCGGCGACCTGGGCGCGCTTCTGCTCGGCGCCGCGACCGGGCAGCTGCCGGTCGGCACCATCACCTGGGACAGCCGGACCGCGGTGTGCGTGATCGTGGCCGCCGCCGGCTACCCGGGAGAGCCGCGCGCGGGCGACCGGATCGGCGGG
Source organism: Kofleriaceae bacterium (assembly GCA_018058095.1). Taxonomy (GTDB): domain Bacteria; phylum Myxococcota_A; class Polyangia; order Haliangiales; family Haliangiaceae; genus JABFXX01. Next base: position 152,156 of record JAGPCO010000002.1, read on the forward strand.
CTCGACCGCGTCCCACCCGGCGACGACGTGCTGGTGTTCCACGCCGGCACCGCGCGCCAGGGCGAGCACCTGGTCAGCGCTGGCGGCCGCGTCCTGGCGGTCACCGCCCTCGGCGCCGGCGTCGACGAGGCCCGGGCCAAGGCCTACCGGGTGGTCGAGGCCATCGATCTCCCGGGCAAGCAGTTCCGGCGCGACATCGGCCTGCGCGGCCGGGCCTGACGCCGTCGCGCGTGGTTTGGCGCTGGTGTCGGCCGGGGGCCAGGCACGATCAGATCACGAAGGTGTAACCGCCGCCCCCGGTGACAGCGCGCGGGCGACGGGCGAGGCTCTGGTCATGCAGCGTGTACGCTCGTCATGGATCGGCCTGGGCCTGGGCCTGGGCCTCGGCCTGACCCTGGGCCTGGTCACGGTCGCCAGCGCTCAGCCAGCACCACCGGCACCACCCGCACCCGAGCCTCCATCGGCGCCGGCCCCCGACGCGGCCCTCGATCCCGCGCCCGCTCCTGCTCCAGCGCCCCATCCCGGGCCGGAGTCCGCGCCGGCGCCGGCCGCGGCCGAGCCCACGCCGGCGGCCCCCGACCCCTGGGGCGGGCCGCCGCCGGCGGGCGCGTCGAGCGATCGCGCCGAGCCGACCCTTCGCGCCTACTACGACAAGGGCGTGGTGCTGGCCACCGACGACGAGCAGTTCCAGCTCCGGCTGGCCCTGCGCACCCAGTTCCGGCTCGAGCTGATCCGCCCGACCGAGGACGGCGCCGAGCTGTCGGCCCGTCTGTCCATCCCGCGCGCGCGCCTGCAGCTCGAGGGGCACGTGCTGGGCAAGGCGCAGCGCTACAAGCTCGAGCTGGCGCTGGGCGACCGCGGCAGCTTCGGCTTCGTGCGCGACCTGTACGTCGAGCGGCGCGTCGCCGACGCGACCTGGGTGCGGGTCGGGCAGTGGAAGCGCCCGTTCAACCGGCAGGAGCTGGTGGCCGACTTCGGCAGCGAGTTCAACGAGCGCGCGATCACCGCCGAGTTCGTCGGCGGCGGGCGCGACCTCGGCCTGGCCGTCCACAACGACTACGAGAAGTCGCCGGCCGGGCTGGAGTGGGTGGTCGGCCTGTTCAACAGCTTCGCCGGCGGGGCCGATCGCCCGAGCGCGCCCATCACCTGCCGGGACGACGCCGCGGCCATGACCGTCACGTGCACCCAGCCGGCGCCGACGACCGTGCCGACCGACTTCGCGCCCGCGCTGGTGGCCCGGGTCGGCTTCAACCGGGGCGAGGTGAAGGGCTACACCGAGGCCGACCTCGAGGGCGGCCCGCTGCGCTGGGGCGTCGGCCTGAACTACAAGGTGGATCTGGCCGATCTGAGCGCCGGCAACGAGGCCTCCGTCGCCGATAACCTGTCGCACGCCGTCGGCGCCGACGCCATGGTCAAGGCGCGTGGCCTCGGCGCCGAGGTCGGGTTGTTCCTGGTCAAGCGCAAGAGCGGCGACGCCCAGCTCGGGGCGATGGGGCAGGTCGGCGCCTTCCTGCGGCCCCGCCGCCTGCAGCTGGCCGGCCGGCTGGCGGTGGCGCCCCCGACCGGGACCGCCGGCGGCGAGCGCCGCCAGGTCGAGGCGCGGGCCGCGCTGAATCTGTATGCGCGCGGCCACAGCCTGAAGCTGGCGAGCGACGTCGGCGCGTTGTGGCTGACTGGACGCGACGGCGCCGGCGAGCGCGACGATCCCGAGCTGCAAGCGCGGTCGATGGTGCAGCTGACCTTCTGACCCACACGCGGCGGCGCGGTCCGTTGCCAGGGTCGGCGCCATGGCCGATGCTGGGGTCATGCCCGACGTCGCTGGCTTCCGCGCGCTCCACTACGATCCGACCCGGGTCGATCTGGCCAAGGTCGTCGCGCCACCCTACGACGTGTACGACGAGGCCGAGCGGGCCCGCCTGGCCGGGCGCGACGTCCACAACTTCGTCCACCTCGATCGTCCGGTGTCGGCCGGCCCGACCGCGAGCGCCGACGGGGCGGCGCCGGCGCCCGATCCGTACGCTCGCGCCGCCGCCCAGCTCGAGGCCTGGCTGGCGGCCGGGGTGCTGGTGCGCGACGGTGGCCGCGCGCTGTACCGCGTGCACCAGGTGTTCGCCTCGAGCGAGGCCGGCCGCACCATCACCCGGCGCGGCTTCGTCGCCGGCGTGCGGCTGTCGCCCCTCGGCGGTGATGGCCTCGTCCGCGCCCACGAGCAGACCCAGGCCGCGGCCAAGGAGGATCGCCGCCGCCTGCTGAGCGCGACCGCGACCCACACCTCGCAGATCATGGCCGGCTACAGCGACGTCGCCGGCGAGGTCGAGCGCCTGTTCCGCAGGACCGAGGTCGGGCCACCGATGCTCGAGGTCACCACCGACGACGGCACCCTGCACCGGGTGTGGCGGTGCGGCGACGCCGAGCTCATCGGCGCGGTGCGGCACTACATGATGCCGCGCAAGCTGTACATCCTCGACGGCCACCACCGCTACGAGACGGCGCTGGCGGTGCAGGCGGCGATGGCGGCCGAGGCGCCGCTGTCGACCTACGCCTCCGCCAACTACGTGTCGATGCTGCTGGTCGGGCTCGACGACCCGGGCCTCGTCGCCCGGCCCACGCACCGGGTGCTGCACGGGCTGCCGGCGCTGGACCGCGCCCGGGTGCTGGCCGAGGCGCGCGCCTACTTCCGCGTCGATCGGCTGGCCGGGGCGGCGCGTGACCCGGCCCGGGTGGCGGCGGCCCTGGCCGCGGTCGGCGGGCACGCCCCGGCGGTCGCGCTGGTGTTCGCCGGCGACCCCGACGCCCACCTGCTCGAGCTCGACCCGGCGTGTGACCCACACGCGGCCGGGGTGACGGCCCACCGCAAGCTGGCCCGGCTCGACGCGATCATCGTCCACCAGCTGCTGCTGCCGCGCCTGTTCGGCCAGGACGCGGCCGCGCAGGAGCGCGCCGACCACCGGCGCTACGTCCAGGGCGCCGACGCGGCCCTGGCCGAGCTCGAGGGCGGGCGCGCCCAGGTGGTGGTGCTGATGCGGCCGCTCGCCCTCGATCAGCTCAAGCTGGCGGCCGACCTCGGCGCCGTCCTGCCGGCGAAGACCACGTACTTCGCGCCCAAGATCGCGTCCGGCCTGCTGCTGCAGCGGATCGACCGCGACGAGGATCTGGTGTAGCCCGCGTCAGCGTCGCCGCCCGCCCGCGCGTGGCCGCGGGCGCGGCTTCGGCGGCGGCGGGGGTGGTCGGTCGAGGCTGTCGAGCCAGGCCTGCTGGGTACGCACCAGCGTGGCGTACCCGGCGTGCTTGGCCAGCTCCGTGAGCGCGGCCTGGGCCGCGGGCCGGGCGGCCGCGTCGCCGAGCTGGACCGCGGCCCGCGCCAGGTAGTACTCGGCGAGCGTCACCCGCTGCGGCGTGCCCTGGGCGACTGCCAGCTCGCGCCAGCGGGTCGCCACCGGCGCGATCTGGTTCCAGGCGCCGGCGGCGTCGAGCGCACGGACCTGCCAGCGCAGCACCTCGGCGAGCTGCATCGGCGTCGCCTTGCGCTCCTGCGCCACCGCCGCCGCCTTCTCGGCGGTGGCGACGGCCAGCTTGACGTCGCGCTCCAGCTCGATCCGGGTCCTGATGATCAACAGGTCGACCTCGCCGGCGCCGTCGACCCCCGGGGCGTCGAGCGTCGACTCGAGCTTGCGCAGCTGGCGGTCGGCCGCGTCGACCTGATCAGCCTGGAGCAGGTACGCCGCCAGGTAGCTTTGGTGGCGCCGGGTGTCGGCGTGGTCGCGGCCGCTGCGGGCGGTGTACTCCAGCACCGCCTCGCCCATGAGGTCGATCGCCTCGGGCATGCGACCGCGCTTCTCGGCCAGGCTGGCCCGCGCCGACAGCGCCGAACCGCGCAGGAAGGCCAGCGCCGGCTGGGCGGCGATGTCGGCCAGGAGGCCACGCAGGATCTGGTCGGCCTCGTCGAGCTCACCGCGGTTGGTCAGCACGCCGGCCAGGTTGTTGCGCAGCACGGCGTAGCCACGGGCGTCGGGCGCGACCTGGGCGTACACCGCGGCCGCGGCGCGGTAGTGGGTGGTGGCGGCGACCAGGTCGCCGGCGCGCTGGGTCGTCAGGGCCAGCGCCGACAGGGTGTCGGCGTAGGTGCGGTCGGTCGTGCCGTACAGACCGGCCGCCAGGTCGGTCGCGGCCTGCGCCGCCGCCACCGCCGCGCTGGCCCGGCCATCGAAGCGCGACAGCGACTGCGCCAGGTCGGCCAGGAGCTCGAGGCGCTGCGACGGGACGGGCAGGGGCAGGGTGTCCATCAACCTCAGCGCCGCCTCCTGGTGCTCGGCGGCCGTGCGCTCATCGCCCAGGTCCTGGGCGATCCGGCCGAGCAGCTGCAGGATCTGGGCGCGGATCGCGGGTCGGGTCGAGGGGCCGTCGGCCTGCTGGCGGGCCAGCGCCGCGTATTCGGCGCCGTCGCCGTCGCGCCGGCTCGAGCGGGCGACCTTGGCCCGCTCGATCAGCGCCAGCAGCGCGGCCTCGTCGGCGCGGATCGGCAGGGCCTGCTGGTAGGCGCGCTCGAGGGCGGCGTCGGCGCGCTCGCGCTGCTGCCGGTCGAGCTCGAACACGATCTTGGCCAGCGACGTGGCCGCGCGCGCGCCCAGCTCGAGGTCACCGGCGGCGACGGCGTCGGTCTCGATCTGCGTCAGCTCGGCCTCGCGCTCGGCCAGGGGCCGGCTCGGCACGCGCACGAAGCGGGCGTAGCGAGCCCGCGCCGCCTCGGGCGGCTCGGCGGGGCCCTCCGGCAGCTCGAGCACCTCGCAGCCCTCGAGCGACGGCAGCCGGTCCAGCTGGCTGGCGGTGTTGCCCAGGTGCGGCTTCTTCCGCGTCAGCTCGATCGTCACCCGTTCCCCCAGCTCGGCCAGCCGGTGGTCGAGGCACCGCTCGCGCTGTCGTCGCCGCGCCAGGGTCAGCCGGTCGGCCTGGGCCTCGGCGCACCAGCTCTGGCGCAGGGCCGTGTCCTTCGCCACGTGCCCATCGAGCAGGGTCATCACCGCGTCGGGCCGCAGCAGGTCGGTGCCGACCAGCACCGCCGACAGCGCCTGCCGGCGGGCCTCATCCCACACCCCGACCAGCCGCGCCGGATCCGGGTCACACCGCACGGGCGGCGCCTCGGCGGTGAGCGCGGCGGCGGCGACCCCGGCGGCGCCGGCCAGCGCCAGCACCACGCCGGCCAGCAGCGGGCTGCGCGCGCGGGCCGGGCGCGTGGTGAGCCCGGCCAGCAGCACGCCGGCGTCGCGCGGGCGTGCCGCTGGCTGGTCGCTCACGGCGGCCAGCAGCACCTCCACCACCGGCGCCGGCACCTGCCGCATGGCCAGGGCCCGCGCCGCGGCCGCGCGCCCGGCCGGCCCGTCGCCCGGGACCTCGCCGGTCAGCGCCTCGATCATCGCCGTCGCTAGCGCGAACACGTCGGACGCGGTGGTCGCCGGCGCGCCGGCCCACAGCTCGCTCGCCATGTAGCGCGGGGTGCCGGCGTCCTCGCCGACGCGGGCCAGCGCCGGCCGCGCCCCGACCAGCCCGGCCAGGCCGAAGTCGGCGACGCGGACCCGGCCGTCGTGCCCGACCAGGATGTTGTCCGGCTTGATGTCGCGATGGACGATGCCGCGCGCGTGGGCCGCGGCCAGCCCGGTCGTGGCCTGGACGAACACCGCGAGGATGTCGCTCACCGCGCGCGGGGAGCTGGCCAGCCAGCGCCGCAAGTCCTCGCCGGCGATCAGCTCCATCACCAGGAACAGCGCGCCCTCGGCCAGCCCGACCTCGTACACCGGCAGCACGTTGGGATGCGACAGCTGGGCCATGACCCGGGCCTCGGCCAGCAGGGCGTCGCGCTGGCCACCTCCGGCCCGCAGGTCGAGCGTCGAGTGCTCGCCGACCCCGACCGGCATGGCCGCCGGCGCGGCCAGGAGTTTGATCGCCACCGGCCGCTGCAGCTCGGGGTCGAACGCGCGATACACCGCGCCGTACCCGCCGCGGCCGAGCTCCCGCTCGACCTCGAACCGGCCGAGCCGTGCCGGGGCCGCTGTCACCGCTTCATTGTACATGTGCCGGCGACGTCGACGGCGCGCGCGCGGGCGTCGATCGCAACCTCGGCCTCAGCGCCAGCGCCGGACCTCGACCACGTTGTCGGCGTAGCCGGAGTCGGCGATGGCCTGCTCCTTGGGCGAGTCGAACAGCGTGTGCATCATGATGTCACCGGTGTCGAGCTGCCCGAGCGGGGCCCGATCCTCGACCAGCGCGCCGACGTGGCGCGGGAACAGCACCAGGTCGCCCGGGCGGGTGAACGGCACCGGCTGGCCGCGGCGGTCGCGGTACACGCCGTCGTCGCCGTGCTCGCCGCGGCCGAGCAGCCGGGTCACGCGCGGCAGGTCGCCGGTCCAGCTGTACGGCAGGCGCAGGCCGGCCCGCCGCGCGCCGTACACCATCAGGTCGGCGCAGTCCGAGCCCTCGAGGAACTCGCTCTGGTGCGCGAAGAAGAACATCCACCAGCCGAATACGAGCGCGTACAACGCGACGACCGCGGCGTAGGTGTAGAGCTTGCGACGACCCGAGAGCATCACTGTTCTCCGCGCACGCTTTCGAGCGCGCGTTCGAACGCGAGCGTCGCCGCCTGGATGTGCTCCGCGCCGTGCGCGGTCGAGACGAAAGCCACTTCGAAGGCCGACGGCGCCATCCACAATCCGTGCGCGAGCGCGCGCCGGTGGATCCGCGCGTAGAGCTGCGCGCCGTCCTGCTTCACCGCGTGCCACGCGCGCGGCGCGGCGCCGGCTTGCAGGCTCAGCCACAGGATCGAACCGACGCGCGCGACCGAGCCCGTGATCTCGAAGCGTTCGAGCGCCCGTTCGAAGCCGCGTTGCAACATCGCCGCGCTCGCGTCGAGACGCTCGTACACGCCGGGCTTGGCCAGTTCCTTCAGCGTCGCGATGCCCGCCGCCATGGCGACCGGATTCCCCGACAATGTGCCGGCTTGATAGACGGGACCGAGCGGCGCGATGCGCTCCATCAGCGCGTTCTGCGCGAGGTACGCGCCGACCGGCATGCCGCCGCCGATGATCTTGCCGAGCGTGACGATGTCCGGTTGCAGTCCGGTGAGTTGCGTCATGCCGCCGGGCGCGACGCGCAAACCGCTGATCACTTCGTCGAAGATGAGCAGCGCACCGTGTGCGCGCGTCAAGTTGCGCAGATGCTCGAGGAACGTGCGGCGTTGCACGAGCAAGCCGGAGTTCGCCGGCAGCGGCTCGATGATGACGCAGGCGATTTCGCTGCCTTTCGCGGCGAAAAGCTCGCTCGCGGCATTTTCGTCGTCGAGCGGCAACACCTCGGTCAGCCCGGCGATTTGTTCGGGCACGCCGGCCGACGACGGCGTGCCGAGCGTCGCGAGCCCCGAACCGCCTTTGACCAAGAGACCGTCCGAGTGGCCGTGGTAGCAGCCGTCGAACTTGACGATGCGCGCGCGACCGGTCGCGCCGCGCGCCAGGCGGATCGCGCCCATCACCGCTTCGGTGCCGGTCGAAACGAAACGCACCTTGTCGGCCCACGGAAAGCGCGTGAGCACCGCCTCGGCCAACTCCACTTCGCGTTCGCAAGTCGCGCCGAAGGACAGCCCGTCGCGC
>JAGPCO010000152.1:0-10257 GCA_018058095.1 Kofleriaceae bacterium
CAGGCAAGCCTTGCAGGGCAGCCCCAGGAGCACCCATGACCAGCAACTACGTCGAAACTTGGAAGGGCATCGCGGACGCACTCGGTCGGTCGGAGCGGTGGTGCCGCTACATGGCCCGGCGCGGCCACGACCCGCTGCCGGTGTTCAAGGTCGGCGGCATCGTCCGCCTCAACGCCGTCGATCTCGAGGACTGGCTGGCGCGCCAGCGCGAGAGCACGATGGTGCGCAGCATCTCGCTCGCGCCGGCCATCGGCCTGGTCGCCTGAGCGGGGCCCGACGCCCGGCGCCGGCGCGTCTGTGCTACACGACGGGCCCATGTCCCGACCGCTGTCTGCGCTGACGCCGCCGGTAAAGGTCCTGTTCTCCGACGTCGATGGCACCATGACCACCGACGGGCGGGTCGACGCCGCCACCTACGCCGCGCTCGAGCAGCTCGGCGCGGCCGGCGTGCCGGTGGTGTTCGTGACCGGGCGCCCGGCCGCCTTCGGCCTGGCCTTCATGACCATGACCCACGTCGCCGCGGTGGTGACCGAGAACGGCGGGGTCACGTTCGTGCGGGACGGCCGCAAGGTGACCAAGCTGTACGGGGTGCCGCCGGCGACCCTGCCGGAGTGGCGCCGGCGCATGCACGAGGCCGCGCACGAGGTCACGGCCAAGATCCCGGGCGCGCGCCTGGCGTCGGACTGCAAGTACCGCGAGGTCGACCTGGCCATCGACTGGAACGAGGAGGTCTCGCTCGGCAAGGACGACGCCGACGCGGCGGTCGCCATGCTGCGCAAGGCCGGGTTCGCCGCCGCCCGCTCGAGCGTACACGTCAACTTCGGGCCGCCGCACTTCGACAAGCTGTCGGCCTGCGTGACCGTGATCCGCCACGTGTTCGGCGGCGACGGCAACGACCTGTCGCCCTACGTGTACGTCGGCGACGCTCTCAACGACGCGCCGATGTTCGGCGGCTTCCCCAAGTCGGTCGGGGTCGCCAACGTGCGCGCGTACTGGGACGAGCTGCCGTTCAAGCCCGCCTTCCTGACCGAGCGCCCCGAGGGCGCCGGCCTGCGCGAGCTCATCACCCACCTCCTGGCCATGCGCTGAGGCCCGGGCCGCCGTGCACGTCCTCGAGCAGCTGGTCGCGGCCGACCTGGCGACGGCGCGCGCCGACGCGGCCGGCGCGGGCGTCGGCGTGGCGCTGGTGACGGTGCTCGACACCTCCGGCTCGACGCCGCGCCACGCTGGCGCGCGCATGGCGGTCGCCGCCGACGGCCGGCGCTGGGGCACGATCGGCGGCGGGCGCATCGAGCACGAGGCCGAGCAGGCCGCCCGCCTGGTCGCCGCCGGCGCACCGGCGCAGCGGATCCGCCACCACCTGGTGCGCGACCTGGCGATGTGCTGCGGCGGGGCGATGGAGCTGGTGATCGCGCCGCTGGCGCCGTCGTGGTCGGCGGTGCAGGCCGCCGTCGCGGTGATCGGCGCCGCCGCCGACGCCGACGGGCCCGCCGTGCTCGAGACCCCGGCCGACGGCGGGCCGCTGCGCGTGCGCCGGCTCGGCGTCGACGAGCGCGCGCCACGGTCGGCCCGGTTCGACGGCGAGGTGCTGCGTGAGCTGGTCGAGCCGCGCCCGCGCGCGCTGGTGTTCGGCGCCGGCCACGTCGGCAGCGCGCTCGGTCCGCTGTGTCAGGCGCTCGGGTTCCAGGTCGTGGCCTGCGACGACGGCGACACCGGCGCGCTCGAGCCGGCCCCGGCCTGGGCCGACCTGGTGATCGAGTCGTTCGCGGTGGCCGACGTCGAGCGCGTGCTGGGTCGGCTCGGGCGGCGCGATCACGCCCTCATCGTCACCCGCGATCACGCCGTCGACCAGCGCATCCTCGAGGAGCTGCTCGGGCGGGCCGAGCTGGGCTACCTCGGCATGATCGGCAGCCGCGGCAAGCTCGGCCGGTTTCGCAAGCGGCTCGCGGCCAAGGGCATCGGCGCCGAGGCCGACTGGGCCCGCCTGCGCGCGCCGGTCGGGCTCGACGTCGGCGCCGAGTCGCCGGCGGAGATCGCCGTCGCCATCGCCGCCCAGCTCATCGCGGTGCGACGGCGCGGGCAAGCGAGCGCGGGCGCGTGGGCCGCGGCGCCGGCGGTCGAGGTCTGAGGTGACGCCGGCCACCACGCCCAGGTCGACGTGGGGCGGGGCGGGGGCCCGGCCGCTCGGGCCGGTGGTCATCCCGGCCGCCGGGGCCGGGATCCGCCTGGGCGGGCGCGCCAAGGCGCTGATGACGCTGCCCGACGGCGCCAGCTTCCTGGCCCGCATCGTCACCACCGCGGCCGCCGCCGGCCTGGCTCCGGCCATCGTCGTGGTCGGGGCGCCCTACGCCGAGGCGGTCGCCCATGCCGCCCACGCCCTCGACGCCAGGGTCGTGGTCAACGATGATGCCCACCTGGGGATGGGTAGCTCGATCGCCGTCGGCTTCGCCGCCGCGCTGGCTGACGCCGGTGAGGACGACGCGGCGTGCGCCGGGCTGTGGCCGGTCGATCATCCGCAGGTCCTGGCCGCGACGGTGGCCAGCCTGCTGCACGTGTACGCGCGCTCCGACGCCGACGCGGTCATCCCGACCTACTTCGCGCGGGGCGGGCACCCGGTGATCGTCGCGCGCCGGCTGTGGGTGCCGCTGACCGGGGCCGGGCGCGCGCCGGCCGGGGCCCGCTCGATCCTGGCCACCGCGCGCTGCGAGCGGGTCGCGGTGCTCGACGCCGGCGTGGTGCGGGACATCGATCGACCCGAGGACGTCGTCGCGCTGCAGGGGCGAGCGTGAGCGAGCGCCCGACGCCGCGCCGGCGCCGCGCCGGCGGCTTGCCCGCGGGGTCCACGCTGGCGGCGGCCGCGCTGCTGGTGGCGTGCTCGGGCCGGGCCGGGCGCGGCGGCGCCACCCCGCCCGCGGACACCGAGGATCTGGGCCCCGCCACCGACCGCCGCTCGCTGGCGGCCGAGCTGGAGGCCGACGTGCTGATCGGGTACGACCGGGACGAGCCGCTCGACGTCGACGTCCGCACCATCGACCCTGGCGTCGGCGGCGCCCGGATCGGCGTCGGTCCAGGCGACGTGTGGGTCGGCTTCCAGGTCGGCGTCGCGACCAGCCGGTGGCCGCTGGTGACCGACGCCGAGACCCCGGCCGCGCCGTACTCCCTGGCGCTGCGCAGCCAGGTGTCGCGCGACCTGTCGGCGGCGTGGGTGGTCGACGAGCTGTCGTGGCGGCTGACCGCGTGTGACAAGGTCGCGGTCGTCCCGCTGCGCCTGACCTCGCTGTACGCGCGCGACGGCGATCGCTGGGTCCCGGTGGTCGAGCACCTGTCGCTCGGGCGTGCGGTCCGCAGCGACGAGCGGGCCGACTTCGGCCTCGCCGTCGAGGCCGCGCCCGGGCGGGTCGACCAGGACCAGGCGCTCACGGCGGCGGTCGAGGCGCTGGTCGGGGCGACCCGCCCGATCGACGTGGCCCTGGTCGACCAGGCCGTGCTCGTGCCCCCGGGCCCGGCCGCGCCGCTGCGCGGTCGGCAGATCGCGACCACGCCGTGGGGTGCCCCGGGCGCGACCGTCGAGGCCTACCGGCTTGGCACGGTCGGGCGCGACCCAGTCCGGGCCGGCGTGGCGTACTGGGTCGGCACGCTGGCGGTGCCGGCGGGCGTCGATCGGCGGGTCCGCATGCGCGCCACCTTCGTGTTCGAGCGCATCAAGGGCGGCTGGGCCCTGGCCCACGGCCACGTGTCGCTACCCGAGGAGGACGCCGACCTCGCGGCCCGCTTCCTCGGCCCGGCCGTGACCTCGTTCAACCCGCTCCGGGTCGACTGCCGCCGCCTGCGGTGACGGCGTGACGGACGGGCCGTGGCCCGGGCGGTCAGCCCGCTTCGCTAGCGGGCTCGTCGGGCGGGGCGCCGGCGCTCAGGCGCTTGTAGCCGGCCACGTGGGGATCACGCAGGTAGATGTCGGTCAGGCGCTTCTTCTTCGGCCAGAACGGCAGGATCCGCAGCGGCAGGGTCAGCAGCGAGGCCAGCCCGCCCAGCGCCTTGCCGGCGTAGGCCTCGGTCACCAGCAACGCCCGGCGCAGCCCGCTCAGCTCGGCCAGCGGGCGATCGAGCACGCCCATCCGGCGCAGGCGCGTCTCGGCGCACTGGTTGCTGAGGGCCAGGAACTCCGGCAGGCGCGCCAGCACGGCGTGGTCCTTGGGCAGCCGGGTCGCCATGAACCTGGCCAGCCGGCGCACCGCCCACATCGACACCAGCGACATGCCGAGCAGGCGGCGGCGCAGGCCGCTCTTGCCGGCGATGGCCTTCATGGTCTGCTGCTCGCCGAACTCGACGTGGCGCTCCTCCTGCTTGACGGCCCGGCGCAGGATGTCGACCGACGGCTTGTGGTCGAGGCTGTCGATGACCGCGTAGAAGGCCATCAGCACGAAGCCCTCGCCCTGCGCCATCTCGAGCGCGACGTGCTCGGCCCACGATCCACCCATCATGCCGGTCGCCAGGAAGCGGACCATCGGGTGGGCCGGCTTGGGCTCGAGCCCGAGCGAGTTCATGATGCGCAGGAAGTTGTCGACGTGCTGCATCTCCTCGAGCGACTGCCGGGCCAGGAACCTGGCCGACTCGACGTCGGGCGCGTCGTACAGCCAGTGGCCGATCTGGATGCCGGTCATCTCGCCGTACAGGAACTGGTTGAACATCCACTCGAGGACCTCTCGGTCCCGGTTCGGGTCCAGCTTGTGGCCGGCGAAGTCGAACGACATCTCCTCGCGGGTGAGCAACATGGTGGGCCTCGGCCCGACCTTACCGCACCCGGGCCCGGGCGCGGCGGCGGATCGTCGGGACCTGGCGCTACCGCCGCATCGGCGCGGTCACCGATGACACCACGCGCGGGTCGCGCCGGATGACGGCGATCTCGACGTCGGGCGCCAGCCGCCAGCCGGCGCCGTCGCGCAGGACCACCTCGCGATCGCCAAGGAGCTCGGACACCAGCTTGCGGGTCCGGTTGAGCGAGACGTAGAGGGTGTTGCGGTGCCGCAGCGGGTGGTACACGCCACCCCACACGGCGCGGTACAGGTCATCAGCGCTGCCGGCCACGGCCGGGTTGGCCAGCGCCACCAGGAGCGCGGCCATGGTGGCGCGCCCGTCGACGCGCTGGCCGGCCCGGTTGTAGATGGTCGCGGTCACCGAGTCGATGGTGAGGTCGTGCTCGGCGACGATCGCCGCGACGCCATCCGCGGAGACGAAGCTGCTGCCGGCCCGGCTGTCGACGATCAGGGTGTCGTCGCGGCGACCGAGGAGGTGCAGCAGGCCGGCGTAGCCGGGCCGGTGACCGGCCGGGGTCCGCTCGAGCACGCCGGCCAGGTGGTCGCTCACCCCGGCCCGGGTCGCCAGCCGCAGCAGCTCGACCTGCTCGAGCGGCCGGCGCAGCCCACGCACCGTCGCCAGCTCGGTGATGGCCGCCAGGTGGGTCAGGGCGTCATCGATGTCACCGGCGCCGACCTGGCACACCGCCAGCACATAGTGCGCGCGACAACGCTCGAGTGGTCCACCGGCCCGGGCCGGGTCATCGAGCACGCCGAGCGCGGCGGTCCGGGCCAGCGTGGGTGAACCGCCCAGACATTCGAGCTCGGCGTGATCGAGCTGGAGCTGGGCCCGGAGCGGCTCGCGGTCGCCGGCCAGCGCCAGCGTGGCGCCGATGCGGCGGCGCGCCGCCAGGATGCGGCCGGCGTAGGCGTCGGCGAAGGCCAGCACCGCCTGGGCCTGCGGCCCGACGATCGGGTCGTCGCTCAGGTCGCCAGCCAGCGTGGTCGCCTCGGCCATGCGTCCCGCCGCCAGCAGCGCCCGCGCCAGGTGGACCTGGCCCGAGCTCACCAGCGGCTGGTAGCCGCGCTGGCGTGCGACCTCGGTCGTGGTCGTCAGCACGTCGACGGCGCGGTCGGTCTCGCCGTGCAGCAGCAAGGCGCGCCCGAGGTAGTGCCCGGCCAGCGACGCGAACAGCGCGTCTCGCTGCTCGCCCAGCGCCTGGCTGGCGCTCTCGAGCGTGGTGATGGCCTGGGCGGCATCCCCCAGCGCGAGCTGGGCGATGCCGAGGTAGACCGCGCCCAGCCGCTGCCGGACCGAGCCGGCCGAGCGCTGGCTCGACAGCTCGTCGACCAGCCGGCGCAGCGCGTCCGGGTCGGCCCGTTCGGCGGCGGCGATGATCTCGAGCAGCATGAGCAGGTAGTCGAGATCCCCGCCGCCGTCGCGAGCGACCGCAAGCCGGCCGGCACGCGCCGCCGCCGCCGCCGCCGGCCAGTCCTGGCGCAGCGCGGACAGGATCGCCCGCAGCCAGGCCATCCGCGCCTGGTCACGCGGCCCGGGCTGCGGCAGATCGAGCGCGGCCGCCGCCAGCGCGTCCTCGGCGTCGGCGAAGTCGCCGGCCAGCGCGCACACCAGCGCGCGCCGCAGCCGGAGCAGCCCGCGACCGCGAGCGTCGTCGGCCTTGGCCACCGCCTGCTCGATCCAGCGGCGGGCCCCGCGCAGGTCGCCGATCCGCTCGGAGATGGCCGCGCGCAGCGCGAGCACGCTGGCGCGGTCGGCCAGCGCCGGCGGCAGCGCGGCCAGCGCGCGCTCGGCGTCGTCGACCCGGGCCATGCGGACGTAGACCCTGGCCGCCAGCACGTTGGCCTCGGCCTCCCCGCCGGCGGCCAGCCGCTCCAGGGCGGGCAGCACCAGGTGGTCGAGACCAGCGGCGCTGATCTCGCGCCAGGCCGCGCGCAGCCCGACGAAGGCGTCGGCCAGCTCGCCGTTGACCACGCGCAGGCAGGTCGCCTCGACCGCGAGGAGCGGCTGGCGCCGGGTGACGAACAGGTCCTGCAGCGCACGCGCGGCGGTGCGCCGGCTGCCGGCGATCAGGCTGGGCTGGGCCTGCTCGAGCACGCGGTCGCGCACGGCGCCGTGGACGATGACCCGCTCGGGCGAGGCGTCGATCAGGAAGCGATGCGCCAGCTCGGCCCGCACGCCGCCGTCGGGCACCAGCGCGCTGGCGACGTCGGCCGACTGCGAGCAGCCGGCGACCGCGGCCAGGCGGATCAGCGCGTCGCGGCTGTCGGGGGCGAGGGCGGCGATGGTCGAGTGGATCGGATCGTCCGCCAGCTCGGCGCCGTGCAGGAGCTGGTGGCGGATGCGGAGCGGGATGCCGCCGCTGGCGCGGGCGATCGCGCCTGGGTCGCGGACGATGAGGCCGACCCGGGCGGCGACGTGTTCGGCCAGCGCGGTGGCCTCGGCCTGGTCGAGCGGGCCGAGGCGAAGCACCAGCGGGGTCGTCGTGATCGGCAGGTCGTGGCGGGCGGTGACGACGACCCGGCTCGGCCCACCGCGCCGCATCACGCCGTCGACCAGCAGGCTGACCGCGTCCGGAGCCAGGTGCGCGTCGTCGACGAGGAGCAGGGTGGTGGTGGTGGACAGGTGGGTCAGGACGGCCTCGACCGGGTCGGTGCCGGTGGCGCCGAGGCGGGCCGCGAGGTACTGGAACAGGCACGCGCCGACCTGCTCGGGCCCTGGTTGCCGGACGACGATCTCGGGCGCGTTCGCCCATCCAGGTTGATCGCGTAGCCAGAGCAAGGCCTGGTGGGCCAGCTCGGACTTCCCGATCCCGGGCAGGCCATAGATCACCGCCGCCGGCTCGCCGAGGAGCGAGCGCAGCCTGTCCAGCTCGTGGCTACGACCGAAGAAGAACCCCACGGGATGTCCTGGTGGCTCCGGAAGGTACGACCCCGGATCACACGCAGATGATCTCCCGGATACCACCAAACCGGCGGTCAGCTCCGGAGTTCATCAAGGCTTCCATGCGTGTAAAGACGATGTACATGGTGTGCGTCAGCATAGAAATAATACCGCAGAGCATACTGCCAGGTGGGGAGCCTGGCATCACGCCGTAGGCTCGCCTGCACTCAGGGGGTTCGATGGCCAAGCTCGCGGATGTAGGACGTTATCAGCTCCTTCGTAGGCTCGCCGTGGGCGGGATGGGCGAGGTGTACCTGGCGCGCCAGCGGTCGGCGGTCCAGGGCTTCTCCCGCCTGGTCGCGGTCAAGCTGCTCATGCGCAGCTACTGCGACAACCAGAGCTTCGTCCACATGTTCCTCGACGAGGCCCGGGTCGCCGCCAAGCTGCACCACAAGAACGTGGTCCAGGTCTTCGACGTCGATGCCCAGGACGGCCAGTTCTACATCGTCATGGAGTACATCCCGGGCCAGAACCTGCGCGAGCTGCTGGGGGACATCACCATCAGCAACCGCTCGCTGTTCGAGCCCCGCCTGGGCGCCGAGGTCTTTTCCGACGTGGCCAGCGCGCTCGGCGCGGCGCACGCCGAGGGCCTGATCCACCGCGACGTCTCGCCCAACAACATCATGATCGCCGACACCGGCGTGGCCAAGCTGATCGACTTCGGCATCGCCCGGGCCACCGCGCAGGTGTCGCTGACCACGCCCGGCACCCTCAAGGGCAAGTTCGGGTACATGGCGCCGGAGTACGTGCGCGGGCAGGGCTACGACCACCGCGCCGACGTGTTCTCGCTCGGGGTCGTGATGTGGGAGACGTTCACCCGCAAGCGCCTGTTCCGTGGCACCTCGGCCGCCGAGCAGCTGCACCAGCTGCTCGATGCCGAGATCGCGCCGCTCGATCAGGTCATCCAGGGCTTCCCGCCGGAGCTGGCCGACGTGGTCGCGCGCGCCTTGTGCCGCGATCCGGCCGGGCGGCCGCAGACCGCCGACGCGCTGGCGCACGAGCTGGCGGCGGTCGCGCAGGCGCTGCCGGCGGGCACCGACGCCAGCCTGGCGGGCTGGGTCACGCGTACGCTCGGGCCGCGCATCGAGCAGCGGCGCGCGTCCGATCAGGCGGTGATGGCGCTCCCGCCCGACGCCGAGGTCCCGGCGTTCGACGATGGGCCGATGTCGGCCGGCAGCACGCCGGGCACCTACGGCATGACCACCCGGCCGACCAGCCCGTCGGGCCCGGTGGTGGCGCGCCGGACCCAGGGCATCCCGGCCATGCGGTCGAGCGAGGGTATGGGCGCGGTCGGCGGCGACAGCGGCACCTCCATCCGCTACGGCGCCGGCCAGCAGGAGCCGCCGCCGCCGCCAGCGCCGCCACCTCCGGCCGGATCGAGCAGCAACCGCAAGGTGGCGATCGTCGCCGCCGGCGCGGCGCTGCTCGGGGTCCTGGTCGCGGTCGGCCTGATGAAGGGTGGTGGCAAGGACGACGAGCGCGGGGCGACGGTGGCCGCGACCACCACGCAGGCGGTGGCGCCGGCACCAGCGACCGGTAGCGCCGCCAGCAACGACAAGGCCGAGCTGGCCGACGCCCATCGCAAGATCGGGCTCGACGCCATGGCCAAGCGCGACTTCCCACGCGCCCGCGAGGCCTTCGCCGAGGCGATGGCGCTGGCCGGCGCCCGCGACGACCTGACCGACCTGATCCGCCTGATCGACGAGCTCGAGGGCAGCGCCCGGCGCCGGGCCGAGCCGGCCCCGGTCGCGGTCGCGGCCGCCGAGCCGGCTGTCGACGAGCCCGAGGAGGCCCCCACCCCGACGCCGGACCGGCGCGTGGTCCAGCGCGACCGGCCGGCCAAGCGCACGCCGGACCGGCGCGAGCCCGAGCGGGCCAAGGCCAAGGTCAGCAAGGAACGGGACACCAAGGAAGAGACCCCGGCCGCGCCGACGCCGCCGCCGGCCCCGGTCCAGGGCGATCTGGTCGTAACCTCGACGCCGAGCCGGCTCGTCGTCAAGGTCGACGGTCGGGTCATGGGCTCGACCCCGGTGCGGCTGCCGCTGGCCATGGGCAACCACGACGTCGTCGTGCTGCAGGGCGACCGGGTCATCCGCTCGGGCACGATCAACCTGTCGACCGACAACCGTGAGGAGATCTTCTACGCCGAGGCGCCGGCGGCGCCGCCCACCCCGGTCGCCGTCGCGCCGACGCCGACCCCGCCACGGCCGACCCCGGTGGTGACGCCTCCGCCGGTCAAGGCCGCGGCAGCACCGGCCGAGGTCGGGGAGGTCGAGGTCGTGTCGCCCAACGTGATCGGCGAGGTCTACGTCAACGGGGTGGCGCGTGGGCCCGCCCCGATCGTGGTCAAGAACATCCCGGTCGGTCGAGCCCGAATCGAGGTCCGCGTCGATGGCGCGGTCCGGCGCGGCAAGACCGTCGACATCAAGGCCGGCCGGCGGCTGCCGGTCCGGTTCGACTAGGGCGTCGCGTGTCGTCGTCATCACTCGCTGGCTCGTCGTC
>JAGPCO010000152.1:10357-15516 GCA_018058095.1 Kofleriaceae bacterium
ATCGAGGTCCGCGTCGATGGCGCGGTCCGGCGCGGCAAGACCGTCGACATCAAGGCCGGCCGGCGGCTGCCGGTCCGGTTCGACTAGGGCGTCGCGTGTCGTCGTCATCACTCGCTGGCTCGTCGTCACTCTCCATGGGGGTCCTTCCAATGCGCTCATCGTCCTTCCCCGTGCGTCCAGCCGTGGCCGCCCTGACCGCACTCGCCGGCGCCTGTGCGTCGCAGCCGACCGAGCTGCCCGTCGACGAGGTCCACAACGTCGTCGCCCTCCTGCCCATGACCGGGGCCTTCTCCGGCAAGGGGCCCGAGCACCTGCAGTCGATCCAGAAGGGCTTCGCCGACCTCGAGGCCGGCGGCGGCCTCGACAAGCCGATCCGGGTCCACGTGGTCGACATCCCGGACAACGACAGCGCGATCGCCTCGGGTCGCCTGGTCGAGATCGTCGACGAGCTGACGGTCGGCGGCAACCGCTACGTGGCGGCCATCATCAGCAGCACCACGGCGGCGCTGAAGTCGGCCGCCCCGGTGGCGCTGGCCGAGGGTATCCCGCACTTCGAGATCTCGTCGGGCTCGGGCCTCGACGAGGTGACCCTCGACATGTCGCACGATCGCACGTTCGCGTTCAACCCGCGCCCGCTGTGTATGCCGGAGCCGGTGGTGACCTCGTCGTTCCTGGCGGCGCGTGCCGCCAGCCCGGGCTGGGGCCGGGTGTTCGTCATGCGCGGCTCGCAGGTGCACGACAAGATGCACACCCGCGAGCTGCGCGAGGGCATGCTGGCCGAAGGCGAGGCCAGCCGCCTCATCAACGCCACCGACCTCGAGATGGCCAACACCGGGCCGTTCGAGACCTACATCGACATGGCCATGGCCGCAGGCGCCGAGGTGCTGTACTGGCACCTCAACGGCGACAGCAACAACCTGGCCTTCATGCAGGCGGCCGAGCGGCGCGGCTTCACCGGCAAGCTGGTGACCTGCGGCATGGCCCGCAACGTCACCTTGCTGCACCCGACCGATCCCGGCATCTCGCCCTACCTGAGCGCGTCCGGCGCCACCGGCGAGGGCCGCCTGTTCTTCGCCATGCGCGGCCCGGTCACCGGCGAGGGCCTGACCCGCTTCAAGAGCGACTTCCTGACGTTCTCCGGCAAGAGCAGCGACCCGTTCTCGCCGGCGGGCTACGACTCGGCGGTGCTGATCGGCCTCGGCCTGCTCGAGACGGGGGGCGCCTATGGCCTGCCGCTTCGGGACGCGATCTCGTCGGTGTCGACCGAAGGGCAGCCGTTCGCGTACGGCCAGGTCGGGGCGGCCATGACCGCGCTGCGGGCCGGGCAGGACATCGACTACGACGGCGCGTCCGGCTCGCTCGACCTCCGGTTCGACATGACCCTCGGCAACATCGCGGTGGGCCGCTACTACATGGAGACCGTGGTCAAGCCGAGCAGCGCCTACGAGTACAAGGAGCTGACGGCGCCGGTCGAGATCCGCGATCTGTGAGGCGAGTGAATCTGATGAGGACCGCATCGACGACCGCTGTACTGCTGCCCCTGCTGGGCGCGCTGACGATCACCGCCCACGCCCAGGGCGAGGCCGGGGTGGAGCCGGACGGCGTCTCCGGGTCTGCCGTGGAGGGGGCGCCGGAGCCGACCTCCACCGCGCCCGCGGACGCCGGCACGACCACGCCCGTCGAGCCCGAGGTCACCGGCAGCGATGACGCCGAGGTGGTGGACGACGAGGAGATCGGCGCCGACGAGTGGACGCCCGACCCTGGCCTGGTCGACTACGTCGCCGCCTCGACCAAGCTGACCGAGCCGTCGCAGCGCAGCCCGTCGTCGGTGTGGGTGGTGACGCGTGAGCAGATCGAGCTGGCCGGCTACCGCTCGGTCGCCGAGGCGCTGGCCGAGGTGCCCGGGCTGTCGGTCAGCTACGACCTCGACAACTACAACATCGCGCTGCGTGGCCTGTACGGCGGCGCCCGCGCCGGCTCGCGTTACCTCAAGGTGATGATCGACGGGCGGGCGGTGTCGTTCGCCCAGTCCGGAGTCCACTACCTCGGCCCGGAGTTCATCCCGATGGTCGCGGTCGAGCGCATCGAGCTGGTGCGCGGGCCGGTGTCGTCGCTGTACGGCGCCGGGGCCCTGGTCGGCGCGATCAACATCGTGACCCGTCGGCCCTCGTACGAGGGTGAGCTCACCATGGCCACCATCGTCGAGCTCGGTGGGCTGGCGCTCGGCCAGGTCGGCGGCATCGGCCAGGGCGTGCAGATGGTGGTCGGCAAGCGCTCGTTCGGGCTGCTCGCCGTCGGTGGGGCCTTCCTCGACCGGTCGGGGCTGGAGGTGCCGGTCGGATCGGCCTTCCGCAGCGAGTACTGCCCCGACGGCGCCTGCATGACCTCGGAGGGCGACACCAACCGGCCGATCTCCGTGCTGGCCCGTGGCGAGCAGTACCTGGCCGGCGGCCGCCTGTCGGGTGTCGGCACGGCGCAGCTGCACGACGCCGCCAACGAGTTCCACGACCTCACCGTGATGAGCCACAACTCGCGCAGCAGCCTGTACGTGGCCGGGCTGGGCCTCAACTACGAGCGCCCGACCTCGAGTGGCGTGACCGTGCTGGGGTCGGCCGGCCTGTGGTTCGGCGGCACGCGTGGTGGTGAGGCCTACGACCTCGGCGCAAGCAACATGTTCACCTTGCAGCGGGACCTCGGGTATCGCCTGATCGAGGGCGGGCTCGAGGTGCGCTACGACCGCGCGGGCGGCTGGCTGCTGGTCGGCTTCGACGCCCAGCTCGACCAGGAGCGCCTCCCGGAGATCTCCGAGGTCGGGCGCGCCGACGGCGAGGTCCGGGTCCGGACCGCCTCGGTGTCGCAGTCGCTCAACAACCTGGCCGGCTACGCCCAGGTGCTGGTGCCGCTCCACGCCAAGCTGCGGCTGGCCGGCAACCTGCGCTGGGACCAGCACAACATCTACGGCGGCGCGGCCAGCGCGCGCGCCGCGCTGGTGGCGGCGCTGCACCCGCGCGTCTCGCTCAAGCTCATGGGCGGGCGCTCGTACAAGGCGCCGTCGCCGGAGCAGCTGTTCGGGGTCGGGCTCAACCAGCTCGACGTGTCGGGCGACGAGGAGATCCGGCCGCAGTACCTCAACGGCGTCGAGGCCCAGGCCGACGTCTTCCTGGCGACCCAGCTGCGGCTGGCGGTGGGCGGCTACTTCCAGCGCTACAACAACACGCTGTCGTACCAGCGCATCGGCACCGGCCTCGTCGCCAACGGCTACGACGCCGACTCGTACGGCGTCGAGGCCAGCCTGCGCGGTCGGTTCGACCTGGGCGCGGTCACCCTCGACGGCGCCGCCGGGTTGACCCTGCAGCAGATGGTGACCGACGCCACGCTGCTCGGCGGCGTGGTCGACAAGCCGGTGCCCGACAACGAGGGTGTGGCGACCCGGCTGTTCAACGGCCGCCTGGCCGCGATCTCGCCCGGGGGCGCGGCCGGCCAGGTCCAGATCCGCTACTCCGGCCGGCGCACCCCGTCGCAGTCGAACCTGCTGCTCGACGGCGGCACCCCGGACATGTCGGATCCGTCGTACATGCTGGGGGCGTTCGCGCTGCTCGACGTCACCCTGGCCTCGCCCGGGTTCGGCTTCGACGCGACCACGCGCCGCAAGGGCACGTTCAAGCTGCGCGGCGGCGTGGCCAACCTGCTCGACCGCCGCTACGCCGAGGTCGGCTTCAACGGCGTCGACGTGCCCGGCCTGGGCCGGACCATCTGGCTGGCGGGGACGGTCAAGCTGTGACGAGGGGCTGGCGCAGCGCGGGCGGGGTGGCCCTGGGGCTGACGCTGGCGGCCGCGTGTGCGCCGTCCGATCCGCTCGCGCCGGACGCGGCCGGTGCTCCAGACGCGGCGGTGGCCGACTGGGTGGTGGCGAGCCCGACGGTGACGCTGCAGCCGGCCGAGGAGACCTACCGCTGCTCGTACCACCGGGTGCCGCCGTTGCCCCCGCTGGCCCGGCTCGCTCACTACGGCTACCTCGGCGTCCACGACGTCACGGTCGAGCTGTTCGCCGCCGCCGAGGTCCCGGTCGACGACGGGACCTGCCGCCGCCCGGCCGGCGCCGCGATGCTGCTCAACAGCAAGCGCCAGGTCGGCGAGGTGGTGTTTCCGGACGACGCGCCGCTGCTGCTCGGTCAGGACCTGGTGCTGATGATCCGGGTCCACTATCTCAGCGGCCACGACGACCAGCTCAGCGACGCCGGGGTGGTGCTGTCGTGGTTCGCCGCGCCGGCCGGCGCGAGCCAGACCAGCGGCCTGCTCGTCGGCGCCCGGACCGACTTCACGGTGCCGGAGGGGCCGAGCGAGGTGGTGACCACGTGCACCGTCCCGGCCGGGACGATGGTCCACGGCGTGGTGCCGCTCGGCCAGCCGCGCTCGTATCGGCTGACCGTGACCGACCAGGCCGACGAGCTGGTGAGCACCTTCGACTGGGCCCACCCGGTCGCCCGTCGGTTCGAGCCGCCGTTCTACCAGCCGCGCGCGGCGCTCACCGCGACCTGCGAGTACCTCAACGACGGCGGCGTGGTCGCCGGCGGCGACCGCACCTTCGCCGACGAGCGCTGCGGCGTCAGCGCGCACATCGTGCCCGGCGCCGGCGTCACCGCCTGCGTGCCCTGACGGCGCGGCCCGGGCGCCCGCAACGCGGTAGGATCGCGGCCAGCGATGAGCGGCTTCAATCTCCCGGGGCTGGGGCTGTTCGCCGTGGCGTTCTCGATCGGCCTGGGGGCGGGCGCCGCGCTCGGCGATGACCGGGAGGGCGTGCAGATGCTGGTGGCCGGGCCGGTCCTGGCCGTGCTCGACGGAGGCTGGCGGGTGGCTCGTGGCCTGCCGCTGGTGCGCTCGGCCAAGCCTGGCCAGCTCGACCCTCGCTTCCTGTACCTGCCGATGTGGCTGTGGGGCCTGTTCTGGACCGGCCTGGGCGCGTACTACCTGGTGCGGTAGGTGTGCCGGGCGATCAGCCGGCCTACCTGCACGCCAGCGGGTGGTGGCCGGGGCGGCCTCACGGCGTCGGCGCGTCGGCGCCGCCGCTGGCCGCGGGCGGGTCCGCGGGCGGGGCCGACGCAGCGGGGCTGATGGGCGCGAGCTCCGGCGCCGGCTTGCACGCCTTGAAGGCGGCGCAC
>JAGPCO010000216.1 GCA_018058095.1 Kofleriaceae bacterium
ACCGGCCGCGCCGACGCTGGCGCCGGCCCCGCGGCTTGGGCTGCGCGCCAACCACTTGCGCCTGCAGCCGTGGGCGCGGGGCCCGGTCGTGCTCGTCGGCGGCGAGGGCCTGCGCAAGCACGACCTCGAGTACCGCTCGCCATGGTCGGAGGCCCGGGTCCGGGCCGGGCGACCGGCCCGGGTGGTGCGTGGCCGCAAGGCGACCCTCACCGTGCCGTGGCCGGGCGGCGAGGCCGAGGTCGCGATCACCAGCCACGGCGCCGGCACCATCACCGTGCGCATCGACGGCCGCGTCGCCGGGCGGATCGCGTCGAGCGCGCGCTGGGCCACCGGCGTGGTGGCGGTCGGCTCGCTGCCCGCCGGCGACCACGCGATCACCCTCGAGCTCGGCGGGCGCGACGTCGCCCTGGCCTCGCTCGAGCTGGCGCCGGTCGGCGCGCCGCCCAGCTGCGCCGACGACGCGGCGCCCAGCACGACCGCGGTCGGCGACGACGTCGGCGGCTGGCCGCGCCTGACCCTGGCGACCGAGGTGCCGGCCGGTGCGCACCTCGTGGTGACGCCGACCCAGGGCGCGCCGTCATCCGCGCCGGCCACGGTCGCCTCCATCCGGGTCCGCGACCAGGCCGGGGTGGTCAGCACGCTCTGGTCGGGGTCACCGGCCGGGCAGCCGCTGGTGGTATCGCTCGGCCGCTTCGCCGACCAGCTGATCGAGCTCGAGCTGCACGGCGACTGCGCCACCCGCTGGCGGGATGGGGCGATCGCGCTCGAGGCGGCCACGCCGAACCCGGTACCGCGGGTCGACAGCGTCGTGCTGGTGGTGGTCGACACCCTGCGCTCGGACCGGGTCGCGGCCGTGACCCCGGGGACCCGCGTCGTGATGCCGTGGCTGACCGCGACCGCCGCGGCTCGTGGCCTGGTGTTCGCGCACAACCAGGCGGTGGCGCCGAGCTCGCCGCCGTCCCACGCCAGCATCCACTCCGGCCAGCTCCCGCGCGTGCACGGCGTGGTCGGCGACACCGCCGGGCCGGCGCCGGGCACCCCGCTGCTGGCGGCGATCACCGGCGCGGCCGGGCTGTACACCGGGTACGCCGGCAACAACGACTTCGCGATGGGGCGGCTGCGCAAGGCCAGCGGCTGGCGTCAGGTCTTCGCCCCGATCTTCGACGGCAAGGGTGACGGCTGCCGGCCGGTGATCGAGCGCACGCTCGAGCTGGTGCGGGCCGCCGCCGGCCGGCGCTTCTTCGTCACGTCGCTGCCGATCGACCCGCACGTGCCGTACGACCACCACCCCGGCATCACCGAGCGTTACTTCGACGGCCCGTTCGAGCGCCCGCTCGGCAAGCGGGTCACCAGCGCGCACCTCGGCCGCATCCGCTCGCTCGGCATGACCCCGACCCGGTGGGACCAGCTGCGCGGGCTGTACGACGGCGAGGTCGAGTTCCTCGACGGTTGCCTGGCCGCGCTCGGCGACGGCCTGAGCGCGCTCGGGGTGGCCGACCGCACCGCCATCGTCCTCACCTCCGACCACGGCGAGGGTATGGGCGAACGCGGCGGCCGGGTCGGCCACGCCTACAGCCTGCACCGCGAGCTGGTCGACGTGCCGCTGGTGTGGCTGGTGCCGGGCGCGGCGCCGCGGCGGCTCGACCTGGTCAGCTCCAACGCCGACCTGGCGCCGACGGTGCTGGCCCTGCTCGGCCTGCCGGCCGACGCGCGGATGCAGGGCCGCGACCTCCTGGCCATGGTCGAGCGGGGTGGTCCGGCCTGGCCGCGGGTGGTCGCCAGCGAGTACGGCCGCAGCTACGCGCTGCGCGCGCGTGGCTTCCACCTGGTGGTCGACTACGGCGGGCGGCGCGGCCTGTACGACGTGGCGGCCGACCCGGAGGAGGCGCACGACCGATCCGCGCAGGCGCCCCTGCCAGCCCGCTACCTGCGCGAGCTGGCCGGCGTGTTCCTGGCGCACCGGGTGGCGTGGCGCGGCAGCTGGGGCGATCTGGGCGCGATCGCCGCCGGCAGCCCGCTGGCCGCGACGGAGTAGCGGCGCCTCGCAGCTAGCAGGCTGCTGAAAAACCCGTGCCGGCGGCTCCAGCCGACGGGACGGGCTCCGTGTTTTCAGCAGGCTGCGAGATCAGAAATGACTAGCAGGATGCTTCTTCAGCATCCTGCTAGCGCTCGGGCACGAGCAGGCGCAGCTCGACGCGCCGGTTGGCCAGGCGGCCGCGCTTGCTGGTGTTGTCGGCCACCGCCTCGCCGGCGCCCTTGCCCTGGACCTGGGCCCGGCCCGGCGCCAGGCCGAGCCGGATCATGGCCTGGCGCACGGCGTCGGCGCGCTGGCGCGCCAGCTCGAGGGCCAGGGCCTCACCGTCGGGTGCCGCGCCGTCCTCGCCCGGCGCCACCCCGACCAGCGCCTCGCGGTCGTCGGTGTGACCGACCAGGATGATCTGGACGGAGGGGTACTTGCCGAGCAGATCGACCAGCCGCTGCAGTGATGGCTGGGCGCTGTCACGCACGTCGGTCTCGCCCTCGGCGTACAGCAGGCCCTCGACGGTGCCACGCAGGGCGTCGACCTCGGCCGGCATGGCGTCGGGGCAGCCGTCGAGATCTTCGAAGCCGTTGACCGACTCCGGCACGCTGGCGCACTTGTCGGCGATGTCGAGGATGCGATCGAGGTCGTTGTCGATGTCGGGGCAGCCGTCCCGGTCCTCGAAGCCGTCGTGGTCCTCGGCCTTGCCGGGGCACTGGTCGTCCGGGCCGACCAGGCCATCCCCGTCGGGATCGAGCGCGCTGACGTCGAGGTCGTCGCCGCCCCCGTCGCCGTCCCCGTCGCGATCGCCGCCGCCGACCGGCTGGGCCGGCGTGCCGAGCGCGACCCACACGCCGACGCCGGCCTCGAACTCCATCGTCACCCGCTTGTCGACGCCCGGCCCGACCGCCAGCCGGGCGTCGGCGCGCAGGTGGAAGCGCCGTCCGGTCACGAGGTCGAGGCCGAGGCCGCCGTAGCCCTCGCCGGCGACGTCGGTCTTGAAGATCCGCTTGGCCGACGACAGGGTCGCGGTCGCGCCGCCGCCGAGCAGCAGGAACGGGCGGACGCGCGCCGCCGACAGGAACTGCAGGCGGACCTGGGCCCGCGGCGCCAGCCAGGTCACGGTCACGTCGTACTCGTTGGTGCTGGTGACGGCGACCGGCAGCTCGATCTCGGGCACCAGCCACGGCACCAGCGGCTTGCCCAGGCGCGCGGTCAGGGCCACCGCGTTGGTCAGGTGCGGGTGGTCGGGGGCGTCGGCGATGTAGCCGAGCAGGGCGTCGTCGGAGAAGAAGCGCGGGCCGATGCTGACGCCGAGCTCGGTCGGTTCGGCCGCGGCCCGGTCGGTGGGGGCCACCAGCACGATCAGCCCCGCGGCGGCCGCCACGAGGTGGAGCGGGGCGCAGGCGGCGAGCAGGACAGGGCGGCGCGACATCGCCGCGGACTATATCAGGCCGGCGCCGGGGCCGGCGCCGGCGCCGGCCCCGTCTGCTTGCCGAGGGACCACGCCGTCAGGCCCCGCCGCGTGGCGGCCTCACCGACAGCTGATGCGGGCGGCGTCGAGGTCGAGGTTCTTGACCAGCGTGTCGAAGTTGCGCGCGTTGGCGTCGCTGCACACCGCGCTGGCCCGGCTCTGCGTGCCGTACTCGACCTGGAACACCGCCTTGCCGGCGGCGATGAACGGCGCGAGCGTGTCGCACTCGTCGTACTCGAAGCACTGCTCGTTGAGGGCCCAGTCGAAGTCGCCGACCAGCTGCGGGATCTGGTCGAGGTCGTTCTTGAGGCCGATCGACAGCCCGCGCGCGTGCGCCTCGGCGGCGAGGAAGCGGTTGTAGTCGAGCTGGGTCGCGGCGGTGAGCGGAAAGCCCGGGCTGTTCTGGTAGCCGTCGACGTTGTCGGGCTCGACCCCGTCGCAGCCCTTGGCCGCCGCGAGATCGAGCCGGGCCTTCATGACCGTGCGGACCGCGGTCGACCGGGTGTCGACCCAGCGCTCGCCCGGCCAGCCGTCGAGCTGGTTGCCGCGCGCGGCAGCCGGGATCTGGCCCGCGTCGGGCCGCCAGTCCTCGTGGCTGCCGGCGCTGAAGTAGCAGATGACCTTCTTGCCGCGCGCCTGCAGGCCGGCGATGACCGAGGCCGACACGTCGAACAGGTCGAGGTCGTACATGGCCACGTCGAGCGACGTGTTGACGGTGCCGCTGAGCTGCCACTGCCAGGAGGTGCCCGGAGCCGGGCGCCAGATCTCGCCGCCGCCGCCGCCGCCGCCGCCACCGCCGCCACCGCCGCCGCCGCCACCACCACCGTCGCCGCTGTCGAGCACGCCCAGCTCGTCGGCGTGGCGCAGGTAGCGGCGGGTGATGTTCCACACCAGCCAGTTGCCGCCGCGGCCCTGCAGCACCCACGGCGTGTAGGCGTAC
>JAGPCO010000153.1 GCA_018058095.1 Kofleriaceae bacterium
GTCGTGGGGCGGGTTCGAGTCGGCCTACGCCAGCGCCTACGGCGATCGCCGCGTCGCCCCGCTGGTCACGGTGGCGCTGTACCCGCCGGTCGACTTCAGCGAGTGGTTGCCCCACGCCTACTCGCGCACCGGAGCGACGTTCGCCGCCCTCGAGGGCCACCGCCGCCGCGTCGAGGCCACGACCGGGCCGGTCGCCAGCGCCGACTACGTCGGCCTGCGCTACGCCGACCTGTGCGCCGGGCTGCCCGACGCCACCCTGGTGCTGCACGACGAGCTCGACAACCTGGTGCCGTTCCGTCAGAGCGAGCAGCTACGCGCCACCTGCGGCGCCGACGCCGTGTACTGGCGGCGCGCCGGCGAGCCCGACCCCTCCGCCGGCACGCACGGGCCGCTGCTGGAGGAGCCGGCCTATCCGTCGGCGTACACCTACGCGCTGGCGTACCTGTACCGGCGGCTGGCGCCGGCCGGACCGTGGTTCGACGCGGTGTCGCGGCCGGCGCTGGTGGCGCACCTGACCACGCTGCGCGCGGCCCAGCTCCGTGGTGAGGACACCAGCTTCGCGGCGCCGCGGCTGCGCGAGCTGGCCCACCCCAGCATGTTCCTGCTCGACTTCGCCGCCCCGACGCAGCTCGCGACCGGCCCCGAGGTGGTGGCGACCGCCGTGAACGCGGTGTGGGGCACGAGCTACACGGCGCAGACGATCGACGCCGCGCTCGCGGTCGGCTTGCCCACGCCGTGACCGGCCGCGGCGGGCCGGGTTGCTCGCCGCGCGCGAGCAGGCTTCGTCCGGCGGTGACGGTCGCGATCGTCACCTTCGCGGTGCTCGTGCTCGAGCTCACCACGACCCGGCTGTACGCCTACGTCGGCACCACGCAGGCGACGGCGACCGCCCTGTCGCTGGCGGTGCTCGGGCTCGGCCTGGGCGCGCTGGTGCGGGTGCGTGCCCCGCGCTGGGGCACGCCGCCGCACGCCGCCTGCGCGCTCGCCGCCGGGCTGCTCGGCCTGGCCGCGGCGACGGTCGCCGGCGCCGGCCTGGTCGGGCTGGCGACGCTGTCGCTGGTCCCGTTCGCCGCGGCCGGCGCGCTGGTGTCGGACGCCTACGCCCGGCGTGGTGGCCCGGCGGCACGCGCCACCTACGCGATCGATCTGGCGGCGGCCGGGCTCGGCAGCCTGCTCGCCCCGCGCCTGCTCGGTCCGCTGTCGCCGGCCGAGATCATGATCGCGCTCGGCCTGGGCGCGAGCGCGCTGGCCGTGCTGCTCACCGGGAGGGGAGGGCGCCCCGTCCCGGCGATCACGCTGCTCCTCGTGCTGGCGCAGGTCGGCCTGCTCGTCGCCGGCCGGACCGGGCACCTGCCCGACGGTCCGCTCCGGGTCCTGCTCGCCTCCTCCGCCGGCTCCGAGAAGGCGATCGTCGACCGCGTGACCCGGATCGACCACGTGCGCGACTCGGCGTGGAGCCCGCTCGGCCGCCTCGACCTGCACCAGGCGCCGGACCAGGTCGGCCAGCGTATGGGCCTGTTCACCGACGGCATGAGCCCGACCTACCTGCTGCAGGAGGCCTACGCCCGGTCGGGCGCGTTCGAGGACACCTGGGGCCGCCTGATGGCGCTGCCGTACCGCGCGTTCCGGCCGACGCGGGTGTGTATCCTCGGCTCCGGCGCCGGGGCCAGCGTGTGGCTGGCCAGGCGGTACGGGGCGGCGTGGGTCGACGGCGTCGAGGTCAACCCGGCGCTGCCCGCGCTGCTGGCGCGCTGGCGGTCGTACGCCGGCGACGTCTACGGCGAACCCGGCGTGCGCCTGATCACCGCCGACGCCCGCCGCTTCCTGGCCGGCACCAGCACCCGCTACGACCTCATCGAGCTGGCGCTCGCGCTGACCGGGAACACGCAGGCGCAACCGGCGGGGCTCGAGGCGCACCTGTACACCGTCGAGGCCGTCGAGCTGTACCTGCGCCATCTCACGCCGACCGGGGTGCTGGTGCTCATCCACAGCGATCCGGGCAACGCCTACCGGCAGCTGCTCACCGTGCTCGAGGCCCTGGCCAGGCGCGGGCTCGATCGCGCCCGCGCGCTCGAGGGCATCGTGGTGATGCGTGATCCGAGCCCCGACACCGCCTACCGGTACCTGCTGGTGGTGCGGCCGGCGCCGATCGCGCTGGAGCTGGTCGACCAGCTCGACGCGCCCGGAGCCGAGCTGCTGTGGGGACCGGGTGACCCACCCGAGCGCGCGGCCGACCTGCTCGACGCCCGCGCGCTGGGCGCGACCAGCGCCGATGACCTGGCCCCGGTCCACGACGACCGCCCGTACTTCTTCCAGAACACGCGCGGGCTGTGGGCCACGGCGACGGCGCAGCCTGGCCCGCTGTGGGTGCTGGCCGGCGCGGTGGTGCTGGTGGTCGTCCTGCTGGCGGATCGGCGCGGCGCACCCTCGCTGGTGCGGCCGGCCGTGAGCGCGGCCGGGCTGGGCGCGGCGTTCCTGTGCGTCGAGCTCGCGCTGATCCAGCGCTTCACGCTGGCCGCGGGCGGGACCCTGTACGCGGCGTCCTTCGTGCTGTTCGTCTTGCTGGTGTCGGGCGCGACCGGGGCGATGGTGCTGGGCGAGCGCTGGCGCCGCCTCGGCCGTGGCCCGTCGTGGGCCGCCGTCGCCGCCGCGCTGGCGATCGTCGCCACCTCCGTCGTCGCCCGCGATCTGACCTGGCTCGACGCGATCGACCACGACACCCTCCGCCTCGTGCTGGTGGCGGCCCTGCTGGCGCCGGTCGGCCTGCTCCTGGGCGGCCCGTTCCCGGTGCTGCTGGCCCACCACGGCGACACCGAGGAGCACATCGCCCGCCTGTGGGCGACGAACGGCGCGGCCGCGGTCGCCGGTGGGGTCGTCGCCACGTTGTCGCTGCGGGTCGGCGGGGTGACCGCCACGCTGTGGCTGGCGGCCGCGCTGTACCTCGCCAGCGCGCTGGTGGCGCCGCCGGCGCGGTGATACCCCGACGAGCACGACCCATGAAGGCCGCCATCCGCTCCTACAACGCCGCCCTCCCTCCAGACCAGCGCGCGATCGGCCGGGCCCTGGCCGAGGCCATCGACGCCGGCCTGGCCGACGCCGACAGCAAGATCTGGCACCGCGCCCCGGTCTGGTTCCTGGCCGACAACCCCATCGTCGGCTACGCGGCGCGCAAGGGGTACGTCCAGCTGCTGTTCTGGAGCGGTCGCGCCTTCGACGAGCCTGGCCTGACGCCGGAGGGGAGCTTCCAGGCCGCCGAGCTGCGGCTGACCGACGTGACCAAGCTCCCCACGCGAGACCTGGCGCGCTGGCTGCGCAAGGCCAGGGTCCGGCAGTGGGACTACAAGAACATCGTCAAGCGACGCGGCGTGCTCGAGAAGCTCGGGACCTGGACCTGAGTCACTCGCGACCCGCGATCGCGGGGGCCGGTCCGCGCCGGTGGTAGCCTGGCGCCATGAGGCTCTCGAACCGGACCGGCGGCTTGGTGTTCTTGATCGGCGTCGCGCTGCTCGGCTGTGACGAGCAGGCCGCCGACAAGGCGACGACCGGCGCGGCGGGGAGCGGGAGTGGCGCGGGCAGCGCCGGCGGCAGCGCGGGCGGCGCCGGCAGCGGCGGTGGGACCGGCGCCAAGGGCCCTGCCACCACAGGCGGCGCGTACGCGAAGTCGCTGGCGGCGTTCTGCGCCAAGGAGCATCCGGGCCTGGACTGCCCGGTGTACGCGCTCGGTCAGGAGTTCACCGTCGGCGACTGGTCGCTGCGGGTCGACGGGGTCAGCGTGCACGAGGCCGAGAGCAAGCTGCCGTGGATCACCAACGTCGAGGAGCGGAGCTGGTTCGCGCGCCCCGGGCGGCGGGCGCTGGTGGTCCGGTTCGCCGTCCGTAACGACGCGCCGATCAAGCGCGGCTTCAGCCCGGGGATGCGCCTCTACAGCAGCGACGGCCAGCAGGCGACCTGGTTCCCCTACAACCTCGAGCTGTACCAGAAGGACCACGGCCTGGCCAAACCGCCGCGCAGCTACCCACCCGGCGCCTGGGTCGAGCGCGCCGGCGTGCTCGGGGTGGCCGAGGGTGCCGCCGACCACGCGGCCCTGTGGGTGCGCGACATGGTCAGCCAGTACGATCCGACCGACCCACGCGGGCGACGCAAGATCCAGGTCCTCAAGCACACCGCGCTGGTCGACCTCGGCCCCGCCAAGCCCGGCCCACACCTCAACCCGGAGAAGCGCACCCCATGACGCGACGAATCGCACTGCTCGTGGCGACCTCGATGGTCCTGGCCAGCCCCGCGGCCGCCCGCGCCGACGGGGTGGCGATCGGCGCCTTCCTCGGTGAGCCGACCGGGTTCGACGTGCTGCTCGGCCTGCGTGGTCGCGCCGCGCTCGACATCGTCCTCGGCGTGACCTCGCTCCGCGACGGCGGCCGCGACACCTCGTACGGTCACGTCACCTACCTGCACACGCTCACGGTGGCGCGTGGCCGCGCCGTGCGGGTCCCGGTCCGGGTCGGCATCGGCGGCGCGCTCAGCAGCGTGGTCGAGGGCAACGTCCAGGTCGCGGCGCGCGCGCCGCTGCAGGTCGGCCTGCAGTTCCGCGGCAGCGGGCTCGAGCTGTATGGCGAGCTGTCGTTCGTGCTGAGGCTCATCGACGACGTCGACGCCGACGTCGACGGCGGCATCGGCCTGCGCGTCGCGCTGTAGCGGCGCCTCAGACCGCGACGCCCTCGACGCGCCAGGCCGCGGCGAGCTGCTCGCGCCAGTCGGCGCCGAAGGGTTCGGCGTGGGCGACGAGGAGGCGCTCGGCTGGGCAGTCGAGCACGGCACGCAGCGAGCGCGCGGTCGCCGCCCTGTCGACGATCTTGCGCCGGACGTCGGGTGGGACCCGCATCCGCCCGTAGCAGCCGGTGACGCGTCCGGCCCAGCGCCAGGTCCAGTGATCGCGCGCGCTGGCCGTGAGGGCCACGTCGGCGCCGAGCAGGGTCCGGCTCGGCCGGTGGTACAGCAGGGTCTCATCCAGGAAGGGCACGCCGTGCAGCGGCAAGACCTCCAGCTCGGGTAGCACGCGGGCGAGCTGCTCGTCGCCGAGGTCGAGATCGATCCGCAGCGCCTCGTTGCGGGCCCGCGCCGACGCCGGCCCCACCACCTTGGCGTCGGGAAAGGCGGCCGCCGTCGGCGGGGTGCCGAGGTGGTGGAAGCAGTTGGGCACCACCAGCCAGCGCACCGGGCCGATCGCGGCCAGCGCGGTCCGCAGCGCTTCGGACGGCGGCGCCGGGCTGTGGATCAGCAGGCCGCCATCGGCGAGGCGCACCACGGTGGTGCGCGCGTGCAGCCGAACGCCGGAGAACCATACCGGCCGCTCGAGGGCCCAGACCTGATCGTCGATGAGGGTGGCGAGGACGTGCGCCATGAGGGCTCCTGGTGGCGAGGTCCGGGTTCGATGCGGGCCGAGGCGGCATCGCTTCACCGGCCGTCGCGACGTCAGTACCAGGATTCGATCGCCAGCGCCGCGCGCAGGAGTCCGAGTGGCTCGACCTCGAGGCCGATCGCCACCGTCCAGTCGTCGGCGTCGTCGATGGCGCGGGTGACGTGCACCACCCCGCGCACGCCGATCACGTAGCGCCCGTGGCGGACCCGCTCGCGTCGGGCCTCACACACGCCGGTGCGGATGCCGAAGAAGCGGACCCGGCACTCGCCCTCGAGCCACCACGGGGCGAGGTAGCCGTAGGTCAGCGCGGCGGCGTAGCGGTCGCGGCTGCGGCCGGCCCGGGCGCCGACGGCGGCGCTGCCCTGGTAGAAGGCCAGGGTCATCCGCGACGGCGCCGCGGTGTAGAGCAGCTCGGCGCCGCCGTACCAGCGGTCGTCGTCGAGGGCGCGCGCCTCGCCCCAGCCGCCGAGCCGGAGGTTGCCGCCGGCCGAGATGGGCAGCGACAGGTCCAGGCCGAGGGCAAGGTGGCCGTGGGTGCCGTAGCCAAGCCCGAGCCAGGTCGACCACTCGAGCGGCGGCCGGAACACGCCGCGCCCGGCGCTCAGCGCGAAGTCGGCGTCGGACCGGGCCGGGGTCGTCGGCGAGACCAGAAAGACGGGCTCGGCGACGGGTGTCGCGACGGCGGCCGGGTCCTGCCCGGTGGGCTGGGCCGGGGCCAGGCGGGCCTGGCTCGCCAGCCCGATCGTCGCGACGACTGCCAGCGTGGTCAGCCTGGCCGGCCGACCGTGGAGTGGGCGAGGGCGGGTGAGCGTTGGCACCGAGCTGAGACACCACCCGGACCGATCGGTTTCACCGAGGTGGCGCCTTCCCCCGCGCTTTGTCGGGGCCGGCGGGCACCGCGGCGTCGACCTTCCACACCGGCAGCACACCCATGCGGGCGTCCCACGACGGGTGACGCTCCTCGAAGAAGCGCAGGCGAGCCTCGGGCGAGGTGTGGGCCGGGTCGGCCTTCCAGGCGTCGTAGGCGGCGGCGACCGCCGGGTCCTGCAGCAGCTCGCGCGCGAACTCCTCGGTCAGGTAGGCCTCGAGGTACTCCTTGCGCTCGAGGTATGCGTTGAAGAAGCCCCAGGCCGCGAACGAGTCGGGCGCGGTCGGCTCGAGCAGGTGCAGGACCAGGCGGGCGGCCGGCTGATCGATGCGCACCCACCAGCCGGCGGCCGGCAGCGCGCGCGCCGCCTGCCAGGCGCCGGTCAGCGTGGGCCGGGTCCGGCCCTCGAACGAGTCGGTCAGCGCGGCCCGGGTCACCACGTACTGCGTCGCCGCGGTGATGGTCAGGCCGACCTCGGCCAGCGGCACGACCTCGATGCCGTGCGCGCGCAGCACCGGCAGCATCGCCGCCGCCGGGCCGGGCCCGAGCACGTAGCCGAGGCGCGGGGCGGTGACGATCAGGCTGGGCCGGGGCGTGTCGCGCATGGGCAAGGACCACACCTCGGGCGCGGCGTCGTCGTAACGCGTCCACAGGCCGCCGCTCACCTCCGACGGCGTGCGGGTGTAGCGATAGCCGAGGAACTCGATGGTCCGGGCCGCGTCGGTCGCTGCCGACATCAACGTCACCTCGGCGCCGGGGCGCACGGTGCGCGAGCGGACCACGCCCTGCCACGCGTCGCCGTGCAGGGCGACCTCGGCGAACAGCGCCTCCAGCGTGTGTTTGGTCGAGGCGACTCGCTCCTTGTACGGGCGCCAGCTGTGGGTCTCGACCAGCACGCCCAGGCTCCCGGCCTCGGCCGCGTACTGGTTGGAGAAGCGCGGCGGCGGGTCGCCCTGCGTGAAGCCGGAGGCCGGGTCGCCATCGACGTCGAACGCTGGATAGAACGGCAGCGGCAGGTGCCCGGCGCGGCGCAGGCGCTCCTGCAGCGCGTCCGACAGCGCGCAGGCGGCGCGACCGAGCGCGTCGGCCCGGCCAAAACACGGGTGCACCATCACCGCGATGTCGTGCTGGAACTTGGCGCCGTCGGTGGCGTGCAGGTCGACGAGCACGTGCGGCCGCCACGCCTGCCACAGCGCCAGCCAGGCCCGCATCTCGGGCGCGTCGGCCTTCACGTAGTCGCGGTTGAGGTTGAGGTTCTGCGCGGTCGTGCGCCAGCCCATCTGCGCCGGGCCGCGCTGGTTGGGGCGGTGGTTGGGCCCGAAGCGCTCGTGCCCATCGACGTTGAACATCGGCAGGAACACCATGGTGGCGCGCCCGAGCAGCGGCGCCCCGGCGGCGAGCTGCTCGCGCAGGAACCAGGTGCCGGCGTCCTTGCCGTCGATCTCGCCGGCGTGGATGCCGGCCTGCACCAGCACCACCGGGCGCCCGGCCCGCACCGCGGCGCGCGGCGTCAGGTGGCCGTCGCGTGACACCACCAGGGCCAGCAGGTCGCGGCCCTCGGGCGAGGTGCCGAACACGTCGCACCGGGCCTGGGCCGGGTACTGCCGGGCGAACTCGTGGCAGAGCGCGCGCGCCTCGGCGTAGCGTCCCGTCTCGACGTAGCCGGTGCGGTCGGCGTGGCTCAGCAACCGCTCGGGCTGACGCCGCGGCGCGGCCCGGCATCCGCCGACGGCCACGAGCGCGAGCAGGGCCGGGCCGACGGCGTTCATCACGCGCACGGTAACACGCGGCCCCATCGGCCCATCGCTGGCGCCGGCGTGTCCTCGCCGCTAGCATCGCCCCGTGTCGGTCGAGCAAGACCTCCGTGAGCACGAGCTGGCGCGGATCGCCACCGCGTACCGCGATGCGACCGACGACGCCACGCTGGCCGAGGCCAAGGCAGAGTACCAGCGGGTCTACCTGCGCATGCTCGAGACCTCGTCCTGGCACGGCGTACCCGACGTGGATTCGCAGCTCCCGCTCGAGGACATGCCGGCCGCGTTCCTGGCTCGACGGGCGGCGCGGATCGCACGACATCGTCGTCGCTCGCGGTAGCGCGCTCGCGTGTCCCGGCGGGCAGGCTGTGGCCTCAGCGTCGCAGCGTGCTGCCGAGCAGGATGCCGTCGGCCCAGTACTGCCCGGTCGGGCCGGCCGGGAGCAGGTCCCAGGTCTCGCCGAGGCCGGGCGCCACCTCGGTCCGGCCGACGACGACGCTACCATCGAGCGCGGCGCCGACGGCGAGGTCGCCGACCGGGTGACCACTCGCGCTCGGGTGGCCGGCCGAGACCCGCACGGCGCGGCCGTCGGCCAGCGTCAGCGCCAGCACGCGGTGGGCCGGACCGGCGTCGACCCGGGTCAGCGCCAGCACCGGCGCGGCGACGCGGCGCCCGCCGGCGTCGACGGTATCGACCAGGTCGCCGACCCGCAGCGCGCTGACCGGGCGCGGGCCGGTCGGCGTGGCGATCCTCGTCGCCCGATCGAGGCAGCGCGGGCACCCGTGCTGCGCCCGCGCCGCCACCTCCTCGGCGGTGAGCCAGCGGTAGGGCGGGGGCGGGTCGCCGTCGCGCACCACCGGCGGGCCGCAATCCTGCACGCAGGTGGCGTCGGCGCCCGGCGCCGGGTCGGGGCAGTTGGGGTCGGTCGGCAGCGTCGCGCTGGCGGCGGCGTCGGGGACCGCGACGGGATCCGGTCCGGGCGGCGGCGGCGGCTTGCTGCCACCGCAGGCGGCGAGGGTGCTGGTGATGGCGAGCATGACGGACCATGCGCGCAGGCGAGCCGTGGAGGGTTGCATGACGTCAGTGTACGCGACCGGCGCCGGCGCACGCGCGGGTGGCTACCTCCCGCACAGGAGGGCGTAGCCTTCGCCGCAGTCGACGTCGTTCCACGTGCCCGTGTCGTAGATGATGCCGCACTGCTCCTGTCCCGACTCGACGTCGTCGACGTCGTTGGGCTCCGACAGCGCCCAGTCGGTGTACAGGAACGGGACCCCATCGATCCAGGTCCAGCCCTCCGCGGGGGCGACCGCGGCCGCGTTCTGCTCGAGCGCCAGCCAGTAGCCGAGCTGGCCCGGGGTCAGCACACTCTCGGCGCAGGTCTCTTCGGCGGTGTCGGCGATGGACAGCAGGCGGCCACCCCACGCGGCGCAGCGCGTCTTCGCGGCTGCGACCGGCATGAGCTCCTCGCAGCTGGCGACGCAGCGCGTGCCACAGGCGACGGCCACGGTCGGCCCGGCGCACGGCATCGCCGCGCAGACCCCAGCGCCGGGAGCATCGGGGCGGCTCGCGTCCACCACCGCGGCCGCCGCGTCGGCCGGGCCGCCGGGGCGACCATCGAGCTGGCGGGCCGGGCTGGGCTCGAACCCGACCAGGCCACAGCCGGCGCCACCACTGGCCCAGACGGCGACCAGAAGGGCGAGGCGCACGTCGAACATCGTGCGAGGAGGGACGTCGTTGGTGAGGCCAGCCAAGCGCTACCTGCTGCGGCGCCGCGCGGCGGGGGCGATCCGGGCTGGCAGCGCCATGGCGGTCACGTCATAGGCGACGCTCGCGACCGCGGTGGTGCAGCCGTCGCCGGCGGGTGCGCTCTCCGAGCTGACCATGTCGATCGTGACGTGCTCGAAGGTGAGCTGGCTGGCGCTCAGCGCCAGCGTCTGGCCGGCCGCGGTCGGGACCGTGGTGATGGTGACGGTGCCGGCCGTGGCCAGGTAGTCGTCGGCGTAGCTGTTGCCGCTGACGTTGGTGAACACGCGAACGCAGATCCCACACGTCTGGAACTGGAGGTCGGCGCCGGCGATCTGGTAGGTGCCCGGCGTGATGGGCTGCCCGGCGAAGCCACCGACCCCGCCGAACAGCTCGACCACGAGGCTGTCGTGCGGCGGGTCCTGCTCGAGCCGCCCGCCGGCGGAGACGATGTCGTCGATCACGTCGCCGGTGTTGCCGGGCTGGAACAGGCCAAGCGGGTTGATGATGGTGACCGCCCCGAAGTCCATCGTCGACACCGTACAGGGCGGGGGCGTGGCGTCGACCCCGGCGTCGACCCCGGCGTCGGGCCGTCGCCGTGCGTCCGGGGAATCCTCGCCACCACCACAGGCGGCGGCGAACACGGCAGCGATCACCACGGCACCGACCACGGAGGACTCACCCATCGGTCGATGGTAGTCCCTTCGCCGGCGCGAGGGCAACGCTGCCCGGGTGAGCCGATGCTGCCGGCGCCGCCGGTCAGCGCCTGGTGAAGAAGCTGCCGTGGAAGCCGAGCGGGATGTCGCGCTCGAACACCGCCGGCGCGGTGCGCAGGAGGTCACCCTCGAGCCAGGCCGGGACGTGGCCGTCGACGGTCACCGTCAGGTCGCGCCCGTCGACCTCGGCCGTCGAGGAGAACGGGGGCGCGCCGCCGAGGTCGCGCGGACGCGAGGTCGCCGGCGTGGGCGCCTGACCGAACGCTGGGGCGAGGGACATGCCCGCATTGTGCCGGGGCGCACGGCGCGCAGCCAGCCCGCTGGGACGGCGCGCTGTGCCACCCGGGTGGCGGGTCGTGCCGGGACCTCCGGAAGGCCTGCCGCCGCCGAGGTGGTGGTGATACACCCCGCGCCATGCGACGAGCCAACCTGCTGGTGCGACTGTCTCTCGGCCTGCTCCTGACGATCGCCTGTGGCGGAGCAGGTGACGATGATCCGGCGGCGGCCGACGCGGGTGCACGCACGGACGCGAGCGCGGACGGTGGGGGCAGCGCCTGCCCGCGCCTGCCCGCGGCCCCGGATCGGGTTCGGCCGATGATCGTGAGCAAGCCGTACAACCCCGACAGCAGCCCGGCCAACGCGTACCAGGTGCTGGCGGTCGGGCTCGACGGCACGATCACCGACAGCGGCCAGCGCTTCGAGATGCGACGGGCGATCTACGGCGAGTTCACCTTCACGCCGGATGGCAAGGTCGGGCTGCTGGCGCAGAACGACGGGACCATCGGTGTGGTCGGCTTCGACGGCATGATCCCGACGGTGATCCACGCTGCCTTCACCGGCGACTTCTACGCGTCGCGCGTCGCCCTCGACGCGACCGGCGAGTACGCCTACATCGTCGACGCCAACTTCCGCAACAACGGCGGCGGCCTGTTCCGCAGCGCCATCGGCTGCGACGGCAGCCTGGGCGCCCCGGAGCGCCTGGTCGACTCCAAGCTGGCCGAGTTCATGTTCGTCGAGGACGGTGGCACCGCCCTGGTGGTCGCGCGCGACGTCGCCGACTCCGCGGTCGGTCACGACGTCCACCGGGTCACGCTGACCGGCACGCCGGCGGTCAGCTCGGGCACCGACGCGTTCGGGCACGACGAAGCCATCGTGAGCGCCGCGGTGCGGTCGCCCGATGGGCAGCGCCTGTGGGTCGGCGACAACAACCAGTTCATCGCCAACCCCAACCAGGTGGTGATCGTGTCGACCACCGGCGCCCTCACCACCGTGGGCGCGGTCGAGATCAACGACCCGGCGGCGATCCGGGTGTCGCCGTTCGCCGACGTCGCCGTGGTCGCGAGCGGTTTCGGCAACGCGCTATTCGTGGTCGACCGCGGCGGCGCTGGTGGGGCGTACCGGGTGGCCGGCCAGGTGACCTACAGCGGCGGGCGGCCGGCGCTGCCCTCGGCCATGGCCTCGGTCGACGTCGGCGCGCTGCGCGGGCACGTCTGGGTGGCCGAGAACGTGTCGATCCGTCACCTGCAGTTCACGTCGGCCGGCGGCGTCACCGACCTCGGCTCGTTCACGCTGGCCGGCGAGGTCGACGCCATCCCCGGCGCGATCGGCGTGGCGCCGTAGCCGCGGCCAGGCTGCGCATGGCCGACCGGGGGCCCGGCCTACGTGCGCCGTGACGCGAACAGGGCCTTGAAGGTCGGCCAGGTCAGGAGTGGGCCCAGGTCCGTGTCGCGCTTGAGCGCCGCCAGCTCCGAGTAGCGGTGCTCGACCGCGCCGACGACCTGCGCGAACGCCTCGTCGAGGCGGCCGAGCGACACGTAGGTGCACGCCGCCGCGTGGAAGAGGTGAGGGTTCTCGTGTGCGTGGGGCGCGGCCAGCTCGACCAGCTGCAGGGACAGGTCGAGCTGCTTCCGCCGCCAGGTCATGATGATCGCGTTGTTGAGGTCCATCAACCAGTGGTAGCGGCGCGCCTTCTTGGCCGGCGGGCGTGAACGAGTCAGCGCCTGGTACACCTTGCGTTCGCGCCCCTCGTCCTCGTCAGTGGCCGAGTAGGCCCACGCGAACATCTTCTCGGCGCTCACCTCGTCGAGCTGCGGCAGGGTCGCCAGCACGCGGTCGAACTGCGCCTCGGTGGCGGTGTCGAACGGCGGGGCGACGAAGGTGCCGGCCTCGACCTCGCCGTCGTCCTCGAGGCGGCCGAGGCGCTCGGCCGCACGGCGCTCGCGTTCGCTGCTGGCGGCCGCGGCCAGGTCGCTGCACCCGACCTTGCCGGCGTTCGAGGTGGCGTTCCACAACGCGTCATCGGACAGCGTGGTGAGCTGCCACGCCGGCTGCACCGCCTCCCGCCACAGCTCGGCGAAGCGCCGTCGCAGCGCCGCGCTCGCTCTC
Organism: Kofleriaceae bacterium; assembly: GCA_018058095.1. Lineage (GTDB taxonomy): Bacteria > Myxococcota_A > Polyangia > Haliangiales > Haliangiaceae > JABFXX01. The sequence goes on from JAGPCO010000153.1 coordinate 12,883, forward strand.
GTGAGCTTGGCGCGTTCGGCCCCGGCGCCATCGGCCAGGCTCGAGAAGTAGCTGATGTGTTTGGCCGCCCCGTGGAAGACCGCCGCCGCGTCGAGCTGGCGGCCGGCCGCGTCGAGCAGCTCGATCCACGCCGGCATCAACCGCTCCGAGGCGTACAGCGGGGTGTGCAGCAGCGCGGCCGGCAGGCGCGCCCGTGCCTCGTCGTGCCGGCCGGCTTGCACGAGCATCTGGATGACGAGGTTGTGCCAGTGATCCGGGTACTCGACTGGCCCGCGCAGGGCCTCGAGGCAGACGTCGGCCGCCTCGCCGCGGTGACCTTGCTCGTCCAGCGTGGTCGCGAAGTCCCACAGGCTGGGCCCCGAATCGTCTTGCGGCGCGTCGAGGGCGTGCTTGAACCGCTCCTCGCGATCCCCGTCCTGGCCGCGCACCGTCGCGAAGGCCGCCCGCATGGTCGCGAGCGAAGGCGTAGCCGGATCGGGGGCGGCCGCGACCACGTCGGGAATGCCGCCATGGCGGGCCAGCAGGCGGCGGGCCTCGGCTGGCAGCGCGTCGAGCTTGGCCCGCTGCTCGTCCTCGGCCAGCATCGCGAGGTCGCGGCGGTACTGGTCGAACACCCAGCGCGCCACCCCGCGCAGCCCTCGGGGTGCGCCCTTGGCGACGAGGGCTCGCACCGCCGTCCCCCACGCCCCCTCGGGCCCCGCCCGCAGCGACGACCACGTGTGCCAGCGCCCGAACGACGTGCCGTACTCGTCGTCGGCCGGCAGCACGACGAAGGCGATCGGCGCGACCTCGTGCAGCGCGCGCAGCCAGCGTGAGATGTCCTTGCCGAAGGTGGTCCACTGCGCCACCGAGGCGTCCCCGTGCTCGGCGCGCGGCCCCGGTCGCCCGTAGCTGCGCGCGACGGCCCAGGCCAGCTCGCCGACGTGACCTGCCTCGAGCACCACCGGGCTGTGCTGCTTCCGGAACGTGAAGACCTTCGGCAACACGCCGCTCGGCTGCCGCACCCGCGGCCGGGCGAACACCACGAAGACGCTCAGCGCCTTTCGCGCCGTGGCGATGCCCTCACCGACGAAAGGGAACGGGTAGCGCGGGGCGCGAGCCTTCATCGTCAGTCGAGGCTACCGCAGGTGGCGCGGCACAGGCCCGCGCCTGGGGTCACCACCTGCCGCGCGAGATCTTGACCTTCATCGTCACCGGCGACTCGGGCCGATCACGGGGCCCGGTCTTGGAGCGGGCGATCTTCCTGATCACCGTGAGCGGGCGGCACGTGCCGAAGATGGTGTGCTTGCCGTCGAGGTGAGTCGGCGACGCGTCGGTGATGAAGAACTGGCCGCCGTTGCTGTTGGGGCCGGCGTTGGCCATGGCCAGGGTGCCGGGCTTCATCGACAGGTCGTTGCGCTCGTCGGCGAACTTGTAGCCGGGGCCGCCCGTGCCCTGCCCGAGCGGGTCGCCGCCCTGGATCATGAAGTCGGCGATGACGCGGTGGAACACGAGCCCGTCGTAGTACGGCTTGCCCTTCTGCACCGTGCTGGTGCGAGGGTCCATCCACGGCTTCTTGCCGGTGGCGAGGCCGACGAAGTTGGCGACGGTCATCGGCGCCTGGTCGGGCAGGAGGCGGCACGTGATCTTCCCGCGCGAGGTGGTGAAGGTGGCGAGCAGCTCGCCCTTGCCGCGCAGGCCCTTGGTGTAGGTCGCCAGGTCGGCGGCGACGGGCGGCACCACGCTCGGATCTGCCTGGGTCGGCGCGGGCAGGTCCGGGTTGGCGACGCGGAGCATGGCCTGCTGCACGTCGTCTTCGGCCGCACACTTCTGGATGGCCCCGAGCGCCCCCTGCAGGCGCGCGGTGATGCGTTGCTCGACGGCGGCCGGGAGCTTCCTGCCGCTGGCCTCGAGCGAAGCCGCGGCCTTGAGCGCCACGCGGTTGGCGTCGACGTAGGCGTGGATGGCTCCGCCCAGGGTGGCGCAGGTGTCCTGCCGGGCCACGAACAGGTCGAACAGGCCCTCGAGCACGCCGGCGATCTGGGCCGCTTCCTGGGCCGAGACCTCGGCGCCCGCCGGCTCGTCCGGGACGGCCGGCACCTCGGCCATCGCCGGTGGCGACAGCGCCATCGTCATCATCGCCGCCAGCACCACGGCGCCCCTCGTCGCCACCCGATCGAACCAGGCCCGAGACTTGTTCATCGCCCTGACCATGACACGTCACCACCACCTCGCGCCAACGCAGCTCGGTGCCCCTGCTGCCCGACCGGTCGTCCCGGCGACCGTGCTGCTCGGCGACCGTTGGGCGTGTCGGGCGCCCTGGTCACGGCGAGGTCAGCGCGCCCTCGAGGTAGAACGCCGCGGCCATCACCAGCGCCGTGTGCTGGATGGCCGGCGTGATGGCGCCGTCGATCTGGCTGCTGTTGCGCTCGCCGAACTCGATCAGGTTGCCGCGGACGCGCACGTCCCACGCGTTGCTCGAGCCGGCGAACGTGAACTGGTCGTGCGTCAGGTGCCCGAACAGCTGCTCGCGCGGGGTCGCTCCGGGCGGCCCGATGACGTAGAGGTCGCCCTGGGCGTCGAGCCGGGCGGTGGCGCC
>JAGPCO010000044.1 GCA_018058095.1 Kofleriaceae bacterium
AGCAGCCACAGCAGCAGCCACAGCAGCAGCCACAGCAGCAGCCACAGCAGCAGCCACAGCAGCAGCCACAGCAGCAGCCACAGCAGCAGCCACAGCAGCAGCCACAGCAGCAGCCACAGCAGCAGCCGCTTCGGCGGCAGAGGTTGCGGCGGACGGTGGGCCTTGGGGCGAATCGGCCGCGACCGGGGAGCCGGAATCTGGTAGCAAGGAGCGATCGTGACCGACGGGATCGTGACCGACGTGCTGGCGCCCGGTGGCGGGCTGGCACGGGCCATTCCCCACTACGAAGATCGCCCCGAGCAGCGCCTGATGTCGGGCGCCATCGCCCGCGCGCTGCGCGAGGCCCGGCCGCTCCTCGTCGAGGCCGGAACCGGGGTCGGCAAGACCCTGGCGTACCTGGTGCCGGCGATCGAGGAGGCCACTCGAACCGGCAGCAAGGTCATCGTCTCGACCGGGACCCGGTCCCTGCAGGACCAGATCGCCCGCCACGACCTGCCGCTCCTGCGCGACCTCCTCGGGCGCGACTTCACCGCCGTCGTCCTCAAGGGCATCCCCAACTACCTGTGCCGGCGCAAGCTGGCCGAGGTCGCCTCTGCCGGCGGTCGGACCCCGACCATCGCCGCGCTCGTCGACTGGGCCGAGCGCACCACCGGCGGCGATCGGGCCGAGGTCGACTGGCTCGGCGACGACGACCCCGTGTGGGCCGAGGTCACCACCACCTCCGACGCCCGCATCGGCGCGCGCTGCCCGTACTTCGAGCGCTGCTTCGTCACCGGCGCCCGCCGCGCCGCCGACAAGGCCGACCTGGTCATCGTCAACCACCACCTGTACTTCGCCGACCTCGCCCTGCGCGCGGCCGCGCCCGGGGCGCGCCTCCTGCCCGAGCACATGGCGATCATCTTCGACGAGGCGCACCAGCTCGAGGACGTCGCGACCGAGCACTTCGCGGCCAGGGTGTCGACCGTGCGGGTCGGGCAGGTCGTACGCGACGCCCGGCTGGCCGGGGCTGGCGATCTGCTGTCGCGCGACTTCGGGCTCGAGCCGGCGCTGGCCAGCGTCGAGCGCAGCGCGCTCGGCTTCTTCGGCCGCGTGCGCGAGGCGCTGCTGCGCCTGGGCGAGGACGCCGGCCGGGTCGAGCTGCCGCCGGGCCTGTTCGACCACGGCCCGCTGCAGGCGGCGTGGTTCGGGCTCGACAGCGCCCTCGAGGAGCTGGCCCGCCTCATCAGCGACGCCGGCGGAGGCGGACCGGGGCCGCCGGGCGGGGCCACCGTCGGCGACGATCGCGACGCCAGCGCCGACGTCGACGAGGGCCGGGCCCTGGCGCTGGCCCAGGCCGCACGCCGGGCCCGCAGCCTGCGCGACGACCTGGCGGCCATCGCCGATGGTCGGCAACCCGCCCAGGTGTACTGGGGTGAGCTGCGCGCCGGCGGGCTGGTCCTGACCGCGGCGCCGCTGTCGGTGGCCGAGCTGGTGCGCCGCCACGTCGTGCGGGCCGGACCCACGCCGATCTTCACCTCGGCGACGCTCACCACCGAGGACCGGTTCGACTTCACCCGGGCCCGGCTCGGCCTGGCCGACGACGAGGTCGACGCGCTCGCGGTCAGCTCGCCGTTCGACTACGCGACCCAGGCCTTGCTGTACGTGCCGCGCGACCTGCCCGAGCCCGACGCCGCCAGCGGCCTTTGCAGCGAGCCGGCGCTGGCGCGCATGCGCGAGCTGCTGACCCTCACCGGCGGTCGAGCCTTCGTCCTGTTCACCAGCCACCGCGCCCTGCGCGACGCCGCCCGCCGCCTCGGCGCCACCACCCAGCACCCGCTGCTGGTGCAGGGCGATGGCCCGCGCGACCTGCTGGTCGAGCGCTTCCGCGCCACCCCGGGTGCGGTGCTGTGCGGGACCGGCTCGTTCTGGGAGGGCGTCGACGTGCCGGGCGACGCCCTCAGCCTGGTCATCATCGACAAGCTGCCGTTCGAGCCGCACACCGATCCGCTGGTGGCCGGTCGCGCCCGCATCGTCGGCGAGCGCGGCGGCGACGCCTTCACCGAGCTGCAGCTGCCGCGCGCCGCGCTGGCGCTCAAGCAGGGCTTTGGTCGCCTCATCCGCCGCAAGGACGACCGCGGCGTGGTCGCCGTGCTCGACCCGCGGATCGTCACCCGTCGCTACGGCGCGGCGTTCATGGCGACGCTGCCGGCCGGCCTGGCCCGGACCTCGGCCCTCGAGCAGGTCCGGCGCTGGTGGGCCAGCACCGCGCCGACCTCGACGACGCCCACGCCCACGCCCACGCCCATGCCCACCACCACGGACGGCCTCCCGACCGCACCGACCGAGGTGCCGCCATGACGCTCCCCGCGCCGCTGTGGCCGGTGCTGGCGTTCGCGCTCGGTGCCATCCCGTTCGGCGTGCTGGTGGCGCGCCAGCGTGGCCTCGACCTGCGCCAGCACGGCAGCGGCAACATCGGCGCCACCAACGCGGCGCGGGTGATGGGCGTCGGGCCCGGCTTGGTCGTGCTGGTGCTCGACGCCGCCAAGGGCGCCGCGCCGACCTGGCTGGCCCAGCGCGCCGGCGTCGACGTCGGGTGGGTGGCGGCGGCCGGGCTGGCCGCGGTCCTCGGCCACTGCTTCTCGCCGTGGCTGCGCTTCCGCGGCGGCAAGGGCGTGGCGACCGCGCTCGGGGTCGACCTGATCCTCCTCCCGCTCGGCGCCGCCACCGGCGCCGCGGTGTTCGTGCTGGTGCTGGCGCTGACGCGGATCCCGGCCCTGGGCTCGCTGGCGGCGGCGTGGACGATCGCCGGGTACACGCTCGCCACCTCGGCCGGCCCGGCCCTGATCGCCTTCACCGCCGCCATCGCCGTGCTCCTGGTGTACACGCACCGCAGCAACCTGGCCGGGCTGCGTGCACGCTGGCGTGCGCGCCGCGCCGACCCGGAAGGTGAGAGCTCGTGACGCGAGGCGCGCCGGCGATGGTCGAGCCTGGTCAGGCCTGAGCGTGCGCGATCCGCAGCTCGGTCGGCCAGACCGGCTGCACCGACGCGTCGAGCGCCGCCAGCGCGGCCCCGAGCGTGACCGCGGCGCCGGGCGCCATCACGTCGGGCCCGAGCAGATCGATCGTCGGCAGGAGGGCGAAGCGGCGCTGCAGCAGGCGCGGGTGCGGCACGGTCAGCGCGGGTGGGCCCGGCAGCTCGACCTCCTGGCGGCCGAACAGCAGGAGGTCGAGGTCGATCGTGCGTGCGCTCCAGCGCGGGGCCGGGCGCAGGCGACCGAGCTGGTCCTCGATGGCCTGCAGGGTGGTGAGCAGCTCGGTCGGCGACGGCGCCGGGTCGCGCAGGTCGAGGCGGAGGGCGCTGTTGAGGTAGTCGGGCTGATCCGGGCCGCCGATGGCCGCGGTCCGGTACACCGGGGCGGCCGCGATCTGCCCGAGGTGCGCCAGCGACGCCGCGGCCGCGCTGAACCGCGCCAGCAGCGCGGTCGGGCTGCCGAGGTTGCCGCCGAGCCCGATCACCACGACGTGGGCGGGCAGCGTGGGCGCCGCCGGCGCGGAGGGCGCTGCGTTCACGACGGCGGCACGTCCCGCGCCACCACCGGGTTGCGCAGCACGCCGATGCCGCTGATCTCGACCTCGACCACGTCGCCCACGGCGAGGTTGCCGACGCCGGCCGGGGTGCCGGTGGAGATCACGTCGCCGGGCTCGAGCGTCATGTGCGCCGACACGAACGCGATCAGGGTGGCGACGTCGAAGATCAGGTCGGACGTGCTCGAGTCCTGGCGCACCACGCCGCCGACGCGGGTCACCACCCGCAGGTCGTGCGGGTCGAGCCCGCTGACGATCCGTGGCCCGAGCGGGCAGAAGGTGTCGAAGCCCTTGGCCCGGGTCCACTGCCCGTCCTGCTGCTGCAGCTCGCGCACCGACACGTCGTTGACGCAAGTGAAGCCCATCACCATGTCGAGCGCGCGCGCGACCGGGACGTGGACGCAGCGCTCGCCGATCACCACCCCGAGCTCACCCTCGTGGTCGACCCGGGCATAACCGGCCGGCCGGGCGATGGCCTCTCCGTCGCCGATCAGCGCCGATGGCGGCTTGAGGAACATCAGGGGTTCGCGCGGCAGGGGCTTGCCCATCTCCGCCGCGTGGGCCCGGTAGTTCTGGCCGATGCCGATGATCTTGCTGGGGCGCAGGTCGATCATCCGACCGGGGTCGGCGGTGTTCATGCACAGGCGCAGCCGCATGGGACCGGACCATACCGCGGGGTCGCGCCGAGGTGGGGCGAGGTAGGACACGCGGGCGGGCCGACGCGGGTTTGCAGGCGTGCGGATCGGCTCGTAGAGTTCCTCGGTACTTTGCCGGTACAATTCCCGTGGTGAATCGGCGGTCGAACCAGACCGGGGGGCCGGTGTCCGCGCACGTGGTGCCGCGGGCGCAGGTGGCGCCGATCCATCCGCAGGAGGAGGAGCGGACCAGCATCGACGGTGGGCCGATGCCGGAGTGGGAGGAGGCCAGCACGGTCGAGGGCGCGACCTCGGCCGCCGGCAAGGCCTTCGTCGACGGCAACGTCACGCAGTCGAGCACCACCGGGCGGACCATCGATGAGCCGACGATGGAGGACCCGGGCAAGCTGATGATGACCCCGGGCGTGCCCGGCCTGCCGGCCGCCGGCATGGGGCTCGGCCTGGAGGCCAGCGAGGAGCGGCTCACCGCCACCGGCAAGCTGGTGGTCACCGCCGGGACCGACGCCGGGCGCGAGTTCGAGGTCATCGCCACGCCAGGCAAGCCGGTCTCGGTCGGGCGGGCCATCGACAACGACGTCGTCCTCACCGACATCTCGGTGTCGCGCAAGCACTTCGAGCTGTCATACCAGGACGACCGCTGGGTCCTGCGCGATCGCGGCTCGGGCAACGGCACGATGATCAACGAGCGCGTCGAGGAGGGGACCTGCCCGCTCCGTCACGGCGACGTGATCGAGATCGGCAACACCACGTTCCGGTTCGATCACCCACCGTCGGCGCAGGCGGCGCTCTCGCCGTGGGGCCAGGACGACGACGATGCGTCGACGGTGGCCGGCAAACCGATGCGCGAGCCCCCACGCCCCGGGGCCGTGGGTGGGGGCCTGGCGGCGGCCATGGCCGCGGGTGGAGGGCCCACCGTCGGAAACCAGCCGGTCACGACCCTGCCGGGGACGCCGGGTGGGCCGCGGGCGCGCGCAGCCACGGTGCCACCGGCGGTGCGGCGGCCGGCCAGCAGCAGCGCGCCACCGCCGATGCGGGGCCCGACCAGCGGCGCCGGCGATCGCATGGCCGCGCCGGTGCCGGCCCAGCACCAACCCCCGCCGCTGGCGCCGGCCCCGCTCGCCGCCGCCATGCCGGCGCCGCTGATGCCGCGCCCGGCGCCACCACCCTCCGTGCTCGGCTACCCGATGGTGCCGACGCTGCAGACCGAGGCGGCGCCGCCCGGCGAGCCTCCACCGCCAGAGCCACCGCGCGGCAGCTCGCCGGCGACGACGATGCAGGGGGTGTCGGCCCCGGTCCAGATCAACCCGGGTTACCCGGTGATGCGCCCGTCGATGATGCCGGGCGCGCTGGCCGCCGCCAGCGCACCGACGGCGATGGCCTTGGCCGTGCCCGTGGCCGCGCCGATGCTGTATCCACGGCCGAAGGTGCCATGGCGAGCCGGGCTCCTCGCGGTCGCGTTGATCGCCATCGGCGGCGGCGCGGCGCTGGCGACCAAGGCCGGCCCGGCCGGCCCGGCCAGCCCCAAGCTGCCCGAGTCGCCGGTCCTGGCGATCCGCGCCTACGCGCTGGCCTTGATGGGGCGAGGCGATGCGACCACCCCGGCGGTGACACCAGGCGGCGCCGATGCCGATGCAGGCGCCGGCACGACCCCGGGCGCCGCCGCCACGACCCCGGCAGCCGGCGCGGCCGGCGCGACCATCACGGTGGCGGCGATCGACCCGGGTACAGGGTCGGGCGCCGGCGCGGGCACCGCAGCACCCGGAGATCCCGCCGCCGACAAGGCCGCCGCCGACAGGCTCGCCGCCGACAAGCTCGCCGCCGACAAGACCGCCGCCGACAAGACCGCCGCCGACAAGACCGCCGCCGACAAGCTCGCCGCCGACAAGTCTGCCGCCGACAAGCTCGCCGCCGACAGGCTCGCCGCCGACAAGCTCGCCGCCGACAGGCTCGCCGCCGACAAGCTCGCCGCCGACAAGACCGCCGCCGACAAGCTCGCCGCCGACAAGTCTGCCGCCGACAGGGCCGCCGCCGACAAGCTCGCCGCCGACAAGTCTGCCGCCGACAGGGCCGCCGCCGACAAGCTCGCTGCCGACAGGGCCGCGGCTGCCAAGATCGCCGCCGCCGACAAGGCCGCCACCGCCGCCGACAAGGCCGCCGAGCGCCGGCGCGAGGCCGAGGAGCGCGCCCGCCTGGCCGAAGAGCGCCGGCTGCGCGACAAGGAACGCGCGACCGGCCAGGACACCTCCGGCGCCGAGGCCGAGGCCAAGCAGCAGTACGCGGACGGTGACTACCGCGCGGCGGCGGCCACCCTCAACGCGGCCGCCGCCAAGAGCCCGAGTGGCAAGGCGGAGGAGCTGCGCAAGCGCGCCGCCAACTACAAGCAGGTCGGGGACGGCCTGACCGCGGGACGGACCCAGGGGTCATCGAAGGCGACCGAGGCGCTCAGCAAGCTGCAGCAGGCGCTGGCGGCCGACGAGCGCTCGGGCGGCGCTCATCGCGAGGAGATCCGTGGCCTCATCGCCACCGTGGCGCCGCAGGCCGCGGTGGCCTACATGGGCCGGGTCCCGGCCGACGCCGAGCGCGCGTTCGCCGCCACCGAGGCCGCGACCAAGGCGGGCGCCGGCTCGGCCAGCGCCGTCAAGGCGGTCCGGTTCAAGCTCGAGAAGATGGCGACCGAGATGATCGGCAAGGCGCAAGCGGCCAAGGGCTCGAACCCGGGCGAGGCACGTGGCCTGCTCGAGCGCGTCAAGAAGATCGTCACCCGCGATAGCCCGAACTACGGCAAGGCGACCTCGCTCCTGTCGAGCCTGTAGCGCCGGTCGGCGGGATCGAGCCGCGATCCCTCAGTCGAGCAGGGCCGCGATCTTGCGCTCGAGGTCGGCGAACTCGAACGGCTTGTCGATGTGATCGTCGGCGCCGTACAGGGGCGAGGTGGCGTCGTTGACGGCGGTGCCGATGGCCGTGACCATGATGATCTTCACCGCGGCGGTGGCCGGGTCGGCCTTGAGCGTGCGCGCGACCTCCCAGCCGCTCATGCCGGGCATCATCACGTCGAGCAGGACCAGCTCGGGCCGCGCCTTGCGCACGGCGCTGAGGGCCTCGGTGCCGTTGACCGCCGACGACACCTTGTAGCCGCGGTGCGCCATCCGGGTCGTGAGCATGGCGACGATCTCCGGATCGTCGTCGACCACCAGGATGTGCCGGGCCTTGGACATGCCTCAGGCTACTGCCCCCAGGCTGGCCGGGTCAATCACAGGCCTCCACGCACAGCAGGTCGAGGTCGTCGACCCAGGCGCCTCGCGTCGCCTCGCACAGCGCGTGGCAGGCGGCGTTGCCGTCGGGCGCGATGGTGCCGCCGCAGGTGGTCAGGCTGCGCGCGTAGCCTGGACAGGTGCCGTTGCTGCCGAACTGCCAGCACACGCCCTCGGCCGAGGTGCCGAGGTCGTCGGGCACCTGGTCCTCGCCGAGGTCGTGGCACTCGGTCAGGCACTCCGCCAGCGCGCCCAGGCAGGCGCCGTCCTGGTCGGCGAAGAACGGCAGGTCGGCGATGATGCCGTCGCACAGCTCGCGACCGCCGTCGAAGTCGGTGCACACGTCGGCGCAGCGCGGGGCCTCGGCCAGGCACTCCTCGAACAGGCCACGCGCCCGCGCCGGGCCGACCGCGCCGCCGTAGCGGGGCAACCGCGAGAACGCACACTCGCGCGCGTTGCGGATACACACCTCGGCGCCGGCGACGTCGAGGTCGCCGTCGTCCGGGCCCTCGCCTGCACACGTGCCGCCGGTGCAGGTCACGACCAGCGAGTAGCGCCCCTTGCCCTCGCCGCGATAGGGCTGCACCGCCAGGTAGTGACGGCCGCTCGACGTCAGCGCGTAGGTCTTGCTGATCACCCGCGCGCTGCGCTGGAAGCTCGATGAGCTGACGTGGAACGTGCCGCCGAGGTAGAGGGTGAAGTGCGGCGCCAGGTCGCCCTGGGTGACGGTCTGGGTCACCTTGATGGTCGACGCGCCGCGCAGGTCGATGGCGTAGACGTCGAGCTGCTGACCCTCGACGTAGCCGGTCGCGACCTGGTCGAGCGCGATCACCGGTGCGCTGTCGAGCAGGCCATCGGCCTTGCCCTCGGCAAGCGTGTCCTGGCCCCAGTCATCGACGTAGTCCTCGTTGCCGGCACACGCAGCGGCCGCGACCAGGGCCAGGGCCGACAGCCAGCCGAGGTGACGAGCGGGTGCCGGGTGCGCGGCGGGACGGCGAACGAGCGAGCGGCGGGACGACATGGCGGGCTCCTTGATGGCGAGGCGAGGCGTGTGGGTCGCGGTACAGGCCTCCTCCAAGCACGGCGGGTGCCACCCGACGGCCGAGCCCAAGCCGCGGGGCCGGCGTGGGCGGTTGACCCGGCACGCCAGGCGATGGCGCACCAGCCCCGGATGCCGGTCCCGCCGGCGGGGCGAGTGGCCGGCCCAGATGACCCCAGCGACCGGGCCGACGCGGCGCCCCGGCCCGGTGGTGACCCGGTTTCAGGGGTACGCTGCGCGCATGTCGTGCCGGCGCGAGCGTCGCTGACCATGGCCCGTCGGGTCGTGCTGCTGGTGCTGCTCGTCGTCGCCGCCGGCGCGGCCTACGCGCTGATCGGTGACTTCGACGCCCTGGGTGGGCGGCTGCTCGACCTGGCGTGGTGGGCGTTGCCGGGTGCGGCCGGCCTGTCGCTCCTCAACTACGCGGTGCGGTTCGCGCGCTGGCAGGTGTACCTGCGAGCCCAGGAGGTGGTGGTGCCACGCGGCGACAGCGCCGCGGTGTTCCTGGCCGGGCTGTCGCTGGCCATCTCCCCGGGCAAGCTGGGCGAGCTCTTCAAGAGCTACCTGCTGCGCGCGCTGCACGGCGCGCCGGTGGCGCGGACCGCGCCGATCGTGCTGGCCGAGCGCGTGACCGACCTGACCGCGCTGGTGGTGCTGGCGTTGATCGGGGTGGCGCTGTACGGCGTGGCGGTGCCGGCGGCGCTGGCCAGCGCCGCGGTGGTCGCGGCCGGGCTGGTGGTGCTGGCCTGGCCGGCGCTGGCGCGTGGCCTGATCGGCGTGGTGACGGCGCCCGGGCCGCTGCGCCGGCTTCGACCGACGCTGCTCGAGGTGTACGGCGGGCTGGCCGGGTTGTGCCGGCCGCGCCCGCTGGTGCTGGCGACGGCGATCGCCTGCGGCGGCTGGGCCTGCGAGTGCGTCGGCTTCGCGCTGGTCGTGCACGGCTTCCCGGGCGCGTCGATCGATCTCGGCCTGGCCATGGCCATCTACGCGCTGACGACGATCGTCGGCGCGCTGTCGTTCCTGCCGGGTGGCCTCGGCGTGACCGAGGGCTCGATGACCTACCTGCTGGTGCACAGCGGCGGCGGCATGCCGGCGGCCACCGCCGCCGCGGCGACCATCGTCATCCGCCTGGCGACGTTGTGGCTCGGGGTCGGCATCGGCCTGATCGCGATGGTGGTGTGCGACCGCAAGGTGGCCCGCGCCAGCGGCGGCGCCTGACCGACGCGCCGGTTGCCACGCTGTCCCGGCGCCGGCACGATGAGGCCATGAACCGCCAGCAGGTCTCGATCGCCGCCGACGTCGCCCTGGGCACCCTGTTGCTGCTGTTGACCCTGGTGGTCGTCATCGGCACCAGGGCGACCGGCCTGCGTGAGGCGATCGAGTTCCTGGTCAAGCTGATGATGCCGATCACCGGCCTCTTGCTCATCATCCGCGCCGCGGTCAGCCCGTCCGGCCCCGCTGTCTAGGGGGTGTCCCTAATTGGCGTTGACGTCGACATGGTCGTCGTCGTGGTCGTGGACCTTGACGGCGACGGCGACGTGGACCTGGTCGCCACCTTTGACGCAGGTCTCAGATCATCTTCGACCGAGCGGAGCCACCAGGGTCGCTGAAGGCGGCCCCCGCCGAGACAGCGAACCGGGACAGCCCCCAGGGCGCGCCGGTCGCCCGGCGGAGTGGCCGCTTGTGCTTTGTATAACGTTTGTGTTATATAACGTTCACATCATATGAACGCCGCCCTGGACACCACGCTGTCGGCGCTGGCCGACCCGACGCGGCGGGCCATCCTGGCCCACCTGGCTCGCGGCGAGGCGACGGTCAACCAGCTGACCGCGCCGCTGCCGATCTCGCAGCCGGCGGTGTCGCGTCACCTCAAGGTGCTCGAGGGCGCCGGCCTCATCACCCGGCGCGTCGATGGTGCGCACCGCCCGTGCCGCCTGGCGCCCGGCGCCCTCGACGAGCTCGACGGGTACCTGGCCATGCTGCGCAAGGGGCTCGAGCGCAGCTACCAGCGGCTCGATGCGCTGCTGGCGCGCATGCCGGCCGCGTCCGCCACGCCGAGCGCCCCCTCCATCGCTGCGCCGCCCGACCGGGGCGGGCGCGGCCTCACGAGCCCCCGCACGCGCAACCGCACCCGCAACCGCCCGACCAGGAAGGCCCCACCATGAGCAAGCTGACTCTCCGCACCGAGGGCGACACCGTCGTCGTCGTCACCCGCCACTTCGCGGCCAGCCCGGACGACGTGTTCCGCGCCCACACCGAGCCGGCGCTGCTGCAGCAGTGGTGCCTGGGCCCCGACGGCTGGACCATGCCGGTGTGCGTGTGTGAGGCGCGGCCGGGCGGGGCCATTCGCTACGAGTGGGTTGGTGCCGACGGCCACGGCTTCCACCTGACCGGCGAGTTCCTCGAGGTCGAGCGGCCACACCGGCTGGTCCACGTCGAGCGCATGTTCCTGCCCGACCCGACCCCCGACAACCGGGTCGAGACGACGTTCGTGGCCGACGCCGGCGGCACCCTCATGACCATGCGCATGACCGTGCCCGACGCCGCCACCCGCGCCGCCATGCTCGGCTCGGGCATGGAGCACGGCATGGAGGCCGGCTACCAGCGGCTCGACCGCCGCTGGAGCAAGTAGCCGCGCGCACGTGTCAGCCGGCGCCGGCCGGCCGCGGTCTCGGCAGGATCTCGTCGACGCGGACGCACAGGCCCGGCAGGTGTGGCGGCTCGATGGCGGCACCGCGGCCGACCTCGACGCGCTCGAGGTAGTCTCCGGCCGAGACCTGACGATGGACGTGGACCACGTCGTGGTTGACGTCGACCACCCAGTACTCGGGGACCTCGGCCTCGGCGTAGATGCGGCGCTTGAGCTGCCGGTCCTTGCGCAGCGACGAGTCGGCCACCTCGATCACCAGCAGGGCCCGGGCCGGGTGTTCGCGGTCGTCGTCGGTGGCGTCGTCACGCGGGATGATCGCCAGGTCGGGCTCCGGCTCGCTGTCGTCGCTGGCCGCCAGCGGCAGCTGAGGCCGGACCCAGTAGCGGCCGCTCAGCGCCCGGACCAGCAGGTCATTGAGCCGCATCACGGTGCCAGCGTGTGGCTCGTACTGCGGGCTCATCGCAACCAGCATCCCGCGCAGGAGCTCGACCCGCTCGTCGGCGAACAGGCCGGCCTCGACCATACGGTCGTACTCGACCCGACGGATGGGCCGGATGCGCTCGGGCGCGAGCTCGTCGAGGTCGAGCATGTCGTCGAGTGTAGCCGACCTCGCCCCAGGTCCCGGCAGCATTCTCTGGCCTGACAGCATTTCATGGCTCCTGCGCCTCGACGAAGCACATGGCGTGCCGACTCGCAGCGCGCCGTACCGGCGCGAGATCGCACGGCGCGAACGCCGGACCTTCATGACGCCCGGACGAGGGTGGGCAGCAGACGGACGATCCCGGCCAGCGGACGCCTTGGCTTAGCCGGCGCCGTCGACGCGGAGGCGAGACAGGCCACACAGCGCGAGCTCGTCGCCGGGGTGTAGCGGCGCCTCGGTCAGGCGCACTCCACCCAGCCAGGTGCCGTTGGTCGGCCGGGGATCACGTGCGATCCAGCCGGTCGCGGTTGGCTCGATCACCAGGTGGATGGGCGCGAGGTTGGACTGATCGGAGTGGCCCTGGGGGATACACAGGTGGCACTTCGGCGAGCGGCCGACCCAGGTCCGGGGCGGCTCACCGGCGGGGCCGGGCACGTGCTGCAGCACACACGTCGTGCCCGCAGCAGGGCGGTCCTGCTGCATGCCCAGGGGCCCGAGCACCACCAGCCGGGCCGGCCCGGTCCGGCGCGCGGCGCGATCTTCGCGGGTGACGAACCCCAGCGCCTGGGCCAGGGCGAGCGGGTCGGACGCATAGGCGTCGGCGCGGACATCGAGCAGCGCGGTGGCGTCGGCCGGCAGGGACCACCAGCGCGTGGGGCCAAGCGGCAGCCAGGCGATCAGCCGCAGCTCGGGCTGGCTCGCCACCGCCGCCGCGGCCCGCGCCACCGCGCCCTCGTCGTCGGCGGCGAACACCCGCACCGGGACCGGCGCGTGCCCGGGCGGCAACGCCGCGGCCCACGCGTGGAGCGCGCTTCCGGCCGGGGCGTCGATGGCGAGCATGCCCGATCGTAGCGCACCAGGGCGCCGCACCTGGGGCCGACGGGCTACCGTGCGGCGATGAGCAAACACGCCAGGAAGCTCGAGACGTACCTCGAGCACCTCGCGATCAAGTTCCACACCGCGGCCACCGAGGCGGGCGAGGACCTCGACGCGCACATGATCTTGTCGTGGGAGCAGGAGGCGCGCGACCTGCTGCTGACGGCGTTCTACCAGCTGCCCGACGCCGCCCGCGAGGACGACGACGTGCTGGCCTTCATGGCCGGCTCGGAGGCGGCGTACATGGACGCGTTCGAGGAGGCCGAGCCGGCCGCCGCGGCGCTCGAGGACGGCTACCTCAAGCGGTTCGGCCCGACCGAGGCCGACGACGGCGTGGCCGCGCGCGCCGAGGCCGACGGGATCGACTGCGCCGCCGAGGATGGGGCCGGGGACGACGAGGACGAGGACGACGAAGACGACGAAGACAAGGCCTAGCAGATACCCGCGGCGCCGACGAGCGCGCCGGCGCCCAGTGGCTATACTGCCGGCATGTCCGTTGGCGTCGACTTCGACCTGGCCCGGTACATCGCGATGCGGCACGGCCAGGGGGTGGCGGAGGCGCGCGATGGCGCGACCTACGCGTACACCGGCGAGCGCAAGCTGCGCCGCACGCTGGCCATGGCCCGCCCGGTGACGATGGCGCTCGAGGCCACCACCCGCCTGTGGAAGGACGTGGCCCGGGCCGAGCTGCTCGGCACGTCGATCAAGGTGACCGACCAGCAGTATCCGCGGGTGCTGGCCGCGGCCCGGCGCGCCGGTGAGGCGCTGCGGCTACGGCTGCCGCCGGTGTTCGTGGCCCCGGCCAGCAAGGGCATGACGGCGCGGGTGCTCGGCACCGAGGACACGCCGTACCTGGTGGTCGGCGCCGAGTGGGCCGATCGCCTCGACGACGCCGAGCTGACCGCGCTGGTCGGCCACGAGCTGGGCCACCTCCACAACGGCCACGTCCTGTACACGACCGCGCTGTACTACCTGACTCACTCGGCGGTGTTCTTCGTGCGCTGGATCGTGCAGCCGGCCATCATGACCCTGCAGGCGTGGTCGCGCCGGGCCGAGATCACGTGCGACCGGGCCGGCCTCATCGCCGCCGGCGACGTGCGCACCGCGCTGTCGTCGATGGTCAAGGTCGGGCTCGGGCTCGAGCGCGGCGCCCAGTTCAACCTGGACGAGTACCTGGCCACGCCGCCGGGCGACAAGGCCGGGCTGGGCCGCTTCGCCGAGGTGTTCCGCGGCCAGCCGTACCTGCCCAAGCGCACCACCGCGCTGCGCTGGTTCGCCGACGGCGCGCTGTACGCCGCGCTGAGCGGCGGCGACCCGGCCGGCAAGCCGGCCACCGCCGACGTCGACAAGCGCGTGGCCGACCTGATCTCCGTGTTCTGACCGGTGTTCTGACCGGTGTTCTGACGCCCGTCCCTGGAGCCGCCATGATCCTCCTCCTCGAGCACCACAAGCAGGCCAAGCGCGAGATCGTGACCCGCCTGCAGCAGCTGGCCGACGTCGCCGATCAGATCGGCATGGTCTCGCTGGCGCGCGACATCCGCACCAACCGCATCCCCAAGATCGAGGCCGAGCGCTTCCACCTGGTGGTGCTGGGCGAGTTCAACCACGGCAAGTCGACCTTCGTGAACGCCCTGCTCGGCGCCGACGTGCTGCCGGCCGGCATCACGCCGACCACCGCCGCCCTCAACCACGTGGTGTGGGCGCCGGCGCCGACGGCGCGGGTGGTGCTCACCACCGGGGAGAGCAAGCTGCTCGACCCGAGCGCGATCAAGGAGTGGGTCACCGTCGCCGGCGGCCACGCCAGCGAGGTGGCGTACGTCGAGCTGGGGTACCCCAGCCCGCTCCTGACCAACAACGTGACGCTGGTCGACACGCCCGGCGTCAACGACCTCAACGAGCAGCGAGCCGAGGTCACCTACGGCTACGTGCCGCGCGCCGACGCGGTGGTGTTCCTGCTCGACGCCGGCCAGGCGCTCAAGGAGAGCGAGCGCGAGTTCCTGCGCAGCCGCGTGCTCGAGAGCGCGCGCGACCGGCTGATCTTCGTGCTCGGCAAGATGGATCTCTTGTCGGCCGACGAGAAGAGCGCGGTCATCGACTACGTGCGGCGCGGCCTGGCCGACCTGGTGCCCGACGCGCCCGGCGGCGGCCCGGTCATGTTCCCGCTGGCGGCGCGCGACTGGCTCTTGCGCAAGGACCCGGCCAGCGGCATGCCGGCGCTGCTCGAGCACCTCGGCACCTTCCTGGCCCAGGACCGGGCCCAGATCCTCCTCGACAACGCCGCCGCCGACGCCAGCCGCACCGCCAGCTACCTCGGCAACAACCTCGGCGTGCGTATGGCGGCCTGTGCGATGGACCTGGCCGAGCTCGAGGCCAAGGTCGACCAGGTCCGGGCCCAGCTCGAGACCAGCAAGCGCAAGCTCGACGAGCTGCACGTGCGCATCGACGCCGAGGCCAAGGCCATCAAGGCGCAGATCGCGCTCGACCTCGACGCCTTCGCCAAGGCCTTCGTGCTGGCGCTGCCCGACCAGATCGACGCGGTCGACGCCGACGACCTCAAGCGCTACCTGCCCAGCTTCATCGAGGACAAGTTCAAGGAGTGGGCCGAGCTCGAGGGCGCCAAGCTGGCGGCGATGATGGAGCGGCTGGCCGAGGAGGTCATCTCCATCACCAACGAAAACCTGGCGGCCGTCACCGCGGCGGTGGCCGATCGGCTCGGCCCGGGCGACGCGCCGATCGACATCCGGGTCGACAGCTTCAAGTACGACGTCGGCGTGTACGCGGTCGGCGCGCTCGGCACCACCGTCATGCTGTTCGTCAACGCGCTGGCCGGCGGCCTGCTCACCCTGGCCGCGCCCATCCTGGCCATCGTCCTCAAGTCGAAGATCGCCGGCGACGTGCGCAAGCAGGCCAAGGAGCAGGTGCCTCGCGCGGTGCTGGGCGCGGCCGAGGCGATGAAGCCGCACTTCGACCGCTGCGTCGACGACTTCGGCAAGCGGCTGTCCGAGTTCGTGACCGGCGCCGGCAACACGCTGTACCGCGGCATCTCCGAGGTGCTCGACCGCACCATCCGCGAGCGGCGCGAGCGGGCCGGCAACACCGAGGGCCTCAAGGAGGCCACCGGCGAGCAGCTGACCCACGTGCTGGCCATCCGCACCGGCCTCGACCACCTGCGCGCGGGCGTGTGGGGCAGCGCCGAGCCGGGCCCCGACGCCGCGACCCCGGCGAGCAGCAAGCGCGACACCGGCCCCGACGACGGCAGCAACTGAAGGGCGCGCCGGACGCGCGTCTTCCCCTTTCGGAGCACGCGTGTTCCGCCGGGCAAGTCCGATCGCACCGGGCCGGGTGCGGTCTGATCGTCAAAGGTGGCGTCCACCTCCACGTCGCCGTCGCCGTCAAGGTCCACGACCACGACGACGACCACGACCAAGTCGACGTCAACGCCATCCAGGGACGCCCCCTGGTGCTCCGCCCGGGCAAAGTTGATCGCACCGGGCCGCGGCCGGCGCCGAGCCGACGGCGCCGGCGGCCTGGCGACCAGGGCCACCACCGTTGTGCGCGCCGGGGCCGAGGCGGTAGGTGTGATGATCGACGACGGCGCGCGGGGCTGGATCAGCTGGGGCGGGAGATCAGCCGGCGGCAGCGCCGGGCGGGTGCACCGGGGTCAGCGCCGGGCGCTTGGGGCCGCGGCCGTCGCCGAGGGTGCGGCCGCGCAGGCGGCGCCAGGCCCACGGCGCGACGAAGCGGGCGACCCAGCGCAGGTCGTCGACGACGACCTCGCGGCGCCGGCGCGGCGGCGCGGGCGGCAGCGGCTGGGTCAGGCCGGACGCGGCGCCGGGCAGGCCGAGCAACACGGCCAGCTCGTCGGCGATGCGCTCGTGGCCGGCGGGGTTGCCGTGCAGGCGATCGACCGCCCACATGCGCGGATCGGACGACAGCTCGAACGCGGCGAGGTCGAGCAGGAGAGCGCCAGCCTCGGCCGCCTCGCGCCGCAGCGCGTGGTTGAGGCCGGCGGTGCGCTCGGCCAGCGACAGCGCGCCGGCCAGGCGCACGCGCGGGGTGAGGTCGGGGATGGTGAAGGTGATGACGGTGGCGCCGACGGCGCGCAGCGCCCGCACCATGGTCGCGACCTCGCCGGCGACGCGGTCGGCCGACCAGTCGCCGCGCAGCAGGTCGTTCATGCCGGCGACGACGGTGGCCAGGTCCGGCCGCATGACGACGGCGTCGGCCAGCTGGCTGGCGCGGATCTCGCCGGCGCTGCGGCCGCGTACGGCCAGGTTGGCGTACAGCAGCTCGGGGCTGGTGCGGGCGACGTGTTCGGCCAGGCGGTCGGCCCAGCCGCGGAACCCGCCCGCCCCGTCGGGATCGTCGAGCCCCTCGGTGCTGCTGTCGCCGAGGGCGACGTAGCGGCGAAAACGCGGCGCCGGGTCCATCGCGGCCGACCCTAGCAGGCCGGACCCGGTCGTTGCGCACGGTCCAGGGGGCGTCATCTGGTCGGGAAGATCCGGCGCGGCCGGCGTTGGATGCGCAAACCAACAAAGGACCTGCGATGACCCGCCTTCACTCCGCTCTGATCCTGACCGCCCTGCTTGCCCCTGCCTGTGTCGCCGCGACCGAGGACGTCGTCGGTGGCACCGGGGAGACCCCGCTGCTGGACGAGGACGCCAGCGTCGCCGCGCTGCCCGGCGCCAGCGCCGAGCGCCCGTGCGGCGAGCGCACCGTCGCCAGCGTGGCCCTGGCCGATGGCAACCACCTGGCGCTGTGTGTGCTCGAGAGCGGGCGCGAGCTGTTCGTCGAGCACGGCCCGATGTACGTCGCGCCGGCGATCGACGCGGCCGCGGCGAACGTGGCGTGTGGCCTCGACCTCTACCTGGCCAACACCGCGGCCGACGCGCCGGTGCCGGCCGCGCTGGTCGCGGCGTGCCCGGCCGACCTGCGCCCGGCCAGCCTGGCGGCCCGGTCCATCGTCGACGCCGCGGTGCTCGAGCCGATCGCGGCGCCGACGACCTCGGTCGCCTACAACTGCAGCGCCGCCGACAGCACGTTCGCGTCGCTGTGTTACCAGTGCTCGCCGTACGACGACTGCGCCGACTGGTGCGTGACCGCCCGCTGGGGCTGGCACGACCGCACGATGTCGGGTGGGTCCTTCCTCGGCGAGGAGGGCAACGTCGCCATGGAGCGCAACGCCTCGTGCAGCGGCTCGACCCGGGTCCGCGCCTACGAGCGCGAGGACGCCGGCGACTCGTGGGGCACCCCGGAGATCGACTTCTCGCTCACGAGCGGTCGGCGCTCGACCACCGGCATCATCCACCACTCGGCCGCCATCTTCGGCCAGGACTACGACTTCCGCCTGCGCGCCGACTCGTCGAGCGGCGCGTACCACCTGCACAGCGGCTACTTCCTCGACGAGTAGCCGATCGCTGCGCGGCGGTCGCGTCCGGGTCACGAGTGGGGGATTTGCCTCTCGCCGCTGCCCCGACGGGCCGACGCCACGTTAGGATCATCCCGTGGCGGGGGTGACCGACGTACTGGAGGCGTTGCGGGCGCTGCCCCGAGATGCACAGCGCCGCCTGGCCCAGCAGCTCGACCTCTAGCTCGGGCTTGACCGGCCCGAGCTAGAGGCGCGCGACGGCGTGTGGTTCCTGACGAGCCTGGATCGTGTGAACTGCGCCATCCAGGTCGCCTCGGATCTCGAGTCGCTCGCGAGCAACGTGCTGGAGGCCTGCCTGCAGCTGTTCGGCTGCGGCCGGGCGTGGCTGGCGTCGTCGAGCAGCGCCAGCGCGGACTCGTGGCGGGTCGCCATGGAGCGCACCCAGGGCGCGTTCACACCCGCGCTCGGAGGTGCGGGGTCGCCGCTCGACGACGTGACCCTGGTCGCGGTGCTTCGTGCCGTCCTGGCGACGAGCGGGGCGACGGAGTTCGGGCCGGGGGCGCAGCCCGTGCCCGAGCCGATCGCGGCGCGCTTCGGGGTCCACGCCCAGCTCGTCGTGGCGCTGTTCCCGAAGGGGACCGAGCCCTACGTGCTCGGTCTGCAGCGCTGCGACGATCGTGGGCCTTGGCGATCACAGGACGCGCGCTTGCTCGAGGAGATCGGGCGACGCCTCGCCGACGCGCTCACGAGCATGATGGCGCTGCGCAGCCTGCGTGACAGCGAGCGCCGGCTCGATGATGCCCAGCGCATCGCCCACGTCGGCTACTGGGACCGAGACCTGTCCACCGGGACGGTCACGCTCTCGGAAGAGTCGGCCCGCATCTTCGGGTTCCCGGCCACGGACCGCCTCTTCGACCTCGCCAGCTGGCACGACCGGTGGGTCGCCCTGCTCGACCCCCAGGACCGGGCCCGGGTCACCGAGGCGTTCACGACCGCGCTGGCCGGCGGCCCACGCTACGAGGTCGAGTATCAGATCGTTCGCGACCAGGGCGAGGTCCGGACGATTCACAGCCGCGGCGAGGTCCTGTGGGCGGCTGACGGACAGCCCTCGCGCATGTTCGGGGTCATGCAGGACATCACGGAGCTCCGCCAGTCGGAGCTGGCCGCGCGGGCCAGCGAGGCGCGGTTTCGTGCCATCGTGGAGCACGCGGCCGACGCCTTCTTGCTCCTCGATGCGCACCTGCGGATCGTCGATGTCAACCGACAGGCCTGTGACGGCCTGGGCTACTCCCGGGTGGAGCTCGTCGGCAAACACGTCGGAGAGGTCGAGGCGGTCGCGGGAGCCTTCGAACAGCTGGCCGCGCGGGCCTGGGCCGGGGAGAGCCTGACGCTGGAGACCGATCATCGACGGCGCGACGGCAGCACCTTCCCGGTCGAGATCCACTGCGCGCGCCTGGACAGCGGCAGCCGCCACCTGCTGGCCCTGGTGCGTGACATCACGGCCCGCAAGCAGGCCGAACGCGCGCTGATCGAGAGCCACGGGTTGCTCCAGGCGGTGGTCGAGGGGACGTCTGATCCGATCTTCATCAAGGATCTGCAGGGTCGCTACCTGATGATCAACTCGGCCGGGGCGGCCGCCCTCGGGCGGTCTGCGGATCAGATGCTGGGCAAGGCCGACCGCGAGCTGTTCGCTCTCGAGGAAGCGGCGCGAGCCTCCGATCGAGACCAGGAGGTGATCGCGACGGAGCAAGCGCGGGCGTTTCAGGAGACGCGCCGCATCGGCGACCAGGTCCGCCACTACCTGACCACGAAGGCGGTCTACCGCGATCTCGCCGGGCAGGTCGTCGGGCTGTTCGGCATCTCCCGAGACGTGACCGACATGGTGCTGCTGGAGGACCAGCTGCGGCAGGCGCAGAAGCTGGAGGCCATCGGCCAGCTCGCCGGTGGGGTCGCGCATGACTTCAACAACCTGCTCACGGTCGTCACGGGCTGCACGGAGCTGGCGCTGCTCGAGACCGCCGACGCCGGCGTGGCGCCGCTCTTGACGGAGATCCGGGATGCCGCGGGGCGAGCGGCGGCGCTTACTCGTCAGCTGCTCGCGTTCAGTCGCCAGCAGGTCCTCGACGCTCAGGTGGTGGACCTGAACCAGGTGCTCACGCGGGTCGCCAGCCTGCTCAAGCGGCTGATCGGCGCGGACGTCGAGCTGTCCTTGCGGCTCGCCCCCGCGCTGGGGCCGGTCAAGGTCGATCCCGCCCAGTTCGAGCAGGCGATCGTCAACCTGGCGGTCAACGCTCGCGACGCGCTGCCCGAGGGCGGCTGGCTCACGCTCGAGACCAGCAACGTCGAGATCGGGGCGACGCTCGCGGCACCGCACCCGGAGCTGCCTGCCGGGTCGTACGTGCTGGTGACGGTCAGCGACTCGGGCCAGGGCATGGAGCCCTCCACCATCGCGCGCATCTTCGAGCCCTTCTTCACCACCAAGAGCGTCGGCAAGGGCACCGGGCTCGGCCTGGCCATGGTGTACGGCTTCATCAAGCAGTCCGGCGGCCACATCGAGGTGCAGAGCGAGGTGGGGCAGGGGACGGCCTTCCGCCTCTACCTGCCGCTGGCGAAGGAGCCGCTCACCGTCGCCGCGCCTCGCCCGGCGCCAGCGCAACACCCGAGCGGGCACGAGACGATCCTGCTGGTCGAGGACGAGGACGCGGTGCGCCGCGTGTGCGGTCGGGTCCTGGTGTCCCGGGGCTATCGCGTGCTCGAGGCGCGGGATGGCGAGGAGGCGCTGCAGCTCGTCGAGCGCCACCAGGGCGAGCTGCACCTGCTCGTGAGTGACCTGGTCATGCCGCGTCTGGGAGGGCGGGAGCTCGCGGCGAAGCTCCGGGCCGCGTTGCCGGCGCTTCGCGTCCTGTTCCTGTCCGGGTACACCGAGGAGGAGCTCGAGCACGGGGAGGCCTTCTTGCCCAAGCCCTTCACCGTGGCCGCGCTCGCCTGCAAGGTGCGCGAGGTGCTCGACGGGGCGACCGGGCCTGGCCGCACCACCCCGGTCACCTCAGGCTGACGCGCACACCCAGCGGCCTCACCCCGGGGGCCGCGACGCGGACCACGACGTCCGCGTCGGACACCAGGGGCTCGGGCTCGCCGGCGGGTGCGTCCTTCTTGCAGGCGAGGCCGATGAGCCCACCGGCGAGCGCCAGGCTCATCGCGCGACCGCACGCCACGATCAGTCCTCGAGCACGAAGGTGACCTTGAGGGTCACCCGGTACTCGCCGATCTTGCCGTCGTTGACGGTGACCTTCTGGTCCTGGACCCAGGCGCCCTTGACGTTCTTGAGGGTCTTGTTGGCGCGGGCGATGCCGACGGCGACCGCGTCTTCGAAGCTCTTCTTGGAGGAGGTGGTGATCTCGGTGATTCTGGCGACGCTCATGTGCGGATCCTTGTGAGAGGGAAGAGTCGCCAGCCTACGTGACGCCGAGGCACCACGGGGTGCGGCCCGCGGCCAATGTGGCGGCGGCGCGGCATGATGGAAGCCGGGCGCCACCAGCCGTGTGCTTCCGCGGTGGTCGGAGATGAGCGTTGGGCGCGACCACGCCGGCTCCGCGTCAGGCCGCGAGCTGCGCGTGCAGGTGGTCGCGCAGGCCGGCGCACATCGCCAGGGCCAGCGCACGTGGCGGCTCGCCGACGTGGTCGTGCCAGGGTGCCTCGGCCCGGGCGGCGACGATCCGCTCGAGCTGGTGCAGGGCCTGGTCCACCTCGGCGGCCAGCACCGCGGCGAGGGCCGGCTGCGTCGCCAGCGCCCAGCGGTGCAGGTCCCACGCCAGCTCGGCGTGGGCGCGCTCGTCGCTGGCGATGCGGGCGAACGTCGCGCGCGCGTCTGGATCCGTCGCCGCGTCGGCCTGGTGCGCCGCGATCAGCGCGGCGAAGGTCTCGTTGACGCAGCCCTCGCGCGCGTTCTCGCGCAGCATCGCCGCCAGCGGGCGCGCCGGGTACGACCGCCGGGCCGGCGCCGCGACCGGCGCGACCCCGGCGCCGAGCGCGTGGGCACGCATGAGCGCGGTGTGGAGGCGCTCGTCCGCGACCGCGGCCTCGGCCCGGCTGATCAGGTCCGGTGGGGCACCCGCGCGGCGCAGCTCGGTGGCCAGGCGCGTGAACGCCTCGACCGCGGTCGCCTCGTCGTGCGCCAGCGCCGCGAAGTACGCACCGACCGAGTCCGCCGGCGCCGCCGGTGCGGACCGGTGGCTACCGACGGTGTCGCGGCCGACACACGGGGTCCGTCGGCCGCGCCGCTCGCCGTGCAAGGTGATGATCTCGCCGTGGCGGCTGACCGCGACCAGCTCGAGGGTGGACTCCAGGTCCGAGTGCGGGCAGGCCTGGTACGCGCGGTCGAGCAAGACCAGCATGTGGGTCCGGGCGTCGCGCACGAACCAGCGCACGGGGCCCTGGACGGCGGCGCGGCGGTCGCCTTCGGCCAGGATCATCAGGTCGGGTCGGTAGCCGCCCCGGCCGTTCGGGCGATCGGCCAGGTGCATGCGCAGGTACGCCGCCACCTTGACCGGGGTGTCGAGCGGGAACAGAGCGGCGCCGAGGCTGCCGGCGAACCACGCCCCGTCGCGCTGCCACACGTGGAAGGTCCCGGGCAACGCCAGCGCCGCCACGGCGCTCGCGACCTCGGGCGGGAGCGGCGCCGCGGTCAGGCCGTGGCGAACCTCGACGGTGCCCGCGCGCAGCGCGACCTCGGCCAGGAAGGTCACGCCGGTCCCGGCGGGCTCGACCAGGACGAGTGGGCGACCGGCGCCGACCCGCCTGCGCAGCCAGGCGGCGGCGCGAGCTTCGCCCTGCTGCAGCTGGAGCGGCTTGCCGGTCGCGGCTGGGGGCGCCAGGGTCACGACGATGGCCGGCGCCGGGGGCGCCAGGGTCACGGCGCTGGCCGCGTCGGCCGGCGCGGCGTCGGCCGGCGTCGCGATCAACGGGGCGTCGGCCGGCGCGGCGTCGGCCGGGGCCGGTGCGGGCGCGCTGACGACGACGGGCGCTGCCGGTTGTGCCCCGCCGCAGGCCGCGGTGGCGGCGGCGAGGATGGCGGCGAAGGTGCGGTCGAGCTGGACCCGGGTCATGGACGAAGGCGCTCCTGCACGTCACAGGCCAGGCGCGGGGCCAGTGATTCGCGGCAGCTCCGGCCGCCGGCGTGAAGCACCGTTGCCAGCGCACCCTCCGCGTGTGGTGCCGGCGCCACGGCGCGCCGGCGGCGCTGCAAGCTCGACCCGGACGTTGGTGACGCCCCGCCGCGACGTCGCCCCCGGCCGCACCCGTCGGGGCCGAGCACCGGGGGAGCGGGAGGGCCTCACCGCCGGATCCGGACCTGCACCGGGATCATGCGGGCCATCGTGGTCGGCGCCGGCTCGAACCCGCCGACCGTGCGGACGGCGGCGGCGACCCAGTGCCTGGGCGCGGCGTTGAGGTTCTGGTCCACCCGCGACCGCTCCTGTCGGGGTGGTCGGGCCCGCCGGCGTGGTCATCGCAGCGGCACGCGGGCGCCCGCAAACATCATCGGCCACACGGTGACGTAGGTCCCGCCGTCGCTGGTGAAGCGGCGCGCCGCGACCGGGTGGAAGTCCTCGCTCGCCTGCATCTCGTCGTCGGTGACGACGTGGACGTTGAGGGCGGCGCCGGCGAACACGTCGACCGGCCCGAGCGAGGCCGAGACGCTCGCGCGCAGCTGGCTGAGGTTCTTGTCCGGATCACCACCGACGACGTCGGTCATCCAGTGCATCGCCTCGACGTCGAGGCCGAGCGAGCCGGGGACGAGCGCGGCGTGTACACCCAGCCCGGCGCCGACCATCACGTGCTCGTGATCCGGTGACCAGCCGATCGCCCACAGGTTGTGGACGTAGCGCGTGCCATGGCGGAGGCCGACGGCCGAGACCCGCGAGGAGTCGACCCACCCTTCGACGGCGAGCGGGCCGTTCTTCGAGTAGTTGATCACGCCGATCGGCACCGCGCCGTCTCCGTCCTCGCTGAGGTTGACGACCCCGAGCTGCACGCCGCGCATGCGCCGCGCGACGTTGATCGTGCCGAGCTGGAGGCCCCTCACGTCGCCCGCGACGTTCACGCCGCCGGCGATCTGAACCCCCTCGAGCCGACCGGCCACCGCGGCGCCACCGGCGAGCTGGAGGCCTCGCATCGACCCCGTGACCGCGCCTGCCCCGGCGAGCTGGAGGCCCTCGCTGTGACCTCGGGTGTAGGTGGCCGCGCCGCCGATCTGGATCCCCGTGGTGTTGCCCTGCGTCACCGCGGCGGCCCCGGCGAGCTGGAGACCTGCGAGGTCGCCGAGGGAGAAGGCGAGCGCCCCGCCGATCTGGCCACCGTCCGTGGGCCCGCGGCTGAGCGCGGCCGCGCCGCCGATCTGCAGCCCGTCGTCGACGCGGCCGGCGATCACGAGCGCGCCGGCGATCTGCGCCCCGGCAGCGAACTCGTGCTTGGTGTCGATCGCGCCGCTGATGCTCGCGTACCGCGAGCCGTCGCTCGCGCCCGCGACGGCGTGGATGCCGACCCCGACCACGACGCGGCGGCCGGCCAGGCGATCGACCGCGAGCGGCGGGATCATGCCGATGGAGATCGGGACGTGCACCGCGGACGGCGTGGCCACGACCGCGGCGGCGGCGCGAGCGACCGGTACGACGACGACGGCGGGTTCGGCCGGCGCGGCGGCCGACGCGGCGGCGGTGACGGCGGCGGCCGGCGCGGCGGCGGTGACGACGGCAGCCGGCGGGGGCAGCGCGGGCAAGCCGGCCAGGATCTCGCTGGCCTGATCCCGCACCAGGTTCGTCGCGATGAAGGTGATGAGGCGGGTGCGATCGTCGCGCGAGGCCGGGAGGGCGACGGTGCGCTCGACCGCCGCACCCTCGAGCGGGAGGTACACGATCCGCACGCCCTGCGGCACGATCGAGATCAGCAGCGCGCCGAGGGCACCCTGTGGGGACGCCGCGACCTGGACGTCCAGGTCGGCGGCGATCGCGCCCCGCACCAGCGTGGGGTCGAGGTCGCCGGAGCCTTCGATCTCGATCGCCAGGTCGAGCGGGACCGGGGCCGGGACCGGGGCCGATTCGACGCTGGGCGGCGCCACGGGCTGCGCGGAGGCGTGGTACGGAGCCACGGCGAGGGCGAGGGCGGGGGCGAGGAAGAAGCCAGGTGAACGCATGTGGTTTCGTCCCCGCATCCCCCGGTTCATTCACTCGGAACCCGAAGTTGTGGATCGCGCAAACAGTTTGAACGATCCCCGGCCGGCCGGGTACCAAGCCGCGTGTCGAGTTCTTGTGTCGCCCTCTTCCGCGAGTCGGAAGCCGTGAGCGAACCCTCGCTGGTCGCCCGCCTGGCCGAGGGTGATCGGGCAGCGATCGACGAGGTCTATCGCGAGCATCGCGCCGCCCTGCAGGGCTTCGCCAGGCGCTTCGTCGGCGACGCCCAGGCGGCCGAGGACCTGGTGCACGACGTCTTCGTCGCGCTGCCGGCGGCGATCCGCCGCTTTCGCGGCGACAGCAGCCTGCGCACGTTCCTGATGGCGATCGCGCTGCGGCGCGGCCACAAGCACCTCCGGTCGGCGAGTCGCCGCCGCGCGGCGATGGCCCGGCTGGCCGACCAACCGGTGGCCCCATCGCCACGCCCCGATGTCCCGCTCGCGCGCCAGCAGCTCGCGACCACGCTGTACCGGGCGCTCGACAAGCTGCCCGACGATCAGCGCGCGGCGTTCGTGTTGTGCGAGATCGACCAGCTCGGCGCCGCCGAGGCGGGTGTGATCGCCGGCGCCCCCGAGGCCACCATGCGGACGCGGCTGTTCCACGCGCGCAAGAAGCTGCGCGTGCTCCTCGACCAGGAGGTCACCCCGTGACCTCCCCCCATGATGCCTGGCTGGCCGAGGCGGTCGACGCCGCGCGCGAGTGTGCACACGACGAGTCTCCGGCCAGCCTCGAGGGCGCGGCCACCCGCCTGCGGATCCACGCCTCGCTCGAGCGACGCCGTGGCAGCAGCAAGCGCCGGCTGACGGTGATCTCCGCCATCGTCGCCTCGATGTTCGGCTCGACGGCGTTTGCCTACTTCACCGGCTGGCGCCCGTTCGCGCCGGCGACCGAGCCGGCCCGGCCGACCGCGGCCCCGGCGATCGAGCACGAGGCGCCGCCACGCGCTCGGACGGGTCCCGGGCCCTCGGTGCCGGTGGAGCCACCGCCGCTCGCGCCCGCCGCGCCGCCGGGCGAGCCGGCGCCGCCGGTGCTGGCCGCCCCGCCCGCCGCGGCACCACCACGTGCGACCGTGGGGCCGCCTGCGCGTCGCCCTCGCGTGCTTCCGGAACCCGCGGTCAGGGCGGCCGCGCCACTCTCGCCGGCCACGACGCCCGCGCCCGGGCCCGACGCCGAGCTCGCTGCCTACCAGCAAGCTCACGACGCCCACTTCAAGGGCGGTGATCCGGCCGCGGCGCTCGCGGCGTGGGACCGCTACCTGGCGCAGTACCCGAGCGGCGAGCTCGCGCCCGAGGCGCGCTACGACCGCGCGCTCGTGCTGGTGAAGCTCGCGCGCTGGAGCGAGGCTCGGGCCGCGCTCGCCCCGTTCGCCAGCGCGCCGGTCGGGGCGTACCGCCAGCGCGAGGCGGCACGTATCCTCGCCGCGATCCGAGATCGCTAGCTGGGCGCGGTCAGGCCGGGACCGACGCTCGCGCCACGCCACGCAGCAGATCGAGCGTCGCGCGCGCGTGCGCCGGCCGGACCGCGGTACCATCGACGAGCCATGACGCAACCACTGGGACAAGGAAGCTGCACCTGGGCCAGGACCACGCGACTCGCCGAGATCGAGTGGGGGATGTCGCGCAAGAAGCTGATCGCGATGTTCGAGAGCACGCGGGTGCTGCCTCGGCACGAGGCCCGCAACCCGCGCACCGGCGAGCCGGTCGTCGTGCCCGAGTCGGTCGCCCTCCCGTCGCTGCCGCCGCCGATCCCCGACCTGCCGGTGTATCCGTTCGTCACCTTCGGCGCCGACGAGCAGCTCGCATCGATCCTCCTCACGTCGCCCTACCCGCGCCCGGCCGCGGCCACCGACGAGGTGCTGCTGCGCGCGGCCAACAAGGTCCTGGCCGCCCTCGGGGCCGAACCGGTGACCTCGCTGCCGACGCGGCCGATGACGTGGAAGCGGAAGACCACGACCGTCGAGTTCGCGTGCGACGACGAGGGCTTCCGCTTCGACCTGTCCCACGCCTGACGAACGCCGGCCGGGGTTCCCCGGGTTCCTCGGCGCGGGGTCCGGTCGCGGCCGCACGGGTCGTGGCCGGGCACCCGACACACGGCGGCCTCACCGCCGGAGTCGCACCCGCATCGGGATCATGCGGGCCATCGTGGTCGGCGCCGGCTCGAACACCCCGACCTTGCGAACGGCGGCGTCGATGCAGTGCATGACCGGGCGCGGCATGGAGGTTCCGTGGGAGATCGTGTCGATCTCGCCGTCGCCCGTGAGCTCCACGGTCAGGGTGGCCTCGGCCGGCGCATCGGCCAGCGCGCCACACGCGGCCAGCTCGTCGGCGGCCTCGGCCAGCACGATCTCCCGCTCGACCGCGCGGTCCGGGTAGTCCTCGAGCGGGCCTTCCTGCCAGCACGTCGTGATCAGGAGGTCACCGTCGGGAACCGCCGGGTCGACCGGGGTCTTGAGGTAGCCATCGGTCGGACCGACCCGCACGCCGACGGGGGACCCCAGCGCTCCGCCGTGGAGGCGGTGCTCCTCCCGGGTGAGCTGCAGCCGGCAACACCGCGCGCGGCACTCGAGCCGGCTCGGGTCGAGCCCGAGCCCGACGTGGGTCGCGATCCGGTCGAGGAGGTACCGCGCCCGCTCGGCGTCCCACCCGGGGTCCCGCGGCAAGCACGCCCACCACGCCTCGGTCCCGGCCACGCCGTGTGCGCACGCCTCGGGGACGACGACCGGCGCGACCGCGGGCGGCGGCATCGTCAGCTGCACCGACGGCCCGCGCCGCGAGGGGTCCGGAGGCGTCGCGTCCTCGGTGGTGGGGTTGCGCGCGGTGGTCGCATCGGCGGTGGCCCGCGCTGGTGCGGCTCGATCGCGGCGCACGTACCAGACGACCGCAGCGGCCAGGGCCATGAGCAGCCCCGCGCCGACGAGGCGAGACCTCATCGCGACCGCCACAGCCCCGATGCCGGGCCCGCCTGGGCTGGACGGCCGGGTCCGCGCGGGAGGTTTCGCCACCAGGTTGCCATCATGAGTCGTTCCGATCCGCGCAGACCGTGCCACAGGCGCGAAACGAACCAGCTCAGGTGGTGCCGGTATTCCCACACCGCCGCGGGCGAACCCTCGACGGAGGGGCGGCACGTTCGGCTTGCTCGCTCGCCACGGCGGGCACCCTGGTTGGACCTGTTGGGCGTGATCACTGCCTGCACAGGGACGCGGCGAAACGCGCCGGACGTCGGTCAGGACGCGCCGACCGCTGGTCACCCGCGCTGCTGGGGTGGCCTGTCACCATTCGAAGCGGCAGAACACACGGGCCGCCGCCGAACCCGCCGATGGTCCACGGGGTGCACCTGCGAGGAGGCATGAAGCGAACTCTCCTGGTTGCGTGTTCCCTCCTGGGTGTCGCTGCGTGTGGCAAGGACGAGCCGGCCAAGGTGGCCGACTCCACGGCGGCGGCCGCGCCGGCGGCGCCGGCGGCCGCCGCCTATCGATCGGACACAGGCCGCTACCTGGTGGCGACGACGTTCGGCGCCGTCAGCGAGAAGGACCTGGCCGATCCGCAGGGTGTGATCTGGCACACCGCGGAGTGGCGGACCCGGTCAGGGATGTACTCGGTCCAGTACGCTGACTTCGCCTCTCCGGAGGCGGCGCGGCGCGAGATGGAGGTGTTCCGGGCCACCGAAGACCCGTCGGAGGTCAAGGTGGACCGAGCGCTCACCCTGCAGGGGCGGCCGGGACGCCAGTACGAGGTCTCGACCCGCTCGGGGCTGAGCATGGCGATGCGGTTCATGGTCGACGGCGCGCGGGTGCTCAAGATCGTCGGCGGGACCAAGCGAGACCACGCGTCCGTCGCGGCGTTTCTCGACGGTGTGACCCTGATCGGCGCGGCGCCGGCGGCGGCCGCCACGGCCAGCGCCCCCGCCGAGCCCGTCGCGCCAGCAAACGAGTCCGCGGCGATGAACGCCGGCCGGAGAGTCGTCGCCTTGTTCCAGCGGGCGACGCAGCTCGGCGTCGATGCTGCCGGCGACTGTGCCGCGTTCAGCGGCGCGCTCGAGCCGGTCCGTGCCGAGCTGTGGCAGCTGGGCGGCGAGCACCCAGGGCTGTTTCGCACGCTCGGAAACGCCGACTTGCAGGTGCTCGGGGCGGCCGACGCGCAGGAGGCCCTCGGCGCGCAGCTGATCCGGTGCAAGGACACGGTCGGCGCCAAGGAGATCGCGTTCGCGCTCGGCCGATTCCTCGATGCACCAGCGGCGACGGCGACTCCTGCAGCCGGCAAAGGCCGACAGGTGCGGGCCCGAGCGCGCGCTCGCGCAGCCGACACGACGGCGCGTCAGCCTCCGGACGACTTCTTTTGAGAGCGGGCCGCGGACGACGTGGCAGTGCACGTGATCCCTCCGGGCCGACCGGGCCGGCATCTGGCACGACCCGAGGCGGCGCCCGAGGCGGCGGCGGGCTAGGATCGGGGCGATGTCGCTGTGGACCCGGATCGAGCGGCGGATCTCCGACCTGGCCGGTGATCTGCTGCTCGACGACTACCGCGAGCAGGTGGCGCAGGCGCGCGGGCTGCTGGCCAGCGGGGATGCGTTCGCGGCCATCGACGTGCTCGAGGCGCTGCTGGCCGACAAGCCCGACCACGGGCAGGCGCTGATCCTGCTCGGCATGGCGCGGCTGAGCGTGCGCCGGCCCGACCAGGCGCTGCCGCCGCTCGAGCAGGCGCTGCGGGCGCGACCGGGCGATCCGTCGGCGCTGCTCGGGCACGGCCAGGCCCTGCTGGCGCTGGCGCACTACCAGGCGGCGATCACGTCGCTCACCCGCGCCGTGACCGAGGCCGGCGGTGACCGCCCGCTGCTGGCCGACGCGTACCAGGGCCTGGGCACGGCCTGGCGCCACCTCGGTGACCTCGACAAGGCGGTGCGCGAGCTGCGCAAGGCGGTGGCCGAGGCGCCGACCGACACCGACGCGCGCGCGGCGCTGGGCGAGGCGCTGCTGGCCGACGCCGGTCCGACCGACGAGGCGCGCCGGCACCTGGCGCGCGCGGTCGAGCACGAGCCGGGCCCGGCGCTGGCGTACCTGGCGCTCGGCCGGGTCGCGCTGGCCGACGGAGCGCCGGCGCTGGCCAGCGAGCAGCTCGGCCGGGCCCGGGCCCTGCTCGAGGGCGACGACACGCCGCTCGGCAAGCAGACCCGGCTCGAGGTGCTGCTCGGCCTGGGCGACGCCGCGCTGGCGGCGCGCGAGCCGATGCGGGCCCACCCGTACTTCCTCGAGGCGCTCCAGCTCGACCCGCGCCGCGGCGAGATCCACGCCCGCGCCGCCGAGGCCCACCGCCGCATCGGCAACCTCGACGGCGCGCTCACCAGCTACGAGCTGGCGCTGTCGCTCGGCGCGGCCGACGCCGACGTCGGCGTGCTGCGGGCCGCGGTCGAGGTGGCGACGGCGGCGCGCGACGCGGCGCGCCAGGTGCGCTGGGGCAACGACCTCCTGGCCCGGGTGCCCGACGATCCGACCGCGCTGGTGGCGCGCGGGCTCGGCCTGGTCAGCGAGGGCCAGGTCGACGCGGCGCGCGTGCTCCTGACGACCGCGGGCGCGGCCGGCCACGGAGCTGCGCTGGTCGGGCTGGGCCACCTGGCCCTGGCCAGCGGCGACAGCCGCGCCGCGGCGGAGCGGGCGCGCGAGGTGCTGCGCACCACCCCGGGACACGCCGGCGCGCGCGGGCTCTTGGCCGACGCGCAGGCCGGCCTGGTCGTGGCGCCGCCGGCGGCGCCGAGCCCGGCCGCGCGCGGTGCGAGCGCGGCGGAGGCCAGCGTCGGCGCCGACGACGAGGCGCGGGCGCTGGCGCAGGTGCTCGAGCGCATCGTCGCCAGCCGGCCCGAGCTGGCGGTGCTCACCGGCGACGTGTCGCGCGCGGCGGCCGACCTCGACCAGCCGCTGCTGGTGACGGTGATGGGCGAGTTCTCGAGCGGCAAGTCGTCGTTCGTCAACGCCTTCATCGGCGCCGAGGTGGCGCCGACCGGCATCACGCCGACCACGGCGACCATCAACGTGGTGCGCTACGGGCGCGAGCGCGGCGGCCGCATCATCGACCAGGCCGGGCGCAGCACCGAGCTGGGCTGGGACGCGTTGTTCGCCCACCTGCGCGCCCTCACCGCCGACGACGCCCGGGCCATCGACCGGGTCGAGATCCTGGTGCCGCTGCCGCAGCTGCAGGCCATCAACATCGTCGACACGCCCGGGCTCAACTCGATCCAGCCCGAGCACGAGGCGACCGCGCGCGCGTTCATCGCCCGCGCCGACGCCGTGGTCTGGGTGTTCACCGCCGGCCAGGGCGGCAAGGCCAGCGAGCGGCGCGCGCTCGAGGCCATCCGCGGCGAGGGCCGGCGCGTGCTCGGCGTGCTCAACAAGCGCGACCAGCTGAGCGGCGCCGACGAGGCCGAGGTGGTCGAGTTCGTGCGCTCGACCCTGGGCGAGCTGGTCGAGGAGGTGGTGCCGTTCTCGGCCCGGCGCGCGCTGGCCTGGAAGGGCGCCGGCGACGGCGCCGCCGCCGGTGACGACGGCAACTGGGCGGCGCTGGCCGGCGCGCTCGAGGCCCGCTTCTTCACCCAGGCCCGCCAGCTCAAGCGCGACGCCTGCCTGCGCCGGCTGCGCCTGCTCGGCGGCGGCGCCCTGGCCACCACCACCGGGCTACGCGCGCAGGCGGCCGCGGCGGCGACGGCGGCGGTGGCGGCGAGCGAGGTCCTGCAGGGCGCGGCCCTGACCTTCGTCGACCAGGCGGTCGCGACCGAGCGACGCGCGCTGGCCGAGGCGGTGACCGCGCTGCACCGACGGGCCGCGGCCGAGGTCATCGCCCTGGTGCAGCCGCGCCGGCTGCCGTGGGCCCAGCACGTGGCGACCGCGGCCGACCGCGACTACCTCATCGCCCTGCTCGACGCCGGCTACGGCGAGGCCATGGCCGCCGGCCGGGCCCGACTCGGCGCGACGCTGGCCGCGCACACCCGCACCGCCCGCGCCGGCGCGGCCGCGGTGGGCGCGGCCGTCGGCGCCGACGTCGACGGCGACCTGGCCCGGCTGGGCGAGGCGCGCGCCGGCCTGGCGCTGGCCCTGGTGTTCGACCGCGCCCGCGCCTACCTGACCGGCTTTCTCGAGGGCGGCTACGTCGAGGCCTTCCTGCGCGGCGACGTGCCGCGCCTCGACGGTGACGCCGACGCCGCCTACCACGCGCTGGTGCGGGCCGCGCCCGACCTCGATCGGCAGATCGCGCTGCCGCTGGCGCAGGCCGGCGCCGACGCCATCACCACGCTGGCCGATCGCCTGCAGCACTGGGCCGCGGTGGCCGAGGCGCACGGCTACGACCTCGAGGTGTCGCTGCAGCGCCCGCTCGAGGCGGTGCTGGCCCGGGCCGGGTGACGCCGCGGCCTGCGCGCGCACCGGCGCGCCTGGTGCGCGTGCTCGGCGCCGGGCTCGTGGCGTGTGCGCGGCCGAGCGCGGCCCCAGCGCCGGTGACGAGCACGAACCCGGGCGCCGGTCCGGCCGGGGCGAGCCGGCTCGACCTCGAAGAGGTGCGGACGCGGTGAGCGTGCCATCGGTGGTGCCTTCGATCACAACGCTGTGCCAGGCGCGACAGCCGGGCGGCGTGCCGGGGATGGAGGCCGTCATCTCCCTCGACGCGGCGTTGGCGCACGCCGCGGATTCGCCTAGCGTCGCCGGATGCGCGCTTCGACGACCCTACCTGCCCTCCTCCTGGCCCTGGCCGCGTGCTCCGATCCCGGCGCGGAGGGTTCGGTCGACGCGCCGCCCGGTGGCGCCGCCGACGCCGCCATCACGGCCGACGCGACGCCGCTGCCGCCCGACACCGCCCGGATCCGGGCCCAGACGCCGACCGGCCTGCCCATGGCCGGCATCGCGGTCGTCTTTCACCAGGCCGACGGCACGCCGATCGAGACGCTGCTGACCGACGTCACCGGCGCCGTGACCCGCGAGGTCGGCGTCGACGAGCAGGCCACGGTGTTGCTGCAGTGGGAGAGCCGTCAGGGCGTCGGCCCGGACGCGCTCACGTTCGTCGGGGTCGAGGTGGGCGATGATCTGATCGCGCGCGCCAGCTCGCCGCGGCCGGCCCAGCTGGTCAACCTGCCGGTGACGGCGCAGCAACTCCCCGCCGGCGCCACCGGCGTGACGGTGATGGCCCAGCAGACGGGTGAACCTGGTCGGTTCGGGGCGGCCTGCTCGGCCAACTCCGGCGGGACGATCGGCGGCCTCGACGTTCCGCTCGACCTCGGGATCTCGGCCGACTGTGGCGTCGAGACCACGAGCCTGCTGGCCGATGTGCAGTCGCCTGCCGGTCGGCGGTATGCGGTGGCCAGCAACGTGGCACTCGGCGCACCGACCAGCATCGGCCCGACCTGGACCGCGGGCGCGGCCCTCACCGCGAGCGTGACCGGCCTGCCCGTGCGCGAGGGGCCGTCGCTGAACCTTCATGGCTATGCCGCCATGGGCGACCGCCAGGGTGCGTTCCCGCGCAACTACCTGGGCGGCCGGAGCCTGGCTCACAACGGGCAGGGTAACGGCTCCTCCTCGTTCGCGGCGGACTTCCCGCCGCCGAGCCTGGTGTCCCGGTTCGAGGCCCACGCCCTGGCGCTGGTGACGGCCTCGCACATCGTCATCAGCAAGCGGGGGCCGACGGCCACCCCGGACTACAACTTCAACTTCGACTTCACCGGCCTGGCGTACGTGACGGACCTGGTCGCGCTCCGCAGCGCCGAGGGGCGACCGTCGGTCAGCTTCACCTGGAGCGGGACGGCGAGCCCCGACGCGGTGACGGTGACGCTGGAGGCCGGGGTCCAGCGCTGGCGCTTCATCGCGCCGGGCACCACCCGGGCCTTGACCGCCCCGGCCCTGCCGCCCGCGCAGGCGGCGTGGGCGCTGACCACGGCGCCGACCGATCAGAGCGTGATGCTGTGGGACGTCGACGTGCTGGCCGACTACGACGCGTTCCGGCGCGAGGCCAGCGACTGGGCGGTGTGGGTCGGAGGCGACCAGACGCCCGACCCGGCCCTGCCGCGTGACGCGACGGTGCGGCGGATCGAGGGGTTCTAGCCGCTGGCGCGGCGCGCGTGACCCGCGGCGGCCGCCGCGCTGAACGCTCGGGACGCCGTGATAGCGTCGACGCTCATGAGCACATCCCGCGCCTGGTTCGCGATCGTCCTGCTGATGGCCTGCGGCGGCACCGCGGCCGCCCCACCGCCGGTGACCGGGCCGGTCGGCCCGACCGCGACCACCGGCGGCGCCACCACCGACCCCGCCACGCCGTTCGATCCCGAGGTGGTGCGCGCGTCGCTGGCCGCGGCGCCCGGCACCGAGGCGTGCAGCGCCGAGGCCGGCGAGACGTTCGCGGCGCTGATGACCCGCCAGGGCGCGCTGCTCGGCGGCCCCGGCCAGATCGACGAGCGCTTCCGGTGCCAGCCGCCGTCCGCAGAGGACGGCGAGGGCGCGCCGTGGATGTGCACGTGGACCGTCGCCGCCAAGCCGCCGGCCACGGTCGATCCGGACGACCCGTGCGGTGGCGAGTGCTGCTCGAGCTTCAGCGTGCAGGTCGAGGTCGCCGCCGACGGCGCCGCCAACCTGGCCGGCGCTGCCTGCCTCGCCGCCGGCTGAGCCACGCCCTCAACGAGGGCGCCGCGCGAACTCGATCAGCAGCGCGGTGGCGTCGATCACCGTCGACGGCGGATCACCCGGGCCGCCAGGCTCGGCACCTGGCCAGGCATGCCCACCGTCGGCAGTGAGGTAGTACTCGAGCGAGGAGCCGAACGCGCAGTCGGCCCACGCGGTGTGCGCGTAGCCGCTCGTGCCCGGCTCCGGGCTCGCCGCGCCGCAGGCATCGAGTTGGGCCCAGCGCGCCAGCGTGTCCTGCTGCGCCGGGAAGACGATGGACGAAGGCCCGGTGCCAGCGCCGCCGAGATGCGGAACGACGGTGTCGAGCTCCGACTGCAGCTGCAGGACGCCCACGGGGCGCGCCGGTGTACAGGCCGGAGTCACCATCGTACTGCCGCTGGCAACGATCGACCCGACCCGGTCAGACAGCTGACACGCGAGGCGGTACGCCAGCATTCCGCCGTCGCCGTGGCCGGTGACCAGCGCCCGCCCGGTGTCGATGTCGCCGCCGGCCTGGAGGTAGCGGATGACGGTGCGGATGAAGTCCACGTCGTCGACGTTGTCGGCCGCGGCCACGCCGCAGCACGGTCCGGCGTTCCAGCTCTGCGGGCCGCCGCCGGGCGCGGCGACGCCCTCCGGGTACACGACGGCCAGGTTGGCGGCGTCGGCTGCGGCCGTGAGCCCGGTGATCTGCTCGAACTCGGCCGCCGAGCTACCGCCATCGTGCAGGGCGATGATGAGCCCGACCTCAGCGCCGCACGGCCCGGCGCCGGGCGGCTTCCGGAGGGTGAAGCTGCGGTCCCGCCCGCCGACCGTGATCGTTTGCGGGCCGGACCATCCGCCGCTGCCAAGACAATCGTCCCACGGAATGTTCGCATCGACCGGAAGCACCACGACGTTGCGCGCATCCGGGCGCGCGTCGGGGTCGCCGCAGCCACCCACCAGCCCGGCCACCAGCGCCCCACACAACGGCTTGATCACCGGCCGAGTCTACCTGCGAAGCCACGAGCACGGGATCACGGTTTCACCACCAGGATCCACGGCGTGGTGCGGGTCGTGCCGTCCTGGTAGGTGACCTCGACCAGCAGGTGGAACTGGCCGGCGCCGGTGACGGGGTAGCGGCCGATGATCTGGTTGCCGACGACGTCGCACTCGGCGCCGTCGACGAGGCAGTGGTACTCGCCGCGCAGGAGTTCGGGCGTGACGACGCGCAGGAGGGCGCGGGCGACCGGCCGCGGCGCCTGCACGGTGAAGGCCAGGAACGCCGGCGCCAGCGCCGGGACCCCGCCCGGCATCGGCTCGACGCCGCGCGACCAGAAGCGCAGGCCGGTCACCGCCGGGTCCTCGCCGACGACGCCGGTGACCCGCGCCGGCATCGGCAGGGCCACGACCTCGCCCCATCGCCGCAGCGACGCCTCGAGCCTGGCCCGGCTGAGCTCGCTGAACGCCTCGTGCGGGCACGACCGATCGTCGCTCATGAGGTCGCGGCAGTCGGGCGTGTGCGGCAGGCCGATGAGGTGGCCGAGCTCGTGCGACACCGACTGGCACAGGTCGAGGCCGCGCGTCGTGGTCTGGTGATCGGCCGAGAACACGAAGCCGACGCCGTCGGTGACGACGGTGCCCGGGCCGGTCGAGGCGACGCCCCAGCGGTCGGTCGGCCCCAGCATGGCGGCGCTGCCCCCGACGATGACTCGCACGTACGGGCGTTCGCTCGGTGGCCGCCGCACCAGGGTGATGGGCAGGCCGGCGTAGGCGCGCGCCACGCAGGCCTCGAGCGCGATCCACTCGAGCGCGGTGCCCTCGAAGGCCGGGACGTCGACGTGGGCCAGGCCGGCCTCGGTGACGATGTTCGACACATCGGCGCCGGCGTCATCACGCGGCCCGGCGTGGACCCGCCCACCCCAGCCATCGAGGTGGACCACCAGCGCGCCGGCGGCGCCCGGGCCTTCCACCACCGGCCGCTCACCGTCGGACCCGGGCGGACCCGGGACGGCTGGCGGCGGCGGGTCGGCGACCCCGCCGGGCGGGCCGAACCCGCCGGGTGGCCCGGCCTGGTCAGCCGCAGCGACGGGTGGAGGCAACACGCAGGCTGGGGCCAGGACCGCCGCGAACCCGGCGAGCGCGGTGATGGCGAAGGCGAAGGCGTGGCGGGCGCGAAGCTCGGCGCGCGGCGGGCGAGGCATGGGTCACGTCCCTGACGGCAAGGAGGTGACGGCCCCGGTGGGGACGGCATTCACTTCGATCGGTAGCGAGCCGCGGCGCCTCCGACCCGCGCCAGGTTCACGGAAAGGTGACGAGCTGGCGCCGCATGGACGCGACCTGGACCGCGAGCCAGGCCGGCGACCGCGGCACCGTCTCGAGCCGGACCTCGTCGATGGCGCCGTCGATGACGTCGGAGTTGGCCGCGACCGCGCCGGCCGGGCAGACGTCACAGTCGGCGCCGAGGAAGAAGTGCTCGGTCGAGGTCAGCAGCCCCCCGGGCACGGCCATGGTCCCGGTCGGGGTGCCGAGTATCCCCGACGCGCCGCACGTGACGCACCCGGCCACCGGTCTACGCTGGAAGCCGCTGGTCGATCGCCGCTACGCTCGAGGCATGGCGAAGGACTACAGCACCGCGTACCAGCAAGCCAAGCCCGAGAACCAGGCGGGCATCGCCCAGAGCGCACGCGACGCCCACATCGGCGGCGTCGTGCAGACCCTGGCCCAGCTGATCAAGCAGTACGGCGGCAACTTCGCCGACGACAAGCTGCGCTTCGGCATCATGATGTACCTGAAGAAGGGACTCACGCCGGGGAACATCACGGAGGCCCAGGCGGCCATCGGCTACCTGCACTCGCAGGCCGGCGCCGAACACACCCGGGCCATGCTCAAGGCGGCCGGCATCGGGCTGGCCAACAAGGACGGCTCGGTCACGCTCGGCAACAAGACCTGGTGACCGGCGGCGGCCGGCCGTGCCGGCCGTGATCGACCTCGATCGCGTGGCGCGCCGGGAAGGCGTAGGATGCGGCGGTCGACCATGGCGCGCGCGCAGGCAACTCCCACGCTGACGCTCGGCATCGACGAGGCGGGGCGCGGGCCGGCCATCGGTCCGCTGGTGATGGCCGCGGTCGCGCTCGACACCGGCGCCGCGCGCACCTTGACCCGGGCCGGGCTGCGCGACTCCAAGAGCTACGGCGCTGGCGACGAGGCCCGGGCCCGCCGCGCCGCGCTGGCGGCCGAGGTGCAGGCGCGAGCGCGCTTCTGCGTGGTGGTCGACGTCGAGGTCGACGAGCTCGACGCCCGGGTGGTGCGCGGCGAGCTCAACCAGCTCGAGCGCGAGGTGGCCGAGCGCATGATCGGCGCCGCGCCGGCGTGCACCCGGATGATCGCCGACGGCAAGCGCATGTTCGCGCCGCTGTGCGCGCGGGTGGCCGGCCTCGAGGCGTACGACGACGGCGAGTCGCGCCACGCCGCGGTGGCGGCGGCGTCGGTGCTGGCCAAGGTCCAGCGCGACGCCCGCTGGGAGGCGATCTGCGCCCGCTACGCCGAGTTCGGGCCGATCACCGGCGGCGGTTACGTCAACGACGGCACCCGCGCCTTCCTGCGCGCGTACGCGGCCAGGCACCACGCGCTGCCGCCGGAGGCGCGGCGGTCGTGGCCTCACCCGTACCTGGCCGACCTGGTCGCGGCCGAGGCGCTGGCGCCGCCGCCGGGCCCGCAGCTGGCGCTGCTGTAGCGACGCCGCTCAGCCGCGTCGACCGGGTTGCGATGGGGGCGGTCCCTGGTGGCTCGCCACCGGGACGTAGTCGTAGTCGTAGTCGTAGTCGTGGACCTTGACGGCGACGGCGACGTGGAGGTGGACGCCACCTTTGACGCAACCACCGCGACGCACGGCCGATGCGCTTGGCATGCTCAGCTTCCAGCGTCTCGACGTCTATCAGCGAGCCATCGAATTTCTTGCCTTGGTCTACGACCTCGTCGATGTCTTGCCGCGCGGCCATGCCGATCGCGCGGACCAGTTGACCCGAGCCGCCGAGTCCGTCGTGCGCAACATCGCCGAAGGAGCAGGCCGTTGGTCCGAAGCCGACAGCGCTAGCCGCTACAAGATCGCTCGTGGCGAAGCCATGGAGTGCGCGGCCTCGCTCGACGTCATGAAGTTGCGCAAGCTCATCACCGAGGAGCGCTACGAACGTGGCGGCAAGCTGCTCGAAGGTGTCGTTGCAATGCTCACGAAGATGATCTGAGAGCTGCGTCAAAGGTGGCGACCACCTCCACGTCGCCGTCGCCGTCAAGGTCCACGACCACGA
The DNA here is from genome assembly GCA_018058095.1 of Kofleriaceae bacterium. Taxonomy (GTDB): domain Bacteria; phylum Myxococcota_A; class Polyangia; order Haliangiales; family Haliangiaceae; genus JABFXX01. Next base: position 39,182 of record JAGPCO010000044.1, read on the forward strand.
CCACGACCACGACCACGACCACGTCAACGCCTATTGGGGACACCCCCTAGCACCACACACAGCACCACGATCAGCACCTCGGCGACCAGCCACACCCACTGCCGCCCGTCGGGGCTGCCGTCGAGGAGGAAGCCGAGCAGGCGGGCCGCGCCGATCCCCGCCATGGCCCAGCCGAGCAGGCCGAGCCCGGCCCGGCGCCACGGCCGCACCGAGGGCAACCAGGCCAGCGCGGCGCCGAGCCCGAGCAGCGTGCCGCCGAAGCTGGCGCGCAGGTTCATCCAGTCCGACGGCGTGACCGGATGGCGCCCGAGCGCGTCACGCGCCAGCCGCGGCTCGATCGCCAGCACCAGACCGGCGAAGATCAGCAGGGCGCCAGCGAGGACACGCGTGGTGCGGGGCGACATCGGGCGATGATGCCACTCCCTACAGCGTCGAACCGATGGTGAAGCCGAGGTATGGCAACACGAACCCAAGCCGTGACTCGCCGCGGGGCTGGTTCTCGGCGCCGTCGGCGGTGATGACGCCAACGCCGAGCACGCTGCGCAAGAACACGCCCTCTTGGTCACCCAGCTCGAGGCCAAGCTCCGCGTTGGACCACAGCACAGGGCCAGGCCTGACAATGGTGACCGGCTCGTGCCGGCAGGTCCGGATGGCAGGTCTGCAGTTCCCGGTGGCGGCGGCTGCCAGGCGGCTGGCGCCACCAGCCACGAGGCGGCAGGCAGGCGACGACGCACCAGCGGCCTATGTCCGGCGTGCGGGCGTGCTGTCCGGCGCCTGGCCGGACCTGGCCGCGCGCCGGACGATCGGAGGCGGCGCGGCGAGGAAGATCGAGGGGATGAGCGCTGGCACGGGGCCTGCTGGAGGTCCGGGCATGAACATCATCGCGATCGACCCAGCCACGAAACAGCCCCTCGATGTCGGTGACGAGCTGCTCCGCGCGGCTTACCGGCCGATGCGCAACCGCCTGCGCAAGCAAGCGCGAGCGTGGATCGGCCGGCGACGTGGCATGGAGCTGCGTGAGCACCTGCAGGCGATCGAGGCGGCGATGGCCGGGCCGCGTTTGCGGGGCTGGGAGTTCGGCGACCGGTGCGAGCGTGAGCGCCTCAAGGAGGTGTTCCTCCTCGCCGTCGAGCTCGCGGTGTTCGTGCGCGACCACGTGCGCCAGCCTGACGTGTTGATGGCGACCGACCTGTTCCTCGGCCAGTTCGAGGCCATGGTGTCCGACGAGGACCGGGCCTGGGCCATGCACCGCGTGGGCGGCGTCAGCGCCGAACAGGCCGCCGCCGCGATCGCCGCCGAGTCCGACGACTGCTCGCTGTGCCGGGAGCTGGCGCTGGGGCGGACCCTCCGCGCCGCCGAGATCGCGCGCGAGGACGAGGCGGTGGCCGCGGCGATGCCGGCGTGAGCGCTCAGCGCGGCGCGGCCGTGGGCGGAGGCGTGATGGCGCCCGCGTCAGCGCCAGTGCTCGGCCACAGCTGCGAGCCCAGGCGCGGGTTGTACATCCCGCGCGTCGGGTCGTGCTGCACCACCCCGGTCCACTCACGGACCGCGATCTCGACCTGCGCCCGGCTGCTGGCCCCGTAGCCCGTGGGCTCGCACCACTGTTCCGCCATCACGTCATCACACTGGGCGGAGTGGTCGAGCCCGAGGAGGTGGCCGAGCTCGTGCAACCCGGTCCAGCACAGGTCGCGGAGCCGCGACGGGTTCTGCAGCTCGGTCGAGAACACGAAGCCGATGCCACGCTTGAGCACCTTGTCGGGTGTTCGTGTCGCCACGCCCCAGACCTGGTCATGCCCGAGCATGGAGCCTTCACCGCCGATCATCAGGCGCATGAAGTGCCCGCGCTCGGGCGGGCGCTCCGTGAACACGATGGGCAGGCCCACCACGCCCTGGGCCATACACGCCTGCATCTCGGCCCACTCCGCCGTGGTGCCCTCGAACGGCGGCACGTCCATGTACGCGCGGCCGGCCAGGGCAACGAGGCGGGAGGTGCCGCTTCGGGCGTCGTCTTCATCGTCATCGGCGGCGCGCAGGCGAGCGCCCCAGCCGTCGAGGTAGACGACCAGCACGTCGGTCGGGACCGGTGGCGGCGCGGCGCCCAGGTACCGACCCTCGCCCGCCGCGCCGCCCCGACCGGGCACCGCCACGGCGCTGGCCGGCGGCACCACCTGCCCGTAGGGGCGACCATCGGCGGGCATGGCGGGACCGCAGGCCGCAGCGACCAGGGCCGCCAGGACGAGCAAGGACTCTCGACGGTGCACGCCGCGAGGCTAACGCACGACGCCGACGAAGACTCGCTGGGACCGGGTCGAGGCGATGGGGATCACACCGAACGGAACTCATCGTGCCGGCGAACGCCTGCGCGGTGCGGGCCGCTCCACGCCGCCGAGTGCATCCTGTGCGCTCGGTGATCGGGCACGGGCACGGGGGCGCGGTTTCACCGCTGCGTGGTGGACCGCGACTAGACCGCTGGACGTGTCGTCGCCTGGCTCGCTCGTCTCGCCGGCGCCAGACCCGGATTCGGGCACGGGCACGGGCACGGGCACGGGCACGGGGCAGGTTGGCTTCGAACGCCTTCGGCGTTCTTCAGCAACCTGCTAGCCGAGGTTCGTGTACACGTTCTGCACGTCGTCGTCGCCCTCGAGGGCGGCGACCAGCTCCATCACCTCGTTGGCCTTGTCCTCGGGCAGCTCGGTCAGGGTGGCGGCGACGTACTCCGACTCCGACGAGATGGTGGCCAGCTTGCGGCTCTCGAGGGCGGTCTGCATGGCGCCGAAGTCGGTGAAGGCGCAGCGCACCAGCAGCTGCTTCTCGCCCTTGTCGCTCTCGCCGTCGTCGAGGGCGACCAGGCCGTGGTCGATGAGGTCGAGCTCGAGCGCGTCGCGATCGATGCCGTCGGGCTTGAGCCGGAACACGCCCTGGCGCTGGAACATGAAGCCGACGCTGCCGGTCGAGCCCATGTTGCCGCCGTTCTTGCTGAAGTGCATGCGCACGTTGGCGACGGTGCGGGTCACGTTGTCGGTCGCGGTCTCGACCATCACGGCGATGCCGTGCGGGGCGTAGCCCTCGTACACGACGATGTCGTAGTCGGCCGCACCCTGGCCGCTGGCCTTCTTGATGGCCGCCTCGACCTTCTCCTTGGGCATGTTGATCGCCCGCGCGTTCTGCAGCACGCGGCGCAGCGAGGGGTTGCCGTCGGGGCTGGTCCCGCCCGACTTCACCGCGATGGCGATGTCCTTGCCGATCTTGGTGAACTGCTTCCCGACCCGATCCATGCGGGCGAAGATGGTGTGCTTGCGTTTCTCGAAGGCGCGTCCCATGGCGGCCCGGACCATAGATCGCGGGCCGGGGTGCCGTCACGCCCCGGCGTGCACGCTGGGCCCGTGCGATGTCGCGGGGTTGGAGGTACGACCCGCCGCGCCGAGGCCGCGCCGGACCAGGTAGGCCAGTCCGCCGATGGAGCCGGTGCCGGCGATGAGCACGAGGTAGGGCCAGGCGGTGATCTGACGCGCGCGGGCATCCGGCACCAGCCACCGGGTCACCAGCGCGAAGGCGATCACCAGGTCGAGCAGCATCTGCAGCGCCCAGGGTTCACGGCCAGCCAGCCAGAGGAAGCCGAGCAGGCCGTCCTCGGCCACCACCCACAGGCTGAACGCGGTGAAGGCGACGAGGACGACGGCGGCGAGCTGGCTGGTGGTGCGTGTGGTCATGACGACAGGTTGACGGCGGTCGTGATGGCCATCCATTACCTGGGAGGTAACGGCGTGGTGGCGAGGAGGCGGTATCGTCGGTCATGCCCGGCCCCGCCGCTCGCGTGCACGCGTCACGCTCGCCCTTCGCCGCCGCCCTGCGCACCTGGCGCACCGCGCGCAAGCTGAGCCAGGAGGAGCTGGCGGCGCGGGCCGGCGTGTCGACCCGGCACCTGTCCTTCGTCGAGAACGGGCGGTCGCGCCCGAGCCGCGAGCTGACCTCCGCGCTCGGCCAGGCGCTGGACCTGCCGCTGCGCGAGCGCAACCAGCTGCTGCTCGCCGCTGGCTTCGCGCCCGGCTACGAACGCACGCCGCTCGGCAGCGAGGCGCTACGTGGGCTGCGGCGCGCGCTCGACCACGTGCTGGCGCAGCAGGAGCCGTACGGCGCCGTCGTCGTCGACCGGGCCTGGAACGTGCTGGAGATGAACGCCGGGGCGCGCCGGGTGTTCGGGCGGCTGGCGCCGCGCAGCGCCGACGGCCTGGCCGCGCTCGGCAACCTCATCACCGCCAGCCTGCACCCCGACGCGCTGCGGCCGTACCTGGTCAACTGGCTCGAGGTCGCGGCGGCGCTGATGGCCCGCCTCCAGCACGAGGTGGCGACCCTGCCGGCCGACGACGAGCGGCACCGGCTGCTGGCCCAGGTGCTGGCCATGCCCGACGTGCCGACCAGCTGGCGCGACGCGGCGCCGGGCGCGACCGACCCGTTTCTGACCGTGCACCTGCGCGGCCCCGACCTCGAGGTGCGCCTGTTCTCCATGTTGACCTCGATCGGCACGCCGCGCGACGTCACCGTCGACGAGCTGCACGTCGAGACCTACTTCCCGGCCGACGACGCGAGCGAACGCGTGCTGCGCGCGCTGGCCGGCGCCACGCCTTGATCACGCCCTGCAGCGGCGTGGCATCCTCGCCGCATGAAGCCGACGTGGCGCGAGGTCCCGGTCGATGGCGGGCTGCTGCGGTTTGAACGCGACACCGGGACCAACGTGCTGGTCCGGTCCGAGGCGACCCGCGCGCTGCGCCGACAGGCGCCGCGGTCGCTGCAGATCGGGCTGCTCACGCCGTGTAACCTGGCCTGTAGCTTCTGCTACCGCGACGCAGCGGCGCCCAGCTTCCTGACCCGCGAGTTCCTGCTCGAGTTGCTCGAGCAGGCGGCGGCGTGGGGCGTGCTCGAGGTCGCCTTCGGCGGCGGCGAGCCGCTGCTGTTCAAGGGCTTCATCGAGCTCCTGCGCGACCTGCACGCGCGCACGCCACTCGGGCTCAACCTGACCAGCAACGGCGTGCTGCTGACCGAGGAGCGTATCGAGGCGCTGGCCGGCGTGGTCGGCGAGGTGCGCATCTCGGCCTACGCCGACAACGACTACCGCGCCACCCTGCGTCGGGCTCGGCGCCTCCCGCTCGGGGTCAACCTGCTGGTAACGCCCGCCTCCGTGCACCGGCTCGAGGTCGACGTGGCCGACATCCTGGCGCTGGGCGCGCGCAACGTGCTGCTGCTGGGCTACAAGGGCGCCGACCCGACGCTCCACCTCGGCGCCGACGGGCTGCGTCGGCTGACCGCGGCGGTGCGGCGGATGGCGCACCTGCCGCTTCGGCTCGACATCTGCTGGTACCCGCTCCTGACCGACGTGGCCCACCTGTTCGAGCGGGCCGACTGCGGCGCCGGCGACGAGTTCCTGGTGATCACGCCGGATCGGGCGGTGCAACCGTGCTCGTTCCACCACGAGCGCATCCCGTTCGCGACCTTCGCCGAGCTGCGCGCCATCTACGAGCAGCTACGGGCTCGCCGACCGGCCGCCAGCGTCGCCGGCTGCACCCGGGCCGCGTTCGCCACCACGGCGCAGACAACGGCCGGGCTGGTCGACGTGAACCGGCTGACGCGCGGGCTGGGGCCGGCGTCGTGGCCGGCGCTGACCGTCACCGCCCCGGCGCCGACCGTCACCGCCCCGGCGCCGACGGCGTGGGTGTGGCAGGCGCGCGCCAGCAACAACAGCGGCGACTGGACCATCGCCGCCCGCTTCTGCGACGAGGCCACGGCCCGCCGGGTCGCCGACGAGCTGCGCGAGCTGGCGCGGGTACACGAGGCCTTCCTCGCCAGTGACGAGGGCCAGGCCTTCGTCGAGAAGAACGGCTACGACGGTTCGATCCCGACGCCGCCGCTGCGCGCGTTCGCCGAGGCCCGTGGCTTCACGTGGCGCGAGGGCCTGTGGTGGGAGGAGGATGGATATGGCGCGCCGGTGCTCACCGCCGGTGCCGTCGGCGACGCCGTGGTGGTCTACCACCCGTACTGCATGGGCCTGCCGGAGGCGACGTTCCGCGAGCTGTTCGTGCGGGCCGGCGCGGTGGCCATGGGCTACTGGCAGTACGGGCGGCCGCGGGTGGTGGTGCAAGCGTCGGGCAGCGACGACGTCGGCACGGCGCTGCTCGAGCGCCACCTCGCGACCGTCAACGCCGCCAAGTACTCGAGCGACGTGAAGACACCGCCGCCGTGGGGCGCGCTGGCCGACGACCCTCGCCTGCAGGCTGACGAGGACCGTGACGCCAGGTTGAGCGACGGGCCACACGAGCTGACGACGAGCGCTGGCCAGATCACGCTGCGCCTCGCGTTGAAGAACAGCTTCGCCGGCACGCTGGCGCTCGAGCGCTGGCTGCAAGCGCGCGGCTTCACCGACGTGGTGACCGAGCTCGAGCCGCTGCCTCCGTTGCCGGCGCCGACGAGCTGACGGCGCGATCCGTCGAACCGCGAAGCGAGGACCGGACGAAGGACGGTCGATGGCGGCCGGCCCCGAAACGGGGACGGTCTCTCGAGCCGTCCAGGTCCAGGTCCCGCCGCGGGCTCGGCTACAGGCAGGGCTTGATGGTCGCGTCCTTGACGACGCGGGCGGCGTAGAACGCGGGGTCGGCGGCACGCAGGCGCGCGGCCAGCTGGCGCGCGACCGGGCAGTCCTTGCGCATCGCCGCGCCGCGGGTGCGCTGCAGCAGGGCCTCGAGCTCCGTGGGTGTGAGCGCGGGCGCGGGCGTGGGCGCGCTGGGCTTGTCGGTCGCGACGGGCTTCTTGGGCGGGCGCGTGGTGGTGACGCCGCCGGTCGTCGCGCCGCCGCCGCCGCCGCCGCCGCCGCCCGACGAGCCGATGGCGGCCGGGGCGACTGGCGCCGGAGGTGGAGGCGGCGCCGCGCTGCTGTCGGCGGCGAGCTCGCGCACCGGCGGCGAACCTTGCTCGGCCTCGGCCATCTCCTCGATCCCGGCGCCGTCTCCAGCGCGGTCCTCGTCGTCGCGGCCGGCCGCGACCTGGCCCTTGGGGACGGCCTTCTCCGGCGGAGGGGCCGCGGCGCCCTTGGCCCCACCCGGGGCCGGGACAACCGCCGACGAGGTGACCGGCGCAGGCGGCTCCTCCTTGCGGGTGGCCGTCGCGCGGTCATCCTTGCCCTGGGCCAGGGTGTCGCCACCGCCACCGCCGAGCGCCAGGCCGGCACCGCCGCCGGGCGCGGCGGGGGCTGGCTCGGCCGCGGGCTCGGCCGGTGGCAACGCCGGGACGCCTTCGGTCGAGATAGCTCCCGGCGCGAGGGTCGAGCCGGGCGCGACCGCCGAGCCCACCGCCGGCTGCTCGGTCGGCGCCGCGGTGCGGACGGCCGACGGCGTGGCGTCGCGCAGCATCAGCGTGCCGGCCACGCCGGCGACCAGGGTCAGCGCCGCGGCCGAGGCCCACGCCGGGTGTGCGACCAGCTGGCCCGGCACCGCGCCGAGCCAGGCCCGCAGCCGGGCCCAGGCGCCGGGCGCGGGGTCGACGCCAGGCGCCGCCACCGCCGGCCGGGGCGCGTGCGCCGCCGCCGCCGCCAGCAGCGCGTCGAGGCCACGCGCCGGCGGCTCCTCGTCGGTGGCCTCGGCGTAGTCGCGCATCAGGGCGCGGACCCGGCGCAGGCCGGCCAGCTCGTCGGTGGTGTCGTCTGCCGGGGTCGCGGCCTCGGCCGCCGCGCCGCCGTGGCGCTCGGCGTCGTCCGGCGCCGGGTACAGCGCGTCGACCAGGTCGTCGTCGTCGCGCCGCGCCGCCATCACGGGTTCACCTTGGCCAGGTCCTTGTACTCGTCGAGCTCGAGCCGCAGCTTCTCGAGGGCGTAGCGCATGCGGCTCTTGACCGTGTTCTCCGGCACGCCGATGACGTCGGCGATCTGCTTGAACGGCAGGTCGAGGAACTCGCGCATGAGGAAGACCTCGCGCTGCTCCTCGGACAGGCCGGCGATGGCCTTCTGCATGGTGGCGTACAGTTGCTTGTTCACGGTCTTGCGGTCGGACGCGATGTCGGGGGCAGGCAGGACGTCGAGCAGCGTGCCGCTGTCGTCACCGGTGTCCATCGGTGCGTCGAGCGAGGCGTGGCGGCGGTGCTTTCGGCGTCTGGTCTGGTCAACGCACAAGTTCCGCGCAATGGTGTAAAGCCACGTCGTGAACTTGGCCTGCCGCTTGTAAGCCTCCGCGCCCTTGATGACGCGCATGAAGGTCTCCTGCAGCAGATCCTCGGCGGTCTCCCGCTCGCCGATGAAGCGCAGGATGTAGTTGAACACCGGCTTGCGGTGCCGGCCGAGCAGGATCTCGAAGGCACGGACCTCGCCCTGCTGGTAGCTGACCATCAGGTCTTCGTCAGGCTGGTCCGAGAGCATCCGTCCCCTTGGGCACGAGTCGTACCGCGAGTCCGTCACGGCGGGCAATCGAGCTACCCGGTTAACGCCGTGATTCCGGCCAGCTTTCATCGGCGCGTGGGCCATGACCCTGGTTAGACCCGCGGCCCGGGCCCGGCGTTGGTAAGGAGCACGTCAGGACGGTGGCCACCCGGCCTGGCGCGCTACGTGGATCCACGTGCCGAGCGCCGGCCATGGGACGATGACGTACCCGGGCGTGGCGGCGTCGCCGCCGGCGTGGACCTCGAGCAGGCCGCCCTGGTCGGCGACGAAGATCTCGAAGCTGTTGCGGCCGAGCTGATCGAACGGGCGCTGCAGCAGGGCGACCGCCTGGTCAGGGCGCTGCTCATCGACACGGACCCAGGCGGCCAGCGTGCCGCGATCGAGCTCGAGCGCCGCCGTCGGCATCACCGCGAGCGCGTCGCCCTGGCCATCGAACTGGTAGGCGCCGCCCCGCGGGCCGGCGACCTGGGTTGGGCAGTCGGGCTCACAGTAGGCGTCGAGGCCGGCGGCGCCGGTCTCGTTGCCGACCCCGGCGGCCGGCGCGGTGTCCATCGGGAACCACAGCACCAGGCCGGCGGCGCCGGCGTCAGCCCCGCTCGCGTCGGGCTCGCCGGCGACCCCGGCACCGGCGGTGGCGAAGTCCAGGCGGCCACACCCGATCGCCCCGATCAGGCCGACCGCGACCAGAAGCAACGGCGCGCCGCGCATGGGGGCCCATCGTAGCGTGAGCCGAGCCAGGATCCTGGTGGCCGCACACGCCGGTTTGGCCCCGCGCCGCCCGGCTTTGGCGTATGAGTCGGCCATGGACCACGTCGGCGCCATCGCCCGAGCTGCTCGTTCCCGCTCCTGCCGCCGGTGGTCCTGGCGCCAGCCCCACGCCACCGCGCCGGCCGGCCGCGCGACGTTCGTGCTGGTCGGCCTGTTCGCCGCGCTGACGCTGGGCGCGTGCGGCGACGACGCCGGGCTGGTCGTCGACGGCGGCGCCGGCGTCGATGGCGGCGCCGGTGGCGACGGTGGCGCCGGGCCGACGCCGCTGGTAGCCGCGCCCGAGCCGCCGGCGATGACGTTCCCGGCCACGGTCGGCACGCTGTCGTTCGGGGTGCGGATCGACACCACGCTGACCTCGGGCTCGGACAGCGTGTTCGAGCTGTGCCTGGCCAGCGGCCCGGCCGCGGCCCCGACCGACTGCCAGGAGCTGGCGCTGTCGTACGACGACCTCCGGGTCGGCGGCTTCGATCGTTACCACGTCGCCGGCCTGGCCATCCCGCGCGCGCGGGTCAGCCACGTCGTGTTCCGGCCGCGCGCCGGCTCGGGCGACGACGCGGTGCGGCTGGCCTGCCTCGACGTGCGCTTCGACGGCGAGCCGGTGTTCTGCGAGGACGACCTCGGCCAGTGGGTCGGCACCGGCAACGCCGCCGGCGAGGTCGCGGCGCTGCGGCGGCCGCTCGGCAACCTGTGCGGCTCGTGCGAGGGCGGGCCGCGGGTGGCCGGGCCGCGCCTGGGCCCGAGCACCGACGGCAGCGTGCGCGCCTGGGTCCGCGCCGACGCGACCCGGCGCAGCGCGTTGCTCCTGTCCGACGACCCGGGCGGCGCCAGCGCGGTCCCGGTGGCGTGGGCCGACCCGAGCCCGGCCGACGACTTCGCGGCCACGCTGGTGTCGACGGTGCCGCTCGACGCCGATCGCACCTACTACTACGCGGTCCAGGTCGGGGCCGAGGCGCCGACGGCGTTCGCGCCGGTGCACACCGCGGCGCCGAGCGCGACCGCGGTGCGGCTGGGCCTGGGCTCGTGCGCGCGGCGCGACACCACGGCGCTGTACGGGCCGATCGGCGCGGCCGACCTCGACGCCTTCCTGTTCCTCGGCGACAACCACTACGGCAACTCGCCGGCGCTCGACCGCCACCGCTTCGAGTATCGCCGGCTCGACCGCGAGCCGGCCCGGGCCGCGCTGCTGGCGACGGTGCCGGCCATGGCCATCTGGGACGACCACGACTTCGTGGCCAACAACGCCGACGGGCTGTGCGCCGGCGGCGACCAGGCCCGGCGCGGCTTCGCCGAGGCCTGGCCCAACCTGGGGCTGGCCGAGGCCGCGGCCGGCCCGGGCACCGCCTCGGTCGCCCGGTTCGGGCCGGTCGAGGTGTTCGGGCTCGACTGCCGCAGCTTCCGCCCGCGCGTCGACGACCTGCTGCGCACGTGTGACCCGGGCGCGCCGGTGCCGGCCGGGCAGGACCTGGCGGCCGGCCTCCTCGGCGAGGACCAGCTGCAGTGGGTGCTGGGCGAGCTGACCCGGTCGACCGCGCCGTTCAAGCTGCTGGCGTGCGGCAGCCTGTTCACCGCCGCCGACAGCTCCGTCGACAGCTGGGCCAGCTTCCCGGCGGCGCGTGACCGCCTGTTCGCCGCGCTGCACGAGCGCGCCATCACCGGCGTGGTGCTGGCCAGCGGCGACATCCACCGCAGCGAGCTGCGCCGGTTCGACCGGCCGGCCGGTTACCCGCTGTACGAGCTGGTGGCCTCGCCGATGAGCCACGACACGCCGTCGCTGTGTGTGCCGGGCGGCGGCGCGGCCGAGCGCCGGCTGGCCTGCCACAGCGGCGACAGCTTCATCACCGTCGAGGCCGACGGGGCCGCGGCCGACCCGACGCTGCTCGCCCGCATCCACGACGGCACCGGGGCCGAGGTCGCGCGCCTCGAGCTGACCGCGTCGATGCTGCGCTGACGGCGCGCGCCGTCACGACCGCGGCGCCGCGCCTTGCGGCGCGTCGGCGGGCAGGCTGGCCACCACCTGGGAGACCCGCTCGGCGAAGCGCGTGTTGCTGAAGGACCACACCGTGCCGGGCTGGCCAGGGCCGTACAGGTTTGGCGCCAGGCCGTGGTACCGGAGCGGCTGGTAGTTGCTGGTGCGCGCGCCCGTCGGGGCGCGGCCGAACCAGCGGCTGAGCCCGACCGCGGTCACCACCGCCAGGCCGAGGGCGATGAGGCCGAACAGCGGGGGCGTGAGCCCGGCGCGGAGTGCCATCAGCGAGAACATCACCGCGCACAGCGAGGCGAACCACCACATCAGCCACCACACGACCTTGGCGGCCCGGCCGAGGGTGCGGCGATGCGCCGTCGGCGCACAGCCGGGGCAGAACGGCACGTTGGCCGTCGCCCGCTGCTCGGCGCCGCCGGCCAGGAGGTAGATCGTGTAGCGGACGTCGAGCGCCGTCAGCCGCAGGTCGTCGATGCCGCCGCAGTTGCAGCACAGGTCGGCCGGGAAGCGGAAGTCGGCGCGGAGCGGGATCTGGACCTCGTGCCATCGCATGGGGTGGGGCCTCACGTGCACGATCGCACGTCAGCGCTGGTACGGGCGGAGTTCCTCGGGGTGACGTTGCAGGTACGCCAGCAGGTGGCGCCGCTTCTCGACGCCGCGGGTGGTGCGATCGGCGCCGCTGCCGTCGGCGCCGGCGCTGGCCGGGAACCAGTCGGGGCGATGGGCGGCGACCCGCTCGAAGATGCCGCGCCAGCGCATCTTGACGGTGTCGGGCGACAGGCCGAGCTCGTCGGCGCAGGCGGCGTCGGACCGGTTGCGCAGCGCCAGCAGCAGCAGGTCCTGCTCGCCGGGGCTGAAGTGAAATCGCGGGGCGTGGTCGCGGAAGAACAGCACCGCCTGCAGGCTGGTCGGTCGACGCTGCGCCTGCTGGCGCGACATGCCGTGCAGGTAGCGCCGCTCGGCCGGCGTGGCCTGGCGTGACGCCACCGGCGCCGCGACCAGGCGGGGTAGCCCCGACGCGCGCGCCATGAGCGACAGGTCGCGGCCGACGACCTCGCGCACGGCGAGCCGCAGCTTCCAGCCGTCGAGCCAGCCGCGCAGCGACTCGATGAGCAGGGGCGCCCAGCGGACCAGGCCGAGCACGGACCAGTCGGGCTCGGCGCAGGCGAAGTCGAGGCCGAGCGCGTTGACGCCGGGGCCGGCGTTGGCGACGGCCTGGCCGGCGCGATCGAGCAGCACCGGCGTGCCGGCCAGCTCGGACGCGACCACCCGGTGCGCCAGCCCGGGCTGAAACCCGGCCACGATGGCGTCGGCGTGGGTGTCGGGCACGAAGCCGCCCGAGGCGACCAGGCGGATGCGACGGGCCGCCGGCTGGCTGTCGTCCTCGAACACGTACAGCTCGAGGCGGCGCGCGTGGATCACCTCGCGCCACCAGCGCGGCAGCTCGGCCAGCACGTCGGCGCCGTACAGGCCGCGGCTGCCGGTGGCGACCAGGGCGTGGGCCTGGGCCAGATCGGCCGGGCGCGCGAGGCGGACGTGCAGGGCCATGACCAGGAGAGGATCTACCCTTTTTGGGGACTGGTGAGCACACCGAGCCGCGCCTAGCGTTCGGGCATGCGTAGTCCCCGTGCCCTGCCGACGGTCCTGCTCGTGATGATGGTGGTGGCGCTGACCGGCTGTCCGGACGGTTGCCCGGGTGGAGGCGGGGGTGGGGTGGACGCGGCGGGGGGCGGGGGCGTCGACGCTGGCGCCTCCGCCCAGGTGTTGGTCGGGCCGATGGACGTGACGGTGACCGCGCCGGATGCGGCGACGTTCACGGCCGAGGTCACGGGCACGCCGCCGCTCGCGGTGACCTGGCAACGCAGCCCCGACCTGTCGAGCTGGACCGACGTGGCGACCGCGCTCCTCGGCGCGCCGGGCAGCACGACGTTCACCCTCGATCCGACCGGCGTGGCCGACGATGGCGCACACGTGCGGGTGGTGGTGCGCGGCGCGGTCGACGCCGCCGGGGTGGAGTCGGCGCCGGCGACGCTGACGGTGCTGGTGCCCACGGCGCCGCCGATGCTGACCGCCGACGTGCACGACGTCGCGGTGGCCGAGGGCGCGACCGCGACGTTCGCCGCCACCTTCACCGGCGGCGCGCTCGGCTACCAGTGGGAGCAGTCGGGCGCCAGTGGTCCGTTCGGCCCGCTGCCCGGCGAGGTGGCGCCGACCCTGGTCCTGCCGGCGGTGACCGCGTCCATGAACGGGCGGCGCTACCGGGTGACGGCGACCAACGCGCTCGGCATGGTCACCAGCCGGGACGCCCGGCTCACCGTGTTCCCGACCGGCACCCTGGCCACGGTGTACGCCCAGCATGGTCCGCCCAACATCGTGGTCGAGCACGCGTCGCTCGCGACCGGGACCGACACCGGGGTCATCGCCACCGCCGATCTGACGGCCGGCACCTTCGGCGGCCGCGCCGATGCCCTCGGCAACCCGGGCACGAACCGCTTCGCCTACGCCGGGCTCTTGCGCGCGCTGATCTTCGTCAACACGACCGGCGCACCAGTCACGATCCCGTCCGGCGGCCTTCGCCTGACGGTCACGGGGGCCTACACCCACGCGGCCGCGCCTGGCGGTCCGGGCACGAGCGCCCACATCCAGGCCCACCTGGGCGCGACGATCAACGATGGGCTCGCCTCGACGCTGACTTCGGCGGCCGCGCTCCATCAGTGGGCGCGCTCCTACGACCAGGCCGGC
>JAGPCO010000154.1 GCA_018058095.1 Kofleriaceae bacterium
GCGGCCAGGCCGGCGGCGCTGGCCATCACCAGCACCACGCCGAGCCACAAGCGGCGGCGGTGTCGACGGCGACCCCCGGCGTAACTATCGGGGGGGGGCTGGAGAAACCGGACGTCGAGCCGTCATGGACACACTCCCCTGGTACCTGGCCACACCCTCGTGCTGCGGCCTGTCACCTCGTTACGCCTGCACGGCTGGGTTGTCCAGCCGAAACCGGGCGACGCGGCGCCGTGCCGCACTCGAGCGCAAAGCGCGGGCTAGGTCCCGACGACCTCGTCGCGCAGGAAGTCCTTCTTGCGGCCGGCCACCATGCAGGCCTGCTTGCAGGCGTTCCAGGCGGCGACGAGCTCGCCCTCGAGGCCGAGCTGGGGCAGGAGCTGGTCGCCGGTGAGGGTGAGGTTCTTGAGGCCGGTCACCAGCGGCAGCGCGGCCAGGTCGGCGCCGTCGTCCGCGCGGCCGTGGATGACGGGGCGCATCGGCGCCGGCAGGCCACGCGGTGGCTCGTGCCCGCCGCGGCCGCCCGGGACCTCGGGCGCGGCGTCCTGGTGCGGCGAGTGCACCATCATCACGTGCCGCTCGTAGAACGGCATGATCTCGCCCAGCTCGGCCCGCAGCGCGGTCCGGCGCTCGGCGGCGGCGGCGGCCAGCTGGGCCTCGGTGCGCGGCCCGTCGCAGGGGAGGGTGGTGGCCAGGCTGACCACGACGCGGCCGGCGTCGTCGGGATCACCGACCGAGATGGTGTAGCTCCAGCCGGCCTGCGTCACCGCCAGCACCAGCGGCGCCATGCCCTCGGGCAGGGCGGCCTCGTCGACGACCAGGTTGAGGGTGTAGCGGTGCCCGACCACCCGCGTCGCCTCGGCCAGCTCGCGCAGGCGCGCCGGCGCCTTCTTGCCGAGCAGGTCGGCCAGCGCCCCCGGCGGCAGCGCGGCCACCACCTGACCGGCGCCGAGCTCGTCGCCGCCGTCGACGCGGACGGCCGACACCTTGCCCCACGACACCTCGAGCCCGACCGCGCGGGCCGCGCGCACCTCGCCGCCGGCGGTGGAGAACTTCTCGAGCACCGCCTCGCGCAGCGGGTCGCCGTCGCCGCGCAGGCTGCCCAGGCCGGCCCGCCACGCCGCGAGGGTGCGGGCGTGGGCCGCGGCGCTCGGCTCGCCATCCCGCAGCATCGCCAGCGGCGCGGCCGCCAGCAGCGCGCGTGCGGTCGGCCCGAGCGAGCGCTCGGCCAGCACCCGCGCGAACGCGGCGGCCTCGGTCACCACCCGCTCGGCCAGCCGGCCCTGGCCCTTGCGATCCCAGAAGCCGGTGGCCGGGAAGGCCGGCTCGGCGGCCAGCAGGGCGTCGATGGCGCTGCTGGTGGCGGTGGCCGCGTCCCAGCAGGCCAGGGCGGCGTCGCCGTCGCTGGCCAGCTCGCGCCGGAGCTGGCCGGCCAGCGCCTCGGCGTCGGCGACCAGGTCGAGCCGCAGGTCGGGCCCGCACACCTGGGCGGTGAGGCGGCCGTCGCGCAGCTTGCGCCGCAGCGCCAGGTCGAGCCCGAGGTCGCGCAGGATGCGCTCGATGGCGTTGCTGCGCAGCGGCCACGGCGTGGGATCGACCGGCAGCTTGTACGGCCCGAGCGCGTAGCGGCTGGGCCGGTCGTCGTGGGTCAGGAGAATCGTGCGCAGGCCCCGGCGCGCGCACAGGGCGGCGCAGGTCACCGCGGCCAGGTCGTCGCCGATCACCACGACGTCGTACGAGCCGGAGCGCATCAGGCCGCCTCCGCGCCCGCGCCGTCGGGGCCGAGCTCGCGCGCGGCGCGCCCGCGTAGCTCGACCTGGCGACCGTCGCCGCCGAGCTCGCCGGCAGCCAGCGCGCGCACCACCCGCGGCAGCAGCACGTGCTCGCGGGCCTGGATGCGGCGCTGCAGCGCGGCCTCGTCGTCGCCAGCGAGGATCGGCACCGTGGCCTGCGCGATGATCGGGCCGCCGTCGAGGCTGGCGTCGACGAAGTGGATGGTGCAGCCGGCGACGCGGGCGCCGTAGGCCAGGGCCTGGCGGGCGGCGTGGGTGCCGGGGAAGGCCGGCAGCAGCGACGGGTGGGTGTTGACGATGCGGCGCGGGAAGCGGGCCACGAAGTCGGCGGTGAGCACCCGCATGAAGCCGGCCAGCACCACGCCGCCGACGTCGGCGCGGTCGAGCGCGCCGGTCAGGGCCGCCTCGAACCCGGCCCGATCGGCGAAGCCGGTGTGATCGATCACCTGGGCCGGCACGCCGACGCGGGCGGCGCGCTCGAGCGCGGCCACGCCGGGCCGGTTCGACACCACCAGCACGACCTCGGCCGGCGCCAGCGCGCCCGCGGCCTGGGCGTCGAGCAACGCCTGCAGGTTGCTGCCGCTTCCAGAGACCAGGACGGCGCAGCGCATGGCGAGATCAATCCCCGACGAAGCGGACCGAGGGCCCGCCGGCGCGCGGCACGAGCGAACCGACCACGCGCGGCTGGTGCGGGGCCAGGGCGGCCAGGGCGGCGGCGCTGGCGTCGGCCGGGACCACCACGACCATGCCGAGGCCGAGGTTGAAGGTGCGGCGCAGCTCGGTGGTCGCCACCCCGGCGGCGGCGATGAGGCGCATGACCGGCGGCACCTCCCAGGTGTCGGGCCGGAGCTCGAACGCGAGCTGGTCGCCGCGGAACACCCGCGGCGGGTTGTCGAGCAGGCCGCCGCCGGTGATGTGGGCGGCGCCGCGCCACGGCACGCCGGCGCTGGCCAGGGCGGCGAAGCCGGGCCGATAGATCACGGTCGGCTCGAGCAGGGCGTCGGCCACGCTGGCGCCGCCGAGCGCGGCCGGGCGGTCGTCCCATCCGTGGCCGAGGTGCTCGAGCACGACCTTACGCGCCAGCGAGTGGCCGTTGGAGTGCAGGCCCGACGACGGCAGGCCGATGACGACGTCGCCGGCGGCCAGGTCGGCGCGCGGGCGGATGGCGTCGTGCTCGACCACGCCGACGCAGAAGCCTGCCAGGTCGTAGTCGCGGTCGTGGTACAGGCCGGGCAGCTCGGCGGTCTCGCCGCCGACCAGCGCACACCCGGCCTGGCGGCAGCCGTCGGCGATGCCGGCGATGACCTCGGCCGCGGCGGCGACGTCGAGCTTGCCGGTGGCGTAGTAGTCGAGGAAGAACAGCGGCTCGGCGCCGGTGACCAGCACGTCGTTGACGCACATCGCGACCAGGTCGATGCCGACGCCGCGGTGGCGGCCGGTGGCGATCGCGCTCCTCAGCTTGGTGCCGACGCCGTCGGTGCCGCTGACCAGGATGGGCTCGCGGTAGCCGGTCGGCAGGCGGCACAACGCGGCGAACCCGCCGATGCCTGCCAGCACCTCGGGCCGGCTGGTGGCCCGGGCGAGCGGGCGGATGCGATCGACCAGCGCCTCGCCGGCGTCGATGTCGACGCCCGCCTCCTTGTAGGTCAGGCCCATGCCGCGGATTTCGCACGAAACGCGGGCGGTGGGAAGTGCGCTATCCTGCCCATCACGATGAGTTCGCTACCGGCCCCGGTGATCGACGCCATCGTCCCGGCGCGGGACGCGGCGGCCACCCTGGGGCAGGTCCTGGCCTCGCTGCCAGCGCGCCGCCTGCGTTCGGTCCGGGTGGTCGACCGCGGCTCGCGCGACGCCACCCCGCACCTGGCGCGCGACCACGGCGCCGTGGTGCTGCGCGAGCCGGGCGGGGGCTACGGGGCGGCGTGCCAGGCCGCCATCGCCGACCTGGCCGCGCTGCCGCGCCCGCCCGACGTGGTGCTGTTCGTGCCGGGTGACGCGCCACACGACGCCGCCGGCTGCGGCGCGGTGCTCGACGCCATCACCGACGCCGGGGCCGAGCTGGCCATCACCGCCCGCACCCGCGGCGTGGCCGCGGCCGAGCGGCTGGCCATCCGCGCCATCGCCGCGGTGTACCGCCACCGCTTCGCCGGGCTCGGGCCGACCCGCGCCATCCGCTTCTCGGCCCTGGTCGCCCTCGGCATGAGCGACCGCGGCGACGGCTGGGACGTCGAGATGCTGGTGCGGGCCCTGCGCCTGGGCCTGGCCATCGTCGAGCTGCCGGCCGCGGCCGACCAGCGCAGCCCGCTGCCGGCCGGGCGCACGTTGTTTCACATCCTGCGCCACGCCACGGTGAGGTAGCGCGATGGCCGACGTGCTCGAGCGCTTCGCCACCAACGTTCCGGCCGGCACCGTGCTGTTCCGCGAGGGCGAGGCCGGCGAGGTGATGTTCGTGATCCAGTCCGGCGAGGTCGAGATCCACCGCCGCATCGGCGAGCACGATCGGGTGCTGGCGGTGCTGGGGCCGGGCGAGTTCTTCGGCGAGATGGCCCTCTTGTCGGGCCGGCCGCGCTCGGCCAGCGCGGTGGTGCGGACCACCGCCCGGCTGGTCTCGGTCACCGCCACCACCCTCGACGCCATGCTGCGCGGCCGACCGGAGATCGCGCTGCGGATGATCAAGTCGCTGACCGGCCGGCTCGACCGCGCCAACCAGCAGATCGAGCTGCTCCTCCTGGCCTCACCCAACCACCGGGTCGTGGTGTGCCTGCGCCAGCTCGCCGACGAGGCCGGCGCCGGCGGGCGCGCCGAGGGGTCGATCCACCTCACGGTCGGCCTCGACGAGATCGCGCGCCGGGTCGCGCTGCCGGTGGCCGAGGTGACCGACATCCTGCAGCGGCTGGCCAGCGCGCGCCTGGTGATGTTCGCTGCCGAGGCCGGCCTCGATGGGCCGGGCCTGATCCTGCCCGAGGTCGGCCGGTTGCTCGAGTTCCTCGAGTTCCTCGAGATCAAGGAGCGCTACCGCGCCGCGCTCGCCCCGCACGGAGACCCCCCGGAGCGACGCTGAACGACGCCGAGTGACGCTGACCGTGACGGACGGCGGCAGGGGCGGGCTACGCGGCGGCGACGCCGTCGCGGATGGCGATACACTTGCGGACCAGGTGCGACAGCTCGTCGTTCTTGCTGTGGACCAGGGTCTCGATCTCCGGCGCCATCTGGCTCAGCTGCTGGCCGAGCGCGGTGCTGGTCGTGCCGGTCAGCAGCGTCGAGATGACGGCGACCAGGAACGAACCGCCCCAGATCTCGCGGACCGCCTCGGCGGCGGAGCTGGCCTGGACGACGGCGAAGCCTTCGCCCTCGAGCGCGCGCGCGATCTCTTCGCGCTCGGTGGTGATTTCGTGGACGACAAGGACCGAAGACATCGCGACCTCTCGATCTGGCGCCCGCCCGGTGGCGGTCACCCGGGGCGTCGCCCCTATCCAGCGAGACGCTGATTCATGAGTGTCCAACTCTCTAGCAAACTTGGGCGCCGTGAGCGAGCGAAACGAAAGGCAAAACACCGGGAGGCCGGGCCGATCGACCGGTCTGGGCCCGGCCAGGGCTACCCGGACGCGGCTGGGTCGGGCCAGCCCGTCTGCGGGCTTGCGCTTGGCCTCGCCGTTTTGTATGACCGCCGCCCCGATGGCCTGGTGGTCGCGCACGAGTGGGCTCGCGTCCGAGCCGAAAAAGTCAGTCCCCAAGGGGCTTTGGCACAAGTGCGAGCGCTGTAGCCAGACCCTGTACGAGGCCGACCTCGACGCCAACCTGCGGGTGTGTGGCGGCTGCGGCCACCACTTCCGGCTGTCGACCCAGGCGCGGATCGACGCCACCGTCGATCCCGGCTCCTGGCAGGAGCACGACCTCGGGCTCGAGAGCACCGACCGGCTCGGCTTCCGGGTCGACGGCAAGAAGTACAGCGACCAGATCAAGGCCACGACCAAGAAGGTCGGCCCCGGCGACGCCTACCGGGCCGGCACCGCCGACATCGGTGGGGTCCGGGCCGAGCTCGGCTTCTTCGCGTTCGAGTTCATGGGCGGGTCGATGGGCTCGGTCGTCGGCGAGAAGATCGCGCGCCAGTTCGAGCGAGCGCGCGCGCACCGCCGCCCGGCCATCGTGTTCTGCGCGTCGGGCGGGGCCCGCATGCAGGAGGGTGTGCTGTCGCTCATGCAGATGGCCAAGACCTCGGCCGCGCGCTCGCGCCTGCGCGAGGCCCGGGTGCCGTACATCGCGGTGCTGCTGCACCCGACCACCGGCGGGGTGGCCGCCTCGATCGCCATGCTCGGCGACGTCATCCTGGCCGAGCCGGAGGCGCTCATCGGCTTCGCCGGGCCGCGGGTGATCGAGCAGACCATCCGCCAGCAGCTGCCGCCGGGGTTCCAGCGCTCGGAGTTCCTGCTCGAGCACGGCATGGTCGACGAGGTGGTGGCCCGCAAGGATCTGCGCGCGCGCCTCGAGCGCCTGCTGCGCTGGTTCGCCGGTGCCGGTGGCGGCGCCCGGGTCGAGTCGTCGCCGGCGATCGACATCCCGGCCACCGACTGATCGAGGGCCTGGTGGACGTCGACGCGCCCTACGCCGCGCACCTGGTGCGCCTGCTTCCCGCGCGCCGGGCCGGCATCGTGTTCGGGCTCGAACGTATCGGCGCGCTCCTGGCCCGGCTCGGCCATCCCGAGCGCCGGCTCGGGGTGGTGGTGCAGGTCGGCGGCACCAACGGCAAGGGCTCGACGGTGGCGATGCTGGCGGCGCTGGTGCGCGCCGGCCGCGCCGGCCGCGTCGCCGACGGTCGGGTGCCCCGCGTCGGCGTGTACACCTCGCCGCACCTGGTGTCGGTGTGCGAGCGGGTCGCGGTCGACGGCGTGGCCATGAGCCAGGCCGACTTCGTGGCCGCGGCCGACGTGGTGGTGGCCGCCGGCGGCGACGCGCTGACCTTCTTCGAGCAGCTGACCGCGCTGGCGCTGGTGCACCTGGCCGGGCAGCAGCTCGACGTGACGCTGCTCGAGGTGGGCCTGGGCGGCCGGCTCGACGCCACCACCGCGGTGCCAGCGGCGGTGGCGGTCATCACCGGGGTGGCGCTGGACCACCAGGACCTGCTCGGCGCCGAGCTGCGCGCGATCGCCGGCGAGAAGGCCGGCATCCTGCGCCCCGGCCAGCGGGTGGTGATCGGCGCGTCGGGCCT
Organism: Kofleriaceae bacterium; assembly: GCA_018058095.1. Lineage (GTDB taxonomy): Bacteria > Myxococcota_A > Polyangia > Haliangiales > Haliangiaceae > JABFXX01. The sequence goes on from JAGPCO010000154.1 coordinate 6,997, forward strand.
GGCCGAGGCGGTGCCGTGGCTGGCGGCGGCGGCGACCGCAGCGCCTGCCGCCGCGCTGACGGTGGTCGACGACGACGCGGTGGCCGCGGTGCCGGCGACGCTGACGCTGGCCGGCGCGCACCAGCGCCGCAACGCCGCCGCCGCCCTGGCCGCGCTCGATCACCTCGAGGCGCTGGGTGTCGTGCACGCGCCGGCGGCGGCGCGGGCGGCGGCGCTGGCGGCGGTGGTGCACCCCGGCCGCTTCGAGGTCGTGCGGACGGCGCCGTGGCTGGTGCTCGACGGCGCCCACAACCCGCACGGGGCGGCCGCCCTGGCCGAGGCGCTGATGAGCCTGCCGCGGCCGCGCCGGCTGATCATGGCCGTGAGCGCCGACAAGGACGTCGACGCGATGATCGCCGCGCTGGCGCCCGCGGTCGACGAGGTGGTGTGTACGCGGTACCAGCAGGCGCGTGCGCTGGCCCCGGCCGCGCTGGCGGTGCGCTGGGCCGCGCTGGCGCCGGCGTGTGTGGTGACGTGCGCCGACGACGTGGTGCTGGCGCTGGCGGCGCCGAGCGCAGCCGCGACCACCGTCGTGGCGGGATCGCTCATGCTGGTTGGCGAGGCGCGAGCCCACCTGCTCGGGCTGGTGCCGGATCCTGTGGTGGTGAGTGATCCGCCTGGGCGCCTGTCGCGATGACGGCACGAGATGTGCAAAACCCCGGTGCATGAAGAAAACGACCAGCACTACCCAGCCGCACAAGGGGAGCCAGCTGAACCTCAAGCGGTCCACCATCCAGGGCCTTACCCCCCCGGACCTGGGTCAGGTGGCAGGCGGCAAGAAGCCAACCTCGGCGGAGCCTGACGAGAGGTGATCGTCCTTCGAGTGCAAGGCTGCGCGATTGGTGCATTCACAACCTGATCCGGAGGTCCCATGAAGAAGTCCGCCAAACTCCCACCAGTGACCACCAAGCGGCCAGGTGCCCTGACGTTGACTCGAACGACCGTGCACACCCTGGAGGCCAACCAGCTGGCCGGCGTCCAGGGGGGCAGGATTGGGATGGACGCCACCAATCGCCCTACAACGGACTGATTCAGCGACAGCCGGTCGGGGCTGGGGCGCCGGCCCGAATGTTCTCCGCCACCGGCAGGCGACACGTGACCCTGGCCAGGTCTTCGAACGGCCCACGGAACGGGGGAAGGCGCCACCGCTCGACCCGGCCCGCCGGCCCGGCGGTGATCAAGTCACCGCCACGGCCGAGCAGCACCGCGTTGGCGTCGGCATCAGCCTCAAGCGAGCCGATCTGGGCGAACCGGGCCACCTCCCAGATGTGCACCTCCCCGCCTGAGGCGAGGGTCGCCAGCAAGGGGCCTTCGTCATCGATGGCCAGGATGGCGCTGGCGTGGGCCGGGATGCTGCGCCGCAGCGCCCAGGTCGCCTGGTCCCAGATCTCGAGCACCCCGTCGGATCGACCGATGGCCAGCGCCCCGTCGATCCATGCGAACGACTCGGCGGCGGCGCGCCCCGGCAGGTCAGCGACCTGGCCGGTAGCGTCGAAGATCTTCAGGGTGGAGTAGTCCGGGTTGACCGCCAGGAACGCGCCATCACGAGAGCGCTTGACCTGGCCATCGTAGGACGGGACCTCGAGGATGGTCGTGAGGTCCCCTTCGCGCAGCAGGTGGACCTGGCCCGTCGCGACCACGGCCAGGCAGCCGTGGGCCCAGCGCATGTGGGTGGCACCCTCGACCCGCCGCTCCACCGAGCGTCGCTTCGAGTACAGGCGGACCACGCCAGTTGCATCCAGCGTGGCGATTCCGCCGCCCGATGGTGCGGTCGCGACCGCTCGGACCGGCGCGGGGGACGGCGGTGGCGCTCCAGCACCGGCGGGCCAGCGGGTGATGGTGTTCTCCGCCGGGACCACGATGACGCCGTCGCCGTCGAACTGGACGCCCGGGCCTCCGATCGACACCGCGCGGACCGTCCCGGCGTCGGCGGAGACCAGGGTGGACCCACCGCGCACCGAGCGAACCAGCTGGTCGGACTCGACCACCATCGTCACCTGCTCCGCCTCGACGCCGACGACCTCGGGCCGGGGCACCGCCGCCAGGTTCCACAGCCGCGCGGAGCCGATCCAGCTGGCGGTGGCCAGGGTGGAGCGATCGGTCGACACGTCCGCCTTGTTGACGTAGCCGCCGTGGGCGAACGTCGCCAGCCGGCGACCGTCGCGCATCGACCACAGCCTCGCGCTGCCGTCGGCGCCGATCGACACCAGCTCGTCCGAGCCGACCGGTATGCAGTCGGCGGTCAAGCTGTCGTGGCCAGCGAGCCGCAGCGGGGGGGCGGCCTGGTCGAGGCGCCAGCGCCGGATGGTGCCATCCACCCCGGTGGAGATCACGTGCTGGTCATCACCCGCGGCGACGACGGTCATGATCGCGGCGTCGTGCGCGACGATGTCGCGGATTGCCGCGCCGGCGCCGTCCCAGATCCGGAGCACGCCATCGTCGCCCGGCGTCACCACCCGGGTGCCGTCGCGGCTGATGACCGGGTAGCGACCTCCGACCGTCGCCACCTGTCGGACCCACGCGCGCCCCGGCCGCCACAGGTACGCGCCGCCGCTGTGCTCGTCTCCCGCCTCTTGCACGGCGATGAGGTCGCCGGTCCGGCTGATGGCGGCCCAGGCGTACAGCCCTGGGGTGTGCAGCGGAAGGCGGTGGACCACGTCGCTGGCCAGGTCCCACACCGCGGCACCCTCGGCGCCGGCGGTGGCCAGCTGGCGCCCTGCGGCGTCGAAGACCAGGGTCCGCTTGTCCCCAGGCACCCCAGCACGATCACGCAGCGGTCGGAGATCGGCAGTTGACCACAGCCGGATCCGGTCGTCGCCGCCGATGGTGGCGGCCCACGGCTGCTGCGGGTGCAAGGCGATGGTGACCCGGTGACCGACCGGGTGCGCCTGGGCCTCGGCCAGGAGCGTGCCGTCGCGGGCCCAGCGGCGCAGCCGTCCATCACCACCCGCGGTCAACACCGCGTCGGTGTTCGGCACGAACTTGACGTCGGTGACGATGCCGTCGTGCGGCAGGGTGGCGCGCTCGGCGGCGAGGGGCTCGAGCGCGCGCGCGATCATGAAGCGCACGGCGGCAGTGTCCTGGCCGCGTTCCAGCGCGGCCGCCAGGTAGAGCAGGGCGGGCATGTGGTCGCCCGCCAGCAGCGCGCGCCGGCCCTGCTCGACGTACGACTCGGTCAGGCGGGTCGCGGTCTCGGCCTCGCTGGCGGCGGCGCGGGCGCGGGCGGCCTCGGCGGTGTGCTGGGCGGCCTCGGCGCGGGTGCGCAGGCGGGCGAACACCACCAGGGCGACGGTCAGCCCGAGCAGCACCGCCGCCAGCGCGCCCTGGCGCAGGCGGCGGCCGCGGTTGGCGTCGGCCACGCTGGCGGCGCCGAACGCGTCCTCGGCCGCCGTCAGGTTGCCGGGGTAGCGCGCGCGCCACAGCCGGTACTCGGTCAGCACCTCGCCGCGCCAAAGAAGGCCGCGCGGCCGGCGACGCTCGTCCCACTGCCGGGCCGCGACCCGCAGCTGGTCGCGCAGGCGCGCGCTCTCGGCGTCCTGCTGGCGCCAGCCGACCAGGCGCGGCCACGCCGACAGCAGGGTCTCGTGCACGACCTCGAGCTGCTCGCCGGCCGCCGCCTCCTGCGCCTGCAGGAGGCGGGCGGTGATGAGCGCCTCGATGACCGGCTCGGCCGGGGCGCCACCGGCCACCTGCAGCAGCTCGGCGCGCGACATCACGGCCCGGGTGCCGTCGGCGGTGACCAGGTGGCGGAAGATCTCGCGCACGACGCCCTGCTGGGCCGGCGTCATCTCGGCCAGCACCGCCTCGGCGTGCTGGGCCAGCGCGCCGCCGACGCCGCCGAGGGCGCGGTACGCGGCCCGGGTCAGGCGGTGGAACGCGCGATCGCGCAGCTGCCACAGGCGCGAGGCGGTGAACGACAAGAGGGCCAGCGCGCCGGGGCGGGTCTCGACCTGCTCGACCATCTCGGTCACCAGCGCGTCGTCCTCGAAGGCGTAGCCGGCGCGCCGGGCCGGCTCGACCAGGATGCGGCGCAGGTCGGCCGCGGCCGGGGTGGTGACCAGCTGCAGGCGCGCGGTCAGCTCGGCCCGGAAGGCCGTCAGCTGGGCGGTGCGGATGAGGAAGTCGTCGCGCACCGTCAGCACGACGCGGACCGCGGGGTCGTCGGCGCGCGCCGCCTGGTGCAGGGCGGCGGCGAAGGCGTCCTGCGCGACCGGGTCGAGGCACAGCGTGAAGGTCTCCTCGAACTGATCGACCACCAGCACGACGCGCCGGCCGTGGGCCCGGGCCCAGGCCCGCAAGGCCAGGCCCAGGCTGGCCGGTTCGCGCGCCAGCGCAGCGGCGTCGGTGGTGAGCCCGGCCGCGCCGAGGCGGGCCGACAGCGTGGGCAGGGGCGTCGCCCCGGGGCGCATCACCAGGGTGAGGTCGGTGCCCAGCACCGGCAGCACGCCGGCCAGCACGAACGAGCTCTTGCCGGCGCCCGATGGCCCGACCACCGCCACCAGCGGGGTGGTGCGCAGCCGGTTGACCAGCTCGTCGACCTCGCGCTCGCGCCCGAAGAACAGGTCGGCGTCGCCGGCGGCGAAGGTCGCCAGGCCGCGGTACGGCGTGATCGCCTCGCCCGCGCTGGCCGCGGCGGCGGCGTCGCCCCACGGCCACGGCTCGTCCGTGGTGCGCTCGTGCCGGGCCGGCCAGGCGCGCAGGCGTAGCCCCGCTCGGGCCGGGCCGTCGACGAAGAACAGCGCGCGCTCGGCCCCCGCCGCCGGCGCCGCGACGTGGGCGACCGGCGTCAGGCCGACGACCAGGGCGCCATGGCGGTCGAGCAAGCACGGGCCGTCGACGGCGGCCGGGCCCGGGCCGGTGCGGACGGCGCGCGCCGTGCCGATCCACCACGCGCCACCAGCGCTGCCGTCCGCGTCGGGGACCCACAGCGGGTACGACGTCAGGAACGCCAGCGCGCGCACCGCGCTGGTCAGCGTCGGCATCAGGCCGAGCAGGTAGGCGCGGGTCGCCGCGTCGCTGCCGGTCGGCCCCGGGTCGGGGCTGGCCAGGATCACGTCGATCGCCGTCTTGACCTCGGTCCCGTCCGGGAAGAACAGGTCGATCAGCTCCGGCACCGGGTGGGCCTCGCGCAGCCCGACCAGCGGTCGGCACAGCTCGCGCGCCAGCTGCCACCAGCCATCGGCGCCGAGCGCGCGGCGCGGCACCGCCGCCAGCAGCTCGGCCGCGGCCGGGCCGTCGGCGTGACGCCCGGCGCCGATGCGGGCGCGGGCGCCGACCGCCACCGCGGCGACCAGCCGGGTCATGGTGTCGACGACGGCGACGGCGGCGGCGCGGGCGGTGTGGGGGCTGGTGGCGACCGCCAGCGCGGCCACCGCGTCGGCCAGCGGGCGTGGCGCGTGCGTCAGCGCCTCGTCGCGGGTCAGGCCGTCGAGCTCGGGCAGGCCGACCGCGTCGCCGGCGATGCCGGCGCTGGCCCCGAGCGCGTCGGCGAAGGCCAGCACCGATGGGAAGCGATCCTCGGCCCGCTTGCTCAGGCCGCGCTGGATGGCCGCGCTCAGGTTGTCGGGGAAGGCGGCCGGCAGCGCCGGCGCCGGCGTGCGCGCGTGCTGGGCGGCCAGCTCCATCACCGACCGCCCGGCGAACGGCGGGTGCCCGGTCAGGACCTGGTAGGTCACCGCGGCCAGCGCGTACTGGTCGGCGGCCGGCCCGGCGCGCTCGGCCGCGACCCACTGCTCGGGCGCCATGTACAGCGGCGTGCCCGACGATGCGCCGCCCAGGGTGGCCTGGGTCTCGCCGGCCCGCAGATCGCGGGCGATGCCGAGGTCGAGCAGCTTGGGAAACAGGCTCCCGGCCCGGGCCAGCACCATGACGTTGGCCGGCTTGAGGTCGCGGTGGACGACGCCGAGCTCGTGCGCGCCGTGGACGACCTCGCACAGGCGACGCAGCAGCGGCACCGCGCGGTCGACCGGCAGCGGCCCACCGGCGAGCAGCTCGCTCAGGGGTGTGCCGCGCACCAGCTCCATGGCGATCCACAGCGCGCCGTCGGCCTCGGCGCCGAACGCGTAGACGTGGGCGGCCAGCGGGTGGTCGAGGCGCGACGCCAAGCGGGCCTCGGCCAGGAAGCGCGCGATCCGATGCGGGTCGAGCCGGTCGCTGCGCGCGACCTTGACCACCGCCTCCCGCTCGAGCACGGGCTGCTCGGCGCGGTAGACCCGGCCGAAACTGCCCTCGCCGATCAGCTCGCGCAGGACGAAGTCGCCCAGCGTGCGCCCGATCAGGTCGTCGGCGGACGTGGCGGCCGTCCCGGTCATGGCGCCAGGATAGTCCAGGCCCCGGCCCGCCGGCGGCCGGGGCGCGGTGGACGCGGCCAAAGTTTGCGCCGGGGCCGGGCCGAGCCTACGATCGGCTCCATGCGCCCCCGCCGGTGTCACGCCCTGGTCCTGCTCGGCTCCCTGCTGCTCGCCGCCCCCGCCGCGCGCGCCGACGAGGGCCAGGCCATCCGCCAGGAGGGCGAGTACGGCGGGGTCAAGCCAGGCGTGACCCCACGCGGTGACAAGGGCCGCAAGGTGGCGGCCGGCACGCTGGGGTGGATCGGCTTCTCGCCCAAGGACGGCGGGGCCGAGGTGTTCTTCCAGAGCGGCGGCCCGTTCGAGGTCACGCAGCGGCTCGACGGCTCGACGCTGGTGGTCCAGCTGACCGGGCTCGGCAAGCTGGTGCGTGGGGTGCGCCGCCCGGTCGACACCCGCTTCTTCGACAGCCCGCTGGCCCGGATCGCGGCCCGGGTGGTGCGGGCGCAGAAGGCGCGCAAGGGCCGGCCCGGCCACGCGGGCGGCGTCGAGGTCCGGATCCAGTTCAAGAACGGCAAGGACACGCGCGAGGGCACCGTGCGCACCGCGACCGAGGCCGATGGCCTGTTCTACGTCTACCTCAGCTTCCCGCCCGGCACGCCGGTGACCGAGCGCGGCGGCGTCGACGCCGCGCCCGACGTCGAGTAGCTACAGGGCGGCGGCGCAGCAGCGCACGCCGTAGGGGTCGACGATGGCGTGGCTCGACCGCGCCGTACACGCCGCGCTGCCACGCTTGACGGCGTCGGTCGCGCTGATCACGTCTGACACCCACTCCCAGTCGTCGGTCGCGTCGAGGAGCCCGGCCGCGCCGGTGCAGCCGGCCAGCCACTCGGCGTCGGTGCACAGCCGGCGGCCAAGCGCGTTACAAGCGGCCGCGGCCTGGCCCCAGGGCAGGGCGCCGCGCTGGCTCTGGTCGATACACACGCTCGTCGCCGGGATGAGCAGCATGTCGGCCGGGCAGGCCAGGCTGGCGTCGACGAGGCCGCCGGCGGCGGCGTCGGCCTGGGCATCGACCGAGGCGATGCCGGCGTCGGCTGCTGGGCCCGGGCCGTCGGCGGCGGTGGCGTCGGCCGCGTCGGTCGCGTCGGTCGCGGTGTTCTGGGCGAAGTCGACCAGGCCACAGCCGGCGGCCAGGCCGGCGACGAGCACGGACCGCGACAGCAGACGGGCAACCAAGCCGCGCCAGGACCCCATTGCTTCCAGGGTAGAGCGACCGGGGCCACCTCGGCAACCCCGGAGATCGAGGGCCCGGGACCGCAAGCGTTGCGCGTCCAGTGGGTCGACCACGACTACGACCACGACCACGACTACGTCCCGGCGGCGAGCCATAGGCAAATGCACGCCACCTGGACGGTCGCCAGGCAGCAGCCTGCTAGGAGTCCGACCCCGTATTCTGGGCGCCGCGACGGCCGGACTCGCTCAGGCCTCATCGCGGCGGGGCACCATCATCGCGCGCGTGGAGAGCGTGGAGTGCGTCGGTCCAGCAGCTCGGCCGGGTCGATCGGCCCGCCGGCGCGGAGCCAGCCCTCTCGCGCGAGCCAGGCCTTCGGAGCGCTCAGCGGGAAGCCCGCGGGAGGCGGCGACCCGTCGATGACCCAGACACCCGACTTCGTCGGGAACCATCGACCCGACGACCAGCGGTCGGGCTCGAAGAAGCGCAGGCGCTGGCGTAGCTGGCCGCGATTCGCCTGCCAATCCCGGATGGAGTGACTCAGGTGGTTGAACAGGACGTAGCGCAGGGTGTTGCGCATCTGCGTCGGCGAGGTGACCGGGCGGGCGTGGTAGCGGTCCGCGAAAACCCGGCCGCGCCGGCCGAAGGCCTTGTTCCAGCCGCGGGCCAAGCGGATCGCCAGGCCCTTCATGCCGCGCGACAGCGCGGTGTCATCGTCGGCCTCGACGATGAGGTGGAGGTGGTTGCCCTCGAGGGCGTAGTGCAGGACGCGGAAGCCGGTGACGCGGGTGTGGTCGCGCGCGCCCGTCAGGGCGCGTTCCAGGACCT
>JAGPCO010000217.1 GCA_018058095.1 Kofleriaceae bacterium
CCCACGCCGGCCGCGAGGTGCTCGAGCGCGCCCTCACCGGCGCGCGTGACCACACCCGCGTCACCGGCTTCCGCGTCCTGCACTACGCCCTCGAGGGCAACCACCTCCACCTCATCGTCGAGGCCGAGGATGACACCGCGCTCTCGCGCGGCATGAAGGGCCTGGCGATCCGCCTCGCCCGCGGCTGGAACAAGGCGTTCGGCCGGCGCGGCCGGGTCTTCGCCGACCGCTACCACGCCCGCCCGGTCACCTCACCGACGCAGATGCGCAACACCCTGCGCTACGTCCTCTTCAACCACGTGAGTCACTCCGTCCGGGATTGGCAGGCGAACCGCGGCCAGCTACGCCAGCGCCTGCGCTTCTTCGAGCCCGACCGCTGGTCGTCGGGGCACCCGACGAAGTCGGGTGTCTGGGTCATCGACGGGTCGCCGCCTCCCGCGGGCTCCCCGTTGAGCGCTCCGAAGACCTGGCTCGCGCGTGAGGGCTGGCTCCGCGCTGGCGGACCGATCGACCCGGCCGAGTTGCTGGACCGCCGCCCTCCACGCCCTCCACGCGCGCGATGACGGTGCCCCGCTGCGATGAGGCCTGAGCGAGTCCGGCCGTCGCGGCGCCCAGAATACGGGGACGGACTCCTAGCCGGCGCCGTCGGCCTTGGTCGACCGCCCGCGGTGGACCAGGGTCGACTTGACGAAGTCGCGGTTGAGCTCGGCGATGACGTCGCGCGAGATCTCCTTGGGGCAGGCCGCCTCGCACTCGTAGTGGTTCGAGCAGTTGCCGAACCCGGCCGCGTCCATCGCCTCGACCATCGCCTTGCTGCGGTGCGCCCGCTCGGGCTGGCCCTGCGGCAGGTTGTGCAGGTGCGACAGCTTGGCGCCGAGGAACAGCATGGCCGAGCCGTTGGGGCAGGCGGCGACGCAGGCGCCGCAGCCGATGCAGGCCGCGGCCTCCATCGCCCGGTCGGCGTCCTCCTTGCCGATGGGCACGGAGTTGGCGTCGGGCGCCGAGCCGACGTTGGCGGTGATGAAGCCGCCGGCCTGCTGGATCTTCTCGAAGCCGGTCCGGTCGACGCACAGGTCGCGCAGCACCGGGAACGCGGCCGCGCGCCACGGCTCGACGTAGATGCTGTCGCCGCTCTTGAACGAGCGCATGTGCAGCTGGCAGGTGGTGGTGGCCTTGTGCCCGCCGTGCGGCCGGCCGTTGATGACCAGCGAGCAGGTGCCACAGATGCCCTCGCGGCAGTCGTGGTCGAACGCGACGGGCTCCTCGCCCTTGGCCAGCAGCTGCTCGTTGAGGACGTCGAGCATCTCGAGGAAGGAGGCGTGCTCGGAGATGCCGGTCACCTGGTAGGCGACCATCTTGCCCGGGCTCTGCTTGTCCTTCTGCCGCCAGACGTGGACGGTGAGGTTCATGGACGACATGGTTGGCTCCTGTGGCTCCCGGTTCACTTGTAGCTGCGGGTCGCCAGCTTGACGGTCTCGAAGGTGAGCGGCTCGACGTTGCGGGCCGGCTCCGCGCCCTCGCCCTTGTACTCCCACACCGCGGCGTGCGCGAACCGCTCGTCGTCGCGCTTGGCCTCGCCGGCGTCCTGGTGCTCGACCCGGAAGTGGCCGCCGCAGCTCTCCTCGCGCACCAGCGCGTCCTTGCACAGCAGCTCGCCGAACTCGAGGAAGTCGGCGACGCGGCCGGCCTTCTCGAGCGACTGGTTGAACGAGTCGCGCTCGCCGAGGATGGTGACCTCCTTCCAGAACTGCTCGCGCAGCGCCGGGATCTTGGTCAGGGCCCGCTCGAGGCCCTCCTTGGTGCGGGCCATGCCGCAGTCGTCCCACATGATGTTGCCGAGCTCGCGGTGGAACGAGTCGACCGAGCGCTTGCCGCGCACGTTCATCAGCTTGTCGAGCCGGCCGCGCACCTGGCCCTCGGCGTCGGCGAAGGCCGCGCCGCCGGTGTCGGCCAGCTTGCCGGCGCTGACGCCGGCCAGGTAGTTGCCGAGGGTGTACGGGATGATGAAGTAGCCGTCGGCCAGGCCCTGCATCAGCGCCGAGGCGCCGAGGCGGTTGGCGCCGTGGTCGGAGAAGTTGGCCTCGCCCAGCACGAACAGGCCGGGAATGGTCGACTGCAGGTGGTAGTCGACCCACAGCCCGCCCATCGTGTAGTGCACGGCCGGGTAGATGCGCATCGGCGTCTTGTACGGGTTCTCGCCGGTGATACGCGCGTACATGTCGAACAGGTTGCCGTACTTCTCGCGGATCTTGGCCTCGCTGTCGCGGCGGATGGCGTCGCGGAAGTCGAGGTACACGCCGCGCCCGCCCGGGCCGACGCCGCGGCCGTCGTCGCACTGCTCCTTGGCGGCGCGGCTGGCGATGTCGCGCGGCGACAGGTTGCCGAAGCTGGGGTACTTGCGCTCGAGGTAGTAGTCGCGATCCTCGTCGGCGATCTGGTCGGGGTGCTTGCCGATGTTGGCCTTGTCCTTGGGCACCCAGACCCGGCCGTCGTTGCGCAGCGACTCCGACATCAGGGTCAGCTTCGACTGGTAGTCACCCGACACCGGGATGCAGGTCGGGTGGATCTGGGTGAAGCACGGGTTGGCGAAGCCGGCGCCGCGCTTGTAGGCGCGGATGTTGGCGGTGACGTTGCAGCCCTTGGCGTTGGTCGACAGGTAGAACACGTTGCCGTAGCCGCCGGTGGCCAGGACCACGGCGTGGGCGGCGTGTTTGGCGATGGTGCCGGTCACCAGGTCGCGGGTGACGATGCCGACCGCGCGGCCGTCCTCGACGACGAGGTCGAGCATCTCGGTCCGGGTGAACATCTTGACCTTGCCGGCCGCGATCTGGCGCGACAGGCCGGCGTACACGCCGAGCAGCAGCTGCTGCCCGGTCTGGCCGCGCGCGTAGAACGTGCGCGACACCTGGGCCCCGCCGAACGAGCGGTTGGCCAGGGTGCCGCCGTACTCGCGCGCGAACGGCACGCCCATCGCCGTGCACTGGTCGATGATGTTGACCGACACCTCGGCCAGGCGGTGCACGTTGGCCTCGCGGGCGCGGAAGTCGCCGCCCTTGACGGTGTCGTAGAACAGGCGGTGCACGCTGTCGCCGTCGTTCTGGTAGTTCTTGGCGGCGTTGATGCCGCCCTGGGCGGCGATGCTGTGGGCGCGCCGCGGCGAGTCCTGGAAGCAGAAGCAGGCCACGTCGTAGCCGAGCTCGGCCAGGGTGGCGGCGGCGGCGCCACCGGCCAGGCCGGAGCCGACGACGATGACCTTGTACTTGCGCTTGTTGGCCGGGTTGACCAGCTTGAGGTCGAACTTGGCGCGCGACCACTTCTCGGCGATCGGGCCACTGGGAATACGGGCGTCGAGGTTCATGACGTTCTCCGAGGGGGCTTTTGGCCTACGCGCCGGGCAGCTTGATGACGCCGAGGAGGACGGCCACCGGCGGCGCCATGTAGCCGAGGAACAACACCGCCGACAGGGCCGGCCCGAGCTTGGCCATCAGGCCGTCGTACTTGGGGTGGCGCAGGCCCAGGGTCTGCAGCCAGCTCGACGCGCCGTGGGCCAGGTGGGTCGACAGCAGGCCGACGGCGACGACGTAGCTGGCGAAGATCGGCACGTTCTGGAAGCCGCGCACGAACATCGAGTAGGCGTCGATGCGGCCGGCCGCGTCCTTCATGTGGAAGTACTCGGGCTGGACCTGGCCGAACGTGAAGTGCACCAGGTGGTAGATGACGAAGGCCAGGATGACCAGGCCGGTCATGCGCATCGACCGGCTCATCACCGTCGACGCCGCCGGCTTGTACATGGCGTACGGCACCGGCCGCGCCGCCTTGTTGGCCATGGCCAGGCTGATGCCGGTCGCCACGTGCAGGATGAAGATGGCGAGCAGGCCACCGCGGGCCAGCCACTTGAGGCCGCCCAGGCCCTGCAGGAAGGCGGCGTAGTTGTTGTAGGCGCTCTGCCCGCCGAACATGCCGAGGTGACCCAGCATGTGCACGAGGGCGAACAGGAGGAGCCCCAGCCCGGTCAGGGCCATGACTTGCTTGGCGCCCACCGAGGAGCGCACGTACCCGGAAAGCCAGCTCATCGCGTACCTCTTGTGACAGCTCTGGGAGCGGTGCCCGGCGCCGCAGTGGCCGCCGGCAGATGCCGCGGACCTAACCACATCGCGGCCGCGCCGGCAACCACCGGACGTGGCCGAAACCGAGGGATCACAGCTGGTTGGATGCCGGTCACGGTGCAACGGTTGCACACCTGCCCCGGCCGCTCGGGGTGGGGGCCGGTCCGGGCCACGGCGTAGGCCGGGGCCGAAACGGCAAACGAGCAGGCCGGGGCTGCCGACCTGCTCGAGGGCGCCGGGGCGCCGGGTGCTTCAGCGCGTGGCCGGGGCGGGCGCCGGGGCCGGGGCCGGGGC
>JAGPCO010000045.1 GCA_018058095.1 Kofleriaceae bacterium
CGCCAGGTCCGGCCCGCCGGCCGCGGCCTGCGCGGCCATCGTGCGCTCGAGCATCACCTTGGCCTCGGGGCTGCCGGTCTGCGCCAGCAGGCCAGCGAGCACGGTGAGCGGGTAGGCCAGGCGGCCGTCGTCGGCCTGGTACCAGCGCTCGTGGATCGTCAGCGCCCGCCGGGCCAGGGTGACGGCGCCGTCGGCGTCGCCGCGCCGCATGTTCACCGCGGCCAGGCGCAGCGCGTGCCGGCCGACCGCGGGGTGGTCCGGTCCCAGCGCTTGCTCGGCCAGGGCCAGGCCACGCTGGTAGCTGGCGCCGGCCGCGCCCAGGTCGCCGGCCGCCTCCTGGGCCTGGCCGAGGTTGGCCAGCGTGGCCGACTCCTCGACCGGATCGTCGCCGTAGACGGCGCGCGAGCGGGCGGCGTGTTCGCCGGCAGTGGTGAGCGCACGCGCACCGTCGCCAGCGGCGACCGCCTGCAGCGTCGCCGCCCCGCTCAGGCGCACCCCGAGCTGGCCCGGCTGGCCCAGCCGCACCCACAGCGCGCTCGCCAGCTCGAGCCAGCGCGCGGCCTCGGCCGGCGGCCCCTCCTCGGCCTCGATCCAGGCCAGGTCGGCCATCATCCACGCCGCCTGCTCGTCGCTGCCCGACTCGAGCGCCAGCCGCACCGCCTCGCGGTAGGCGGCGCGTGCGGCCTCGGGGTCGCGCATCCGCTCGAGGTGGCCGAGCGCGCGCTGCGCCTCCGCCTCCTGCGGGGCCCAGCCGCCGGCGCGCGCCGCCGCCAGCGCGCGCGCCGCCAGCGCCCGCCCGTCCGGATCGTCGGTCGCGGTCAGCGCCTCGGCCACCAGCGGCCTGGCCTCGGCCACCAGCACGCGGCGGGCCGGGTCGGCAGGCACGGCGATCTGGTTGGCCAGCGCCAGCGCGCCGCAGCCGGCCAGGTCGGGCAGGTTGGCCATCGCCGCGTCGGCCTCGATCAAGCGGTCGGGCGGCGCCGCCTCGAGCCGGCGCAGCGTCACCTCGAACCGGGCCAGGGCCGCGCTCAGGCACAGGTCGCGCCGCGCCGACAGCGCGTCCGCCGCCGGATCGTCGCCGGCGCGAGCCTGGCAGGCGTCGCGCTGGCCCAGGCCGAGCGCGTCGGCGTAGCGCTCGAGCTGGCCGCGCAGGCGCGCCCACACCACGTCGGCCCTCGCCGTGGCGAAGCGGGCGCCGAGCGCGTCGGCGCGCGCGCTGGGGAACACACGCGTCACCTGCGCCGCCGCCCCCGCACACGGCGACGCGCCGGCCGGGGCGATCGCGCGGGTCACCAGCACCGCCGCCGCCGCCGCCGCCACCGCCACGCCGCCGCCGATGGCCAGCCGCCGTCGCCGCGCCGCCGGGTCGCGCCGGAGCTCGCGCACCAGGCTGGCCAGGTCGGGCCAGCGCTCGGCGGGGGCGATGGCCAGGCCGCGCTGCAGGGCGGCGACGACGTGCGCCGGCACGGTGGTGGTGGTCGGCGCCCGCCCGGCCGGCGCCGGCCGGCTGGTCCGGCCGGTCGCGGCTGGGACCGTCGACACGTCGGTCGGGGGCGCCGGTCGATCGCCGCCGAGCGCCTCCCACAGCGACGCGCACAGGGCGTACTGGTCGGCCCGCCCGTCGATGGCGTGGCCGGCGCGCTGCTCGGGCGCCATGTACGCCGGCGTGCCGGCGACGGCGAGGGCGCGGCGTCGGGCCGAGTCGGCGTCGGTGCCGGTCGTGTCGCCGGGCCCGGCCTCGAGCGCCGCGTCGTCGGCCGGCGTGGCCGCGCGGTCGGCCCAGGCGCGCAGCTGGGCCAGGCCGAAGTCGGCGACGCGGGCCCGGCCATCGCGGCCGACCAGCACGTTGTCGGGCTTGACGTCGCGGTGGACCAGGCCGGCCGCGTGCGCCGCCGCCAGGCCGTCACCGGCCGCGCAGTACAGCGCGATGATCTGCGCCGGCGTCCGCGTCGCCTCCGCCAGCCAGGTCCGCGCGGTGCCGCCGCCGACGTGCTCCATGGCCAGGAACAGCGCCCCGTCGACCTCTCCGACCTCGTACATGGTGACGACGTTGGGATGCGCCAGCCGCGCCAGCGCCTGGGCCTCGCGCAGGGCCCGCGCCAGCGCCTCGGGCCCGGCCGCGCGCGCGAGCTTGAGCGCGACGTCGCGACCCAGGCGCAGGTCACGCGCGAGGTACACCACGCCCATCCCGCCCCGCCCGAGCACGCGTTCGATGCGGTACTTGTCGGCCACCACCTGGCCGGCGGCCAGCGTCGGCCCGCCGCCCCCCGGGGCCTCGGCCAGGGCCCGCAGCACGCTGGCCATCGACCCCAGCTCGTCGGCGGTGGCCGGCAGGTCGTCGGCGGTGGATTCGCCGGGGCTGGAGGGTGTGGATCCGGACACGGCCTTCCAGCCTAACGCGCTCGCCGGGAAGATTCCCGACCCGCCCCGTCACATCGGCGCCGGTGCCGCTCTACCCCGGTGGAGGACAGATGAACGGATACGTGCAGACCCAGTGCCCCCGGTGCGGTAACCCTGCGTGGGGCCACGCCCAGACCGCGGTCGCGTGTACGACCTGTGGGACGGCGGTACCGCCGCTCGCCGCGGCAGGTCCGGCGGCCGGGCCCACCCCGGCGCCGACGCCACCTGGCGGTGGACCGGCCCGGACCATCCTGGCCTGGGGCACCCAGCCGGTGGCCGGGGCCGCCCGCGCCGCCGCGCCCGCGCCCATGCCGGCGGCCACGCCGATGCCGATGCCGATGCCGATGCCGATGCCGATGCCGGCGCCCGCGCCCGCGCCGGCCGCGGCAGCCGCACCGGCCTACCAGGCCTCGCCCATGGCGCCGACCATGATGGCCGACCCGCGGCAGCAGGCGCAGTACGCGCCGCAGGCACCGCAGGCGGCGTACGCCGCACCCGCGGCGCAGCCGATGCCAGGCGGCCAGGCGCCGATGATGAACTACGGCGGCGGACCGGCCGGACCGGGCATGCCCGCGCCCGCGTACTCTGCAGCGCCCGCGCCCGCCTACCCCGGCGCAGCGCCGGCGGCCGCCGCGGGCCACCAGGTCCAGTTCCAGCTCCCCGGCGGCATCAAGCTGCCCATCAACGTCGGTGGCCCCGGCGCCAAGCTCAAGATCATCGGCGCCGTCATCCTCGCCATCCTGCTCGCCGTCGGTGGCGTGCTGTTCAAGAAGATGCGGACGCCCAAGGGCCAGATCAGCTACGCCGCGCTCGGCGTCGACAAGGGCAAGCCTGGCGCCGACGACCTGTACAAGGCGCTGGCCAAGAACGCGACCAAGTGGAAGAAGGACGCGATCTTCTGGTCGCTCAACTACCAGGCGGTCCGACCCGACGGCACCGTCGACGTGAGCAAGGGCGCGGAGATCGTCTACGTCTCGCCCGGCAACTCGGCGTCGAAGAGCAAGCGGACGCGGTCCGACTCCGTGCGCAAGTACGGCGCCAGCGCCACCGCCGTCAAGCCGAAGAAGTACGGCTGGAATGATCCAGTCGAGGGCCTCGAGGCGCACCCGGCGGCGGTGTGCACCATCAAGGACCTCATGAACAAGCTCAGCGCCGAGGGCGTGATCAAGGACAAGCCGGTGCGGGTCACGTTCGACCCCAAGTTCGCCGACTTCTACGCCTGGCACGTCATCAGCTCCGAGCCCAAGCTCGACGCCCTGTACAGCTGGGACAACTGCGCGGTGATCAAGTAGACCGGGGCGCGGCAGCGCTGGGCCCGCGCAGCGCTTGCTGGTCCGCGCCCGCGCCTCGCAGGCGATGCCGGCTTGGCCGCCTGGGCGGGGCCGGGTTGAAGGGCCCATCGCGGGCGGCGTGGAGGTACGAGGTATGCATGGGCGGCGGGCATGACGTCCCGACGCGGCTTCGCTCTGACCTCGGCCCTGACCCTCATTCTCGGCGGGCCCCTGCTGGCCTGCGGTCGCAAGGACAGCGACGGCCCGGCCGGCAAGCCCGGCGTGGCACCGCCCGCCACCCCGACGACGACCACCTCCCCGGGCGCGCCGCCGTCGGCGCCCGCCCCGCGCCCGATCGAGGAGCTGCTCGGGGCCTTCGCGCCGCTGCCCGCGGTGATGGCGGCCGACCCGGCCCAGCTGACCGACGCCAAGGTCGACCTCGGTCGGATGCTCTACTTTGAAACGCGCCTTTCACGAAACCACGACCTGTCCTGCAACAGCTGCCACGACCTGGCCCGTTTCGGGGTCGATGGCCAGCCCACCTCGCCCGGCCACAAGGGTCAGCGCGGCGGTCGCAACTCGCCGACCTCGTACAACGCCGCCGGCCACCTGGCCCAGTTCTGGGACGGCCGCGCCGCCGACGTCGAGGCCCAGGCCCTGGGCCCCATCCTCAACCCGATCGAGATGGCGGCGCCGAGCGAGGCCCACGTCGTCGCCGTGCTGGCCTCGATCCCCGAGTACGTCACCCGGTTCACGGCGGCCTGGCCCGACGACAAGGCGGCGCTGAGCTACCAGCACGTGGGTGACGCCATCGGCGCGTTCGAGCGCAAGCTGGTCACGCCGGGCCGGTGGGACCGCTTCCTCGCCGGCGATCGCGCCGCGCTCACCGCGGCCGAGCAGGACGGCCTGCGCGTGTTCGTGAGCAGCGGCTGCGGTGCCTGCCACGGCGGGGCCTACGTCGGTGGCGCGATGTACCAGAAGGTCGGCGCGGTCAAACCGTGGCCGAGCAGCAAGGACCTCGGCCGCTTCGAGGTCAGCAAGAACGAGGCCGACAAGTACTTCTTCAAGGTGCCGAGCCTGCGCAACATCGCCGAGACCGCGCCGTACTTCCACGACGGCTCCGTCGCCGACCTGCCCACCGCGGTGCGCATGATGGCCGAGCACCAGCTCGGCAAGGTGCTGACCGACGGTGAGGTCGCCTCCGTCGTCGCCTTCCTGCGCGCGCTCACCGGCGAGGTGCCGACCGCGTACGTCACCGCGCCGACGCTGCCGCCGTCAGGCAAGAAGACCCCGAAGCCGGATCCGAGCTGACCATGTCCGACCGATCGTTCTCCACCTCGAGTGGGCTCGCGCTCGCGCTCGGCCTCGGCCTGGCCGTGGCGTGTGGTGGTGGCCGACCGGCGTCGGACGGGGGCGCGACCCCGGCCATCGACGGCGCCGGCTCGGGCGCCGGCCTGGCGCCGGCCCTCCCGGCCGCGGTCAGCGCCGAGACCACCCGCTTCATGACGGCCGACCGCTGCGCGATGTGCCACAACACGTCCGGGGCGGCGATGCGCGACAGCGCGGGCCGCGACGTCGCACAGCTCCCGCTGTGGCGCAGCTCGATGATGGCCATGTCGGCGCGCGACCCGTACTGGCTCGCGGTGCTGGCCGAGGAGCGTGCCGAGCACCCCCAGCCGGCGGCGGCGGCGTTCATAGACGAGCTGTGCACCCGCTGTCACGCCCCCGGTGGCGCGCGGGAGCGCGCGGCTGCCGGCGCCGCTTTCGGGCTGGCCGACGTGCTCACCAGCGATTCGGTCGAGGCCGCGCTCGGACGCGACGGCGTGACCTGCAGCGTCTGCCATCAGATCACCCCGGACGGGCTGGGCCAGCCCGCGTCGTTCAACGCCGGGTTCACCATCGGCGACACCCGCGCCATCTTCGGCCCGCACGCCAACCCGTTCGCGATGCCGATGCTGCGCAACACCGGCTACACGCCGACCCAGGCCGACCACATGGCCAGCGCCGAGCTGTGCGCG
Source organism: Kofleriaceae bacterium (assembly GCA_018058095.1). Taxonomy (GTDB): domain Bacteria; phylum Myxococcota_A; class Polyangia; order Haliangiales; family Haliangiaceae; genus JABFXX01. The sequence continues at coordinate 5,690 of JAGPCO010000045.1, forward strand.
ACCTGCCACACGGTGGTGACTCGCGCCCTCGACGACGTCGGCGCGCCGACCGGGCCCGAGGTGGTCGAGCAGGCGCCGTACCTCGAGTGGCGTAACTCCGAGTTCGCGACCGGCGGGCCGCGCGCGGCCACCTGCGTCGGCTGCCACGCGCCCACCATCGACCTCGACGGCGCGGCCATCGCCACCCAGATCTCGTCGATGCCGCCCTGGCTCGAGCCGCGCCAGCCGGTCGCGCGCCACGTGTTCACCGGGGCCAACGCGACCATGCTGCGGGTGTTCGCGGCCGCGGCCGACTGGACCGGCTCGGCGGTGGTGGCCGACGAGTTCGAGGCGGCGGCGGCGCTGGCCGAGACCACGCTGCGCGGCGGGCTGCAGCTGGCCATCACCGAGGTGGCGCGGCAGGGCGAACGAGTCGCGTTCACCGTCGCGCTGCGAAACCTGGCCGGGCACAAGTTCCCGACCGGCTATCCCAACCGCCGCCTGTGGCTCCACGTCCGCGTCCTCGACGCCGGCGGCGCGACCCTGTTCGAGTCGGGGCGCACCGACGCCGCCGGCCGGCTGGTCGATCCGGCTGGCCGGGTGCTGGAGTCCGCGGAGCGGATCCTGCCCCACCTCGACCGCCTGACCTCGGCCGATCAGGTCGCGGCCTGGGAAGCGGTGCTGGTCGACGGCTCGGGGCGTCCCCAGCACCTGGTCCTCGACGCCGTCGGTTACGGCAAGGACAACCGGCTCCTGCCGGTCGGGTGGACCGCGGATCACCCGGACGCGGCGCGCACAGGGTCCGTCGGCGTGTCCGCGGACCCTGACTTCGTGGCCGGAGGTGATGTGGTCCACGTCGACGTGGTCGCGCCCGGGGCGGCCCGGGTCGAGGTCGTCGCGCGCTTCCAGTCGGTCACCGGCAGCACGGTGGAGCGCTTCGTTCGAGGCGCGACGCCGATGGCCGCGCGGTTCGTCGAGCTGGTCGGGCGCGCCCCGCGTGCCGGCTCGACCGTGGCGACCGCGACGGCGGTGGTCCCGTAGCCGGCCGCAGCACACCACCAGGTCGACCCACTCGGTCTTGATCCGAGCTGAGGCCGACCGATCCCGCTCAGGGGCAGCGCGGCGGCGCGGCGCGGGCGCGCTGCCGCAGCCGCGCATCGATCCACGACAGCTCGCCGTCGCCCCACGCCACCAGCAGGTCGCCGCCCGGCTGCAGCGCGACCACGCGCGCACCCATGGCCCCCTCGCCCGGGTGATCCGGGCGCAGGTCCCGGGTGGGGAGCCGACGGCCGGATCGGGTGTCGAACCCGGTCAGCACCCCACCCGAGCTCAGGACCCAGCGGCCGTCGCCCAGGTCGTGCCAGGTGGCGGGCGTCGCGTCGTCGCCCGCGAAGGGCAGGGTGCTCAGCCGGCGCCCGTCGGTGTCGTGCAGGAAGTAGTCGCCTGGCCATTCGCAGTCTGACTCCTGGACCAGGAGCCCTGGCCCGAGCCAGCGCGCGGGCCGCGTACACTGGCCACCGGCCGACACCGGCGACAGCGCGCGCGCGCGACTCGACAGCACCGCGATCCGCCGGCCCGAGGGCAGCTCGTACAGCTCGGCCACGGTTCGCCCGGCGCGCGGGGAGCCGCGGGTGATCGCGACCCGAGCGCCGTCGCCGGCGACGTGTACTCCCTGAACGTGCCCGGCCAGCCCGGCCTGCTGCGGTCGCAGCGGCGCCAGCGTGAGCTGCGCACATCCGCCCGGCCGGCACAGCTCGATGGCGCCGATCGGCGGCGGTTCGTCGTCGCGGTCGCGCGGCGTGGCCGACGTCGGCGCGAGCACCCGCGTGGTCCACCCGGCCGGCAGCTCGACCTCGTCCGGACCCTCGGGCGGAGGGTCAGTTACCCAGGTCGGGCCGGTCGGCGCCGGCGCGGAGGGCGCGCGGGCGCCACCCAGCGCGGCCGGCCAGTCCGGCCCGGCCAGCGGGTCGATCCGTGGTGCGCTGGCGTCGAGGCTGGCACGCCAGCACTCGGGCACGTCGTTGAAGCACACGGCGACGTGGTCGCTCCGGCGCTCCAGCACCCGCACGACGCGCGCGCCGTCGGAGCAGGGGCGTGGCCGTGGAGGCGGCGCGGTCGCCGCGGCGTCGAGTCCCGGCACGCGCGCGCCGTCTGCGCTCGGCGCGGCGGCGTCACGTGTCGTGGGCGCGCCCGCACCCGTGGTGCGGCTCGATCCTGGCTCGTCGTCGCGTGGTCGGCCGCAGGTCGTCGTCAGCAGGGCGCTCGTGGTGAGCAGCAAACGCCAGGTGTGGATGCGCCAGCAGGTCCTCACCACGAGGAGGGTCGCCCGGAGCCGGGTGCCCGTCCAGGCGGTTGGCACCGGCGCGACCCCTCACGCCTCGGCGCCGATGCCGCGCACCACCAGGTCGACCAGCTCGGTCGTGACCCGGGCGACGGCGGCGGCCGGGATGCGGCGCCGGCGCAGGTGGGCGAACAGCACCGCCTCGACGGTGCCGAGCACGGCCTGCGCGGTGAGGTCGGGGTCGACCGCGCGGATGAGGCCGTGGGCGTGGGCCAGGCGGGTCAGCTCGACCGTGCGCGCCTCGAGCTCGGTCGCGAGGGCGGCCAGCGCCGGCGCGGCGGTGGCGCGAGGCGCGCGCGCCTCCTGCAGGTACAGCAGCACCCGGGGTGGATCACGCGTCACCACCGTCGCCAGCGCGCGCGCCACCTCGAGGTAGGTCATCAGCAGCGCGCTCCGTTGCGCCGGCGCGATCGTGCGCAACCCGGCCGCGCAGGCGTCGAGTGCGGCGACGGTGTCGGCGATGACCGGGGCCATGATCTGCCCGACCAGATCGGCCTTGTCGGCGGCGTAGCGGTAGAAGCTGCCCTTGGCCATGCCGGCCCGGGCCGCGATCTGCTCGATGGTGACCGCGGCCACCCCGTGCTCGAGGAACAGGGCCAGCCCGGCCTCACCCAGGCGGGCGGCGTTGGCCCGTCGGTTGCGGTCGCGCGCGCCCCCGGCTGGGCCCGGCCGCAGCGCCGGGGCCGGTCGCCCCGCCCCTGGTTTCCCGCGTGCTGGCGCGGGGTTGCGACGGCGGCGTGGCTGGCGCGATTTTGGGCTCGACACGGAGTCGATATATTGTGACCATGTGGTCATGTTTTCAAGAGGAGCGCACCGATGATCGGCATCCCGCTCGGCCTCATCGCCGCCAACGCCACCGAATGGGCGTTTCACAGGTACGTGCTGCACGGCCTGGGCCGCAACAAGGACAGCTTCTGGGCCTTCCACTGGCACGACCACCACCGCAACACGCGCAAGCACGACCACGTCGACCCGGACTACCAGCAGCCGCTGCACCGGCGCTGGAACGGGCAGAGCAAGGAGGCGGTGGTGCTGGCCGCGGCCACGCTGGCGACCCTGCCGCTCCTGCCCATCGCCCCGTTCTTCGTCGGCACCGTCACCTACAGCGCGGTCAACTACTACCGCCGGCACAAGCGCGCGCACCTCGACCCGGCCTGGGCCAAGGTGCACCTGCCGTGGCACTACGACCATCACATGGGCCCGGATCAGCACGCCAACTGGTGCGTGACCCGGCCGTGGTTCGATCAGCTCCTCGGCACGCGCCAGCCGTACCTCGGCACCGAGCGGGCCGCGCGCGACGCCGCGCGCCGCGCCGGTCGAGCCGCGGGGCCGGTCGACGCGGCGATGGCCAGCGTGGCGTGAGCGCGGGGTCACACCGCCTCCCCGGCGGCCGGCCCGTGCGGGTCGTTCGTAGTAGCGTCCCGGGGTGCCCGCCCGCCTCACGCGCTCCTTGATCCTCGCTGGCCTCGTCGGCAGCGGCTGCGGCACCGCGCCCCGGTCGCCCGAGCCATCGGTGACGAACGGCCCGGCCGGCGATGACCCACGCCGTGGCGCCGATGCTGCAACCGGCGCGGTGGTGGCGCCCGCCCTCGACGCCGGGCCGGTTGGTGGGCCTGGCCCCGATGGGGCCGGGCCGGTAGGCCGCGTCAGCCCCGAGCTCTCGATCGGCAATGCCGAGCTGAGCCTGTCTCGCTTCGAGCCGTCGCTCGCCATCCGCGCCGACGGCCGCCGGGTCGTGCTGCTGGTGCACGGCAGCAACGACGGCGGCGTCGCCGTGCTGTTCGACCCGGCCACCGGCGCCGAGCTGACGCGGTGGGTGCCGGCCAGCGGCACGGGCTACGCGCGCGGCTACCACACCGCGCAGTTTCTGCCCGACGGGCGGATCCTGGCGACCGACCGCAGTCAGCTCTTCGTGCTGGCGGAGGACGGCACCGCCACGGCGCTGTGGCCGGTCGACGGCACGGTGCTGGCCTCGCCCGACGGCGCGTGGGTCGCCAGCCAGCACCGGGACCAGCTCACCATCCGCGCGCTCGCGGCCGGGTCGCGTGGACCCGGCAAGCCAGCGGTGGTGCTGCGCGGCGTGCGCACGGTCCAGAGCCTCGCCTTCACCCACGACGGCACCCGCCTGGTGGTGGTGCGCAACCAGGCCAGCGGCGACCTCCCGACCGGCGACACCGAGGTGGTGTGGTTCGACCGGCGCGGCGTGGCCTGGCGGCGGGCCGGCGCGGCGACGTTGCCCGGGGCCAGGCAGGAGAACGACGCGGCCTTCCTGTCCCGCGATCGCCTGCTCGTCGACGACCTCGTGCTCGACCTCCCCACTGGCGCCGCGACGCCGTCGGGTGCGCCCGGGCTGCGGGCGCTGTCCGCCGACGCCACCGCCGTGCTGCTGCACACCGCCGACGGCAGCGAGCCGCAGTGGGCTCGCGTCGTCGACGGCCAGCTCGGCCCACGCGGGCCGACGGTCCGTCCGCCGGCGTTCGCCGACCGTGGCCACGCCATGGCCATCTCGCCGCGCGGCGAGGTGCTGTGGTGTACCGGCACCCGCTGCATCCTCGGCCCGCCGCCGCCGTAAAGCGCGGCACCACCGGGCGCGCTACTGCTCGGCCGGGCCGGTGTCGTCGGTCTCGTAGACCCGGCCCAGGCCCGGCCGGCCCAGCCGCGCCCGCGCCCGCGCCAGCAGCTGGTCGTCGCTCTCGTGGCCGAGCGCGACCTCCGTCGGCGAGCGCACGCCGAACATCCAGATCATGCGCGCCTCCTGCGGAGGGGGCCCGGCCTGGTCGCGCAGTCGCGTCAGCGCCTCGTCGAACGCCTCCTCGGCGACCGGGTTACGCAGGGTCGGGCGCCGGGCCTGCAGCACGGCGGCGCTGGCCTTGTCGTCGAGATCGGCCACCGCCGCCGCGACGAAGGCCAGGCCGCGCGTGTTGGCCGGATCGGCCAGGAAGGCCCGCGCGCCCGCGCCGTCGCCGGCGCGCAGCCACGCCGCGTAGCGCACCTCCATCACGAACCGGTGCCCCGCGTAGGTGTCGGCCCAGCGCTCGAGGAACGCCTGCATGGCGGCGTCGCCGTCGGCGCGGCCGGTCGCGGCCAGCGCGATCGCCACCGTCCCGGCCTGCTGCTTGGCCTCGTAGTGGCACTTCTTGCCGATGCAGAAGTCCAGGGTCTGCGCCAGCACGTCGGCCGTCTCGGGCGCAGCCAGCACGGCGAGCGCGCGGGCCAGCCCGCCCAGCGCCACGCTGTTGATCAGCTCGCCGCCGGCCAGGCGGGCCTCGACCAGGCCGCGCAGGGCCGGACCGAGGAAGGCCAGGGCCTGGCTCCGGCGCGCCGGGGTGGTGGCCAGCGCGGCCACGGCGCTCAACCAGCCCGAGTTGGTCTTGTAGTAGGGCAGGGCGACGTGCGCCGCGGCCTGCTCCAGCGCCGCCGCCAGCGCGGCGTCGGTGCCGACCCGGGCCACCACGTCGGGGCGTCCTGCGGCGACGGCGGCGGCGACGGGGTCCGGCTCGGCCAGCAGCAGCGCGGCCTCGGCGCCTCGCCGGGCCTGGTTCCAGCGGGCCCAGACCTCGTCGGCGCTGGGGCCGGCCACGCGCGCTGGGTCGGCGGCGCCGTCGTCGCCATCGTCGTCGGTCAGCTCGGCCCTCATCCGCTTCGACAGAGCGTCGAGCTGTGCCAGCGGCGGCGTCGGGCCAAGGGCCACGATCGCGTCGAGCAGCGCCTGGTTCTTCTCGCTCATCCCCGCGACCGTACCAGGCGCGCCCGGGGGAGCCGGGCGCGATGCGACGGTTCTGGCCGACCGCTCGTCCGGACCAGCATGAACACCAAGACCCTCTCCCTCCTGTCCCTGTCCCTCCTGTCCACCGTCGGCTGCGCCGCGCTGCTCAAGTCCGGCCTGGTCAAGGACGGCACCAACTACGCCGAGAACCCCATCGCCAGCGGCAAGCCGCTCGAGCTGCGGCAGAAGGGCGACACCGGGATCGTGGCCGAGCCCGACTGCGAGACCTGGCCGTTCGAGGACGTGGTCACCGTGACCGCGACCGAGGCCGAGATCTGCATCGAGTTCAACCGCCACGGCGACTTCGAGATGGGCCCGCGTGATCCGGCGGAGTCGCTGCCCATGCGCGTCGACGCCGACGGGGGCGCCGGCCCGACCCAGCTCGAGGCGACCAAGGTGCGCCACGCCAAGATCAGCCAGTGCTTCAACAAGGGCTACGGCAAGAGCGTCAACATCTGGAACACCACCTACCGCGGCTGTACCGCCAACGCCGGTCACCTCACCGCCAGCGCGACCTACCTCACCATCGGCGACCACCGCTGGAGCTTCCAGAACAAGGACGCCGCCGCGCCCGCTGGCGCGACCACCGCCTCGGCCAGCCCGACCCCGTAGCGAGGGGTCGCGGCGGTGCTGTCGCAGCGCCTCGGCGCCCGGCACCGCCGCGATCCCGACGCCTTGTGCAGCCGTAGCGCCCCTGGTGCCCTGCACAACCGCAGCGTCCCTCCCTCGAGCTCCCGCCCGCCCGATGCCCATCCTCCCGCCAACGCAAGGCCACGGCCGCGCCGCCACCCCGCTCGCCCGGTCGTGGGCGCGGGGCCTCGCGCTGTCGGCACGCGGCGGCGCCGCGCCGGGTGGTCGACTTCACCCGTCGAGCGGCCCGCCCGCGTGGCATGCTCGCGCCGTGGCCACGCCCGCCTTCGCCGAGGACGTCCTCGCCCGCATGGCGATCCACGGCGCCGGCGTCGCGCTCGACGACGAGCTGGCGCGGGCGCTGACCAACGCCCTCGATGCCGGCTGGTGCGCCACCGTGGCCCGGTTCCCCGACGCCGCGGCCACCGTCGCCGCCGGCGCCGGCGCCGAGCGGCTCGGCTTCGTCGATCACACCGCCGCCGTCCTGGCCGGCGCGGCCGACCTCGGGCGCCGCCTCGGCCAGCTCCGCGTCGATGATCTGTACCTGGCCTGGTGGGCCGGCCAGGGTGGCGCCGCCGGCATCGCCGCCTTCGAGCGCACCTTCGCGCCCGACCTCGACCGCCTCTTGGCGCGGTTTCATCGCCTGCCGTCGGACGACCTGCGCCAGCAGCTGCGGGTGCGCCTGTTCGTTGGCACGGCGACCACGCCGCCGCGGGTCCTGGCCTACGCCGGCCTCGGCCACCTGCAGAACTGGCTGCGGGTGACCGCGTCGCGCCTGTTCGTCGACACCGCCCGCGCCAGCCGGGGCAAGGACCGTGAGGTCGACGACGAGCCGCTGCTGATGGCGCTGCCGGCGGCCGACGACCCCGAGCTGGGCCAGCTGCGCGCGCAGCTGCACGAGGCCATCAAGCCGGCGCTGGCGGCGGCGGCGGCGGCGCTCGCTCCGCGCGCGCGCACCTTCCTGCGCCACGTCTACGTCGACGAGCTGACGCTCGACCAGATCGCCGCGCTGCACGACGTGCATCGCGCCACCGTGGCCCGCACCCTGGCCAGCGCCCGCGCCGACCTGTGGGCGGCGACCCGGGCCGAGGTGGCCGAGCGGCTGGGCGTCGGCGCCGAGCAGCTCGCCAGCGTGGTGCGCTACCTCGGCTCGCAGTTCGACCTGTCGCTGTCGCGGGTGTTCGCCAGCGTCAGCGAGGGCGCGGCCGGCGCCGACGGGCGGCCGTGAATCCGCTCGGCGGTGCGGAGCCGGCGCACGGCGACGCCGGCGCGCCGGGTCCGTGCCCGAGCGAGGACGAGCTGGTCGCGCTGCTCGACGCCGGGCCGCTCCCCGCTGGTGAACGTCCGGCACTGGCCGCCCACCTCGACGCCTGCGCCCGCTGCCGCGAGACCGTCGCCGCGGTGGTCGCGCTCGAGCCGCACCAGGGCAACGACCAGCTGGGCCGCTATCGGCTCGAGCAGCCGCTCGGGGCCGGCGCGATGGGCCTGGTGTGGGCGGCGTGGGATCCCGAGCTCGAGCGCCGGGTCGCCATCAAGCTGCTGCGCACCGACAGCGCCGACGCCGACGCCCGCACGCGCCTGCTGCGCGAGGCGCGCGCGCTGGCCCGGCTGCAGCACCCCAACGTGCTGGCCGTGCACGACGTCGGCGAGGCGATGGGCGAGGTGTTCGTCGCCACCGAGCTGGTCGACGGCGAGCCGATCGGCGCGTGGCAGGTCGGCCGACCGTGGCGGCAGATCGTCGACGCCTACCTGCAGGCCGCGCGCGGGGTCGCCGCCGCCCACGCCGCCGGGCTCATCCACCGCGACATCAAGCCGGCCAACATCTTCGTCGGCCGCGACGGTCGCGTCCGCGTCGGTGACTTCGGCCTCGCCGTCGGCGAGGGCGCGCCGCCACCGCCGCCGTCACCAGGCGCCACGCCGGCCCGCCCGAGCCAGCGCCTGGCGCTCGGCAGCGGCCCGGATCGGCTCGCGCTCGGCAGCGCGCCCGACGCCGGCACCGGCGCGGACGGCCACGCCCCGCTGGTGGCGGCGGTGAGCTGCATCGCCGGCACGCCGGAGTACATGGCGCCCGAGCAGCTCGAGAGCGTGGTCATCGACGCCCGCATCGATCAGTTCGCGCTGGCGCTGGCGCTGACCGAGGCGCTCGGCGGGGAGCGGGTCCCGGCCGGCACCAGCGCGGCCGAGGTGTCGGCGCTCGTGCCGGCCGAGGCGCCGGCCGCGCTGGCCCAGGCCCTGGCCACCGCGCTGGCGGTTCGGCCCGACGACCGCTTCGCCAGCGTCGAGGTGTTCGTCGTCGCGATCGAGCGGGCGCTGGCGCCGGCGCCGTCGGCCGCGGTCGACCCCGCCGTCGGCGTGACCCCAGGACGCCGGCGGCGGGCGTGGTGGCCGGCGCTGGCCTTGGTCGCCGTCGTCGGCGGGGTACTCGGCGCTGGCTGGTGGGCGACGCGCCCGTCCGGTGAGCGCGGCGGCCCGGCGCCCACGCAGGTCGCTGGAGGTGGGCCCGGCAGCGACGTAGGCAGCAGCGGCGATCGCGGCCTCGGCAAGGTCGGTGGCGTCGGCGTCGGCGTCGGCAGCGGCAGCGGCACCGGCGCCGGTCTCGGCAGCGCCGGCAGGGGCGCGGTCAGCGCCGGCTCCGCGGCCCAGGTTCGCACCGCGACCGGCGGCAAGCGGCGGGCCGGCCCTGGCACCGTCGTCGCTGCCACCCCCGCTGCACCGATCAGCCCGACCGCGCCGCCCGACTTCAAGGCCGTGCTCGACGCCAACAGCGAGGCCAACCGGCACTTCGGCAACTTCGACGGGGTCCGCTGCCTGCACGCGCTCGATCGTGTGCCCGAGCAGTCGGCGACCGACTCGCTCCGCTCCATGTGCGAGATGCTGGCCGGCCGCTGCGACGATGGCATCACCCGCCTGCGCAAGTACGGCGCCACCGCCGAGCAGGCCGGCCTCGTCGCCGAGGCCTGGTGCCCGGTCGACCAGGGGCCGACCGCGACCCGGGTCGCGCGGATGGTCGCGCAGCAGCCCCACATCCCGCGCGCCTGCGCCCGCTACGACCGGCTGCTGCGTGGCCTGGCCAGCCGGTCCGACCTGTCCGACCCCGACCGCCAGGCCCTGGCCAAACCCGCCACCGCCGTGGCCACCTGCCTCGGCAAGCGCGACTGCGTCGCCGCGCGCGACCTCGCCACCGCCCTGGCTGGCGACGGCATCACCGCCACGCTGCCGGTCGACTGCGAGTAGCCCGGGGGGCCGAGGCGCGTGGTCTGACCAACTGCCGCGTCGGGCACGGCGGATTTCGGTGATCACTTCTCGGCGACCCACGACTCCTGGGGTGCCGATGTCGTGTTGCCCTGACGAGGACCAGCTGGTCGACCTGCTCGACCTCGAGCGCGCCGCGCCGCGGACCACCCTCGCCGGCCACCTCGATCGCTGCGCGCGCTGCCGCGAGACCGTCGCCGCCGTGGTCGCGCTCGAGCCACACCAGGGCCACGACCCGCTCGGGCGCTACCAGCTCGAGCGCCCACTCGGGGCCGGCGCGATGGGCCTGGTGTGGGCGGCGTGGGACCCCGAGCTCGAGCGGCGGGTCGCCATCAAGCTGGTGCGGGCCGAGCGGGATGACGCGACCGCGCGCGCCTGGCTGCTGCGCGAGGCGCGCGCGCTGGCCCGGCTCCAGCACCCGAACGTGCTGGCGGTGTATGACCTCGGCCGCGCCGGCGGCGAGCTGTTCATCGTCACCGAGCTGGTCGACGGCGACACCATCGGCGCCTGGCAGATCGGACGGCCCTGGCAGCAGGTGGTCGAGGCGTACCTGCAGGCGGCGCGTGGCGTGGCTGCCGCCCACGCGGCCGGGCTCATCCACCGCGACCTCAAGCCCGATAACATCCTGGTCGGCCGCGACGGCCGCGTCCGCGTCGGCGACTTCGGCCTGGCCATCGGCACCGCCACCGACGAAGGCGCCACCACCGTCGAACGCCCGCGGCTGCCCTTGGACCGGCCACGGCGCGCCGCGCGTGGGACCGAGCCCGGTACGGTCGTCGCCGCGGCCAGCCGCATCGCCGGGACTCCGGCGTACATGGCGCCGGAGCAGCACACCAGCACGGTCATCGACGCACGCGCCGACCAGTACGGCCTCGCCCTGGCCCTGACCGAGGCCTTGCTCGGTCGGCGGGTCCCGGCCGGGGTCAGCGCGGGGGCGATCAGCGCGGGTTCGACCGAGTGGATTCCGCGCCCGCTCGCCGTCGCCCTCGCCCGCGCGCTGGAGACCGAGCCGGAGGCGCGCTTCGCCAGCGTCGACGCCTTCATCACCGCGGTCGAAGCCAGCCTGGCCGCGGCCCCGGCGCGCCCGAGCCTCCTCGCTGGAGTCGTGTCGACACCCCTGCGGCCGCCGGCCGCGCTCGCCTGCTGACCCATCGATGCGACGCCCACGGCCGGCCTCTCGTCCGGATCCGCATATGCAGTCGCACCCCGTCGCCTCGACCATCTGTCCCCGTTCGCGCGCCCTCCTCACCGTCACGATGGGATGGGCCCTCGCCGTCGCCGGGTGCGGCGGCCCCGACGACACGGGTGGCCCCGGCGGCCCCGCCAGCCCCGACGCTGGCCCGGTTGCCAGCGATCCGGCCGCGCCGCGGTTCCTCTCCTTCGGCACCAACGTCACCTCGCTGACCGAGGACGAGTCGGTCATCTTCACCGCGGTGCTGACCGACCCCGACGGCATCGACGACCTCATCGGCGGCTCGCTGACCAGCCCCGATGGCCAGGTCCAGTACGGCGCCTTCGCCACCTCCGGCCAGGAGGGCTCGTACACCATCACCCTGAGCTGGGAGGCCATGCACCAGGCCCAGGACATCACCTTCGCCACCGGCGAGCCGCGCCAGTTCCGCGCCGAGTTCTTCGACGTCGCCGGCCACGCCGTCACGCGGATGGTGACGATCGGCCTGACCTGCGACGGCCAGTACGCGTGCGGCGGCGCGTGCCGCGACATGTGTTACGTCAGCGTCGAGCAGCGGGCGACGTGCGCCGCCGCCTGCGAGGAGGCCGGCATGACCTGCTACCTCGAGGACACCGATCGCCTCGCTGGCTACCGCTACAACAGCACGACCGTGAACTACCGCAGCCTGGCCACCTGCGCGACCGTGCCCGCCGCGACCTACAACGGCGACCCCTTCGCGTTCGTGTCATGCCACTGCCACGCCCTCGACTGAGGGCATGAGGCGCCGTCACCCGGCGAAGCACGCCGGTGCGACGGTCTCGCCGCCCCGCTCGTCCGGACCGGCATGCGCTCATGCACCCGTCACCTCGCCTACCTTGCCTCGCTCTTCCTTCTCGCCGCCTGTGGCGAGCCGTCCGACCCGGGCCCGGCCAGCCCCGACGCCAGCCCGGCCAGCCTCGACGCCGGCGTGGGCGGCCCCGACGCCACCACCAACCCGCCCGATCCGTCGGCGCCGCGGTTCCTCACCTTCGGCACCAACGTCACCTCCATCGGCTGGGGAGGCGCGGTCACCTTCACCGCCGTCTTGACCGACCCCGACGGCATCGATGACCTCATCGGCGGCTCGCTCACCAGCCCCGACGGCGCCATCCAGTACGGCGCCTTCGCCACCTCGGGCCAGGAGGGCTCCTACACCCTGACCCTGGACTGGAACTCCATGAACCGGTCCGAGCCCATCACCTTCGCCACCCACGAAGATCGCCAGTTCCGCGCCGCCTTCTTCGACGTCGCCGGCCACCTGGCCGAGCGCCTCATCGCCATCGAGCTCACCTGCGGCGGCCGCTACGCCTGTGGTGGAACCTGCCTCGACATGTGCGGCGCCACCTCGCAGCAGCGCCAGTCGTGTGACCAGGTCTGCACCGCGCAAGGCATGGTGTGCGCCGGCGGCACGTTCGGCCGCGAGGCTAACTACTCGGCAGGCGGTCTCGACGGCCGCCGCCTCGACCTCGAGACCTGCGCCACCATCCCGCCGCCCACGTACCCGGGCCTGGACCGCGACTTCGACTACGTCGAGTGCGACTGCATCCCGCTCGACCCATGATCGCTGCGCCGCGCCAGCGTCACGCCTGCCGTCAGGGTCGAGTCACCACCCGCGCCTGCCGCGCCAGGTGACGGGCGAACGACGCCATCACCCAGGCGTGGACCCGGGCCTGGGTGGCCCGGTACAGCCACCACGGCAGGCTGGGCGCGAAGTCGAAGACGGCCGTGAGCAGCGTGCCGCCGCCGAGCACCTGGCGCAGCTCGAACCGGCCGCGTGAGCCGCGCGCCACCAGCGTGCCGGCGGTGACGAAGAACAGCTGGCGGCCCGGCGTGCTGCGCTCGGCGGCGTGGGTCAGCACCAGCAGCGGCGCGCGTACGCCGCGCAGGTAGAAGCGGGCGCTGCCGTCGTCGTCACGCTCGGCCCGCAGCAGGCCCGACAGCCGGCGCGGCAGCCAGCGTACGTACTCGCGCGCCGCCCACGCCGCGTCGGCCTCGGCCGGCAGCCGCATGCGCTGGACCGAGCGCACCAGCGAGGCCGGCCGGGCCCGCGCGCGCCGCTTCGGCGCGGCCGTCGCCGTCGCCGTCGCCGTCGTGGGCGTCGTCGTCGCCAGCGCCTGCGCCAGCGCCTGCCGCGTCGACATCGGCGTCACCCCGGCCAGCGCGGCCAGGCGCAGGTCGCGCGCCACCATCTCGTGGCGCAGGCTCTCGACCAGCGGCCCGACCAGCTCGGCCGGCGCGCCGCTGAACAGCGACACCCACAGCCGCGACAGCCGTGGTGAGAACAGCGGCACCGAAAGCATGCGCCGCCGCAGGCCGAGCGCCGCCGCCGTCTGCTCCATCAGGTCGCGATAGGTGATGACCTCGGGTGAGCCGAGGTCGTAGGTCTGGCCCTCGCACTCGGGCCGGCCCACCACGTAGGCGAGCTGCGCCACCAGGTCGTCGAGCGCGACCGGCTGGGTCCGGGTGCTGGTCCAGCGCGGGCACAACATCACCGGCAGCCGGCGCACCAGGTTGACCAGCATGTCGAACGACGAGCCGCCGGCGCCGATGACCAGGCCCGCTCGCAGCACCGTGACCGCCGCGCCGTGCCCGCGCAGCGCGTCCTCGACCTCGAGCCGGCTGCGCAGGTGCGGCGAAAGCGGCCCGTCCGGGGTCAGCCCGCCCAGGTACACGATCTGCCGCACCCCGGCGCGGGCCGCGGCGCGCGCGAAGTTGTCGGCGCACAGCAGGTCGAAGTCGGCGAACCCGCCCTGGGTCAGCCGCGCCGACGGCATCATGCTGTGCACCAGGTACAGCGCGACGTCGGCCCCCTCCAGCGCGTGCTCGGCCTCGCGCAGGTTGAACAGGTCGGCCGCCCGGAACGCGGCCGGGTCGGCGTCGGCCGGCACCGAGCGGGCGATGCCCACCACCTCGAACCGCCCGGCCAGCGCCCGCGCCACCGCCCGGCCGATGAAGCCGCTGGCCCCGGCGATCGCCACCCGCCGCCGCCTCGCCACCTCGAGCTCACCCACCTGCATCGCCCAGCCTTAGCGCCCCGCGCCGCCGCGGCAAGCGCGCCGCCGGCGCATTCGCCGCGGCGTACAATCGCGCCGTCGCGCCAACGTCACGGCGCGCGTTCGAGCAGCGGCGCGCAGGTCGACACCCCGGCGCCGAGGATCGGGACCGGCAGCCCAGACCGGACCAGGCGCGACGCCCGGGTCTTGCGGTCGACCGCGTACACCCGGGTGTCCTCGTCGAGCGTGAGGAACACGTAGAACGTGCCGCCCCAGTGCGCGAGCGCCCACGCCCTGGCCGATCCGGCCTCGCCGCCGGTTGCGATCTTCATGGCACGGCTCACCGGCTTGCCGGTCCGGGGCGACAGCTCCTGCACCAGCCCGGCGTCCCCTGGGGTCGACACCGCAGGTGGGACGTAGGCGAACAGCCGCCCGTCCGCCGTGGTGGTCAGGTCGGGCGTGTAGATCCAGCCGGCCGGTAGTGGGCCGATCGCGCGCCAGCTCGCCGGTGTGCGCGCCAGGTCGAGCGCGCCCAGGCGCGAGGACGGCCTGTCGTCGTTGACCGAGATCATCAGCACCTCCTGCGGCGGCGACGCGGCGACGTCGCGGACGAAGGCCTGGCCAAACATCATCGGCACGGAGTCCTCGAAGGCCACCTCGCCAAGGCACGCGCCGGTGACGACCGAGACCCGGAACATTCGCCCGCTGTGGAACAGCACCCAGCCCACGCCGCGCCGGTCGACCGTCATCGAGAACGGGCTGTCGCCGGCGGCGCAGGTCAACGTGCCGATGCGGCGGAACTCCTCCCCGGGCAGCGCGCGCGGATCGAAGGCGTGCAGCGTGTTCGCCTTGTCGATCACGTACACCAGCTCCACGCCCTGGGCCTCGCAGGTCTGCGTGCACCTCCCGTGCGCGCACCCATCGGGACACTGCTCGACCTCCGCGCCCAGGCTGCCGTCGGCCCGGCACGCCGTCACGTTGCCGGCGAAGCACACCCGCGCGCCGGCGCCGGCCTCGCAGCCCGGGGCCACGTTGACCTGGACGCGCGGCAACGGCGCGGCGTCGCTGACGGCGGTGGTCGGCGCCGGCGTCGGCGCCGGGGCCTGGTCGGTCTTGCCCTCGCAGGCCGCAGTCGCCCAGACCAAGGCCAGGGACAGGGCCCACGCCGCGCCCTGGCCCTCGCGGCGCTTCGCTCGAGTTCGCTTCGTCATGGCACCTGCTCCAGCAGTGGCGCGCAGGTCGACACCCCGGCGCCGACGATCCGCATCGGCAGCTCCGACCGCACCAGGCGCGACCTGCCGGACTTGCCGTCGACCTCGTACACCCGCGAGTCGGACCCGAGGGTGACGAACACGTAGAACGACCCGCCCCAGTGCGCGACCGCCCACGAGCGCACCAGCTCGTTCTCCGACGTCCGGTCCACCACCAGCGGCCGCCCGACCAGCGCGCCGGTGTCGCGGTCGATCTGCTGCACCCGGCCCGCGCCGACCGCGCCGGGCGTGTACGCGTACACCTTGCCGTCGCCGGTCCCGGTCAGCTCGGCGTTGCGGGCCGCGCCGCGCGGCTGCGCGCCGAGCCGCTGCCAGCGCAGCGGCACCACGTTGGTGTCCATCCAGCCCAGCTCGCGCGGCTCGTCGTGGCCAGAGGCGTACAGCCGCTCGGTCTCGGCGCCCGGCCCGTCGCTGACGAAGCCCATGCCGAACCGGCGCGGCACCCCCGGCAACGTCGCGACCGAACCCAGGCAACGACCGTCGACGATCGACACCCGGTGCAGGCTGCCGCCGTCGTACAGCACCCACGCCACCCCGCGCCGGTCGACCGCCATCGAGAACGGCCACTCCCCGCCCGCACACGCCACCTGCCCGACCTCACGGAACTCCTCGCCCGGCACCGCCCGCGGGTTGAAGCTGTGCAGCCGCTGCCGCTCGTCGACGCCGTAGATCAGCTCGACCCCTTGCGCCGCGCACGTGTCGAGGCACGCCCCCGCCGCACACCCATCGCGGCACGTCCGATCCACCGCCCCCAGCTCGCCCCCCACACACGCCACCAGGTCGTTGCCCACACACGTCCGCGCCCCCACGCACCGCGGCGCCGCGTCCACCGTCGGCGCCGGCGCCTCCGCCTCCACCCGCGGCCGCACCTGCTCGTCTGGCTCCCGCTCGACCTTGCCCTTGCACCCCCCGCCCGCCGCGACCGCGGCTGCGACGCCCCCCAGCACCAGCCGCCAGCTCATGGCCCGTTATCGCCCACGGGCCGGCACCTCGCCAGCGGCCTCCCCTTGATCTCCCGTCGCCGTGCGGTAGGATGCGCGCAGCTCTGCGGGATTAACTCAGTGGTAGAGTGTCAGCTTCCCAAGCTGAAGGTCGAGGGTTCGAATCCCTTATCCCGCTCGATAGTTACGACGTTCGCGACGGCGCTGGGTACGGTCCTGGCTTTCGTCGGATCTTCTTCGTCGGAGGCTTCTTCTGGGCCTTTCAACGGCGATGAGCCTCGACAGTAGCCGGACCGATCGCCGGGGCGAAGTTGACGACGTTCCGAGCACGGGCGAGGTGGCCCGGGAGCATGTGCTTGTACAATCCGGTCACCTGCGACTCGCTGTGGCCGAGCACCTCGGCAAGCAGGACGAGGTCGGGCTGATGCGCGAGGAAGTGGCTCGCGAAGGTATGACGAAGCTGGTGAACGCCCCCGTTGAGCCCGGCCGCGTCACGCACGAGCTGCCACCTCTTGCCAGCCCCAAACGTTGTCTAGCCCGAATCGGAGGCGCACGTGATTGAAGTCGATCCATACCTTTCCTATTCGTTCCGTCCGTTTCGGATCGGCTTCTGCTGCGAGAACCCATCCGCTGCAGACATCTACGAGATGGCCTCCCTGAATTGCACCCTTTGGGGCGGTACCTACAACCCCATCATCGACGTCAGCAACATCGACGAGGCGCGCATGCTCGTCCGTCAGTACGGCTGCGATCTCCTATACGCATTTCACGCATCGTCACAGGCTGTCACTGGATTCGTTTCGTCGTTCCCGGAGCTCAGCTGGATGGACTTCAAGCAGGCTCTTTACGACACCGACGACGATGTCAACGTCCCGGTCTTCTTCGACCTGATGTCGTGCTGCATGAACTTCATCAGAATGCCGGACGCAGTGAACACGTTGCGGGTTCCTCCAGAGCACCCCGCATTCCCTTTCCTCGCCCTGGCGTTCGGAACGCTACCGACGCCGAGTTCACGACTCCCCATCGACTACGTCGCGCTGATGGCGCAGAGCGCGCACCCTGTTGTCGATCTTGTTGGGGAAGCGCTGCCAGAGCCGTCGGTGTTGGTGCTCTCCGAACTTGTTCGCCGTGGGATACGGCACCTTCCCATACGGCGCGAGACAGGCGTCGTCGTCGGCGACACGGCTGACCCGGTCACGCTGCGATCATACTGGAACCTTCGAGCTGCCGGATTCCGGGCCACGCTCTTCGACCCAAGCAAGCCCGAGGCCTTTGTGCCATGGGTCAAGGCTGAGCTTGAGCGCATCCAAGCGGTGGGAGGCGCATCTGACTACCAACTGTGGCTAACGTCCGACCTTTCCGAGGTGCCTACCGCTCTCCGCGACACGTTGTCGTCGTTGAACGGAAGTCTTGTTCTTTCGACTACACAGAAGGCCTTTTCTCCGACTCTGTCGAGCTACCTCAGTCGTATCCATGGCCTCGATTCTAGGACCGCTCTGCCGCATGTCCGGGTGAGCGGATCACGTCCGCTGTTCCAGTTCATCCCAGACATGCCGAAGCGGCGATGGCGTTCCTCCATCGCTGGCCACTTCATGCTCGAACTTCGAAGTTCTACGCACACTGACCAGCCACGCAGTCTGAGTTTTCGGCTTCCGTATATGCCAGACGCCAACCAACTCTTTGCTCGAACCGTAGGCATTCTATCCAAGGACCAGGTGCGCACGCAGATCGACGGATTCGGCATCATCTCTGACCAAAGCCAGCGCACCGTCGGCGTACGTGGCGGCTTTGGTGACGAGTTGGTTTCCAACATGTTCGGCGCGATAGAGATCGAGGCAGCACTGAGCGACGCCGGGCGCTACACGGATCGATTGGTCCGCCACATGGGTGGGCTGCAGAAGTGCAGAGCATTCAAGATCCCTGGAGTTCGCGAGCTTATTCATGAAACGGCCGGCAACGGTGCAATCACCGCGCCATACGCAACACAACGGATCCGTGGCGCTGTTGCGGGTCAAGCCGCTGACCTGGATCGGTTCGATGACCTCGTCCTTCGCGCTGGGCAACGACGCCCCCTGACCGGTGCGATGGTTTGGGACTACCTTCTGCGAAAGCGGGTCTTCCTTCCGGGCTCCGAGCTGAAGTGTGAAGAGTGCTCGCTTACCTTCTGGGTTTCGATCGACGATCTCCGATCTACGGTCACCTGCACATATTGCGGTGCTGGGCTCGTGACAGGTCCGCTGCTCAAGTCGAACCTGGACTGGAAGTACCGGCGGAGCCCGCTGTTCTCCGTCGATGAGAGCTTGCGTGGTTCGGTGTCAGTGCTGCTGACCTTGCTCCAGATCCACGCGTGCTTGTTCTCGCACGTGGTAGCGTGGACAACTTCGATGGATCTGGTGTTCTCAGACGGCACACGTTGCGAAACGGACTTCGCCGTTGCCACGGCGAACACCCTAGAGCCGAGCTGCTTGGTGATCGGGGAGTGCAAGACGAATAGCGAGTTCAACCAGAACGACATCACCAATCTCGTGAGAGTGAGAAATCATTTTCACGATGCCGAGGTCGACGTCTACATTGTCTTCGCGAAGCTTGCGAAGTTCACAGATGCGGAGCTGAAGCTGATCCGTGACCAGCCTCCCGAGGCACGCAGCAAGATCGTCTTGTTTGATGCCGAGGCTCTTGAATCGGAGGAGCCATTCAGGGCCACCAAGGTTATGATCCTCGACATGGCGCGACTAGCTCGCGCCAGCGCTGCGCATTTCGCGTACTGAGAACTCGCTATTCATGTTTTCTCGTCGAGACATTCAGAAGTCGGTCGAACAGCTGGCAACCGTGTTGTCCAAGAAGCAGCTCGTTCTACTGGTGCAAAAACTGAACTCGTCGTCGTTTGAGCAAGTGAGCGCCGAATGGGAGGTTGTGGTCTTAGCGGCGATCTCGCGAATCGCGTTGCTGAAGCACGAACACGACAGCGGTGGATCTTCACGACCTGATGTTCGCGCAACGGTCTGCGACCTAGGACTTGAGTTCGTGGCCGATGTCTGCGCGGTGTCCGACGCAACGATGGAGGACGAGAACCCGGTGGACTTCTTCCGCGACGAGATGTTTGCCGTTGCTCGTGAACTAGGAATTGCAGGCGCTGGGCTCTTCTTGCATGTGGAGCCGTTGGAGAAGACAGAGCCAAAACAGCGTCGGCTTCTCGCGTTACCGCCGAAGGGCGAGATCCAGCGCTTCATTCGGGTCCATGTGCGTCCCTTTTTGCAACAGCTCGCTGCGGAGCCAGCTCTTGACCGCGTCCTTGAGCATTCAGAGGACACCGTTGCTCTTAAGGTCCGGTACGACGCGAGTGAGCGAAGGATCTCTGGCGGTGGCTGGCCGAACTACACTTGGCCGAGGACGTCAAGGCACAATCCGATGTACAGGATTCTGCAACAGAAGTCCGACCAACTTCGAGCCTCAGGATTCGATGGCTTGAAAGGGGTCATTGTATGCGACGCTGGTTGCGAGACGCTTGGGAGTCGCAGCGAATCCATCACCAATGGCTTCTTCGCGCAGCACCGGAAAACCGTCTCATTCGTCGCGACCCTCAAGATTCCGGACGCGAACACCAGCGTTGGCGGTCGTCCTCGGCTTGAGACGAAGTGGGATCTATTCTGGAATCCGCACCACGAGGTCACAGATCGCCCGCTGGTCGAAGAGACGTTCGCTCGCGTCGTGGCGCTGTTGCCGCCGGCCCTCCGAGCTTCCCAATATGCCCGGAACAGATCGTTTGCCCCCGATCTTCGGTACCACCAGTCGTTTGAAGGAGCCTATATGATCGACGGTAGCGGTTCGCGTGAACGCATTCGTGTCTCCGCCCGAGCTGTGCTCCAGACCTTGGCCGGTAACCTACGATTTCGTGAGTCGTGGGGCTACTCGATCCCCGTGCAAGTGTTCCAGGCCCAGATCAACGAGGGCCGCATGATCAAGTCGGTCCAGTTGGAACGCTCCGAGCACGACGACGATGACTGGCTCGTGATCGAGTTCGACGATCCCGATCCGGCGGTGTCCCCCTATCGTGTACCTGACGAATGTGCTCAGGTGTGATTTCTGAAGACCGACTACCGCGGGGTTCGCTGTCGACCACTTCAAGCCTTGCGCGAGATTGCCAATCCGAAGGTTGATGGTTCGAATCCCATGTCGCGCTCCAGTTCGCGGTCCGACGACGTACTCGACATCTACGGCGACTTTCGGCGCGGGCTAGTGCTCTGGGACACCGAATCCTTGCGCCCCGCGGCGCTCTGGGCCTAGCGCTTCCACCTCGAGGCCCACTGGGGCGACCACGCGGTCGATGCGCTCCGTGCGTTGCACCGCGCATGCAAGACGTCTGGCGGGTGACACCGTCACCAGCCCTCGGACGCATGGCACCTGGTCCGCCGCTGTCCTTGTCAGCGTTGACGCCGTCGCCGACCTCGACGAACGTCGCCTGACGGCCTCGCCAGCGGCGGCGCGGAGTGTCGCTGGTCGCGCAGACGCTCGGGAGGCTGGCGAAGTCTCCGCGGGCGGCTCGTGAGCGAGTCTCCAATGTGGGTACCATCGGCGAATGGTTCTGGGGACCATCACCGCGTTCTCGGAGACGCAGCACGCGGGTCATATCCTCCTGGATGACGGCACCGGAGTGCAGTTCAGCACGACCGCGGTCAACGGCTTGGCGCCTGCAATCGGCAAGCGGGTGAGGGTCACGGGGGTCGTGCCGTACGGGCCCGGCGTGCTGCGGGCGGTGGCCGTGGAGCCTGCCGATGCAGCGGCTGCCGAGCCCGCGCAGTACATGGACTGGTCCGACGTCGAGGTCGAGCCGCTGAGCACCGGGCAACGCAGCGCGTTCGAAACGCGGCTCGCCGACGGGGAGGCGAGGTGGCACCGTCAGGAAGCGCTCGATGCCGAGGCGCGCCGGAAGGCCGAACAGGCACGCCTGGCGCGCGCGGGGCAGGAACCTGCGAAGGTCTGGGGACCGGTCCTTCGGGCTGCGGGGGTGCCGAACCGCGTGGTGCGCGACGTCCTGGCGAGCGGTCGCGCGACCGCGGGGATGTGTCTTGCCGAAGGTCCGCGCAGCTCGATCAGCTCACGACATGGTGGCCTGCCCGATGTGCCTCGGACCTTCTGCTGGCCTCGGTTCGAGGATCGGCCGCTCGCCTTCGTCTTCCAGCTGCGGATCTGCGAGGTGCCGCTGCTGGTGCGCCGCGACCTTCTCCTGCCGCCGGATGGCGTCCTGAGCTTCTTCTTCGACGCGGTCACGCAGCCGTGCGGCCTCGAACCCGCGCACCGCGGCGGCGCGCGGGTGTTTCTCTTCGCGGACGTCGATCGACTCGTTCGCGCTGCGGTTCCCGAGGACCTGGACGACGACGTGTTCGAGGAGCGCAACGTCGACTTCCTCGAGGAGTTCGCGCTGCCGTCGCCGGGGTCTCCCGCGGGTGCGGTCCTCGCGTTGTCCGCCGGCGTCGCGGCCGCGTACGCGTCGGCGCTCGAGGCCGAGTGCGGGATGCGCGGCGCCCTGGCCAAGGTCGGTGGCTACGCTGACGAGGTCCAGGGTGCCATGGAGATCGAGTGCGCCGGCGTGACGCACGGGCTTTCGTTTGCCGACGGCACGCCCGTACTCAGCCGAGAGATCCGGGCAGAGGCGTCGCGCTGGCGCCTGCTCCTCCAGGTCGATTCGATGGAATGGGTCTCCGGCACCTTGTACTACTGGATCCGCGAGGACCACCTGCTGGCGAATGCGTTCGATCACACGTGGTGCATCGCGCAGTGCTCCTGACTTCCACTCAGCTCCGGTCACGGCCGAAGCGGTGGGACCGCTTAGCTGGCGCGCAGGCGCAAGCCCTACGCGCTGGCGCGCAGGTGCTCGGCCAGGCGGTAGGTCAGGGCGACCAGGGTGAGGCCGCTGTTGGCGATGCCGGCCGCGCGCAGGAGCGAGCCGTCGCACACGTAGGCGCCGGGCAGGCCGGTGACGGCGAAGAAGTCGCGGCTGGTGTCGCCCGGCATCGGCACGAACGAGGTGGCCGTGCCCGAGTGGTGGGCGGCGTTGCGGAACTCCCAGCGCGGGGTCGGGATGACCTTGGTGTCGAGGATGTCGGTGGCGTGTTCGGCGAAGAACTTGCCCAGGCTGCCCTCGTACGAGGCCAGCTCGGCCGGGGTGACGTGCCAGTTGAGCGACGGCCGTCGACCCCGGGCCATGTGCAGGCCACGGGTGGGCAGTGGGGTCTGCTCGCCGAGGATGAGGACCGAGTAGTACTCGCCGCGGAAGCCGAGGCGGGTCTTGAACAGCACCGCCTCGCGCACCGCCTCGAGGTTGCCCAGCAGCAGCAGGATCTTCTTGGGCGAGAAGGGGTCGTTGCGCAGGTCGGACAGGATGTAACGGGCCGGCCCCGAGATCGAGCCGAGCCGCATGTCGACGGCGGGCCGCAGGTACACCACGGTCTTGAGGTCGTCGGTCGTGTACACCAGGCCGGCCCGCACGTCGGCGGCGAAGGTCGCCGTGCTCGACACCCGCTTGAGCCGGCTGTCGGGCTGGAGCCGGATCTTGGCCACGTAGGCCATCGGGTGGTCGTGGTAGCCGGGCACCAGGCCGTCGTCACGACCGAGCGAGCGCGCCAGCAAGATCGGCGTGCCGATGCCGCCGGCGCAGGCGATCACGTGGTCGGCGTCGAGGCGGCGGCCGCCGTCGAGCTCGACGCCACCGTCGACGATGCGGGTGGCGCGGCCGTACACCACGTCGATCGGGTCACCCGGGTAGCGCCGGTTGGCGAGCTCCCACACGTTGTGCCGGGTCTGCGGCAGCACCATGTGCGCGATCGTGGCGGCGCCGCCGGCCAGGCTGGCGGCGTTGGCGTCGCGTGCCCGGTTGCAGGCGTCGAGCTCGGTCCGCGACAGGAAGAACTCCCAGGCCTGCTGGTAGTAGCGGGCGAACCCGCCTGGCTCGATGCCGGCCTTGTGCAGGTCGACGTCGTCGAGCTCGATCAGCGCGTTGTGCCAGTAGTTGGTGGTGCCGCCCAGGCCCTCGGCCCGGTTGATCGAGGTGTTGACCTCACCCGAGTCACAGTCGATGTCGGAGAACAGCGGCCGCTTCGTCTTGCCCTGCTCGACCACCGTGACCTGGAAGTCGTTGCGCAGGAGGGTGCTGGCGACGGATCCGCACAGCCCGGCGCCGATGACGACCACACGCTTCTTCATTTGCCGCCATGAGACCACGTCCGCGCCGCGCTGGCGCGCACCCGGCACGCCAAGGTCACGGCAGGTCGACGCGGTAGATCGCGTTGGCCTCGGCGCCCGTGACGAAGACGCCGAGCACGGCGTCGCCGAGCCAGCCCGACGGGGCGTGGGCGGCGAGGTCGAGGTCGATCACGCTGCCGTCGCCACCGGGGCAACCGCCCCCGCACAGCAGGGTGACCCACTCGGTGGTGCTCGGGCTGGTCGGCCAGTCGAGGCTGGCCCACGGCACGGTCGCCGCGCGCCAGCGATCGTCGCGGAACACGGCGGTGCCGAGCACGGCGCCGCTGGGGTCGAGGTAGTCGACGCGGACGCCAGCGGCGACCCGGTCGGACGGCCCCAGGCCGGCGCCGGCGACGCGGGTCCGCACCGCCAGCCGGGCCGGCGTGCGCGCCAGCTGGATGCGGCCGGCGCCGACCCCACCGGCCTGCACGCCGACGGTGAGGCTGCCGGTGTGCGGGTCGAAGTGGGCCGCACCTCGCGGCGCCGCGGTGGTGCCGTCGCGCTGGACGTGCTGGCCCGAGCGCACGAAGTGGTCGGCGAAGATCTGCGAGCCGGCCGGGCCACGCTCGCCGGCCAGCACCATGATCACCTCGCCGACGCCGACCGGCAGCTCGCCGGTGTTGAGGTCGGCCGCGAGCGGCATCGGCGCCACCACGTCCTCCCAGCAGGTGATGGTGTGGGCGCTGTCCATCACGTCGGCACCCGGGCAGCGGGCGTCGCGGATGGCCTTGCTGATGCGCTTGATCAACAGCGACTTGCCGACGAGCTGCGCCGGCACGTTGACCAGCGACAGCGGCAGGCTCATGGGCGCGTCGGTCTCGTTCCAGGCGATGATGCTGATCTGGTCGGCGTCGCCCGAGGCCAGGATGGGCAACCCGGGCTGCTCCACGCTGACCGGGCGCCGGAACTCGCTCATGGTCGCCAGGAACAGGATTGGCACCTGGGTCCACGGGAAGGTGACGGCGTCGCCCTCGACGTCGCGCAGGATCTTCTCGCGCACCAGCACGTGCGACACGTCGGGTCGGGTGATCGAGTCGGCCAGGTAATGCAGCGCGTTCCACGCCAGCGCGCTCTCGTAGCGCCGGTGCTCGAGCTCGGGCGTGCAGCCGTCGCCGGCGCGGAAGTTGACGCAGTAGTCCCACTCGTTCATCAGCACCGGGGTCCAGGCGGAGTCGGTGCCGAGCGCGACGCGGGCGTTGGCCATCACGTTGTCGTTCCACTGCGCGGCGTAGTTCTGGATGGTGAAGTAGTCGAGCGGGATCGACGCGGCCGGGTTGGCGGCCCGCTGGGCCCGCAGCGCGTCCATGAACATGCGGTAGCGGTAGCCGTCGGCCGGCTCGACGTCGCCGTCGTTGGCGTTGAGCTGCGCGCCGCCGAGCGGGCAACGCCCGGCCGGGCACTGCGCCGCGAACTCCTGGCCGATGCCGGCGTACAGGCGGGTGTACTTCTCGATGGAGTTCTGCGCGTTCATCGACTCGCTCAGCGTGTGGCTGGGCTCCTGCCAGAAGCCGTAGATCGTGCGCGTCTCGTACCCGAGCGCGCCCGGCAGGGTGCCGAACGCGTGCGCCAGCGCCGGCAGGTCGGCGTTGCTCGGCACCGGGTACCAGTTGCCGCCGGTGGTCGGGGTGCCGACCAGGGTGAACAGCCCGTTGTCGTAGCTGTCGCTGGTCGGGAACCGGTTGCCCGGCAGCGGGGTGCCCGGCGTGCCGGCGATCTGCAGGAAGTTGACCAGGCCGTGGCGGTCGGCCACCGCCCGGATCGCCATCAGGTCGGTGTCCGTCGGGATCCGCGCCACCACGCCCTCGGCGGTGCGCTGAAACAGCGGGACGTTGACGCCGCCGATGTCGTCCCACAACGCCGGGTGATCCCGGTCGAGGCCGGCGGCGCGGGTCCGGTCCGACAGCTCGACGTATTCGTCGACGTAGCCGAGCACGTCGACCAGGCTCTTGGGCTCGATCAGGCCGGCGATCATCGGCGCCCGAAACGCCGCGCTACGGGTGATGGTGAAGGCGTCGTGGTCGTCGTCGTTGCGGGTCGCGTTCCACACGCTGTTGAAGCCGATCTTGTTGACCGTCGGCGGGAACGCCGCGCTGGCCACGCCGAAGTCGATGATGGCGCCGGTCGGCGTGAACGGCGCGGCGTCGGCGCCGGCCCCGCCGCCATCGGGGGCGCTTGGCATGGGTGAGTCCGGCATGCAGCCGGCCACCGCGGCGGTCAGCGAGAGCAGGGTGAGGCGATCGAGCAGGGGCCGGGGCGTCATGGGACCTCCGTGGGTGGAAGCGGGCCTGCTGCCCCAGTGCAGCGCCGATGCCGCTTCGCTCCCCCAGGGTGATCAACCACCTGGCCGAGGTGGCCGACCCAGGCTGCCTGCTCCAGCAGGCGGGTGTGGGCTCGACCCTGCAGGGTGGTAGCGTTGCGGTCATGCGCTCCTGGCCCCTGCTCGTCGCCCTGGCCGCCTGCTCGGGGTCTTCGCCAGGTCGCGAGCGGCGGCCTCCGGCGGCGCGCGCGCAGGTGCCTGACCCGGTCGTCGACGCGGATTGCCTCACCCGGGCCAGGGCCGGCACGCTCAACGAGGGCCTCGTCACCGAGGCTGCGGGGTTCATGGTGACCGCCGTCGCCCACACCGGGGCGCACCTGCACCGGGCCGGTCGCCCCCTCACCGACGCCGAGTCGGAGCAGCTCTGGTCGGTCATGAGCAAGGAGGTGTTCGCGGCCGGCGGCCTGGCGTCCGGCAGCAGCGGGCGCTCGTCCATCTACACCTGCGACGACGTACCCAAGCTGTCGTGCTTCAAGCTGAGCGTCTACACGTGCCAGGTCAGCGCGACCGAGCTCGCGGCGCGGCTCGACCGGGCGGTGACGGCGGCCGGCGTCGCAGGCGCCGAGCTGAGCGTCGACCTCGGGTACATGGAGCGTGGCCCGCGCTGCAAGCAAGGCGCCGCGTGTAACCCGGCGCCGCACTACTCGACCAAGGCGGTGGCGTACGACCCGCGCGAGCCGCGCCGCGGCGACGGCTGGGGCCGCGGCGCGTGCGTGGACGACGGCGACTGCGAGGGCGCGGAGTCGAACCACTGCGTCGCCTGGTACCTCGCTGGCGGCGCCGAGACCAGCCAGTACGAGGTCCGCAGCGGCCCCACGTTCTGCGGCTGCGTGCGTGCGCGCTGCAGCTGGTTCGCGCAGGACTGAGCGCGGCCCTCGCCGCGGCGCCCGTCAGCGCCGCGGTCGCGTCACCAGGTGCGGCAGGCGCTCGACGAAACGCGCCACCCGCTGCGAGAAGCGCAACCGCTGCACCGCCAGCGTGACCACGCCGGTGAGGACGATCATGCCGAGGTTGAGGACGAGCTGGAGGATGGCGCCCCAGGCCTGGCCTGGTTCGCCATAGGCAGCGGCCATGCCGACGTTGCCGGCGGCCGGGATGGTCGTGACCGAGATGAACACGCCGACCAGCGCCCCGGTCTGGCCGGTGGTGAGCGACAGCATGCCGGCCACGCCGGCGAGGCCGGCGACGATGACGGTGTAGGCGTCGGGCCGGGCCACGAAGGCGGTGAACGGGTGGGTCGCCGGGTCCCACGCGCTGGCGGCCAGGCCGGTCTGGACCAGCGCCATCACCGTGACCAGCGACGCGGCGATGGCCAGGGCGAACCCGAGCCCGAGGATGATCGCGGCGCGCCCGGCCAGTCGACCGCGTCGGCGCACCAGCGCGACGCACAACCCGGCCAGCGCGCCGTACTCGGGCCCGACCACCATGGCGCCGATGATCAGCACCGTCGAGTCGGTCAGGAGGGCGATGCTGGCCAGCACGCCGGCGATGATCATCAGCAGCAGGAAGGTGACCGACAGCTCGGTCGCCCGCTCGACCTCGCTCTCGACCGCTTCCCACACCACCGCGTCGGCCGCCGCCCCTTCGGCCAGGTGCGAGGCCGCGTCGGCGTGAGCCGACAGCACCGTGTCGACCGGGACCACGGCGATGGCCCCGCGCTCGGCCACGCCGAGCGCGGTCAGGCCGTGGATGACCTCGCTCGCCGCCTCGCGCGGCAGGGTGCAGGTGATGACGTCGCCGGCCGGGCGGGCCGACGCGCCCGGCCACGACGCCAGCTCGGTCAGGACCACGAGCGGACGCAGCTGGTCGAGCACGGCCGGGGCGAGATCGGACGGCACGGAGATGCGGAGCTGGAGCACGCCGCACTGTACGACCGGCCAGCCCCCGTCGCGCGGCGGCCGCGCGCTACAGTCACCGGCGATGCCGCACGCGCCCCGGCCCATCCTCGCCACGATCGCCTCGCTGCTGCTGTGGAGCTGCGGCACCACCCCGGCGCCCGCGCCGGGACCCGGCACCACGCCGGCGACCACCAGCGCGGGTGACACCTGCGCCGTCGACGCCGACTGCGTCGTCACCAACTTCGCCGGCTGCTGCGCCTGCCCGCAGTGCGCCGTCGTCGACCCGCGCCCGCGCAGCCGGGCCGCGCTCGCCGCCGCGCAGGCCGCTTGCCCTTCGCCGTGCCCGTTCTCCATGGTCTGCGCCACCGGCGGTATGTGTCCTCCCGGTGAGCCATCCGACCACTTCGTCGCCCGCTGCCAGGCCGGCGTGTGCGCCGCCGTGCGCCCCTGAGCCGCTCAGCGCCCGGCCCGCGCCGCCGACGCCGGCGTCGGCGTGGCCACCCCCATCAGCTCGAGCACCGCCGCCGCCACCACCTCGGGATGGTCGAGCACCACGAAGTGGCCGGCGTCGTCGAGGCGGCGGACCCGGGCCGCCGGCACCCGCAGGTCGCGCGCGAACGCGGTCGCGGTGTCGTCGAAGCGCAGGATGCGGTCGCGCCCGCCCCACACGATCGAGGTCGGCCCGTCGAAGCCGCGTAGCGCGGTCTGGTAGCGGGTGAACTCGCGCTTGACCAGGTCGAAGCTGCGCGCCATCTGCCGCATCGGCCGTGTCGTGCCCTCCCGCAGCGACCACCACACGCCGTCGATGGTCGTCCAGTCGGCCCGGGCCGGGTCACCGGTGTTGTCGCGGATGAACGCCGCCGTCAGGTCCTGCCCGACCAGCCAGCTGGTCATCATGGTCATCATCGGCCGCCCCATCCAGCCGGCCAGCTGCTTCATCTCCTTGGGCGGATCGAACGTCGGATACGCCGTGGTGTTGAGCACCAGCAGCCGCGCGACCCGGCTGGGGTCGGCGTCGAGCAGCTCCCATCCGACCAGGCCGCCGATGTCGTGCACCACCAGCGTGACCCGGGCGACGCCGAGCTGGTCGAGCCAGGCGCGCAGGCGGACCGCCTGTTGCTTCATGTCGTAGGCCGCGCCCGGGCCTGGCTTGCTGCTGGCGCCATAACCGATGAGGTCGGGCGCCAGCACCCGGTAGCCGGCGTCGACCAGGTCGGGGATGACCTGGCGGTACAGCTGCGAGCTGGTCGGCAGGCCGTGCAAGAGCAGGATGACCTCGCCGTCACGACGACCACGGTCGACGTAGGCGAGCTGGTGGCCGTCGACGGTGGTGGCGTGGCGCAGGCCGCCGCGCCAGGCCCGGACGCTGTCGGGCATCGACGCACACGCGGCGGCGAGCCCCAGCGTCAGGGTCAGGCCGATCGCCCGCGTGCCCAGCCTGGCCAGGCGGGCGGCGGGGTGGCGCGGTGGCGACGGCGCGAGCGGCGGCAAGACAGGGGACAGGGCGTGGACGGTGGAGCTGGTCATGGCCGCCATCCTGGCGTCGGCGGGCCGCCGCGTGAATCGCTGGAATCGAGCTAGACTCATCACGGATGCCGATGAATGAACCCGCCGCCGCCCCCCGGTCGACGGCCAACCTCGATGAGCTGCGGACGCTGGTCGCCATCGTCGAGGGCGGCAGCCTGGCCGCGGCGGCGCGGGAGCTCGGCTTGACCCCGCACGCCATCAGCCGCCGCCTGGCCGCGCTCGAGGCCCGGCTGGGCCGCGTGCTCATCCACCGCACCACCCGCCGGCTGTCGGTCACCGCCGAGGGCCAGCGCTTCGCCGCGCGCAGCCAGCGGGTGCTGGCCGAGCTGGCCGAGGCCGAGGCCGAGCTGGTCGGCGCCGACGGCCTGTCGGGGCCGGTCCGCATCATCCTCCACCCCGACCTGGTGAGCCCCGGCCTGATGACCGCGCTGGCCGCGCTTCGGGCGCGCGCGCCGGCGCTCGAGCTCACCGTCCGCGTGACCAAGGCCTTCGTCGATCCCATCGCCGCCGGCGTCGATCTGTCGATCCACGTCGGCCGTCCGCCCGCCAGCTCGCTGGTCGCCGTGCCGCTCAGCAACGGCGCATGGGTGCTGGCGGCCGCACCGTCGTACCTCGCGCGCCACGGCCGGCCGCGCACGCCACAGCAGCTGATCGAGCACCAGTGCCTGCGCATGATCCACGGCGCCGCCGAGACCCACTGGGACCTGTGCGAGGAGGGCAAGCGCCCGCGCCGCATCCCCGTCGGCGGCGGGTTCGCCACCGACGACGGCCCGACCCTCACCGCCGCCCTGTACGGCGGCCTCGGCATCGGCGTCCGCCTGCGCGCCGAAGTCCAGGCCGCCGCCGCCACCGGCCAGCTCGAGCCCATCCTGCCGCGCTGGCGCTGGGCCCAGATCCCCGTCTTCGCCATGTTGCCGCAGGCCCGCACCCGCCACGCCGGCGTCCGCCTCGTCCTCGACGCCCTCCGCCACGCCACCGCCGAACGCGCCCGGTAGCCTGGAGTGCCCCTCACCAGGCGTCGCTGCGGCATGATCGCGACATGCGAGGCGAGGACCGGTTCGAGTGACCATCGCAGGGGCAGCTCCGGCACGTTCCTTCGAGGCGGTCAGCCGGCTGGACGACGCGGCGCTCGAGGTGTTGCTGCGCGGCGAAGACGCGACGGCGCGGGTGTGGGCCGTGTGGGTGCTGGGCCTGCGGCGAGGCGGAACCGATGCGGCGCTGACCAGCCGGCTCGCGCGCGAACCCAGCCCGGGTGTGCGACGTGCGTTGTGCGTGGTCCTGGCCGGTCATGGTCACGTCGACCTGGTGATCGCCATGGCTCGGTACGACACGGCCGGTGAGGTTCGAGCGGCGGCGACGACTCACCTGATGCGCCTGGCTCGGGCCGGGCGGGTGGACTGGGGCGTGCTGGCGGAGCGGCTCGGCGACGACGGCACGGTCCGCATGGCGTTGCTGCAGGAGCTCGGCCCCGAGGCGCCACCGGCGC
Source organism: Kofleriaceae bacterium (assembly GCA_018058095.1). Lineage (GTDB taxonomy): Bacteria > Myxococcota_A > Polyangia > Haliangiales > Haliangiaceae > JABFXX01. Next base: position 36,480 of record JAGPCO010000045.1, read on the forward strand.
TGCGCGAGGCTGCGGTCACCAACCTCGACGATGTCGACGCCGCGGTCCGGGCCGAGGCCTTCGATGCCGCGACCCGGCTGCATGCTGCGGGCCTGGTCGCGGGGGGTGTCCTCGCCGGCTGGCTCGACGCAGCGGGCCCCGAGCTGGCACAGCCGCGGCGGTGGGACGAGGCGGAGCCCTCGATCATCGCCGAGCGGCGGTTCGCGCTGCTGCGCTGGCTGGTCGCGGGGCCAGTGGCGGCGGTCGCCGAGGTGCTCGCGACGTGTAGCCTCGAGGTGCGCGAGCTGGCGTTGCGGACGCGACCCGATCTGGCCACGACCGCGCTTGCGCCGCTGGCGCACACCGACGCGGCGCTGTTCGATCGCGTCGCGACCACGCTGGGACTGACGCTGGCAGCCGCGCCGACGGTCCTGGTCGAACAGCTCGCCATCCGCTGGCTCGAGGCGCTCGAGGCATCCGACGCAGGCATCGCCGGCGCCGGCGCCGGGCTGCTCGATCGCCTCGATGCCCGGCTCGCCCGGCTCGACACGGTCATGGACGCCGCACCGGGCGACGACGAAGACGAAGAGGTGGCGGTGGGCATCGAGCTGGCTGTGGTGGCGGGGCGCCGCCTGATGCTGGAGTTGCGGCGCCGCGGCTGATCGCCGCGGCTGGCAGGCGCGCGTTCGAGGCTGAGCATCACCCGACGTGTCAGCCGATGGCGCGTGGGGCACAGTGGGTGCCCACGAACGTGCGCACCGAGGTGGTGGCGTGAAGGGGCAGAGGCGAGGTGACGCAGAAGCGACCACGTACGGGTGTGAACGACCGGCGACGAGGGCCCGGCAAGGACGGGCACAAGGGCGGGGAGGCAGGTCCGAGTCCGGCAAACCCGGTACCTTCGCGCCCTGGCCCGGGGCTTGCTGAGGCGGCGGGCATGAACCACAAGCTCGCACTGGCATCTCTTCTCCTCGCGCTCTCCTCGACGGTCGCCTGCGGCGGTGACGACGGCGGCGGTGGCGGCGACTACTCGGCGGCGGACATCGAGGCGGCGGCGCCGAGCGGCACCATCGAGGGCACGGCCTGGACCATGGCGGCGGCGCTGGTGCGCCTCGAGGACGACGGTGAGCTGTCGGTCGAGCTGTCGGGCACGGCGCAGACCGAGGCGTGCCCGTTCCTGCTCGAGGGTGACTCGCCCGGCGTGTTGTTCTCGGTGGCCGGGGCGGCCGGCGAGTACCCGCTGCACTTCACCAGCTTCACCGACGCGCAGACGGTCACCATGTTCGTGCCGCCGGCGCAGAACTTCATCGCCACGTCGGGGATGATCGTGGTGTCGAACCTGACCGCGACCGAGGTCACCATCGGCCTCGTCGCCGACGCCGACACCAGCGTGGTCAACGGCACGTTCACGACCACGCTGTGCGAGTAGGCGGTCAGGCGCGACCGTCGCTCACGGCGCGACGCAGGTCGTAGGCGCACGCGGCCAGCCAGGCCCGGCACTCGGCGTCGGTCGCGAAGTAGCGGCGGGCGTGGTGCTGCACGTCGTCGGACGGGAAGTCGGGATCGTCGAGCAGCGTCTCGATCTGGCCGATGACCCGGTCCGCCTCGTCGGCGCCGCGGCTGGCGACGAAGGCAGCGGCGACGACCTCGTCGGCGCTGGTGCCGTGTGCGTCGGCGAGCACCGCGGCCAGCGTCGGCGCCACCGCCAGCGGGCGGATCCAGTCGGTCAGGTACCGCCACAGCTCGTCGGGCAGGGTCAGGGCGGATGGGACAGGGGGCGGCATGGGCATGGGCCGTGGCTTTCGACGGCCCACCGGCCCGGTTGCGCCGGGTCCGGCAAGTGGCCGAGACCTATCAGGAAGACACCCGGCAACCAGCCCGGCCCGGGGCCGATAGCGGCGGCGTGACCCACAAGCTCGACGACGCGGGGGCCGGTCGACAGAAGCAACACCGGCAGGACCTCGCGCCGCGGCGTCATGCCGCGCCCGAGCCAGCGGTGACGTTCGGCGAGGGCCGCCGCGGCGGCACGCCGGGCAAGGACACGCTGGCCCCAACGTTCGCCGGTGAGCCGGTCGCCATCTGCGCCGCTTGCCTGCGTCAGGTCCTGGTCGGCGTGGTCGAGCTGCGCGGCACGCTGCCGGTGCTGGAGGCCGCGCTGCGTGACCGCCGCGCGCTCGCGCCCGACGCGGTCAAGCGCGTGCGTCTCGTGCTGCAGACGGGTGACCAGATGATGCGGGTCGCGCGCGAGCTCAAGGGCGTCACCATCTCGCCGGTCATCAACGTGCTGTGGGACCGCGCCGTGCGCGAGCGCGAGGTGGTGCGGCCGCGCGTGCTCGCGCTGCTCGCCGTGCAGGATCGCCTGCTCGGCAAGGGTGGCAGCTCGGCCGCCGCCCCGTCGGGCGCCGATCGCCGCTGGGTCCAGGCAGCCGACCGCCTGGCCGACCTCACCCTGCGCGGCGACAGCAGCGCCGCCAACCCGCACGTCGCCGCCGCTACCGCCGCCCGCGCCGACGCCGCCAGCAGCGACGACCTGCGCCGCGCCTACGCCCCGCCCGACCTCGCAGTCCCCGGCGTCGCTGCCACCAGCGAGCGCAGCCCAAGCTCGGCCAAGCCGGTACCAGGCCGGGCAGGTCCCATGCAGCGTGCCGGCAGGGTGAGCCCCGACGCCCGCAAGAGTGCTGCTCCGCGGCCGGAGGCCGGGCCAACCTCGCCACTCGTCACCGAGGAGCCGGTCGGCGACGATCCTGGAGCCGACGAACCATGACGACCCGGCTCGACGAAGGCACCGCGATCGCGGGCGCCCGGGCGGTCGCGGCGGAGCGCGGCTGGCGGTGGGAGGCGCCCGTCAAGGCGCGCCGGAGCCGGACGTGGTGGCCGCTGGGTCGGCGTACCTGGGAGGTCCGCACCAACGCGGAGCACATCGGGTGCAATGTCCTGGTCGTCCTCGACGCGGCGACCGGCCGGGTGGTGCGAGCGGCCTGGTTGCCGCGCTGAGGCGGCGACCGCTACGGCTGGTGCTGGGCCAGCTCGAGCAGCGCGGCCTTGATGCCGGCGACCTGCGGCACCGACGCCATCTCCAGGCTGTCGGCCAGGCCGATGCCCGGCACGTGAGCGCCGGCCAGGAGGCGCGGCGGCGCGTGCAGCTCGTAGAACAGCTCCTCGACGATGCGGCGGATGAGGTGCTCGCCGAAGTTGGTGATCTCGGTGTCCTCGTTGAGGCACAACACGCGGTTGGTCTTGCGCACGCTGGCGACGATGGCGTCCCAGTCGTACGGGTGCAGCGAGCGCAGGTCGATCACCTCGACGTCGACGCCCTGCTCGGCCAGCTCGCTCGCCGCCGCCAGCGCCATGTGGACGCTGCGACCGTAGGTGATGACGCTGACCGAGGTGCCGGCGCGGGCGACCGCGGCCTTGCCGATCGGGATGTACAGCTCCTCGAGCGGCGGCCAGTTCGCCTTCCAGCCCGAGCGATCGCCGAGCGGGGCGTCGATCATCTGCGCCAGCAGCTTCTCGTCGGCCGGCTCGCCCGGCAGCAGCTCGTCGGGCCGCGCCTTGTGCCGCAGCAGCGCCTTGGGCTCGAGGAACATGACCGGGTTGGGGTCGACGATGGCCGACAGCAGCAGGCCGTAGGCGTCGCGCGGGTTGGACGGCATCACGATCTTCCAGCCGGGCAGCCGGGTCGCGGTCGCGTCGAACGAGTGCGAGTGGTACAGCGAGCCGCGGATGCCGGCGCCGACGGGGGTGCGCAGCACCAGCGGCACGTTCCAGTCGCCGCCCGAGGCCCACAGCGTGTTGCCGGCGATCTTGAGCAGGTCGATCGTGTTGAAGGCGTAGTCGCAGAACTGGATCTCGGCGACCGGGCGCTGCCCGGCCAGGGCCAGGCCGATGGCCATGCCGACGATGCCGCGCTCGTCGAGCGGGGTGTTCCACGCGGTCTGCAGGCCCTGGGTGCCGGTGAACACGCCGCCCAGCGGCGGGCCGACGTCCTCGCCGAAGATGTCGGTCACGCCGAGCCGGGACTCGCCGACGTGCAGGGCCATACGAATGGCCTGGATCATGGTCGCCATCAGCGCGCTCCTCCGACCAGGTTGACGTCCGTGAACACGTGGTCCCAGATGGACTCGGGCGCCGGCGCCGGCTCTTCCCTCACGCGCTTGGCCGCCTCGCCCAGGGCCAGGGTCAGCGCCTCGCGCTTGGCGTCGATGTCGGCCCGGGTGAGCACGCCGCGGCCGATCAGGGTCGCCTCGTACCGGGCCAGGCAGTCGGTCTCCTCGCGCACCGGGTTGGCGCCGCTGGCCGACGAGTGGCCGCGCAGGCGCGACACCATGGCCTCGAGCAGGTACGGCTTGCGCTCGGTCCGCACGTAGTGGAGCGCGGTCTGCAGCGCGGCCCAGCTCGCCTCCGGGTCGTTGCCATCGACGACCACCGTCGGCATGTTGTGCGGCTTGCCGCGGTCCGACACGTGGTCGTAGCCGTGCTGGCCCTCGAACGGGGTCGAGATGCCGTAGCGGTTGTTGGTGACGATCATCAGCATGGGCAGCTCGTGGCCGCGGCGCGAGCTCCACACCAGCGCGGTCGCGAAGTCGCCCTCGGCCGAGCCGGCGTCGCCGCCCTGGACGATGGTGACGCCCTTGGCGCCGGTGCCGCGCCGCTGCGCGTGGGCGGTGCCGATGGCGATCGAGAACTGCACCTCGATGGGCGAGCTGACCGGCACCAGGTTCCACTCGCGCCGCGAGTAGTGGCCGGCGAAGTTGCGGCCCTTGCTGTACGGGTCGGTCGCGGTGTTCTTCATCTGCCGCAGCGAGTCGACCGGGTCGGCGCCCATGGCCAGCAGCGTCGCGCTCGAGCGGTAGTGCAGGTGCAGGTAGTCGTGGTCGACGCCGGCGCCCTTGTCGACCAGCAGGCCGAGCGGGACGTTGAACGCCTCCTCGCCCGGGCCGCCGATCCAGAAGAACCCGTCGCCCTGCTTGTACATGGTGATCAGGCGCTCCTCGAGCACGCGGGCCCGGAGCATCAGATCGTGGATCTTGAGGCTGGTGTCGGCCGGCAGCGGCGGGGCGGCTGCGGCAGCGGTGGAGGTGCTGGTCACGGCCAGTTGGTACCGCAAACCGCGCACGTCGGCGACGGTCCGGGCGCGCCGAAATCGCCCCGGTCGATCGCCGCGGGGGCACCCGGCCCGCCCGGGACCTACTCGATCGGCGTGCGCTCGGCGCAGCGGTTGTTGATGCAGGTGGTGCCCTCGAGCACCCCGCAGCAGTCGCCGTCGGTCGCGCAGGTCTCGTCGGTGTTGGAGCAGCCGGCTGGCTGGTCGACGCAGGCCAGGACGGGCTCACCCTCGGGGGTGAAGTCGACCGGCCGACAGAAGCCGCCGCAGCAGTCGGCGCCCGACTCGCAGGTGGCGCCCAGGTCGCGGCACGGTTCCATCGCCGCGTAGGCGCGCATGTTGCCGGCGCCGAGCTCCTGCCCAGGCAGGTAGAAGGCCGGGTGGCTCGGGTCCTGGCCGGCCGCCATCTTGGTGGCGTAGTCGAGGTCGATGGCCGCGACCCACAGCTTCTTGCGCTTGCTGTTCTCGACGAACTCGTCGCTGGTGTTGGCGACGGTGCCGCCCGGGGCCAGGGTGTGGCCATAGGTGCGGCGGCTGGTGAACATGATCCAGTAGTAGCCGCCGACCGGGATGGGCAGCACCGTGGCCTCGTACGAGCGGTTGTTGTCCTCGTCCTCGCCGCCGGGGAGGATGCTGGCGCCGGCGCCGTCGCGGCCGTTGGCGGCCGGCAGCGTGCTGAACAGGTTCTGCGCCGGGGTGGCGCCGAGCGCGACCAGGCGCAGCTCGGCGGTGTTGCCGTGCTCGGTGTCGAACGCGGTGCCGGCCTGGTACACCACGGCGCCGCTGTCGGGCAGGAAGCTGGGCCAGCCGACGATGCCGGAGCCCACGGTGACCGCGATCGCGGGCGGGCCGAACACCGGCGGGGCCTGCGTCAGGTCGACGCTGCTCACCGCCAGGTTGCGCGAGTTGCCCTGGTGCCAGGTGAAGGCCACCTTGTCGCCGGCCGGGGCGAACGCCGGCGTCAGCGCGTACTGCACCGCGTCGGTGAACGATGGCGCCGCCACCTCGAGGCCGGTCGCGGTGTCGTACAGGCGCGAGCGGAACGTGCCGGACAGGCCGCGGATGGGGCTGCCCGAGGCCGGGATGCCGTTGGACAGGGCCAGCGCGCCGTTGGGCGTGAGCGCCGCGAACGACCACATGCGGCCGTCGGTGTTGGTCAGGCGGGTGGTCGAGCTGCCGTCGGCGCCGAGGTCGAAGCTGCGGCTGTCGATCGGGTTGCTGCTGCTCCACGACACACCCGACACCATCACGTTGCCCTGAGCGCTGACCGAGTGGCACACCGTGCAGCCGGCCTGCACCACCTCGGCGTTGCCGCCGGGCTTGACCCGCAACACGCCGCCACCACCGGCCAGCGGCGAGTTGTACGAGTTGTAGTAGATGATGCCCTTGAGGTCGCCCTGGGCGATCCTGGCGGTGCGGGTGACCGGCCCGGTGACCTGCCCGCCGGCCAGCTTGGTCGCGGTGAGCGTGACCGTCTGGCCCGAGCCGGCCGAGGTGGTGAGCGCGTCCCAGATGGCCGGCGGCAGCGTCGCGCCCGGGCGGGCGGTGGCGCCGACGAAGCCCTCGTACTGGAAGTCGCCGACCTGGGCGGTGATACGCAGCGCGTCGGTGGCGCCACCGCCGTACTGCATGAACGGCGCGGCCAGGCCACGCGGGAACACGGTGGCCTCGTACGGGAACAGCCACGCGAAGGCCGGGTCGGCCGTGCCGCCGCCGCGCAGCAGATCCTGGTCGGCGGTGGAGATCGGGCCCGGGTCGACGATGTTGACCCGCACCGTGACCATGGTCGACACCGTGGTGCTGCCGTAGGTGGCGCTGACCTCGACCTGGCCGGCAACGTCGCCGCGTGCGCGGAAGCCGCCGGTCTGGTTGATGGTGCCGACGACGACGTCGGCCACGGTCCAGGTCGCGGTGACTGGCTGGCCGTCGACGCGGGCGGTGAACGGCAGCGTGACCGGCACGCCGGTCGCGTCGATCACCGGGGCGAGCGGCTCGATCGTCAGGAGCCGCGGCGCGGCGTCGAACCACGGCATGGCGTCGGCCGACGATCCACCGCCGCCGTCGCCACCTCCACCCCCGGCGTCGCCGCCGCCGCCGTTGCCACCGTTGCCGCCACACGCCGCCGCCGCCAGGATCCACGCGCTCAGCACCGTCTTCGTCGAGACAAACTTGGCCATCGTCGACCACTGTAGAGAACCGCCGCCACCCGCCGCAAGGATGGCAATGTGCGCACGCGCGCCAGCGTGCCGTCGGTGACGGCGCGGTCTCGGAGGCGTGTGGGTGGTGTGCGCGGCTGTACGAACCGCGCCGCGATTTGGCGATACGCTCCCAGCATGGTCCGCAAGGTCGCCGCCCGCTACCCCACCGCCATCGACCCGGCCAAGGTCGGCCGGTACCCGGCCCTGACCAAGTCGGGCGGAGGTTACGTCTGGGACGAGGTCCTCGAGTACCGGGTGTGGTGCCACCCCGAGCGGGGCGCGCCCGATCACCACGACGGCGACGACTACTTCCTGGCCTTCGCGACGTACCCGAGGGCGCTGGCGTTCGCGCGCCGGACGCGCGGGGCCGAGGCGCCGCTGGTGCTGGTGCGGCAGCGGCAGTCCATCGACGAGCCCACGCCGGGGGTGTACGTCCACGTCAAGAAGGTGCGGATCACCGAGTGGCGGGTCGAGTGGCTCAGCCAGAGCCGGCGGACGCCGGGCATGCTGCGCGCGTTCTTCGCGCCCGACGCGCCGGCCAACCGCCTCGAGCTCCTCCGCGGTGGATCGCTCCACGTCGCGCCCGCGCCCGCGCCCGCCCGCGCCCGCCGCCCGCGCGCTCGCCTGGCCCGCCCGCGTGCCCGGGCGTAGCCGGCGGCGGCCGCCGCTCGGTTATACTGCCGCCGCGATGCGCCTGGTGACCGCGATGGCCGTGGTGGTGGGCGTGCTCTTCCTGACGAGCACGCCGGCCGGCGCGCAGGCCCCGGCTCCCGCGCCCGAGGCGGTGGCCCAGGCCAAGCGGCAGGCCGAGCAGCTCGCGCTCGACGCCTTCGCGCTCATCAAGGACCAGCCGGCCGGGGCCCTGCCGTACGAGAAGGCGGCCAAGCTGTTCGTCGCCGCCTACGAGCTCGATCGCGGCATCACCCACCTGATCAACGCCGCGGTCGCCCTGCGCAAGGGCGACCTGCCGCACCAGGCCATCGCCATCTACGAGCGGGTCCTGGCCGAGGGCTCGGGCACGCTGTCGCCCGACTTCGCCGACCGGGTCCGGGCCGACCTCGACACCATCCGCCGCACCTCGGTCCAGGCCCGGGTGCTGACCCAGGGTGGGCCGGTCGAGATCGAGCTCGACGGTCGCCCGGTCGGGGTCGCGACCGCGACCACGCCGCTGGTGGTGTGGGCCCCGGTCAGCGGCCGGCATGCCCTGGTGGCGCGCCGGGCCGGGCAGCGTGACGCCAGCCGCGAGCTGGTCGACCTGGCGCCGGGCGCGGCGGTCGACGTGGTGCTGGTGCCGACCGCGATCCCGACCACCGGGCGGGTGCTGGTCGAGTCGGTGCCGGCGCGGGCCGAGCTGTTCATCGACGATGGCGTGCCACATGGGCGAGCGCCGCGCTCGATCGAGCTGGTCCCTGGTGGGCACGAGCTGGTCGCCCGCCTGCCCGGCCACGTCGACCGACTCGAGCGCCTGACCGTGGTCGCCGGCGTCGACCAGCGCTTGACGCTGCGGCTCGAGCCGCTACCGCCGCCCTGGTATCGGCGTCGGAAGGTCCTGATCCCGGTCCTGATCGTCACGGCCGCGGTGGTGGGTGTGACCGGAGCGCTGGTCTACCGCCGCGCCAACCAGGACTCCATGCCCGACGGGGTGATCATTGTCCTGCCGTAGGATCCTGCTGCTGGTGCCGCTGGCCGCGCTCGTCGGCGGGTGCCCCGCCGCGTACGACCCACCCGACGTCGAGCTGAAGGTCACGCGTGACCCGGGCCGGGTGCTGCTGGTCAAGGCGTGTGATGTCGTCACCGGCACCTGCACCGCGTCGCAGGACGCGTTCTTCGACCAGGGCGACGCGCGCACGGCCACGGCCAACGTGTACGTCGAGGGTGGACGCCGCATGGCCCGGCTCAAGCTGAGTGACGGCGGCGTGAGCACGCTGTGCGTGGTGATGCCGATCACCCCCGACGACGACGAAGACACCCTCACCCGTGAGGTAGCCGTCACCGCGGCTGGCGTGCGCTGGTGCCCGAGCGCGCCGGCGGCGTGCGAGACCCCCGAGCCGGCGTGTGACTTCTGAGCGCACTGGCCGACACGCCGCCCCTGCCGCTCGGCTCCATCCTCGCCGGCAAGTACCGCCTCGACGCCGTGCTCGGCGTCGGTGGCATGGGCACGGTGTTCCTGGCCGAGAACCTCGACATCGGCCGGCCGGTCGCGCTCAAGGTCCTGCACGCCGGCATCAGCCGCGACCCGGCCATGATGGCGCGGTTCCGGCAGGAGGCGCGCGCCAGCGCCGCGGTCGATCACCCCGGCGTGGTCAGCGTGCTCGATCTCGGCCAGGCCGACGACGGCAGCGCGTTCATCGTCATGGAGCGGCTCGAGGGCGAGACGCTGGGCAGCCGCCTCGAGGCGCGCGGCAAGCTCGAGCCGGCCGAGGTCCTGCCGGTGGTGATCGAGCTGCTCGACGCCATGGCCGCGGCCCACCACAAGGGCGTCATCCACCGCGACCTCAAGCCCGACAACGTGTTCGTGACCTCGCGCCCTCGCTGGGGCGTCAAGGTGCTCGACTTCGGCATCTCCCGGGTCGCGACCGAGGACCTGCAGCTCACCGCCAGCGGCACGGTGATGGGCACGTTGCTGTACATGGCGCCCGAGCAGGCGCGCGACGCCCGCGCCGCCGGGCCGGCCGCCGATCTGTACGCCATCGGCGGCATCCTCCACCACGCCCTGGTCGGGCGGCCGCCGTTCACCGGCGGCTCGTACACCGAGGTGCTGAGCGCGCTCTTGACCCGGCCGGCGGCGCCCATCGCCGAGCAAGTGGTCGGCCTGCCGCCGGCGCTGTGTCAGCTGATCGATCGCCTGCTCGAGAAGGAGCCGGGCGACCGCCCGCGCAGCGCGAGCTACGTGCGCGACGCCCTGCGCGCCATCCTGGCCGGCGAGCCGGTCCCGGCCGAGGCCACGCCGTCGGCGGTCGAGCTCGACGCGACGATGGCCCCGGGCGCCGCGCCGCCCCCGTCGCTGTCGACCACGGTCGCGTCGATTCCGCCGCCGCTGACGGCCGAGATCGGGCCCGGCCCGGTCGCGGCCGCGCCGACGACCACCCCGGCGCCGCCGCGGCGCTGGCGCTGGGTCGCGCTGGGGCTCGGCACCGTCGGTGTGGCCGTGGCCGGGGTGCTGGCGCTCGGTGGTGGGGCCGAGCGTGCGGCCGTCGTCGCGCCCGCCGCTGGTGCCGACGCGGCGGAGGCGTCCCGGCCCACCAGCGTCGACGCCGGCCTGGTCGGTCCGCGGCCGCAGCCGATCGACGCGCGGCTCGGGCCGCCAGTCGACGCCACGGCGCCGGTCGACGCCGGCGCCGAGCGAGGCCGCCCCGACGCCCGCCGCCCAGGCGCAACGCCTGCGTCGCCCGATGCCGCGCCGGCGCCGCCACCGATCCGGGCCGACGCCGCGCCCGGGTTCATCGAATTCCAGGACCAACCAGGGGCATCGTCGCGATAGAACCAGGGCTGGGCCGCCCGGGCGGGCCCGAGGAGGTCGCCAATGACGTGCGCGTATCGATGGATCGTGCTGGCCGTGCTGGCCCTTGGGCTGAGCAGCGGGTTGGCCGGGTGTGGGGCGTGTGGCACCCCCGACGAGACCGTGCAGGATCCGCTCGGCGAGCTGATCGGCCGCATCGTCCTCGACGACGACGTCGGTGCGTCCGGCTGCATGGTCACGCTCGAGGGCTCGCCGCGTGGCGCCCGCTGCGACCAGGCCGGCGAGTTCGCCATCCTCGCCGTCGACCCCGGCCGCTGGGTCCTGCGCGTCGTCGCCGATCGGGCGGCCCAGACCGGCGGGCTCATCCCCGACATGCTGGTCACCACCGCCGCCAACGCCGGCATCATCACCCCGCTCGGCAACCTCCGCGTCGCCAAGCCCGGCTCGCTCGGCGGCCACGCCGTGGTCCCGGCCGGGCAGACCCCGCCGTTCACGATCCTGTCCATCCCCGGCTACGGCATCTCGACCGCGCTCGACCCGACCACGTTCGGCTACCTGTTCGAGCGGGTCCCGGCTGGCGTGCACGACGTCGTCCTCACCAACGACAGCGGCAGCCTGGTGGTCGAGGACGTCCAGGTCCGCCCGGGCGTGCGCACGCTCGACGTCGACTTCGACCTGGCCGCGGTGACCAGCACGATGGTGGCGGTGATCGGTGAGGCCGCGGTCAGCCAGCGGACCGACCGGGCCGGCATCACCGTCGAGCTGGTCGACGCCGTCGACGGCACGGTCGAGCAGACCGTCGTCACCGGCGACGACGGCACCTTCTCGCTGCCGGCCCGCGCTGGCGTGTACCTGGTGCGCGCGCGCCACCCCAGCGTCAACCGCACCGCGGTGGTGCCGTCGGTGCTGGTGTACGGCACGCGCGACCTGGTGCTGGCCAGCGCCCTGGTCATCCCGTCCGACCTCGACCTCGACGGCGACGGCCTGACCGATGACCTCGACGACGACGACGACGGCGACGGCGTGCTCGACGGCCAGGACGGCTTCCCGCAGGACCCGGCCGAGTCGCTCGACTCTGACGGCGACGGCGTCGGCGACAACGCCGACCTCGACCGCGACGGCAACGGCACGGTCGACCGCGCCGTGCCCACCCCCGACGGCGACGGCGACGGCCAGCTCGACTTCGAGGACAACTGCCCGGCCACGTCCAACCCCGACCAGGTCGACACCGATGGCGACGGCGTCGGCACGCTGTGTGACAACTGCCCCGGCGTGGTCAACCCCGACCAGGCCGACGGCGATAGCGACGGCCAGGGCGACGCGTGCGAGGCCTGCATCCCGGGCTCGCCCTGTGCCCCGGTCAACTCGTGCAACGTCGGCCTGCTGCTGTGCAGCGGCGCCACCCCGGTGTGCCAGGACACCGGCCAGCCGCGCCCCGACGGCTCGACCTGCGGCCTCGACCAGGTCTGCTTCGCCGGTGCGTGTGCCCCGTGTCAGAACGGCGGCAGCTGCTTCACCTCGAGCGCCGGCGCCTGCGTGGTCGGCGTGCAGAGCTGCGCCAGCGGGCAGGCCGAGTGCCTGCCGACAGCGGCCCAGGTCCCGAGCGGCAACACCTGCGGGCTCGATCAGGTGTGCGACGACGGCGCCTGCGTGGCCTGCACCGAGGGCGGCGCCTGCACCTACGCGCCCAACGCGTGCCGGCAGGGCCGGCTGTCGTGTGACACCGGCCTGCCGCAGACCTGCGAGGACAGCGGCCTCAACGCCGCCGACGGCACCAACTGCGGCGGCGCCAACTTCTGCCGCAACGGCAGCTGCGAGCCGTGTAACCAGGGCCAGGCCTGCTCGCCGGCGTCGGCGCCGTGCCACGTCGGCGCCATCACCTGCGGCACCGGCAGCGCCACCTGCGAGGACCAGGGCAGCAACGCGCCCGACGGCTCGCCGTGCCTCGGCGCCGGCATGTACTGCTCGGCCGGCGCCTGTATCACCTCGCCCAACACCTTGACCGTCACCGCCGGCGGCGGCCAGACCGCGCCGGTCGGCAGCCAGCTCGCGCCCATCACCGTGCGCCTGCGCGACGGCGGCGGCACCGCCCTGGTCGGCCGCGCGGTCACGGTGGTGCCAGCGCCGGGCGGGACCGTGGTGACCCCGGCCAGCACCACCGACGCCACCGGCGCGTCGAGCTTCGTGGTCCGCCTCGGCCCGACCGCGGGCGTGCAGACCTTCAGCGTGCAGACGCCGGTGTCGGCCCCGCTCGAGCTGCCGTTCAGCGCGACGGCGTCGCCGGCCGGCACCATCTTCACCGTGGTCAACGCCTCGCACACCTCCGGCTTCTCTGGCGTGCCCGGCCCGGCCAGCCAGGCCCGCATCGGCGACACCGGGGCGATGGCCCTGGGGCCCGACGGCAGCGTGTACCTGGCCGAGCAGTTTGGCGGTCGCCTGTACCGGGTCGACCCCGCCGGCACCATCAGCCACATCGCCGGCCAGCTGGCGAGCCGGACCCCGCCGTGGAACCAGGGCGACCCCGCGCTGACGGCGTACTTCGGCAGCATCGACCGCCTCGCCTTCGACGCCAGCGGCCAGCTCTACGTGGTCACCTCCGATCGGATCGGCCGGCTCGACCTCGCCAGCGGCCGGGTCTTCACCTACGCCGGGGGCGGGCCGGCCGGGCCGCCCGGCTACGGCGATGGTGGGCTGGCCACCGCGGCGCGGCTGCAGAGCCCGACCTCGCTGGCGTTCGGTCCGGGTGGGGTCGGCTACCTGTTCGAGCAGTTCAGCGGCGCGGTCCGGCGCATCGATGCCGCCGGGGTCATCACCACCATCCTCAGCCCGGGCACCAACTGTGTCGACGCGGTCTACGTGTCGGCCGGCTCGGGTGGCGCCCTGGTGGTCGGCCCGACCGGGGCGCTGTTCCTGGGGGCGTCGGTCTGTGTGCCGGTCACCCAGCAGATCTCGAATGGCCTGCTGCGGCGTGATCCGGACGGCACGGTGCACCACATCGCGGGCGACCTGGCCGGCACCCTCGGCGAGGGCGCCCACGCGGCGGCGACGCAGTTCCTGACCATCACCGGCCTCGCGTTCGATCCGGCCGGCAACCTGTTCACGCTCGAGACCCAGGGGCACCGAGTGCGGCGGATCGACGCCCGCACCGGCCTGGTCAGCCGCATCGCCGGCACCGGCACCAGCGGCAGCGCTGGCGAGTACGTCACCGCCGCCACCGCGCCGCTGTCGGCGCCGGTCGACCTCGTGGTGCGGGGCGCCGACCTGTGGATCTCGGAGGGGACCGCGACCGTGCGTCAGGTCAGCGGCGTGACCGGCGCGGTGCCGGGTGACGTGGTGCTGTCGCTCCCGGTCAGCACCGCCTCGGTCGCCGTGCACCAGCAGGTCGCGTCGATCAACGCCCGGGTGGCCACCGCCGGCGGAACGCCGTACCTCGGCCTGCCGGTGACCTGGGCCAGCCCGCAGGTCATCACCCAGGTCGTGCCGGCGCGCTCGCTGACCAACACCGCTGGCCTGGCGCCGACGACCGCACGCACCGGCCTGGTCCCGGGCACGACGCAGGTCCTCGGCAGCTACCGCGACCTGCACGGGACCCACGTCGCTGGTAGCCCCGCCACCTTCACCATCACCAACACCAGCCCGACCGGCACCGTGCTGACGGCGGTCAACCTGGTCGGGGCGTCCTCGGCCGCGGCCCACGTCGGCGTGCCCGCCGCGCTGGCCGGCGTACAGGCGGTGGCCGCGGTGGCGGTCGCGTCGACTGGCGCCGTGTACTTCGGCGACACCGCCCGGGTCCACCGGCTCGATCCGACCGGGCTGGTCACCACCGTCGCCGGCGGCGGCAACGCGCTGGGCGACTTCGGGCCGGCCGTCGGCGCCCAGCTCAGCAACGTCGTCGGCCTGGCGCTCGACGAGGCTGGTGGGCGCCTGTACATCAGCGAGCGCAACAGCGACCGCGTCCGGCGGGTCGACCTCGCCACCGGCATCATCGTCACCCAGGCCGGTGGCGGCGCGGCCACGACCGCGCCGTGGGGCGACGGCGGCCTGGCCACCAACGCGGTGCTGGCCACGCCCGCCGCCATCTCGCTCGGGCCCGACGGCGCCCTGTACATCGCCGACACCCAGCACGCCCGGATCCGGCGGGTCGACCTGACCACCAACGTGATCACCACGGCGCTCGTCGCCGCCACCAGCTGCGACGGCCTCAGCGCGAACGTGGTCAACCTGCCGGCGACGGGCGGGGCGATGGTGTGGAGCGGGACCGACCTGTACGTCGGGGCGGTCCTGTGTCGGCCGGGCTCGACCACGTCCGCCAACGGGATCCTCCGACGCGACGCCGGCGGCACGCTGACCGTCGTCGCCGGCGGCCCCGCGACCGGGCCGACCGCCGACGGCACCCTCGCCACCGCCGCCGGGCTCGGGACCATCCAGGGCCTGACCCTGGTCGGCGGCGACCTGGTGTTCACCGACGGCAACCGCATCCGCCGCATCACCGGCGGTGTGCTCGCGACCCTGGCCGGCAGCGGCACGGCGGGTGTGGCCGGCGAGTACGGTCCACCGCTGGCGGCTCAGCTCGAGAACCCACGCGCGCTGGCGGCCACGCCGTCGGGCCGCATCTACTTCGGCGAGGCGAGCCGCAACACCTTGCGGGTGTTGTGGTAGCGGTGGGCCGCCGTCACCGCAGCGCGGCGAGGGCGGCGGCGGCCGGGGCGGGGCTGCCGGTGAACATGACGGTCCAGTCGGCGCTGACGCGGGCCGGGCCGGGCTCGACGCGATCGACGGCCTGGCCGGGAGCGATCCCATCGGTGCGCGGCTCGGTGCCGCGCGCCGTCCAGCCAGCGGGCGTGCCCCACACGACGAGGCCGGGGTAGCCGGCACACTCGGTCGCGACGGCGACCAGCAGGGCGCCGCCGGCGTCGACGTCGAGCGCGCCGGTGCCGAGCGGCATGGGCGACGGCGCGGCCGCGACCGGGGTGGCCAGGCTGGCGCGCACCGTCGCCGCTGGCAGGCCATCGTACGCGGTGGCCAGCATGGTCATCTGCGGCGAGGGCGCGGCGCCGCTGGCCGTGAAGGTGACGGTGTGGCCACCGCCGCCGGTGCCGACGTGGCCGACGTACATGCCCGCGGCGGCGGCGCCGCTCGAGCACTGCGGCGCGCTCAGCTCGACGGCGGCGGCCCGGCTGTAAACGTTGCCGAGGCTGTCGGTCACCGCGTCGGGCGCGACCAGGGTGTCGCCGCCAGCCCACAGCCAGACCCACACGACGACGGTCTGGCCGGCCTGGGTTGGGCTGGTGAAGGTCACCGCGCCGGCGCCCGCACCGGCGCCGTCGATGCTCAGCAGCGGCGTGGTCTGGGCCGCGGTCACGGTCAGGCCGCCGGGGGCAGCGTCGCCGGCGGCGGCGTCGGCGCGACCGCTGCTGGCGCCATCGTCGGAGTCGAAGCCGAGGCGACACGCCGCGGCCGGCGCCAGCAGCAGCCCCAGCATGGCAAACCGACTCCGCCTCACGTCGACCAGCATACCGGTCGCACCGGCCGGTCGAGTCGGCGTTTGCGCACCACCTGCAGGTGGGCGCATCAGGAGCGCTCGCTGGTCTCCACCTGGGTCGGGCGAGGTGACCACGGGACCCGACAGGAAGCTCGATCCGCCGCCCCGCCCGGAAGTAATCTCCTGTAAACCCTTATGGTTGGGAGGCCGTGTCCGTGGCTCGGACTTTTCTGAACGCGGCTGCATGTGCAC
>JAGPCO010000218.1 GCA_018058095.1 Kofleriaceae bacterium
GTCAGCACCTCGGCCGGCTTCATGCGCTCGGCCATGGCGGTGAACCCACGCAGGTCGGACATCATGATCGTCAGGCGCCGGGTCTCGCCGCCGAGCTGCAGCTTCTTCGGGTCGCTCAGCATCTGGTCGACCACCGACGGCGCCAGGTACTTGGAGAACGTGCTGCGGATGAAGCGCTTGCCGCGCTCCTCGACCACGTACTTGACCGCGACGGTGGCGACGAACAGGGTGGCCAGCTCGCCCAGCAGGAACACCGTGTTCAGGCCGACGTTCCACCGCCCGAACACCACGTACACGTCGAGCAGGGCGACCACGCCGATCGTGGCCAGGGCCGACAGCATCGCCGGCAGCGCCGACAGGCGGACCATGAGCGCGCCGAAGCCGAGCGCCCCCACGGTCATGAGCGCCAGCACCAGCCGCCAGTCGAGCAGGCCGGCGCCCGGCCGGATGGCGTCGCCGGCCAGGATGTTGTCGAGGATGGTGGCCAGGCCCTCGGTGCCAGGCACGTTGCTGCCGAACGGAAAGTTGCGCAGGTCGCGCGCGCCGATCGCGGTCACGCCGATGAAGACGTAGGCGTCGCCGAAGATCTCGGCCCGCGGCTTGTGCTCGACCACGCCGTCGTGCTGGACCGGGATGACGTCCTCCTCGCCGAGCAGGTCGATCGCGCCGACGTACGGGAAGTGATAACCCGGGCCCCGGAAGTTGATGGTCATGACCCCGCCGCCGTTGACGGCCACCCGCCGGCCGGGCGGGGTCAGCTCGATCCGCGCCACCCGATCCGCGTCGTCGAGCGCCAGCCCCAGCTCGCCGCCCAGCCCGACCCGGGCCATGGCCAGCGGCAGCGACGGGAACGGTCGGCCGCCGAAGAAGATGGCCAGCTGGGCCCGCCGCACGATCTCGTCGGGCTCCTCGGCGGCGTTGACCAGGTAGCCGGCGTGCAGCGCGGCCTGCTCGTAGCCCGGCAGGTTGCCGACCAGCGTCGGCGTCGACACCAGGTGGGTGGTGGCCGGGTCGAACCCGCTCGGCGGCGCGAAGCGCTGGTAGCCGAACTTCTCGAAGCCGGCCAGGGCCTCCGCTGGAGCGACCGGGCAGGGCAGGCGGGACCAGCGCGGCCGGCACCAGGTGTCGGTCATCCACCCGAGCACCAGCCGGTCCTTGTACAGGTCGATGATCCGCTGCAGCACCAGGTCGGTCTCGAACTGCGGGATCTGGTCGGCCAGGCCGTGCGCCGTCATCAGCTCGGCCACCCCGTCGGGCACCCGCTGGTCGGCCTCGGGGAAGACGACGTCGAGGCCGACCACCTTGGCGCCGGCCTCCATCACCTGCAGCACCAGCGCGGCGATGGCGTCGCGGTGCCACGGCCAGCGCGCGAGCTGGCTGACCGCGGCGTCGTCGATCTCGACGATGACGATCTTGTGGCGGGTCGGCTGCGGGCCCCGGGCGCGGAAGCGGGCGTCGCCGTACGCGCTCTGCAGCCGGCGCGCGGTCGGGTACACGCCTTCGCGCAGCGTTCGGTTGTCGAGCTGGTCGTGATCCCCACACTCGGCCACCGCGAACAGCAGCGTCCACACCGCGATCAGCGGCAGCTGCAGGGCGAGGAACAGGCGGCGGCTGCGGCCCGGTGCCAGCGACATGCGGCTATCGCACCCAGATCTCGACGCGGCGGTTGCGCAGCTCGACGGTGCGCCGGCTGCGTCGCTTGACCGCCGGCTCGCGCGAGCCCATCGACGTGACGGTGATGCGGTCGGCCGGCACGCCGGCGGCGATCAGGCGATCGGCGATGAGCTGGGCCCGCTGCCGGCCGATGCGCACGTTGGCGCGCTCGGAGCCGGTCTGGTCGGTGTGGCCGATGACCTCGATGGTGAAGCTGGCTGAGCCCTTGGCCTTGACCTCGGCCACCAGGTTGTCGATCGGCCCGGTCAGGTCGCGCACCGGCTCGCTGCGCGCGGTGAAGTACAGGATGATGCGCGCGCCCGGTGGGCGCGCCGCCATCGCCGCCGCGAAGCGGGCCGACACCTCGGCCGCGTCGATGGTCAGGCCGCGGGCGCGGCCGTCGGCGCCGACCTCGGCCGCGGCGTACTCCTTGTCGAGCACGATCGTGCCGGTGCCGTCGGTGACCTCGACCGCGCCGATCGTGCCGTTCTCGTCGGCCAGCACCACGACCTGCTCGACCGTGGCCGGGCAGCCGGTGCGGACCGGGTCGGCGCTGGTCGGCCCGGCCCGGTCGGGGCATTGATCGGCGGCGTCGGTCAGGCCGTCGTCATCGCGGTCGGGCGGCGGCAGCGCGGCCGCCAGCGCGGCGGTGGCGCGGGCCAGCGCGGCCGCCGGCGCCGGCGGGACGGCGGTGACGACCCCGGCCCGGTCGACGTCGGCGCTGGCCCACGGCGCGTCGACCACGACGCTCGTCGTGCCGGCCGTGACCTCGACCGCGCCGACGTGGCCGTCATCGCTCGGCACCAGCACGACACGCTCGGCCGCGGCCGGGCAGCCGTGCCGCAGCGGGTCGGGCGAGGCGACGCCGGCGCGGTCGGGGCAGGCGTCGTCCTCGTACCGCACGCCGTCGCCGTCCTCGTCGAGGATGGGCATGGCCGCGGCCAGCGTGGTCAGGGCGCGCTCGATCGCCGCCGCCGGCGCCGGGTCGACCGGGCGGGCCTGGCCGTCGGCGCCGACCTCGACCGCCGCCCAGGCCACGTCGAGCACCAGCGCGCGGGACCCGTCGGACACCTCGATCGCGCCGACGTGGCCGTCGGCGTCGGGCACCAGCAACACGCGCTCGGCCACGACCGGGCAGCCGTGGGCGAGCGGGTTGGTCGCCGAGGCCACGCCCGGCCGGCGTGGGCAGGTGTCCTCGCCGTCGACCACGCCGTCGTCGTCGGCGTCGGCTGGCGGCAGCGCGGCGGCGACCGCGGCCAGGGCGCGCTCGGCCGCCGTGGCCGGCACGGCCGGCACCAGCCGGGCCTGGCCGTCGGCACCGACCTCGATCGAGGCGTACGGCACGTCGAGCACCGTCCGCGTCGTCCCGTCATCGACCTCGATCGCGCCGACGTGGCCGTCGCCGTCGGGCAGGAGCACGACCTTCTCGGCCGCGGCCGGGCAACCGTGGCGCAGCCGATCGGCGCTGGCCGCGCCGGCGCGGTCGGGACAGGCGTCGTCGCGGTCGGCCACGCCGTCGCCGTCGCGATCGGGCGGCGGCAGGGCCCTGGCCGCGGCCGCGGTCGCGCGCTCGACCTGCGCGGCCGAGCTGGTGACGGCGCGGGCGGCGCGATCGCCCCGGCGCAGCTCGGTCGCGGCGTACGGCTGGTCGAGCACGATCTGGCTGGCACCGTCGTCGACCACCACCGCGCCGACGTGGCCGTCCTCGTCGGGGAGGACCACCACCTGCTCGAAGCTGGAGGTCGGCATCGGCGCCGGCCCGCGCCCGGGCGCCGGCGGCGCGTACGTCAGCGACAGCACGGCCCGCCGCTCGGGCGGCCCGGGCTCGCCGGCCAGCGCCGTGCCGACGCCCAGGCCCAGGGCCAGCCCGGCCGGGAGCTGCATGCGCGCGGTCAGGTACCCCTCGGCGGCGACCGTGCGTTGCCCGGCCGGGAGATCGCTGGCGATGGCCAGCGCCGTCACCACCTCGGGCCCGACCGCCAGCCGGCGCGGCAGCAGCGAGTAGGCCACGGCGGCGGAGGCCTGCAGCTCGCTGCCGACGGTGTTGCCGCGGTCCGACGCCTGCGCCGACAGGCGCGCGGTCGATCGCGCCAGCGCGCCCAGGTTGACGGCCCAGCGCAGCCGGTCGCGCCACAGGCCGCCGGCGCCGAGGCGGAGCTGGCCGCGCGGACCGTTGTCGCCCGCCAGCGCGTCGGCGGCGCCGACCGGGATCCACACCGAGGCCGAGGCGCTCACCGTGAGGGCGTCGTCGTGGTCGCCCAGGATGCGGGTGCGCACGCTCAGGCGTGGGTCGCCCAGGGTGGTCCCCGACGGCCCGACCCCGGCCAGCGGCGTGCCGTCCTGCTCGACCACCAGCGGCACGCTCAGCGCGAAGCCGAGCCAGCGCCCGATCGCGCCGGCGACGTCGAGGTGCACCGTCTGGCTGCGGTCGATCGGCGCCACGCCGTCGGCCGCCACCACCAGGCCCTCGGCCAGGTCGTACGACAACCCGAGCGCGAGGCGGCGGATCGGCGCGTACCACGGGTACTCGACCAGCACGAAGGCGTCGCCGGCCGGGGCCGGCTCGAACCGGCTCAGCTGGTAGCCGATCTCCTCGGCACGCGCCCGCGCCGCCGGCGCGGCGAAGGCCGCGGCCACCGCGAACGCCGCGGTTCGTCGACGGAGCTGCACCGGGCCGCCTCAGCTCACGGATCGACGCTGACGACGAACGTGGTGCCGCGCACGCC
>JAGPCO010000046.1 GCA_018058095.1 Kofleriaceae bacterium
CAGCTACTTCCTCATCAAGCGGGTCGAGGCGCGCTTCCGCTCGGTGTTGTGCCTGTCGGGCTGCCTGACCGCGTACCGCCGGACCGTGCTCGAGGAGCTGCTGCCGGTGCTCGAGAACCGCAGCATGATGGGCATCGAGATCAAGTACGGCGAGGACCGCTACCTGACGCGGATGATCGTCAAGGCCGGCTACGAGACCATCATGAACCCGCACGCCGTGTGCCGGACCACGGCGCCGACGTCGCTGTCGGTGTACCTGTCGCAGCAGCTGCGCTGGCGCCGCTCGAACATGGTCGACTACATCGGCGGGCTGTCGCACGTGTGGAAGGGCCACCCGCTGGTGGCGCTGTACTTCTTCTCGCTGTTCGCCGTCATCCTGGTCTACCCGGCGCTGCTGGTGTCGGCCCTGCTGCTGGGCGGCTTCTGGTCGCTCATGACCTTCCAGGTCGTCGCCGCGTTGCTGCTCGGCATCGCCTACCGCCTGCACGCCTACAAGGACCCGCACGCGTCGTCGTGGAACGCGGTGCCGCTTGGCATCGTCTTCCCCCTGACCTACGGCATCCTCACCCCGCTCGCGCTGCTCACCCTCGACGCGAGCTCGTGGGAGACCCGTGGCCACCAGGAGCCGCTGCCCGAGGCCGTGCCGACCGCGGCGCCGGTGATGGTGAGCGTGACCGTGCCGACCAGCGTGGCGACGCCGGCGCTGGGCGTGCCGGTGCTGGCCGCAGGCTCGCTCGCCCCGGTCGTGTCACAGGCGCTGGCGGCCCAGCCGGCCCTGGCGGGCTCGACGACGATGCGGCTGAACAAGACCTCGCGTGGCGACTTCATCGCCGTGGCCTCGGCGGTCGGCTTCGCGCCCGATCGCAAGCTGTCGAAGTAGCCCGGCGCGGTCACCGCCATGCGCGGCCCCCTGGCCCTGATCGCCGAGCTCGCGGGCGACGCGCCGGCCTGGGCGGCCCGGGCCCAGCGGGCGGCGGCGCAGCTCGGGCGCACCACCGCGCCGGCGCGCGATCGCCTCATCATTACCGTCGGCACGCCGGCGCTGCCGCTGTCGGCGCGGGTGGCGGCGTACCGCGCGGTGCTGGCGCTCGAGGCCGCGGCCGACCCCGACGCCGCGCTGCGGGTGGGTGAGCAGCTGCTGGCGCAGGTGGCCGGCTCGGCGGCGGCGCACCTGGCGCTGGCCGGGCTGTATCGGTGGCGCTGGGCCATCACCCGGCCGCGCGAGCTGATCGCCCAGGCGCGGGCGCTGGGTGGCCACGTCGGCGCGCGCGTGGAGCGCCGGCTCGACGACCAGGCGCGCTGGCTCGCCGACGGCCTGCCGCTGTCGCCGCCGGCGGCGCGTAGCACCGACGGCACGGCCGGACGCGTCCTGTACGTGGTGGCCAGCAGCCGCCCGTACCACAGCGCCGGCTACGCCGCCCGCACCCACGCCCTGGTCGGCGCGCTGCGCCGGCGCGGCTGGGACGTGCAGGTGGCGGCGCGGGCCGGGTACCCGAGCGACCGCTGGGACTATCCGGGCTGGGCCCTGCCGCCGCGCCAGCTCGACGTCGACGGCGTGCCGCACCACTTCGCGCCGACCCGAGCCAAGCTGCGCTACGCGCGCGAGCCCGAGGCCTACCACCACGAGGCGGCCGACGCGCTCGAGGCGCTGTGCCGCCAGGTCCGGCCGGCGCTGCTGCACGCCGCCTCCAACTACAACGTCGGCCTGGCCACCGTCGAGGTCGGGCGCCGGCTCGGCCTGCCGGTGGTGTACGAGGTGCGTGGCCTGTGGCACGTGTCGAAGGCAGCGACCTCGGCTGGCTACGACGGCTCCGATCACTACCGGCTCATCGCCCGCCTCGAGGCCCAGGCCGCGGCCGCCGCCGACCACACCTTCGCCATCACCTCCGGCGTCGCCGCCGAGCTGGTCGCAGGCGGGGCCGAGGCAGCACGCGTCAGCCTGCTCGGCAACGCGGCCGACGTGGCCGCCCTGCAGCCGCAGCCGCCCGACGCCGAGCTGGTGCGGCGGCATCACCTGGCTGGCCAGGTCGTGCTCGGCTACGTCGGCACGCTCAGCGCCTACGAGGGGCTCGACGCGCTCCTGGTCGCCGCCGCCCGCCTGCACGCGGCCGGGGCGCCGGTGCGGGTGCTCATCGTCGGCGACGGCGCCGCGGCCGGGCCGCTGCGGGCGCAGGCGGCCGAGCTCGGCCTCGGCCACGTCGTCACCTTCACCGGCCGGGTCGGCGCCGCCGACGTGCGCCGCTACTACAGCGTGCTCGATGCGCTGGTGCTGCCGCGCCGGCCCGACCGCGTGTGCGAGCTGGTGTCGCCGCTCAAGCCGTTCGAGGCCATGGCCCTGGGTTGCCCGGTCGTGGCCTCCGACGTCGCCGCCCTGGCCGACCTCGTCGTCGACGGCGTGACCGGCCGCCTGTTCCGCAAGGGCGACGTCGGCGCGCTGACCGCGCTGCTGACCGAGCTGATCGCCGACCCAGCCCAGCGCACCCGCCTGGGCCAGGCCGCCGCCGCCTGGGTCCGGCGCGACCGCAGCTGGGACGCCCTGGCGGTCGACGTCGACGCCGTGTGGCGTCGGCTCGGGGCGTGACGATTGACTCAGCGGACGTATCCTTTCGTCGAGGTGCCGAACGCACCGCCCAGGCCGTCCCAGTCGCCTGCAACGGGCACGTCGGTGATTTCCCCGAGGACACTCCACCCCGGACTCGAGCAAGCCTGCGTATTGCAGATGAACCAGATCAAGGAGTTGTCGATCGGCCTGATATAGGAAGCCGTATCGGTTCCATTGCCATCCCAGTCTCCAACCGCGGGGGTATCCGTCAATGCCCCCAGCGAGAACTGGGTCAGGGTTCCTCCACCTGTTGACTGGTTGCTGAGCACCCAGCTCCAGGCAGTACCAGACGGGCGAACCACACCTGGAGTGGTAGATCGATTGTTGTCCCAGTCGCCAACGACCCAGGTATCAGTCGCGTTTCCGAAGTTGAAGAGTGTGAGGGGGCCGCCACCGTTGCCCCAGTTGCTCAACACCCACGAGAGCACGCTGGTTCCCCGCCGAACGAGACCAGGCGTGTCGGTGCCATTGCCATCCCAGTCCCCGACGACGGGAAAGTCCTCGGTGTTTCCGAAGTTGAACACCGTGAGCGGCCCACCTCCGTTGCCCCAGTTGCTCAGGACCCACATGAGCACGTTGGCCTGACGTCGTACGACCCCCGGCGTGTCAGTCCCGTTGCCGTCCCAGTCGCCGACGATTGGATAGTCCCCCGCATTTCCAAAGACGAACGAAGGACTCCCACTGCCCGTCAGCTGCCACAAAGCGAGGTTCTGCACGCCGACGATCGCCGAGCCGATCTTCTTCTGGACTGCGGTGGTCTGTGGGTACGTCGTGAGGGATGCGGGCGGGTTGGTGCCTGCTGGGAGAACTGGAGAAGGATCTGAGAACAAGCCGAAGTTCATTATTCCGACTACCCGGGGGTTCTCCAGCGCGTACTTGAAGTAGTCAGTCTGGGACGCCGCAATCTCAGCATCGCTTTCTGTCTTGTTGTTGCTTGCGCTCCCGCAATATGCACCAAGGTTCTTGTAACTCGGAGGAAACAACATGATCTTTCGAGTCTCAAAGTACGTCGACTGGGGGAACTTGAGGTCAAGAGACCTGACTTTGGAATCAAGGGCGCTAACCGCAGGAAGAAAGTCTGCGCAGTAGTAGTCAATAGCCAAGATATCGGCTCTTGTTGACAGGTCGAGAGGGAGCAGGGCGCCGGTGTCTCCGTTGATGTACGCATAGTTGACGATGACTGGAACTGTAGGAACGTCACCGTTACTCATCGACGCCTTGATGAACGTTATGGCTTTATCGATGTCACTGCGAGTAACCCCGAATCCATTCGGCTCATCAAAGACGTAGAACGCCGCGATCTTTGACTTGTCGGTCGCAGACATGCCTGAGATCAGGGCCATCCAGCGACTCTGCACGTCTGCATCTGGATACATAGGGCAAGAAGAGGCATAGGGCGAGCAAGGATCCGATGGATTCATCGGGTCGGCGTCGTAGGGAAAAAAGATGGTACGCACGTTTTGTACACATGTGCGGCCGACGCAGTTCGAAAGGCCTTGTGGGGCTGTACCGGGGGAGCCGGTTGGGCCGAGGGAAGCGACGTCGCTGATGAAATTGAAGTTCGTGAACTTCTCGACATTGGGCAGGTTGTTGATGGGCGAGTTTGGCGGGAGACGGTGTTGATAGGCGTCGAAATACCCGTAGTAGCGAAGCTGACCTACGCCAGCTTCGGCTGATATAGGGTATAGAGTGCAAATCAAGAGATAGGCCAAAGCCAGTGTTGCGCGCATGCTCGTCATGTTCCCTCCGGTACTGCTCTCAGCCCCGTGCCCATGGTGAACAGTCGGTCGAGGCCGACCGGCGGCGAAGGTAACGCATCCTTGCCTACGCTGGGTGTTCCCGCAGTCGCAGCTCGGCGGGCCGAGTCGATCGTTGGCGCAACAGGTTTGCGCTCACAGCGGGTTCTTCGTGGGCTTGTCGCGACCCCGCGCCCCCGCGTAGTGTCCCGCCCGCGGCCGCTGCGCCTGAACGAAACTCACAATGCCTTCCAATCCTGACGCTCCCAGCTCCCCGGGCGGCGCCGCCGGCGACGGCGTGCCGCACCCCCAGGCTCGGGGGCGCAACAACGGCTTTGACCTGCTTCGGTTCGTTGCGGCGTCGGCGGTCATCTTCGGCCACGCCCATCCGCTGACCGGGCACCGCACGCCCGAGTGGCTCGGCAGTCACATTGGCACGATTGCCGTGAAGATCTTCTTCGTCACCAGCGGGTTCCTCGTCGCTCGCAGCTGGTTGGCCGAACCACGCCTGATGCCGTTCATCGTCAAGCGTTTCCTGAGGATCATGCCAGGGCTCATCCTGGTCGTCGTGTTCTCGGCGCTGGTGGTCGGGCCGCTGGCCACGAGCCTCTCGCTCGGGGACTACTTCGCCAGCTCGGCCATGCTGACCTACCTCAAGAACATCCTGTTGTTCCCGGTCTTCATGCTGCCCGGTGTGTTCGTCGACAACACCTACCCGGTGGCGGTCAATGGCTCTCTGTGGAGTCTGCCGGCCGAGGTCGTGATGTACGTGCTCACGCCACTCCTGCTCGGCTACCAGGCGCGGAAGGCCGCGGTGCTGGTGTGGCTGGCCACCATCGCCGGCGTGTTCCTGTCGCTGTACCTGGTCCGCATGCATCCTCCGGCCACACCGACGATGATCTGGGGCACCGGCGTGACCACCGTGCTCGAGCCGGCACCGTTTTTTCTCATCGGGATGATCTTCGCGGTGCACCGACTCGACACGATGGCGCGCCCCCTCGCCAGTCTTGTCATGGTGCTCATGGCTGCGCGGTGGCTGTCCCACCCGGTCGTTGGCGAGGCGGTCCTGCTGGTGCTCCTGCCGTACGCGGTGATCTCGTTCGGCGCGCTGCGGCTCGCGTTCCTCGACCCCATCTTCAAGCGCGGCGACGTATCGTACGGAATCTACCTCTACGGCTTCGTCGTGCAACAGATGGTGGTCCACGTCCTCGGCAACGGCCGCAGCCCAATGTTCAATTTCATCGTGTCGTTTCCCATCGCGGTGGCCCTGGCGATGGCCTCATGGGTGCTGGTGGAACGGCCCGCGTTGGCCATGAAGGGGCGGGTTCAGCGTTTCGCCGGCGCGAGCTGGGCACGCCTCGCCTCGTTTCGCGCGAACAGGGAGGGCAGGCCGTGAGCGCGCAAGCGCAGGATCTGCCCTCGCCCCCTCCTCTGCCGCGCGGCCAGATCGTGCTGGCCACGGTGAAGCCGGAGATCACGCGCGCCGGCGTGGCGGGCCAGGTCGATTTCGTAGAAGTTCGGTCGTCGCTGGGTTCCGCGTCGTCCCTGACCGCGGTGGTCGTCGCGTATCAGGAGACCGAGTCGCTGCTGGAGTTGCTGCGCACCTTGCGTGCGACCCGGGGCGCGAGCGACGAGGTCGTGCTGGTCGACAACGGATTGTCGCCCGAGGTGGTGGCGGCGGCGAGGCCGCTGGTCGACACCTACGTGCGGTGCCGGGGCAACCTGGGCTGTTCGCAGGGCCGCAACGTCGGGGCAGCCTACGCGCGCGGCCCGCTGCTGGCCTTCATCGACGCAGACGCCGGGGTCGGTGACGGCTACCTCGAGGCCTGCCACCGGGCCATGTCCGACCCAACGCGCCTGGCGGTCCGTGGCCGGGTCTTGCCACGCAGGGCACGCGGCGTGTTGCCCTCGCACTACGATCTAGGCGACGCGCCCGGGCTGGCGCCGATCTCCACCGAAGGGGCGTCGGTCTGGCGAGCTGAGCCGTTCCGACGGGCCGGTGGGTTCGAGGCCTCGCTGTACGGTCGAGAGGGGCCCGTGTTGTGTTACCGGATGCACTTGCTGCAGCAGGCCTCGGTCGGGGCCTTCGCCTACGAGCCGGCGATCGTGCTCCTTCACGACTACGGGACGTCAGGAGCGCATCTGTGGCGCAAGCTGGTGCGCAACGCGCGCATCGTCGACCAGGTCGACCGCGCCTATCCCTTGATGCGGGACTTCCTGCGGCGGTTTCCACCGCTCGGCGGCCCACGCGCGGCCGCGCCGCTGATCCGGCTTCGCTCGCAGGCGGCGCGCTGGCAGGTCAAGCTGGCACCCGACCCAGCGCACGCGTCGCCCTTGGCGCTGGCTGCCGGTAGCGTGGTGGTCGGTCCGCACGCTGACGCAGGCGCGGCCCGCTGCCTGGAGGAGCAGACGCTGCGATGCCAGCATCGCTACCGGGCCGGCGACCCGCCGCGCGCCGACGGGGCGGAGCCGCCCTGGTACTTGTTCGTGACGGACGAGCTGTGGCTCGACCCGACGCTGGTCGAGCGCATCAGCAACACGCTCCTGCAACACCCCGAGGCGCGCGCGGTCCGGACCGAGCCTGCCGCAGGCGTCGCCGCGCTGCGGACCCCGCTGGCGAGGCCGCTTGGCGAGCTGGCGACGACGACTGGGCTGCTGGCCGAACTGGCGCGGATGGCGGCGAGCGGGGGCGTGGTCAGCCTGCCGCCCGTGCCCGTCCTGGTCAGGGCCCGGCCGCCGGTTCAGGCCAGGCTGCAACGACTGGTGCGCGCGATGGGGAGGAGCCGATGAAGCCCCGGGAGCTTCCGGCCGTGGTCGGGCGGCTGGCGCGGCGGCGCTGGCGGGTGAAGAAGCGCCCGCGGGTGCCGGCGGTGCATCCCATCGTGGTGATAGCGCCCAGCCTCACCTCTGCGCAGGTGACCTGGCTGCGGCAGCTCGAGCGCTTGCGTCGAGTCCGGGTCGTGGTCTTCCTGCTCGAGCCGGCCGCGGCCATCCCGGGCCTGACGGTGCTGACCGCGGCCGCACTGCCCACCCCATCGCAGGCTGTCGACGTGGTGCGGACGTTGACCCACGTTGCCGCGACGGCCACCGTGCCGGTGCTGACTCCGGCCGCCGGCACGGGTCGCCTGCGGTTGCTCCGGCCGCCAGTGGCCGCGGCCGCGTCGCCAGCCGTCTGGGTGCCGTCGCTGCAACAGGCCGGCGCCGTGGCGCCTGCGGCCAGCCTCGGGCTGGCCCTCGCCGGCGAGGCGCGAAGCACCGCCGCGGCGGTCCATCTCGTGGGCGCCCCCGGAAGCGTCACCGGCCCGCGGGTGTCGGTGGTGATGACCACGTACAACGACGGCGCGTTCGCCGCCCAGGCGCTGGCCTCACTGTCGGCCCAGACCTACGCCGAGCTGGAGATCATCGTCGTCGACGACGGCTCGACCGATGACAGCGTCGAGGTCGTCCGCGCCTGCGCCGCGGCCGACCGCCGCATCCGCGTGCTGGCGCTCCCGCGCAACGTCGGGCTGTTCCCGGCCCGCAACCTCGGCATGGCCGCGGCGACCGGGGAGTTCGTCACGTTCCAGGATGCCGATGACGTCTCGCGCGTCGATCGGATCGAGCGGTGCGTCGCCGCGATGGCCGGCCATGACTACGTCTACGGCCTGTTCGTGCGCACCTTGCCAGACGGCACCCTGACGACTCTCGGCGCGCCGACCGTGTACCAGGAGGGCATCATCACCCTCATGGTCCGGCGCGACCTCCTGACCGGCCCGGTCGGCTACTTCGATCCCCTCCGCTTCACCTCCGACAGCGAGTACATCGAGCGGCTGCGCGCCCTGCGCCAGCGCGGGCGCTACCTGCCGGAGGTGCTGTACCTGGCGCGGCTGCGCGACAACTCGCTCACCACGGCGCAGGGGCCGCTGGCCCTCTACACCACCAGCGGCCAGACGACGAAGAGCCTGGCTCACGCCACCTACGTCAAGGCGTACCGGCAAGCCCATCGCCAGCGCGGCGAGCTGCGCTGGGACGCGGATGCGGTCGACCGCGCCTACCCGGCGCCTCCGGCCTGCCTCGGTGGTGACCAGGAGGCCTGGTTCCGCGCCGCGTTTCCCCACCTCGACCACGCCGTGCACCCGCTGGTGCAGGCCCACGCCGCCGATACCCTGGTGCGGCGCCGCGACCTGGGTGGGGCCTCGCTGCGCCGGCTCCTGGCCGAGCGCGGCGGCGCCGACCTGCCGCGGGTCGGAGTCGTGATCGCCAGCAACCGCTCGCAATGGATCGCGGCGTCGGTCGCCAACGTGGCGCGGCAACGGTACCCGGGCCTGCGCCTGGTCATCGTCGACAACAGCGTGGAGTCGAACGAGGCGCGCTGGCGCAGCGCGCTGACCGACCAGGGCGTCGCCGCGCGGGTGCTGCGGGTGCCTCCGCCCGGCGCGCTCGGGGCGTGCCTCAACGCTGGCCTGGAGGAGCTCGCCGCCGACGTCGACGTCATGATGAAGTTCGATGACGACGACTTCTACGCGCCCGACTACGTGCTCGAGCAAGCGCTGGTTCACGCCCAGTGCGGCGGCCTGGTCGGGAAGTTCCCGCTGTTCTACTACTCGACCCAGCGCGGCGCGCTGTACGTACGGCCAGGCCGGCGCGCCTCGCTCGGGCGCAGCCCACACGTGGCTGGCGGGACGTTGACCTTCGCGACGGCGTTGTGGCGTCGCCTGGGCTTCGACCCGACGCTGTCGCTCGGCGAGGACCGTGACCTGATCTTGCGCGCTCGGGCCCGGGGGTACCCGGTGACCTCGTCGAGCCTGTTCAATCACTGCAACATACGGCACGCAGCCGCCCAGCACACGTGGGCCGTGGCCGAGACGGAGCTCCTCGGGCCCGACGCGGCCGTAGAAGTCGGGGTGCTGCCGTGGTCCGACGTGCCGCCGCTGGTCACCATGGTCGTCGCCCGGCCCGGCCCGGGCGACGGGGCAGGGCGCTGATGACGGAGCGTCGGGATCGGAGCCTGGGCTCGGCCCTGGCGCGGCTCCGGACCGATGGCCAGCTTCGGCGCGGCCTGGGCAGGGTCGCCTGGCGTGCGCTCGGCCAGGCCGCGGCCGGGAGAGCGGCCGTCGGCGCCGCGGAGGTGCGCGCCGCGATCGCCACGCTGAGCCAGTCGAGCGAGGGGCGGATCGACGTGCTGGCGACACGCGCGGTCGCCTACCTGGCCCACGTCATCCAGCACGTGGTCCATCAGGCCGGGCTGGGCTCGACGATCTTCTACGACGACGACGTCCTGTTCGACCTTGGCCAGCCCTTCGTCGTCCTTTGCCCGCACGTGTACCCGACGCTGCCCGGGCGCTACGCGGCGTTCCAGCTCGAGCAGTCGGTCAGTCCCCGCTGGTTCACGCCACGTACCTGGGATCGGCTACGTCGGGCCGAGCGGGTGCTCGAGTACGCCACCGCCAACATCCCCTACCTGGTCGAGCACGGCGTCGACCCGAGCCGCATCGTTCACGTTCCCATCTCGACCGTGCCCGACTACCGCGGGGTGCTGTCCGAGGTGTTCCCGCACCTGGCGTGGCCGCGGCAGAAGACCATCGACGTGATGTTCTACGGTGATCCACACACGCCGCGTCGCGCCGCCATGCTCGACCAGCTGCGCCGGCGGTTCACGCTGCGCGTCGTCGACAAGGTGTTCGGGCCCGACCTGCTTCGCCTGCTGGCCTCGGCCCGGGTGGTGGCCAACATCCACTACTACGAGGGCGCGCTGCTGGAGACGACCCGGCTGTCGGAGTCGCTGTCGCTCGGGGTGCCAGTGGTGAGCGAAGTGGCGTCCGACCAGGACGCGCACGCCGAGCTGGGCGACGCGATTCGGTTCACGCCGATCGGCGATGCGGTGGCGATGGGCGACGCCATCGCCGCGCTGTTGAGGGACCCACGTGCGGAGACCGCGCAGCGGGCGAAGGTCGAGCACTTGGTGCGGACTGACACGCGGTTCGAGGACTCGTTGCATGCCCTGCTTCAAACCTGGCCCGAATGAATGGCGGTCCACCTACGATTGCCACTGGCCGTGAGTAGCCTTCGCTCACCGCCACCATGGTCCTCGGCAGTTCGCAGTACTTGTTGCTCCAGAACACGCGGGTCAGCTGCAGGCTGGCGTTCTCGGTCGTTGCCGGCTCTCCGGGGTCGACCCGCTCGAGTACCTCCGCGACGTCCTGCCGCGCCTGACCCGGCGGGTCAGGCTGCTCGACCTGTCGCCGCTGCTTCCGGCGCGCTGGGCCGCGGCACGTGCGGCCGCACCCGCAGCCGCACCCGCGCCCTGACCCGGCCGCGCGCTGCCACAGCTGCCGCGGGGTCGCAACCGGGTGATCCCCGTGCGGTCCACCGGACGCTCACCCCCGTGCGGCCCACCGGACGCACACGCGCCCAGCGCGCGCGGACCGCGTTCGACGCGCCGGAGTCAGCCGCCGCCTCAGCGAACGCTCGATCGGCGCGGTCGAGCTCACCTCCGGCCAACGCCAGAGTCCAGGTCAAGGTCGACATTCGCGCCGGCGGGGACCCGCACTGTCTGTGGCCGCGGTCGGGGCCGGATTGACGCCTGGGACGGTGGCTAAGGTGCCAATTTCGTAGCAGATTTCTGTTATCGCTGGACGCGGTGGCGTGCTAGCGTGCGGGCCATTCGTAGAGGTCCCCCATGATCTTGGTCACCGGTGGCGCCGGCTTTATCGGCAGCAATTTTGTTCTCAACTGGTTGGCGCACCACGATGAAGTGATCTGCAACGTCGACGCGCTCACCTACGCGGGCAACCTGGCCAATTTGCAAGCGGTGGCGGCCGATCCGCGCCACACGTTTGTGCGCGGCGATATCTGCGACACCGACCTCATCATGCGGCTGTTGCGCACGCACCAGCCGCGGGCGATCGTGCATTTCGCCGCCGAGTCGCACGTCGACCGCAGCATTCATGGCCCCGACGCGTTCGTGCAGACCAACGTGGTCGGCACGTTTCGCATGCTCGAAGCCGCGCGCGCGTACTTGGCAGACGCCAGCGCGGCGGTGCGCGACCAGTTTCGCTTCTTGCATGTGTCGACCGATGAGGTCTATGGCTCGCTCCTGCCCGGCGAACCGGCGTTCACCGAGAACCACCGCTTCGCCCCCAACAGCCCATACTCGGCGAGCAAGGCCGCCGCAGACCATCTGGTGCGCTCGTACTTTCACACTTACAAGTTGCCGGTGCTGACCAGCAACTGCTCCAACAACTACGGACCCTGGCAGTTCCCTGAGAAGCTGATTCCGTTGATGATCCACAACGCCTTGGCCGGTAAGTCGCTGCCCGTCTACGGCGATGGGCAACAGGTGCGCGACTGGCTGTTCGTGACCGATCATTGTCGAGCCTTGGAGGCCATGCTCGAGCGCGGCAAGCTTGGTGAGACCTACAACGTCGGCGGCTGCAATGAGCAAGCAAACCTGACGGTGGTGCAGACGATCTGCCGGATTCTCGATCAACTGCGCCCGCGCCCCGACGGCGCCTCGTATGCGACGCAAGTCGCGTTCGTGGCCGATCGCCCGGGTCACGACCGACGCTACGCGATCGACGCGGGCAAGATCATGCGGGACCTGAATTGGGCGCCCGCGGAGACGTTCGCGACCGGCATCCGCGCCACCGTCGAGTGGTATGTGACTCACTCGGAGTGGGTCGGCAACGTCACCTCGGGCGCATACCGAGAGTGGATCGACCTCAACTATCGCCGCCCGTCATGAAGATCTTGCTTACCGGCAGTGGTGGACAACTCGGCCACGAACTGCGCCACACACTCGGCTTGCTTGGCCACGTCCACGCGGTCAGCTCGGCCGACTGCGACCTGAGCGACGAAGGCGCGGTGCGCAGCCTGGTGCGCGCGGTGCGCCCGGACGTCATCGTCAACCCTGCGGCGTTCACAGCGGTCGACGCCGCGGAGACCCAACGCGACAAGGCGTTTGCGGTCAACGCGCGGGCTCCTGAGGTGCTGGGACAAGAGGCGCACGCCATGGGTGCCTTGGTGGTGCACTATTCCACCGACTACGTGTTTGACGGCAACTCGTCGACGCCGTACGTCGAGACCGACGCGCCCGCGCCGCTTAACGTCTACGGTGAGAGTAAGCGCGCCGGCGAACAGGGCTTGCTCGCTACCGGCGCCGATAGCCTCATCTTGCGCATCAGTTGGTTGGTCGGCTCGCACGGCAACAACTTTGCCAAGACCATGCTGCGCTTGGGCAAAGACCGGGACACCCTGCAGGTGGTCGCTGACCAAATCGGCGCGCCGACCTCGGCGAGCATGGTCGCGCAAGCGACCGCGCACATCGTGCGCGCGCGGCCGCGCGAGCCGAACCAGCTCGGTCTGTTTCATCTGACCGGCGGCGGCCACACGTCGTGGTTTGAGTACGCGCGCTTTGTTTTCGCGCACGCGGCGCGACGAGGGGCGCCGCTCGCGATCAGCCCCGACCGGGTTGAGCCTATCGCCTCAAGTGCGTATCCAACCCCCGCGGCCCGGCCGCGCAACTCGCGCTTGGACTGCACCCGGTTTAGCCGCGCATTCGGCATGTCCCCGCCGGATTGGACCGAGGGCGTGAACTTCGTCCTTGATCAATTGTGCCCGTGAGCAGTTCGCGACCCCAACCATGAGAACCCCCATGACCCAGACCACACGCAAAGGCATCATCCTCGCTGGCGGCGCCGGCACCCGGCTGCATCCAGCGACCTTGGCGATCTCCAAGCAGCTGCTGCCGATCTACGACAAGCCGATGATCTACTACCCGCTCAGCACCCTGATGCTGGCCGGGATTCGCGACATCCTGATCATCTCGACGCCGCAGGACACGCCGCGGTTTGAGAGCCTGTTCGGCAACGGCGCACAGTGGGGCATGCACCTGTCGTATGCGGTGCAGCCAAGCCCCGATGGACTCGCGCAAGCGTTTCACATCGGTGCCAGCTTTGTCGGCGACCATCCGTCCGCGTTGGTCCTGGGCGACAACATTTTTTACGGGCATACGCTGCCCGACCTGATGCGCGCCGCCGACGGCCGCGCCCACGGCGCCAGTTTGTTCGCCTACCACGTCAACGCGCCCGAGCAGTACGGAGTCGCCGAGTTCGATCGCCAGGGCCGGGTCCTCAGCCTCGAAGAGAAGCCCAAACAACCGAAGTCGAACTACGCGGTCACCGGGCTGTACTTCTACGATCGACAAGTGGTGCCGTTGGCGCGCTCGCTACGGCCGTCGGCGCGCGGCGAGCTCGAGATTACCGACCTGAATCGGCTGTACCTCGAGCAAGGCAACTTGCACGTCGAGATCATGGGCCGCGGGTTTGCCTGGCTCGACACCGGCACCCACGACTCGTTGCTCGAAGCCGGCCAATTCATCGCCACCATCGAGAAGCGGCAGGGCCTGAAGATCGCGTGCCCCGAAGAGATCGCGTACCGACAACGCTGGATCGACGCCGCCCACGTCGAGAAGTTGGCGCGACCACTGATCAAGAATGGCTACGGCCAGTATCTGATGAACCTGCTCAGAGAGGCGCCGCAATGAATGTCGTCCGCACCGCCATTCCCGATGTCGTGGTACTCGAACCGAAGGTGTTTGGCGATGCACGCGGCTACTTCTACGAGAGCTTCAACCAACGTGGTTTCGCCGAGGCTACCGGCGTCAACCCGGTGTTTGTGCAGGACAACCAGTCGCGTTCGGCGCGCGGGGTGCTGCGCGGGCTCCACTATCAGGTAACGCAAACCCAGGGCAAGTTGGTGCGGGTCGTGGAAGGCTCGGTGTTCGACGTGGCGGTCGACGTGCGACGCGGTTCGCCGACCCTTGGCCGGTGGGTCGGCGAAGTGCTGTCACAAGAGAATCGACGGCAGCTGTGGATCCCTCCGGGTTTTGCGCATGGCTTTTTTGTTCTCACGGACACTGCCGAGTTCTTGTACAAGACCACTGACTACTATCTTCCGGTCGCCGAGCGATGTCTGGCGTGGAACGATCCGTCGGTTGGCATCGACTGGCCGATTTCCGCGGCCGGGGTTGCCAGCCCGACCGTGTCTGCCAAGGACCAACAAGGGCAAGCGTTCACGTCGATCGCACTGTTGCCCGGGCTTGTGCGGTAGCGCGCGGTAGCGGTCACCGAGTTCAATGATGTCTACCTCCACACCGCAATCTTCGACGGAGCCGTCGCACCGCAAGCTGCTTGCGTGGGCAACCCAGAGCGGTTATCCATGACGGCGCAAAGAACCACAACGTGGTCACCCCTGGACGAAACTGGCGAGTTTTGGATATCGCAATGGCTGGACGCGCTGCGACCGGACGATGACCTGTTCTTCCATGCGTTGGTCCGCGACCGGGCCAACCAAGTCCGCGCCGCCCTGCGCGCTCCGTGGCTCGCCGGTACCCGTCCGCGGTTTGCGTTGGTGGTCCCGGCGGGACTTGATTTCTCACGCCAGCTCGACCGGATTCACGTTGGCGCCTTGTTGCACGTGGCCGCGTCCTGGATCCCCGACTACCAAGTCTGCGTGCTGCGCGCCGATCAGCTCGAGCAGGCGCCGCGTGCGGCGTTCTACGCGACGTGCCTCGACCGTGAGCTGGCGATCGCCAACCAAGCGCTCAATGTTATGTTCATCGGCGCCGACCCGATTCCGTGGTCACGCGACAAGATTCGCATTCGCTGCGAACGGCCCCACGCAGACGATAAGCTGTCCTTGGCCGACCGGTCGGCGGTGTGGGTGCCTGACTGGTACGCAGTGCCGCATCTGCAGCAGCTGCGCGACGTCGCTCCGGGGGCGACCTTGTGGGCGAGCCAGGCGTGGCTGCAGAGCTATGGTTCGGAGGCGACCCGCTTGGGGTTTGCCGTCTCCGACGCGTCGCACGGTGAGACGCCTCGCCCCGCTGCCCTGTCCACCTGTGAGCCCTTGCAGAGCGTGTGGCTGTCACCGACGGCCACCTCGCGCCGGTCCGATTTTTGGCTGTATCTCGGCGAGGAGCTACGGCCGCGACTGACCTTGGCGCGGGCGCTAGGGGCTGCCGAAACGGTGAGCCCGGCTAGCGCGGTGACTGCGGCAGCAACGGAAGCTGCGACATCACTCATCAGCATCGTGGTGCCAGTTTACGATCGCGACGTTGAGGTCATTCGCTTGGTCGAGAGCATCCTAGAGCAGTCCGCCGCTCGACCGGAGGTCTTGTTCGTCACCAACGGTTCACCGCCCGACACGCTCGCGGCAGTCCGTCAGGCTTGCGAAATGCTCCTCACCGCGGGTCTCGATGGGCGCTGGATCGACCTGGGCGAAAAATGCGGTTGCGCGACCAAGCCACGCGATATCGGCTCGTATGCCGCCGCTGGTGAGTGGATCGTCTACGTCGATTCGGACGACTACCTCGAGCCTGGGTTCTTCTCCGGTTTCGCACGCCACGCGGTCGGACGCGCCGTGCTCTACCCGCGCAAGATCTACCGCGATTGGGGCCGGGACATGGGCCCCGATTTTCCGTGGAACACGGTGGTCGGCAGCATGAGCGCGTACACCGCCGACCAGTTTGCCGACGCCTTGTTTAGCCTCGAGAACTTCATTGGCAATTCCGGCGCGGCGGTTCGGCGCGATTGGTTTGTGCGTTGCGGCGGCATTCTCCATTCCCTGAAGTACTGCGAGGACTACTACCTGTGGCTTGCCACCGCGCGGCTCGGCGCGAACGCGGCGTCGCACGGCGGGATCGTCAGCATCGTGCTTCATCCCGGCAACAATGAATTGACGGTGGGCGACAAGCGCTGGATCGCTCGCGCCCGAGAACTGGCAAGCTCCATTGGTGCCGGCGGCGGCGAGGTGCTGTCGTGACCCGGATCGTGTTCTCGCCGGGACAAACCGGCGACGATGGCGTATTGATCGGATGGTCGACCCAGCTCGCCGCGGTCGACGGCTTTTCGGTTGAGTTCGTCGCAGATGCGACCAACGTCGACGCGTCGAGACCCGCGGTGGGGATCTCGATCGGCGGCATGGGGCTCGACCGCTTGGCTGCGATCCCGGCGAGCCGACGCTTGTTGCTCCTGTTGACGTGGCGCGACATCGATCGATCCGAGGTGCAAGAACACCTCCTGGCACGCCGACCCGTGGTGACCGCAACGCCGTGGCTGCGCGACGCGGTGGTTCGTCACTACGGGTATTCACCCGAGACGGTCGCGGTGGTCGCGTGTGCAGTCCCTGGAGGCAGCCCACCGGCGGCCGAGGGCAGCACCACTGGCGTCGGTGGCGAGCGGCGCATCGTGCTGGACGTGCGCGGCGCGACCGGCCACAGCCGGCACGGTCGGGACCTGATCACTCGGGCGCTCGACTCCCTGGCGACTTCGCACATCGTTGTCACCGATGATGCTGCCACCCCGACCACGTCGACGCGCGCTTCGGTCGTGCGCGCCACCACGTGGGCTGATGTGCATGCAGTCATGTCGTCTGCCAGCCTGGTGATTCAGCCATCGACCTTCTCGGACCCGCGCCCGCTGCAAGCGATGGTGGCTGGCGCCGCCGTCTTGGCCTGGGATGCCCCTGGCACCAGCACCTATGTGTGTCACGGCTACAACGGGTGGTTGGTGTCGATGAATGACGGTGCCGCCACGGTCCAGGCCCTCACCGCATTGTTGGCGGATTCGGCCAACCTACGGCGACTGTGTGACGGCGCCCGGGCCACCGCGGCGGCGTGGC
Source organism: Kofleriaceae bacterium (assembly GCA_018058095.1). GTDB lineage: Bacteria > Myxococcota_A > Polyangia > Haliangiales > Haliangiaceae > JABFXX01. The sequence goes on from JAGPCO010000046.1 coordinate 16,999, forward strand.
CGCGATGGCATGAGCTGGCCAAGGAGCTCGAGTGGGCGGTGCGCCGCGTCGCGAACGCGCTTGACACTCCGCCCGCCCCGACGGTGGGCCGCATCACGTTTGATGCCAAGACCTTGGTGCCACCGGTACGCCCGTCGATGCCGCGACCCGATGGTGGCCCGGCTCCAGCAGAGAGCAAAACAACCCGCGCGCGGCCCCGCACGCTGAGGACGGCGATGAAAGTACTGACTGGTCTGGTCAACGCGATCCGTGAGGCCCCGCAGACCCAGCTGGTGAAGAAGGAACTCACCGAGCGACTCAAGCAACGAAAGCGTGCGCAGCACCCGGTCAATGCGTTGCAGACGCATATGAGCTTTGCCGGCGTGCGCCGCGTCGATGGCGACTTCAGCCATGAGGCGCCCGCCGCGCATTTGCTCTACGGGTTCTCAAAGAACCCCAATGGCCTGGAGGCCATCGCCGGACACAATCGTCGGCGAACGTCAGCTCGCCACACGTTCTCCGGTCCGATGCGCATCGCCTGGGTACACCCGATGTTTGGCGTCGGTGGCGGTGGCCATCACAACATCTTTCGCTGTCAGAAGTTTCTGCAACGCGACTTCGGCATCGAGAGCGCCAATTTTCTTTATGCGACGCCTGACTCGGACCTGTCTCGCGACAAGCTGTCCGACGAGCTGTCGCAGCTTGCGGCCAAACACTACGACTACTGCGGTTCACCGTTCGTCATGGATTGGAATCGGCTGACCGACTATCCGATCCACATGGCAACCACGTGGGCCTCGACGTACCCGTTGTTGTCGGCCGATCCGCTGTTGCGCGCGTATTTCATCCAGGACTATGAACCGTACTTCTTTCCCAACGGTGGCAAGCGGTACCTGGCCGAACGCTCGTACGACTTTGGCTATTTTCCCATCTGTGCAGGTCCGTGGCTGCCGCAACGAATCGGCTACGTGCCGGGTGGTCAGCGCGAGCAAGATCATTGCACCTACAACTTGGCGGTCACCCACGATGACTATTTTCCCAGCGCCGCGCCGGCGACCAGCCGCCAGGGCGTGTGCTTTTACGTGCGAGCCAGCACCGAGCGGCGCGGTTTCGATCTCGCGCTCATGACCATTGAAGTCCTGCAACGCGACTATCCGCACATCCCGATCGCCACCGTCGGCATGCACGCCCCCGAGTTGCATCAGGTGACCGGCTGCAAACACCTCGGCATCAAGGCGGTGTCGCAACTGCAACAGGTGTATTCGGCCTACGCCGCGTACGTGGTTTTTTCGTTCACAAACTATTCGCTGTTGCCCGCCGAGATCATCGCCTGCGGCGGCCACGTCATCGACCTCGACATTCCATCCAACCAGGCGTCGGCGGCGTTGTTCTCGTCGGAGCATTACGAGCTGTGCGAGCCCGACCCATATCGCTTGGCCGAGTGTGTCGCGGCCCGGATTGTGGCCGTTCACGCCAGTGCCGAGGTCGCGCCGCCGGTGTCGGCGACCTGGGAGGACGAGTACGCCAAGGTTGGTCGCGCGCTGCTCGACCAGTTTGGACGACGACGATGACCGCGCCGCTGACCGAGACGATGCCGAAGGGATCAACCGACGCAGCCCAAGGTGTGCGCGTGGCCCTCACAGGCGCTTCCGGCTTCATTGGCCAGAGTCTGTCTGCAGCGCTGCCGTTTCGCCTGCGCCGTCTGGTTCGTCGTTCGGAGCAACGTGTCAGCGATGCCGACCTGGTCGGCGCGATGAGCCGCTCGGCACGGCCGCTATTCGATCAGTTTGTCACCGACACCGATGTGCTGGTTCACCTCGCCAGCGGGGTTTCGTCACCGCGCGTGTCGATCGCTAACTTGGCCCGCGACCTCGATGAGACGCTATTGGGGTCACTGGCCCTGTTCGAGGCGTTCGCGACGGCCAATCCTCGTGGCCACATCGTGTTCGCGAGCAGCGGTGGCGCGCTGTACGACCCAGCCTTGCCACCCGGGCTCCGTCGCGAGACCGACACGCTATCGCCGGTGTCGCACTATGGCGTGCTCAAGCTGACCCTTGAGCGTTACCTGCACATCATCGCGCGCACCTACGGCGTTCGCGTGACCGTGTTGCGCATTGGCAACCCGTACGGACGCTTGCTGCCGCTGGCGCGGGCGCAGGGCATCGTGGGCGTGTTGTTCTCGTCGATCGTCGAGCGAAAGCCATTTCCCATCTTTGGCGACGCGGCTTACATGCAATCGACCGTGCGCGACTACATTCACCTGCGCGATGTGAATCAAGCGGTGGAGAAGGCGATCCGGGTTGCGCTGAGCGACCCTCGCCGGGACGGCTCGTCCCCCCGGTCGTCCGGTTCGTTCGAGGTCTACAACATCGGCACCGGGGTTGGCGTCAGTAACCAGGGCGTCCTCGACTTGGTGGAGCAGGTGTCGGGGCGCACAGTCGAAAAGCGGTTTGAACCGGGGCCCGTCATCGATGGTTCATACGTCACTCTCGACATCAGCAAAGCCCGTCGCGAGCTAGGCTTTGCTCCAGAACTCGGGTTGGCGCAAGGCATCGAGCTGATGTGGCAACAACTCAATGAGGACGGCCGATGAGAACCCAGATCGCCAAATTCACTCACCATGCACGGCGGCGGGTCGCCCGCTTGCTCGACCCTGGGGCGCCCAAGCCTCCGGTCGTCAGTGCGCCTGCGAACAATTTCGAAGCCGGCGTGCTAGACGCCATTCGCGCGATCGATCCACCGGCGTTGTGTCAGACCTCGCGGGTCACCGACGCTCTGACCAGTCACTTGAGCGCGGCCGACTTTGCGCGCATTGAGGCGGTCGCCACCGAGGAGCAACGCGGCGTGCTGCAATCGGCGGCGAGCAAAGATCAGGGCTGGGTCAGGCTGGCGATCGCGGCCAGCCACCGGTTGGATCCGATCCTGGCCAAGGCGCGGCTGTCATCGGCGAATCCGCCCGACGACGTGCATTCGATGTCTCGCAGCTGGCTCGGCTGCGGTGGTTCGATGGGTCACGCCGACATGATCATCGACTCGCTGCTCAGCTGCGGCGAGGCGCCAGATGCCAGCACCCGCGTGCTCGACTTTGGCTGTTCGTCGGGCCGCGTGATTCGCGTGCTGCATGCGGGGTTCCCCGATTGGACATGTCACGGCTGCGATCCCAACACTGGCGCCGTCGCCTGGGCATCGGCCAACTTGCCTGGGGTGAACTTCTTTGCCAGCAAGTCGCTGCCACCGTTGCCACTGGCCGACGGATCACTCGATCTGGCCTACGCCATCTCGATCTGGTCCCACTTCAACCAAGCATCGGGGCTGCGCTGGCTCGAGGAGATGCATCGGGTGCTGCGGCCGGGCGGTCGCCTGCTGATGACCACCCATGGTTGGCACTCCCTCAAGCACTATGACCAAACTAAAGCGCGCCCGGCGTCGCAACTCGCCGAGGTCGCCCGCACCATGATGACGGGACAGCTGTGGTTTGCGCCCGAGTTCGGCGCCGCCGGCGACCACGGCGTGGTCGACTCGAACTGGGGGACCGCGTTCTTTGATCCGCGCTGGTGCGCAGTCCAATTGACCTCACGCTGGCAGGTCGCTGGTTTCTTCCCCGGGCGCGAGTGCGGCGATCAGGATGTCTATGTCCTGGTGCGCCGATAGTTGTCCCGGCCTCTCTTCACGCATCGCAACTGGTTGGAGATCACATGGCACATCCCGAGCAAATGATGTTTTTCGCCCGCGTGAGGCAAGAACACCCCCGCTTCTTCCATCGGGTGGCCGTCCTCGACATCGGGTCGCTCGATATCAACGGCAACAACCGCTATCTGTTCGATGATGCGCTGTACATCGGCATCGACGTCGGTACTGGGAAGAACGTGGACTTCGTGGTCAAGGGTCACGAGTTTGATCTGCCTGACGACAGCTTCGATGTGGTCATCTCGTCGGAGTGCCTCGAACACGATCAGCACTACGCGCAGACTCTCACCAACGCCGTGCGCTTGCTCCGGCCTGGCGGGATGTTGACGTTCACCTGTGCCACCACCGGGCGGGCCGAGCATGGAACCCGCCGAACCACGCCGGAAGCGGCGCCACTGCTTGCCGACCACGGTGCCTGGGGCGACTACTACAGGAACCTCACCGCCAAAGATGTGTGCGACGTCATCGACGTCCAAGAGGTCTTTTCCAGCTTCTCGTTTCAGGTCAACGAGGTCAGCTGCGACTTGTACTTCTGGGGCGTCAAGAAGGGATCATCCGAGCTCAATCGAAACGGGAGTTTCCACAGCGTCGCCGATAGCATCGCGGCGCATCGGACGACCATCGCGGCCTTAGAGGCGCGCAATCGAGATCTGGAGGCGGCGCTCGAAGACGAGCGAGTGACCGTGGAGCAGCTCCGCCGCCGTTCCTCCGCGATCGCCTCGGAGCTGATCTCAGCGCGGCGTGCGCTGGAACAGAAGTCGAACCAAGTGCTGCGGCTGCAAAGCACGTGGCATCAAAAGACGGCGGTGACAATCTACCGCGCCGCCAAGAAAGTTCGCGGCGGCATTAAGGGTGGGTGACCGAGAGCGATCGCATTCGGCCACGTCGACGGAAACGACCTCCCCCAGCGGCGCCAGCGCCCGCTGCAGCTCGAAGCCGACCTGGCCACGTGCGCCGGTGAGGAGGATCTTCATGGCGTGGCGTACTGGGTCGCGACCCAGGTGCGATACGCGCCGCTGGTGACGCGCTGGACCCAGTCGGCGTGGGCCAGGTACCAGCGCACCGTCTTGCCGAGGCCGGTGGAGAAGGTCTCGGTCGGGCGCCAGCCGAGCTCGTCGGCGATCTTGCGGGCGTCGATGGCGTAGCGGCGATCGTGGCCGGGGCGGTCCTGCACGAAGGTGAGCTGGTCGGCGTAGGAGCCGCCGCTGGCGCGTGGCTGCAGCTCGTCGAGCAGCGCACACAGGGCGCGCACGACGGCGAGGTTGGGCTGCTCGTTCCAGCCGCCGATGTTGTAGACCTCGCCGACGCGGCCGCGCTCGAGCACGCAGCGGATGGCGGCGCAGTGGTCGCCGACGTACAGCCAGTCGCGGACTTGCTGGCCGTCGCCGTAGATGGGCAGCGGCTTGCCGGCCAGGGCGTTGTGGATGACGAGCGGGATGAGCTTCTCGGGGAACTGGAACGGCCCGTAGTTGTTCGAGCAGTTGGTGGTCACGACCGGCAGGCCGTAGGTGTGGTGGTAGGAGCGGACCAGGTGGTCGCTCGCCGCCTTGCTGGCGGAGTACGGGCTGTTGGGCTGGTACGGGTGCGACTCGGTGAACGCTGCGTCGCCCGGGCCGAGCGAGCCGTAGACCTCGTCGGTCGAGACGTGGACGAACCGGAACGCGGCCTGGTCGACTGCGGCCAGCTGCTTCCAGTAGGCGCGGGCCGCCTCGAGCAACCGGAAGGTGCCGAGGATGTTGGTCTGGATGAAGGCCTCGGGCCCGTGGATGCTGCGGTCGACGTGTGACTCGGCCGCGAAGTGGACGATGGCGCGGGGCCGGTGCTGCGCGAGCAGCTCGCCGACCAGCTTGCTGTCACCGATGTCGCCGTGCACGAAGTGGTGGCGCAGGTCGTTGCCGAGGCTGGCCAGGTTCTCGCGATTGCCGGCGTAGGTGAGCGCGTCGAGGTTGATGACCGGCTCGTCCGAACCCGCCAGCCAGTCCAGCACGAAGTTGCTGCCGATGAAGCCGGCGCCGCCGGTCACCAGGATCATGGGGCGCCACGCAGGTCGTTGATCACGCCCGGAACCTACCACCGGCGGGCGGGCCCTCGCCACGCCCTGCCTGCCGCAGCTCCGGCGCTACTCGACGTAGATCACGCCGCTCATGTTCAGCGCGATGTGGTTCAGGCAGTAGTACGGGTAGGTGCCGGTGGCGGGGAAGATGAAGGAGGTCTCGGTGCCCAGGCTGGTGGCGGTGATCGGGCCGCCCGGTTGCTCGGTCGCCACACCCATCTCGATGACGCCGGGGCGCAAGGGGTGGGCCACGAAGTCGCCGACGAAGGTGACGAGCTGATCGCGGGCGATGCGCATGCAGCGCGGGGTGTACTCGATGCCGGCGAAGTCGATCTGGCGCTGCATGGCGGCGCCGGTGTGGTCCTCGGCCAGCGCCGGGGTGCAGCCATTGACCGGCGCGACGAAGGCGTCGACGGTGGCGTCGACCGGCGGCGTGGCGTCGACCGGCGGCGCGGCGTCGATGGTGGCGCGGGCGTCGGAAGAGGGCGCGTCGATCCCGGCGCCCTCGTCGTCGCCGCCGCAACCGGCGCCGAGGCTGGCGCCCCACAGGAGGGTGGCGCTCAGGAGGAGGGAGGTGACAGGGCGGCTGGTCGAACGCATCGGCGCAGCGTACAGCAGGTCGAGGCCTGGCCGCGGCCAGGGCCAGGCGACGTCGGCCCGGTCCGCCGTGACCCGGACGTGGCGGCGTGACCCGGACGTGGCGGCCGGGTGCTGGACGCGGCGGCCGGCCAGCGAGCGGCCAGGCCAAGGCGGCGCTGGCTTGGCACGTGCATCGGCCGTCCCGTTGTGATGCCCCACCGTACGCGTACACGGCGCCTGGCTCGTGTACACAGAAATGAGTACACTGGGAACGTCGCGTGAAGCGGCGAGACCTCGAACACGCCCTGATGGGGCTCGGCTGGCACCTGGCCCGCCATGGAGCACGCCATGACATCTGGCTACGCGGAGACTGAAGCCTGGCCGTTCCCAGGCACCGGGAGATCAACGAGATGACGGCGCAGGCCATCCTGCGCGCGGCCCGGCAGGCATGACCGCCCAGGGCGTTCGGGTCGAAACGCGCAGATGGCGACGTGGCGTCGTCGGGAGGTGCTGATGGAGATCCACGGAACGATCGTGCGAGCGGAACGCGGCTGGTGGGCGGCGCAGGTGCCGGCGCTCGAGGTGTTCACGCAGGCCCGCACCGAGGCCGGGGCCCGTCGCATGCTGGCGGCGGCGCTCGAGGACCTCAGCGGGGACACCGGGCTCGAGGTGACGGTCACGCCGGCGGAGGGGGGGCAGGTGGTGATCCGGGCGGCGCGGCCATCGCACCTGGTCGCGCTGGTGCTGCGCCGGCTGCGGCAGGCGCGCGGGTTGTCGCTGGCGGGTGTCGCCACGCTGCTCGGGTATCGGTCGCGCACCGCGTACGCGCGCTACGAGACGGCGGCGGTCGCGCCGACGCTCGATCGCCTGTCCGAGCTGCTGCGGGTCCTGGCCCCGCAGTGGACGCTGCGGCTGTCGCCGAGCAGCCTCGGCGCCTCGCCGCCAGGGCGTGGGGCGCGGGCGCGACGTCGGCGGCGGGTGGTGCCGGCGCGGGCGGGCGCGGCCAGGCCGGGGCTCACACCACGATCAGCGGCAGGTGCGGATCGAGGCGGGCCAGGTCGTCCGGATCCGAGGTCACGACGTGATCGCGCCGGGCGCGCGCGCCCAGGACGACCGCGGCGTCGATGACGTCGTGGCTGGCGCGGGCGCCGCACAGCTGGCCGGCGGCGCGCGCCAGCGGGTCGGTCAGGGGCTCGATGGTGACCTGGCGGCTGGACAGCAGCCGGGCCAGGCGAACCTGCCGCCGCCCATCCCGCCAGACCTGGGCGACGACGCCGGCGGGGACGGTGAGGGGAAGCGCCCGCTCGAGGGCGCGCGCCAGCAGCACAAGCATGGCCCGGTCGGCCCGCTCGACGGCGATCAGCGCCCCGGCGTCGAGGGTGAGGCCGGGGCTCATCGCGACCGCCGGCGCGGGCTGGTGGCCTGGCCGGGACGGGAGCGCCGTTCGGGCAAGGAGGGGCCGCTGGCGCGGCTGGCGCGGCTGGCGCGGCTGGGCCGCTTTGGTGCCGCCGGTGACCCCGGCAAGACCCGATCGGCCCAGCGCCGCTCGGCCGGCGTGGGCGCCCCGCCGGTGTCGGCCAGCAGCTCGGCGACCAGGACCTCCAGGTCAAGCCGGCTGGCCCGCTCCTCGAGCGCGGCGGCGATGTACGCGCTCAGGCTGGGGGCCTCGCCGCGGGCGACCGCCGCCCGGGCCCGGGACGCCACGGGGGGCGGGAGGCTGATCGCGAGCTTCTCGTACGCGGTCATACCCCAGTATGACTCGGGTCGCGGTCCGGCACCAGGGCCGCCTGCGCAGCGAACCCGCAAGCACGGCGCCCGTGCGGTAGCGTGGCGGCGTGACCGGCAGCAGCGACAGCGGCGCGGATGCGGCCGACGCCGGCGCGCGCCAGGACGAGTGGCTGTGGGGCTGGGACCCGACGCCGGGCATCGTCGGGGTGTGGGCCGAGGGCGATGGGCTGGTCCACGTGTGGCGCCGGGTCGACGGCGCGCTGGTGCACGAGCCGGCCCGGTTCCGGCCGTGGATGCTGGTCGACGACGTGGGTGGCCTGGCCGAGGCCGACGCCCGGCTGACGGTGCGCGAGCTCGACGGCGCCGGCGAGCTGCGCTTCGTGGTCCGCGGGCCGACGGTCGACGCGCTCACCAGCGCGGTGCTGCGCGCGGCCAGCCGGCGCCACGGCCAGCGGCTCGGCCACGTGCGTGACCTCGGCGACGGCGCGCTGCTGCTGCCGGCCGAGGAGCAGTACCTGGTGGCGTCGGGCCGGACCTACTTCCGCGGCCTCGAGCTGACCGACGTGCGCCGGCTGCAGTTCGACCTCGAGACCACCGGGCTCGACCCGGCGCGCGACCGCATCTTCCTCGTCGCCGTGCGCGACCCCGACGGCGCCGTCGACATCCTGGAGGACGCCGACGAGGCGGCGCTCATCGCCGCGCTGGTGGCGCGGGTGCGGCGGGCCGACCCCGACGTGATCGAGAACCACAACCTGCACGGCTTCGACCTGCCGTTCCTCGACGCCCGCGCCCGTGCGCTCGGCGTGCCGCTGGCGCTGGGCCGGGTCGGCCCGCCCGGGCTGCGTCAGCGCGGGGCCCGGCGCGGCGTCGCCGTCGGCGCGCCCGGCCCGGGCCGGCGGCGGGTCCGCCTGGTCGCGCCCGGGCGCGAGCTGATCGACACGCTCGACGCCGTGCTGCGGCACGACTTCGCGGCGCGCGACCTGCCCGGGCACGGCCTCAAGGCGGTGGCGCGTCACCTCGGGCTGGCCTTCGGCGGGGCCGAGCGCGAGCACATCGCCGGCGATCAGATCCACGCGGTGTACCAGCGCGACCCGGACCGGGTTCGCCGCTACGCCCGGGCCGACGTCGAGGAGGCGGCGGCGCTGGCCCAGCTCATGAGCGGGCCGGCCTTCGCGCTGGCGCGGATGGCGCCGCGCCGGTACGAGCGCCTGTACGACGCCGGGCCGGCCACCGGCGTCATCGATCCGCTGCTGGTGCGGGCCTACCTGCGCGCCGGCGCCGCGTTGCCGGCGCACCAGGCCAGCGACGGCACGCCGCACAGCGGCGCCGCGCTGCACCTGTTCCACGTCGGCGTGGCCCGCCGCGTGGTCAAGGCCGACGTCGCCAGCCTGTACCCGTCGCTGATGCGCGCGCACCGGCTGGGCCCGGCGCGCGACCGCCTGGGCGCGCTGCTGGCCCTGGTCGATCGCCTGGTGACGCAACGGCTGGCGGCCAAGGCGGCGGCGCGGGCGGCGCCGGCCAGCTCGGCCGCGCGCCACGGCCACGAGGCGATGTCGGCGGCGATGAAGCTCATCGTCAACTCGGCCTACGGCTACCTGGCGGCCGGCGGCTTGACCCGCTTCTCCGACGTCCACGCCGCCAACGCGGTGACCCGGCACGGCCGCGCCACGCTGGCCCTGATGTGCCGCGAGCTGGCCGCGCGTGGGGTGACCCTGCTCGAGGCCGACACCGACGGCGTGTACTTCGCGGTGCCGGCACACTGGAGCGTCGACGACGAGCGCCGGGTGGTGGCCGAGGTTGGCGCGCTGCTGCCGCCGCTGGTGCAGCTCGAGCTCGAGGGGCGCTACGCGGCGATGCTGTCGCACGAGCCCAAGAACTACGCGCTGTGGACCTACGGCGGGGAGCTCGTGCTGCGCGGCGTGGCGTTCCGCTCGAGCCGGACCGAGCCGTTCGCCGAGGACTTCCTGCGCCGGGCCATCACCTGCCTGTTCCACGACGACGTGGCCGGGGTGCGGGCGGCCTACGTGGACACGGTCATGGCCGTGCGCGCGCGGGCGCTGCCGACGGCGGCGGTGGCGGCGCGGGTCCGCCTGCGCAAGACGCCGGCGCAGTACGCGGCGACCCGGGCCGAGCGGCGCGAGCTCATGTACGAGGCCATGCTGGCGGCCGGCCGCACCGAGTGGGCGCCGGGCGAGCGGGTGCGGGTGTACCGGGGCGCGCCGGCGCCGGGGCAGGGCGGCGGCCCAGGCGCCGCGGCCGCCAGCTTCGGCCGCCTGCTGGCCGGGCCGGCCCCGGGCAGCGACGACGACGAGGAGCTCGACGACGACGACGAGGGCGAGGCGGCGCCGGCGCCGATCGGGGTGGTCCGTGCCGGTGGCCACGGGGCCGCCGGCGCCGCGCCGTCCGACCGGCGCGACTACGACGGCGACCACTACGCCCGCGTGCTGCGCGACCAGATCGCGACCCGGCTGGCGCGGGCGCTGTCGCCCGAGGCCTTCGCCGCGGTGTTCGCCGACCCCGACCAGCTGGCGCTGTTCACGCCGGCGCTGGCGGCGATGCGCCCGGTGCTGACCCGGGCCCCCGGCGAGGGCGACGACGACGACGCCCGACACGAGTGACGCCTCGCAGGCGACAGGTGTCGGCCGGAGGGCCTCGCAGACCCGGAACTCGCCAGGGCGTCCGGGCACTTGCGACCGGCACGGCCCATGCTGAGACAGGCCCCCATGAGCCACCTGGAGCACTCGGTGCCCTACCTCGCGAACACCGCGCTGGTTCGACTTGCCGCGCATCAGCTGCTCACGCTCGATGACGGCCGGGTCGCGACCCTCGACGGCCTGACCCTCGGCTGGGAGCTGGCCGATGGTCGCCGGCTGGCCACCCCGGCGCAGTGGCGCTTCGTGTGGACCGTCCTGTGCCACAACTACGACCCGCGCTGCGCCGCCCTCCTCGGCGACGCCTTCGCGAGCAGCGGACGCAGCGCCGCCGCCGGGCTCACCATCGGCCAGTACACCCAGCTGCGCGACCTGCCCGACCACGAGCTGGCCGACGTGCTGCGCCTGCTGGAAGGGGACCACCTCTTGCACCGCCTCGGCCTGCTCGAGCCGCGCGAGCCACAGCCAACGGTGTCGACGCCGTGGCGGGTGGCGCCGCGCCTGTGGACGCACCTGCGCGGCGACGACGGGATGGACCCGACGGTGGCCGAGGTGGGTGGGGTGCTGGCCTCGGCGGCGGTGGCCGAGGCGCCGGCTCAGCTGCGGGCCCGGACCGAGGTGGCGAGCTGGGTCGACCAGCAGCCGACCGGCGTGGTGGTGCTCATCGGCCCGACCGGGAGCGGCCGGGCCGGGGCGCTGGAACGCGCGCTCGCGCCGCGCCCGGTGGTGTACGTCGACTTCGCCCGCGTCGGCGCCCGCCAGGTCGAGGCGGCGATCGCCGCGCTGGTGCGCGAGGCGACCCTGCGTGGTGCGGTGCCGGTGCTGGCCAACCTCGACGCGGTGCGGGCGTCCGAGCTGAGCGAGCTGGGCGTGGTGCTCGGCCACCTGCTGGCGGCCGTGGACGGGCCGATCGGCATCACCGCCGCCGACGCCGGGCTGGATCTGCGCGCCATGGCCCGGCCGGTGTTGCGCCAGCCGTGGCCGCTGCCCGACGCGTCGACGCGACGGCAGCTGTGGGCGGCGGCCCTGGCCGACACCCCGCTGTCCGCGCTCGAGCTCGACCAGCTGGCGGCGCGCTACGCGTTCGGCTCTGACGCCATCGCCGCGGCCGCGACCGCCGGGCGCGGACGGATGCGCAGCCGCGCGTCCCGCGAGCTCTGCTTCGACGACGTCGTCGTCGGCGTGCGCGACACCATCGCCGAGCGGCTCGGTGACGTCGCGCGCCGGGTCGAGGTCAGCCAGGCCTGGGACGAGCTGGTGCTGGCCCCGGAGATCCGCGACGACGTCCTGGGCCTGGTCAGCCGGGTCCGGCACGGCCACCAGGTCCTGCACGAGTGGGGCTTCGCCAGCAAGCTGCCGCGCGGCAGCGGCACCGCGGCGCTGTTCTCCGGGCCGCCCGGGACCGGCAAGACCATGGTGGCTGGGCTCATCGCCCGTGAGCTGCAGCTCGACCTGTACCAGATCGACCTGTCGAAGATCGTGTCGAAGTGGGTCGGCGAGACCGAGAAGGCGCTGGCGCGGGTGTTCGAGGCCGCCGAGGCCGGGCACGCCCTGCTGCTGTTCGATGAGGCCGACGCCCTGTTCGCCAAGCGCTCGCCCGACGTCAAGTCCGCGGTCGACCGCTACGCCAACCTGGAGGTCAACTACCTCCTGCAGCGCGTCGAGAGCTTCGGCGGGGTGGTCATCCTGACCACCAACCTCGACACCAGCCTGGACCCGGCCCTGCGCCGGCGCCTGGCCGCGCACGTGGTGTTCGCCGCGCCCGAGTACGAGGAGCGGCTGGCCCTGTGGAGGCACATGCTGGCGACCCACGTCGACGACCGAGCTGGCCTCGACTGCGAGGAGCTGGCGCGCGAGTACGAGGACATGACCGGCGCCAACATCCGCAACGCGGTGCTGGCCGCCGCCTTCCTCGCCGCCGGCGAGGGTCGGGCCATCGAGCTCGACCACCTGCACCGGGGTGGACGCGGTGAGTACCGGTCGATGGGGCGCGTCCTGAGCCGCGGGAGCGCACGCTGATGAGCGCCGACAAGGAGTTCCTCGCCGACACGGAGCGCGCGGGCGCGCTCGACGGCGCAAGCCCCGACCGGTCGGAGGCGGACGCTGGGCTCGACCTCGACGACGAGGTCGGCGCCACCATCGACACGTCGCGAACGGGCCCGCGCCCCGACGGCACCGGCCCCACGCTGGACCAGGACGGCAAGCAAGCCGGCCGCACGGCGTCGTCGGCGAGCAAGCCGCCGGCCGAGGACCCACGGCTGGTGGCGCTGCGCGCGCAGCTGGCGAAGGCCATGGCTCGGCAGCCGGCCAAGGCCAAGGTCCTCGCCGCCACGCTGGCGCGCGAGTTCCCGGCCCAGTATCCGGCCGACTGGCTGATCCAGGTGTACCAGGCGCTCGACCGGCAGCTCCGGGTCGGCCAGCTGATCGGACAGCTGCAAGCGGCGTTCGTCAGCGCGCCGGCCAAGGCGAAGGAGCTCGCCGCGACCCTGGCGCGCGAGTTCCCGGCGCAGTTTCCGCACGCGTGGGTGGTGAAGGTCGGCGCGCAGATCGACGCGGCCCGGCGTCAGCGGGCCGAGCAGGAGCGGGTCGCCGCGCTGGTCGAGCAGGCCAGGGCGCAGTGGGACCGGCGCCCGGAGGAAGCCAAGGACACGCTGCGGCGGGCCCTGGCGCTGCGTCCGCGCGACGCCAAGTTCCGGCGCTGGGCCGGCGGCTTCATCCGGCAGATCGACGCCTTCCAGGACGGGCTAGGCCTCGAGCGCACGTTCACCACCCGCCCGTCCGAGGCGGTGGCCATCGCCGAGCGGATGCACCGGCGCGATCCGGGACGGTACGGTGCGGCCTGGCTCGGCAAGGTTCGGTCGGGCGTCTGGAAGTTCCAGGACGCAGCCTGGGCGGCCCGGGTGAGCCGCGACGAGCTGGCGGCCTGGGTCGGCGCCAACGCGGTCGAGTGGGACGAGGTGCCCGACACGGTCAAGAACGAGCTGGCGGTGCGGCTCGGGCAGATGAAGCGCGACCAGCTGCTCGGGCGCGGCGGCGGAGGGGTGCGCTCGAGCGCGGCGCTGGTCGGCCCCAGCAGCGACGCACAGCGGGCCGGGCTGCTCGACCAGGTCGACGACGTCAGCCCGACGTTCCAGTTCACCAAGCCGGCCGACCTGCCGGCCAAGCGCCTCGACAAGGCCGGCCAGCAGCTCCAGGGCGAGGCCGACCGCGTGCGGTCCGAGCTGATTCCGGTCGGGCCGACGAGCACGGACAACCCGCTGCTGACCGGCCCCGGCGGCAACCAGCCCGACCTGATGACGACGCTGTACAACAAGGCGGCGATCGAGCGGGCGACCGAGCTACAGCGCAGCGGGACCGCCTACCGCGACCTGGCCAGCCGCCTCCGCGCCGGGACCACCAGCATCGCGGCCGAGCGCGTCCTGATGGAGCAGGACCGCAAGGCCCTCACCTTCGAGCTGGACAAGGTCACGGCCGCGCTGGCCCAGGCGCGCAAGGCCGATGACACCAAGGCGCTGGCCGCGCTCGAGTCGCAGGCCAGCAACCTGCGCGTCAGCATCGGCGGGCTGACCGACGTGCTGGCCCGGCCCGACGGCGTGGTGCCCGGGGCCGGCAAGATCGCCAGCGCGCTCGACTGGGTCGGGCCGTCGTGGAGCGCGGCCAGCCCGGAGAGCCAGCAGGTCGGCACGATCACCCGCGCCATCGAATACGTGACCGGGACCGACAAGGACCCGTACAGCCAGGGCATCGGTCGCGCGCTCAACGAGCAGGCCGTCGGCCTGCTGCGCTTCACGTCGCGGATCAGCGCCTTCCAGGCCGGGGTCAACCTGTTCATCGCCAACCTCGGCGCCGGCGTCCTGCCCGAGTCGTTCACGATCGCGCTGACGGAGGCTTCGCGGGCGCAGCAGCGGCAGGCGGTGGCGCTCAAGAACGCTGGCACCGAGACCACCTCGGGCAACGACCGCAGCCGGATGATCGCCGGCGACAAGCTGCCCTTGATCGATCGCCTGTTCTCCAACGAGGCGGTGTTCGAGAAGCCCGACCAGGCGGTCCTGGCGGTGGCGCAACCGCTGCTGCCGTCCGGGGTGGGCGTCGCGGCGCAGGTGGCGATCGGGACGATGCAGACGGTGGAGACCTTCTTCGCGACGTACGGGCAGCGCGGGTCGATGCGCGAGGCGATGACCGCGGCCGGATGGGCCGGGCTTCAGAACCTGGCCGGGGCTGCGCTCGGCAAGTTCGGCGTCGTCGGAGATGTCGGAGGCAACATCGCGCTGGTCTACGCCGTCGGCAAGGCGCGCGGCCTGTCGCGCGAACAGCTCGAGGAGGAGATCGCGTGGACGCTGATCGGGGCCGGCCTCAGCCACGCCAGCACCAAGGTGGCGGGTGGGGCGGCGCCGTCACCCGTCAGCGCGAAGACCGACGCGGTGCTGACCGCCCTCGACGGGCCCTCGACGACGCCGCGCCCGCGCGAGGCCGCCGAGGTCGCCGGGATCGATCGCGCCGCCGTCCAGGTCGAGGGCGCGGTGCGGGCCGAGCAGGTGGTGATCGAGAAGCTGCTCGACACCCAGCGGCGGGGCGGAGACACCTCGCCCCTGCTGGCCGAGCTGCGGGCGGCGTCGGAGTTCACCCGGCGGCAGCGCGCCGTCCTGCAGGAGGCGTTCAGGTCGACCGAGGTGACGCCGAGCAAGAGCACGAGCGTCGACCCGGCGCCCAAGCCGGCGCCGACCGCCGACGCCAGCGCGCTCGATGCGATCTACGCCGACCCCAAGGCCGACGGCATCACCCCGGCGAAGACGGCGGCCTGGCTCGACAAGCGGGTGGCGACGCTGCGGGCCGAGCACCCGGCGTTGACCAAGGGGCTGTCCGACGCCGACCTCAAGGTCATCGCCGGGTACACGTCGAACGACGGGATGGACGTCAACCGGGTTCTGCGCGAGCCCGGCCTGGCGCCGGCGCTGCAGGCCGACGCGGCGGTCTACCGCGACCTGCTCGACCCGGCGCTGGCCAAGCTGCCCACGTTCGAGGGGATCGTGGTCCGGGTCGCGACCTACGATGCGGCCACCCTGGCCCGGTTCGAGCCCGGGCTGGTGTTCACCGACCCGGGCTACCTGAGCACGTCGGCGGCGGTCACCGACAAGTTCCAGGGCAACACGTTCCTCGAGATCGAGCAGACCTCGGGCCGGCGCATCGACGAGCTGTCGAGCAAGGCGGGTGAGCTCGAGGTGCTGATGCCGCGCGGCACGACGTTCGAGGTGGTGGCGGTGACCCGGAGCATCGCCAGCGACGGCACGCCGGTGGCGCGGATCAAGGTGCGCGAGGTGTCGGGCGAGGCGGTTCGCGCCGCCGGCAAGACGGCGCAGACCCTGGTGCCGCCGACGCCGACCCAGCTGTCCGGCATCAAGATCACCACCCCGAGCGCGGCGCTGGGCGACGGCCTGGCGACGTTCGGCAAGGCGGCGGCAGAGCTCGACCCGTCCACCCTCGTCAGCGCTGACGCGGTCGACGCGGTGCTGGCCAAGGCCCTGCTCGAGATCCCGACCGGGCTGACGCCGGAGGCGACCTTGGCGGAGATCGCTCGGCGCACGGACGAGCTGGCCGACAACGCCGGCCCGACCTCGGTCGGGACCTGCACCTACGCCGCGCTGCAGACCGTGATCGCCGCCCAGAAGCGCGGCTGGCAGTCGGAGATCGTGACCGTGTATGGCGATGCCTACGTCGGCAGCGGCGACGCGTCGCTCGGCACCGCGCCGAAGCCGCCGGTGGTCGATCCGGCGGCCGATCCGAAGGTCGTCGAGCCGGCGCCGGCCAAGGAGAGTGAGAAGGCCACCCAGCGGTTCGGTCACGCCATCGCCAAGGTCATGCTGC
Organism: Kofleriaceae bacterium; assembly: GCA_018058095.1. Taxonomy (GTDB): domain Bacteria; phylum Myxococcota_A; class Polyangia; order Haliangiales; family Haliangiaceae; genus JABFXX01. The sequence goes on from JAGPCO010000046.1 coordinate 33,538, forward strand.
CGGGCGGGGCCGAGGTCTTCGTGAGCTGGGGCCGGGTGTTCGGCTCGCTCGAGGAGGCCCGCCTGTCGAACCCCAGCATCAAGTCGTGGAAGGCGGCGGCCAGCCGGACCCCCTACGAGTACACGATGGCCCTGCTCAACGAGAACGGCTACATCCGGCCCGAGACGCTCAAGTCCCAGGTCGCCCCCGGGGAGCGCAACCGCACCTTCGACGACAACCCCGACTTCTCGATCGAACAGCACCCGTGGCTACGGCAGGGCGACGTCTCGGCCGAAAGCCTGCCGATCCTCGGCCACTTCAAGGCGCTCGGCTACACCGAGGTCGTCGCGCTCGGCGTGCAGAGTTACACCCCGGCTGGCCTCGGCCTGCACAAGTGGCTGTCGCCGCTGAAGGTGTCGTCGGTCGAGCAGCACCTCAACGGCAAGCGGATCGCGACGCGCTGGACCGTCACCGTCGTGCAGGCCAGGACCGCGGCCGGAGAGCCCATCTTCGGGGTGATCGGCGCCGATGGGGCGCTCAAGACGGCGGCTCGGCTCGACCAGGCGGTGCGGCTGTCGCGAATCGGCGACCGGGTGTGGTGGAACCGGGCCCTGGTCAGCGAGAGCGCGGTCGGCGTCGACGACGGCACGCTCGGGGCCTACCGTGACCACTTCGCCGAGCAGGGTGCCAGCGTCCCACCGCCGTGAGCGGTGGGCGTCGCGCCGGCGCCGCGCCTGTGCGATGACAGGGCATGGCGACGCCGCTGGCCTGGCACGCGCTCGACGCCTCCGCGGTGACGGCGACGCTCGAGGTCGACGCTGGCCGAGGTCTGAGCGCAGCCGAGGCGGCGCGGCGCCTGGCGCAGGGCGGTCCCAACACGCTGCCGGAGCCGGCGCGGCGTACGCTGGCCGTGGTGGTGCTGGCGCAGTTCGCCAGCCCGCTCATCTACCTGCTGCTGGCGGCGGCGGCGCTGGCGGCCGCGCTCGGCCACGTCGGGGACGCGGTGGTGATCGGCGTGGTGGTGGCGCTCAACGCGGTGATCGGCGCGGTGCAGGAGGGCCGGGCCGAGGCCTCGCTGCGCGCGTTGCGTACGCTGGCGAGTCACCAGGCCCGGGTGGTGCGGGACGGTCAACCGCAGCACGTGGCGACGGCCGAGGTGGTGGTGGGAGACGTCCTGGTGCTCGACGCCGGCGACGCGGTCGCCGCCGACGCGCGGGTGGTCGAGGCGGTGGCGGCCCAGGTCGCCGAGGGTGCGCTGACCGGCGAGTCGGTGCCGGTCGACAAGGCGGCGGCCGCGGTCCCCGCCGACACGGTGCTGGCGGAGCGGCGCTCGCTGCTGTTCGCAGGGACCCACCTCACCAGCGGACGGGCCCGCGCGGTGGTGGTGGCGACCGGGGCTGGGACCGAGCTCGGGCGGATCGCCGCGCTGGCCGGGGCGGCGGTGCAGCCGCCGACGCCGCTGGAACGACGGGTCGACCAGTTTGGCCGCTACGTCATGATCGGGGCGGCCGGCGTGTTCGTGCTGGTGGTGGCGCTCGGCCTGGCGCGCGGGCTGCCGCTGGGGGCCATCGTCATGCTGGCGATCAGCCAGGTGGTCGGCCTCATCCCCGAGGGGTTGCCGGTGGCGATGACGATCGCCCTGGCCATCGGCGTGCAGCGGATGGCCCGGCGCAAGGTGGTGGTGCGCCGCCTGGCCGCGGTGGAGACGCTGGGCTCGACCACGGTCATCTGCACCGACAAGACCGGCACGCTCACCCGCAACGAGATGACGGCGACCGCGCTGTGGCTGCCTGACGGGCGCACGGCGACGGTGACTGGTATCGGCTACGACCCGGCCGGGCAGGTCGAGGGCGCGGCGGACGGGCCCAAGCTGCGCCGCCTGATCGTCGGTGCGGCGCTGTGCAACGACGCTGCGCTGCGGCCGCCGACCGGGCCGGACGAGGGATGGCAGCCGGTGGGAGACCCGACCGAGGTCGCGCTGGTGACGCTGGCGCACAAGGCCGGGCTCGACCCGGACGCCGAGCGGGCGGCGGCGCCGCGCACCGGTGAGCTGCCGTTCGACCCGGGCGCCAAGCTGATGGCCACCGCGCACGGCGGCGCCGGCGCGCCGCGGGTCATCGTCAAGGGCGCACCCGAGGAGGTGGCGGCGCTGTGTGGCCTCGACGAGGTGGCCCACCGGGCGCTGCACGCCGCCGTCGAGGCGATGGCCGCGCAGGCGATGCGGGTGCTGGCGGTGGGGGAGGTGGTCGGGGCCGATGCCGACCTGCCGCTGACCGACTTCGCCGCCCTGCGCGGTCGCGTCGTGCTGCGCGGCCTCATCGGCCAGCTCGACCCACCAAGGCCGGAGGTGGCCGACGCGGTGGCGCAGTGCCAGGCCGCCGGCGTGCGCACGGTGATGGTGACCGGCGACCACAAGGCGACCGGGCTGGCCATCGCCCGTACGCTCGGCATCGCCCGCGATGGCGAGCGGACCCGGGCCATCGACGGGCGCGAGCTGGAGGACCTGACCGACGCGGAACTCGACGCCGTCATCGACGCGGTCGCGGTGTTCGCCCGGGTCCACCCGGCCCAGAAGCTGCGCATCGTCGCCGCGCTGCAGCAGCGCGGCCACGTCGTGGCCATGACCGGCGATGGCGTCAACGACGCGCCCGCGCTGGTCGCGGCCGACGTCGGCGTGGCCATGGGTGTGACCGGCACGGCGGTGGCGAAAGAGGCGGCCAAGATCGTCCTGACCGACGACAACTTCACCTCGATCGTGGCCGCGGTCGAGGAGGGCCGGGTCGTCTACCGCAACATCAAGAAGGCGGTGCTGCTGCTGCTGTCGACCTCGGCCGCCGAGGTCACGGTGCTGCTGGCCGCGCTGGTGCTCGGCTACCCGCCGCCGTTCGCGGCGGTGCAGATCCTGTGGAACAACCTGGTCACCGAGGGCCTCATCACCGTCAACCTAGTGATGGAGGAGCCGGAGGGCGACGAGATGGCGCGGCCGCCCATCGCCGCCGACGAGCCGCTGCTGACCCGGGTCCTGCTGACGCGGATGGCGTTCATGGTGCCGACCATCGTCGCCGTCACCCTGGGCTGGCTCATCGTCCGCCTGCGCGCCGGGGTGTCGCCAGCGCAGGTCCAGACCGAGACGTTCACCCTGCTCGCCATCTGCGAGTGGTTCAACGTGCTCAACTGCCGGTCGGACACCCGGTCGGCGCTGCACCTCGACGTGCTGCGCAACCGCTGGCTCATCGGCGGCCTGGTGGTCGGCAACCTGCTACAGGTGCTGGTCGTGTTCTGGTCACCGCTGGCCTCGGTCTTCCACGCCGTGCCGTTCCCGCTCGAGGTGGCGGTGCTGTTGGGGGTCGTCGGCAGCCTGGTGCTGTGGGTCGAGGAGCTGCGCAAGCTGGTGGTGCGGCGACGGGCCGGGCGTGTGGCGGCGGCGGTGCGAACGTGAGCACGCCAGGTCCCCGGCGCCTGCCGGCCACGGTGATCGCGCTGGGCCTGACCAGCCTCTTGACCGACGTGGCGTCGGAGATGATCTATCCGCTGTTGCCGGTGTTCGTCGCCACGCTGGGCGGCGCGCCGGCGCTGCTCGGGTTGATCGAGGGTGTGGCCGAGGCCATCGCCAGCCTGCTCAAGCTGGTGTCGGGGCGGATGTCGGACCGAGCGGCGCGGCGGCGGCCGCTGGTGCTGGCCGGGTACGGGCTGGCCGCGCTGGTGCGGCCGCTGATGGCGCTGGCCAGCGCGCCGTGGCACGTGCTGGCCATCCGCGCCACCGATCGCGTCGGCAAGGGCGTGCGCACGGCGCCGCGCGACGCGCTCATCGCCGACGCGGTGCCGGCCGACGAGGCCGGGCGGGCGTTCGGCTTCCACCGGGCCATGGACCACGCCGGCGCGGTCATCGGCCCGCTGCTGGCGCTGGCGCTGCTGGCCGGCGGGGCGTCGGTGCGTACGGTGTTCTGGCTGGCGGCGATCCCCGGCGTGCTCGGCGTGCTCGCCGTGCTGCGGGTGCGCGAGCCCGAGCGCGAGGTGCCGGTCGCCGCGCCGGGCGTCGCCGGGGCGTCCGCGCCGATGTCGTCGCCGCTGCGGCGCTACCTGGTAGTGCTCGGCCTGTTCGCGCTCGGCAACTCGTCGGACGCGTTCCTGCTGCTGCGCGCCGGCGAGCTGGGTGTGGCGGTGCGGTGGATGCCGCTCTTGTGGCTGGTGCTGCACGTGGTCAAGCTGACCAGCTCGTACCTCGGCGGCGGCTGGGCCGATCGGGTCCCGCGCACGCGCCTCATCATCGCGGGCTGGGTGGTGTACGCGGCGACCTACGTCGGCTTCGCGCTGGCCAGCGCGACCTGGCAGGTGTGGGCCCTGTTCGTGGTGTACGGCGTGTACTACGGGCTGACCGAGCCGGCCGAGAAGGCGCTGGTGCGCGATCTGGCGCCGGCGGCGGCGCGCGGCCGCGCCTACGGCGCGTACCACTTCGTCATCGGCATCACCGCGGTGCCAGCCGGGCTGCTCACCGGCGGCTTGTGGCAGGGCGCCAGCGGCCGCGTCGCGCTGCTGGTCGGCGCCGGGCTGGCGCTGGCGGCGGCGCTGGCGCTGGCGCTGACGCTGACGACCTCGGCGCGCTCAGCCCGGGCCGGGGGCGCGGGCGACGTCGGCCCACAGCAGGGATAGATCGAGCTCGAACACCTCGAACGGCTCGGCCCGGACCCGGGCGTCGTCGACGAAGCTGGCCAGGAGCAGCCACTGGCCGCCGTGGTTGCGGAAGGCGTCGAGCGTGCGCGCCACCGGGTCGACCAGCCATGAGCTCGGCCACCAGCCCGTCGGGGGCGTCGAGCACGTCCTGGTAGGTCGCCACCTTCTTGTGGGTGGACATCGCGCCGCCATCCTAGCGCGGCCCGGCGGGGCCGGCGCTGGCGAAATGGGCCGGTCCGGGGCATGGCGGGCCGGGGAAGGGCGGGCGACGATGGGCCATGATCCGCTGGCGCGCGTACGAGACGGGAGACCGCGCCACGGTGGTCGGCATGATGCGCCGGCTGTACATCGACGACCCGAGCGACCACGTCGTCACCGACGAGCAGATCGGCCGCACCATCACCACGCTGACGGCCGAGCCGGTGCGGGGTCGCATCGTCGTCGCGGCCGAGGCCGAGCCCGAAGGTGGACTGGCCCGGCCGCCGGTCGGCTACGCGGTGCTGTGTGGGTTCTGGAGCAACGAGCTCGGCGGCGAGGTGTGTATCGTCGACGAGCTGTACGTCGCGCCGCCGGCGCGCGGGGCCGGGCTGGCCAGTAGCCTCTTGACCGAGCTGGTGGCGCGGCGGGCGCCGTGGTTTCGCGCCGCGGTGGCGTTCGAGCTCGAGGTCACGCCGACCAACACGCGGGCCCGGGCCCTGTACACCCGCCTCGGGTTTCGCCCGACCAAGAACGCCCGCCTGCGCTGCCGGCCGTAGCCGCGGCACGGGCGCCATCGCTGCGCCGGCCGGGTGAGCGCGCGCAAGGCGTGCGGCACCGGCGAGGGCCGGCCCGCCGGAGGTGGCGGCTAGGCTGGCCCGACGCTTGCTGCAGTCGTCGGCGTGGGCGCGAACCTCGACGCCGCTGTGGTGGGTGCCCTGCGGTCAGATGCGGCGGCCGTGCTGTCGGCCCGCGCGCTGCACAAGGTGTACGGCGCCGGCGAGACCGAGGTGCGGGCGCTCGATGGGGTCGACTTCACGCTGCGGGCCGGCGAGATCCTGGTGCTGCTCGGGCCGTCGGGCTCGGGCAAGTCGACGTTGCTCAACATCCTCGGCGGGCTCGACCTGCCGAGCAGTGGGGCGATCCGCTTCCGCGACCAGGACCTGAGCCACGCCAGCGACGACGAGCTGACCGAGTTCCGCCGCGCTCACGTCGGGTTCGTGTTCCAGTTCTACAACCTGGTGCCCAGCCTGACCGCGCGCGAGAACGTGCAGCTGGCGGCCGACCTGGTGCCGTCGCCGATGCCGCCGGCCGAGGCGCTGGCGGTGGTCGGGCTGGGCGCGCGCCTCGACCACTTCCCATCGCAGCTGTCGGGCGGTGAGCAGCAGCGGGTGGCCATCGCCCGGGCCATCGCCAAGCGACCGGCCGTGCTCCTGTGTGACGAGCCGACCGGCGCGCTCGACGGCAAGACCGGGCGGCTGGTGCTCGACGCCCTGCTCACCGTCAACCGGCAGCTCGGGACGGCGACGGCGATCATCACCCACAACGCGGTGATCGGCGCGATGGGCGACCGGGTGGTGACGATGAAGGACGGCCGCATCGCCGAGGAGCGGGTCAACCCGGTCCGGCGGCCGCCGGCCGAGCTGGACTGGTGATGCGGGCGATCGATCGCAAGCTCGTGCGCGACCTGCTGCGCATGCGCGGCCAGGTCATCACGATCGCCCTGGTCCTGGCCGCCGGCGTGGCGGCCACCGTGACGCTGACCGGCACCTACCGCGCGCTCGGCGCGGCGCGCGACGACTACTACGCGCAGCAAGGGTTCCCCGACCTGTTCGTCCACCTCGAGCGGGCGCCCGACGCCGTGGCCCAGCAGCTGGCCGAGTTGCCCGGCGTGGCGACCGTGACCACCCGCGTCGCCACGCCACTGGCGGCGTGGATGCCTGGCCTGGCGCGCCCGGCCACCGGCGTCGCGATCTCGCTGCCGGCCGACGGTGCCATCCGCGGCCTGGTCCTGCGTCGCGGCCGGCCACCCGACCCGGCCCGGGCCGACGAGGTGGTGGTGCTGGCCAGCTTCGCCGAGGCGCACGCGCTCACCCCAGGCGATCGCATCGAGGTGGTGCTGGCCGGGCGCCGTCACCGGTTGACCGTGACCGGGATGGTGATGTCGCCCGAGTACGTGTTCCCGGTCGCGGCCGGCGGCGTGGTGAGCGACCGTGGCGTGCTGATCCTCTGGATGCCGCGGCCCACGCTGGCGGCGCGGACCGGGCACCAGGGCAGCTTCAACGACGCGACCTTCGTGCTGGCGGAAGGCGCCAGCGCGCGCGCCACCCAGGCCGGCATCGATCGCGTCCTCGCCACGTGGGGCGGGCTGGGCGCCCACGGCCGCGACCAGCAGCTGTCGCATCGCTTCGTCAGCCAGGAGCTCGACGGGCTGGAGGTGATGGCGACGCGGGTCCCCATCGTGTTCCTGCTGGTGGCCGCCTTCCTCCTCAACGTGGTGCTGGGGCGGCTGATCCAGCTGCAGCGGGAGCAGCTGGCGGTCCTGCGCGCGCTCGGCTACCGGCGCGCCGCCCTGGCCCGTCACGTCGGCGCGTTCGCCGCGGTCATCGTCGTGCTGGGCGGCCTGGTCGGCCTGGTCGGCGGCACCGTGCTGGGCGGCATGATGACCCGCCTGTACGTGCGCTTCTTCCACTTCCCCGACCTGGCGTTCCACCTGGAGGCCGACCTGGCGGCGCTGGCGGTGGTGGTGTGCGCCGGCGCCACCGTGGCCGGGGCCCTGGTGGCGATGCGACGGACCCTGCGGCTGGCCCCGGCCGAGGCCATGCGAGCGCCAGCGCCGGCGCGCTACCGCCCGGGCCTGCTGTCGTGGCTCGGCTTGACCCGGGTCGCCGGGCCGCTCGGCCGGGTCATCACCCGCGAGCTCGAGCGCAAGCCGGTCGCGACCCTGCTGTCCGTGGTCGGGGTTGGCTTCGCGCTGGCCATCGTCATCATCGGCAGGTTCTCGCGTGACTCGATCGACGTGATGGTCGACGACTTCATGGTGCGCGGCAACCGCGAGGACGTGATGGTGGTGCTGGCGCGGGCCGCCCCCATCGGCGAGCTGAGCTGGTTTCGCGCCGCGCCCGGGGTGATGGCAGCCGAGCCGGTGCGCAGCGTGCCGGCTCGCCTTCTCGGGCCGGGCGGGCACCGCGATCTGGTGCTGACCGGGGTCCGGCGTGGTGATCGCCTGCACCAGCTCCTCGACGCGCGCGGCGCGGTGGTCGCGCTGCCGACCGACGGCGTGCTCCTGTCGCGCATCCTGGCCAGCCGCCTCGGGGTCGGGGTGGGTGACGTCGTCGCGGTCGAGCGACGCGACGGCGACCGGCGCCGGCTGCGCCTGCCGGTCGGCGGCGTCATCGACGACAGCTTCGGGATGAACGCCACGCTCGACGCCGACGTGCTGGCCCGGGCCCTGGGCGAGCAGCCGCTGATGTCGCAGGTGCTGCTGGTGGTCGACCCGAACCAGCGCGACACGCTGGTGCGGGTGCTGGCGGCGGCGCCGATGGTGGCCGACGTGATCGAGATGGCGGCGATGCGGGACGCGTTCCTGGCCCAGACCGGAGCGAGCATGGACTTCTTCATCTGGCTGGTCGTCGTGCTCGGCGTGGTCATCGCCGTCGGCGTGGTCTACAACAACGCGCGCGTCGCGCTGTCGGAGCGCGCGCGTGACCTGGCCACGCTGCGGGTGCTCGGTTACCGGCGGTCCGAGGTCGCGATCGTCCTGCTCGGGCAGATGGCGGTGCAGGTCGCGCTCGCGGTCCCGGTCGGCATGGCGGCCGGCTACGTCCTGGCTGGCGCGCTGATGTCCACCGCTGACCCCGAGCAGTACCGCTTCCCGGTGGTCATCTCGGCCCAGACCTACGGCTTTGCCACCCTGGTGGTCGGGGCGGCCGCGCTGGTCACCGCCATCCTGGTGCGGCGCCGGCTCGACCGGCTCGATCTCAACGACGCGCTCAAGGCGAGGGACTGATCATGCGGAAGTGGATCACGCGAAGCCTGCTCGTGCTGGTGCTGGTGGCGATCGGCGCCGCCCTGGTGTGGTCGATGTGGCCCCGGCCGGTGCCGGTCGAGGTCGCCGAGGTCACGCGCGGACCGCTGGTGGTCACCGTCGACGAGGACGGCCGGGCCCGGGTCGAGGACCGCTACCTGGTGACCGCGCCGCTGGCGGGCACGCTGGCGCGGATCGAGCTGCGCGCCGGCGACCCGGTCACGGCCGGCGCGGTGGTGGCGCGGATCGCGCCGCTGCCGGCGCCCTTGCTGGACGCCCGGACCCGGACTGAGCTTACCGGGCGGGTCGACGTGGCCCGGGCCCAGCGGCGCCAGGCCGACTCGACCGTGGAGCGGGCCCGGGCCGCCGCCGACTTCGCCGCGCGCGAGGTCGAGCGGCTGCGCCCGCTCATCGCCCAGCGCGCCGTGCCCGAGCTGGAGCTCGAGCGGGCCCAGCTCAGCAGCGAGCTGGCGGCGCGCGACCTGGCCTCGGCCCGGTTCGCGGCGACCGTCGCGGTGCACCAGGTGACCACGGCCGAGGCGATGGCCGCGCGTGCTGGCAAGCCGGGCACCGGCGCCGACGTCGACGTGGTGGCGCCGGTGTCGGGCCAGGTCCTGCGTGTGCTGGCCGGCAGCGAGGGCGCGGTCGGTCCGGGCTCGCCGCTGCTCGAGCTGGGGGACCCTCGCCGGCTCGAGATCGTCGCCGACGTGCTCACCGCCGACGCCGTCGCCATCCGGCCCGGCGCCGCGGTCACCCTGTCGGGGTGGGGCGGCGCGCCGCTGCCCGGCCGGGTCCGCCGGGTCGAGCCGTCGGCGACGACGCGGCTGTCGTCGCTCGGCGTGGAGGAGCAGCGGGTCGACGTGGTCATCGATCTGACCGGTCCGGCCGAGGCGTGGGCCGGGCTGGGCGACGGCTGGCGGGTCGAGGCGCGGATCGTCACCACCGAGCTGGCCGAGGTGACCACCGTGCCGCTGGGGGCGCTGCGCCGCGCCGGCGACGGCTGGTCGGTGTTCGTGGTCACGTCCGGCAGGGCGCGTCGGCGCGCGGTCGAGCTGGGCGCGCAGAACGGCGAGCGGGCCGAGGTCCGCGCCGGCCTGGTGCCCGGCGACCGGGTCGTGCTGCATCCGGGCGAGCGCGTCGTCGATGGCGTGCGGGTCGAACCCAGGTAGGGTGGGCCATGGCCAGCTCACCTGCGACTGGCGCCACGCCGCCCGGCCTCGACCTGGGCGGGATGACCGGGCTCGACGAGGCGACGGCGCAGGCCCGGCTGGTCGCCGAGGGCACCAACGAGCTGCCCGGGCAGAGGCCACGCACCGGCCTGGCCATCGCCCTCGAGGTGGTGCGCGAGCCGATGTTCCTGATGCTGGTCGCCGCCGGCGGCCTGTACCTGACGATGGGGGAGCCGGCCGACGCGGCGATGCTGCTCGGCTTCGTCGTGGTGGTGATGGCCATCACCGTGGTGCAGGAGCGCCGGACCGAACGCGCGCTCGACGCCCTGCGTGACCTGTCGAGCCCGCGGGCGGCGGTGCTGCGTGATGGTGAGGCCCGGCGGATCGCCGGGCGCGAGGTGGTGCGCGGCGACCTGATGGTGCTGGCCGAGGGTGACCAGGTCGCGGCCGACGCGGTGGTCCGGCGCGCCATCGGCCTCACCGTCGACGAGTCGTTGCTGACCGGCGAGGCGGTGGCGGTGCGCAAGCGAGCCGACGCGGCGCAGGTGGCCCTCGACGCGCCCGGTGGCGACGACCTGGCGTCGGTCTACGCCGGCACGCTGGTCACCGCCGGCCAGGCCGTGGTCGAGGTGGTCGCGATCGGGGCCCGGACCCAGCTCGGCGCCATCGGCAAGGCGCTGGCCGAGGTGCGGACCGAGCTGACCCCGCTGCAGCGCGAGACCCGGCGCATGGTCCGGCTGTTCGCGACCATCGGCCTGTCGGCGTGTGCGCTGGTGGTGGTGGGGTACGGGGTGACCCGCGGCGGCAGCGCGGCGGCGTGGAAGGAGGGCGCGCTGGCCGGCATCGCCATGGCCATGGCGACGCTGCCGGAGGAGTTCCCGGTGGTGCTCACGGTGTTCCTGGCGCTGGGGGCGTGGCGCATCTCGCGGCGGCGGGTGCTGACCCGGCGCATGCCGGCGATCGAGACGCTGGGCGCGGCCACGGTCCTGTGCGTCGACAAGACCGGGACGCTGACCGAGAACAAGATGACGCTGCGCTGGCTGGCGCCGCGCGCGGGCGGGCCGGCGCTGGCGCTGGAAGGGGCCGGCGCGGGGGGCACCGGCGACGAGCTCCCCGAGGAGGTCCACGATCTGCTCGAGTACGCCATCCTCGCCAGCAAGCGCGACCCGTTCGACCCGATGGAGCGCGCGCTGCAGGACGCCGGCGCGCGCTGGCTGCGCGACAGCGAACACCTGCATCCGGGCTGGTCGCTGGCGCGCGAGTACCCGCTCGAGCCAGGCCTGCTCGCGGTCAGCCACGCCTGGGCCACCGGCGATGGTGACGAGGTGGTGCTGGCCAGCAAGGGCGCGCCCGAGGCCATCGCCGGGTTGTGCCGGCTCGAGCCGGCGGCGCGGGTGGCCATGCTGCGCGAGGTCGAGGACCTGGCCGGGCGCGGCGTGCGGGTGCTGGCGGTGGCACGCGGCCGGGTCGGCGCCGGGACCGCGGCGTTGCCGGCGGCGCACGAGGCGCTCGAGCTCGAGCTGGTCGGCCTGCTCGGCTTCGCCGACCCGCTGCGGGGCAACGTGCCGGCGGCCGTGGCCGAGTGCCACACCGCCGGCATCCGGGTCGTGATGATCACCGGCGACTACCCGGCCACGGCCCAGGCCATCGCCCGCCAGGCCGGGCTGCCGGCCGACATGGTCATCACCGGGCGCGAGCTCGACGAGCTGTCCGCCGCCGAGCTGGCGGCGCGCCTGCCGGGCGTCCACGTGTTCGCCCGGGTCACGCCGCTGCAGAAGCTGCGGCTGGTCGAGGCGCTGCGCGCGCGCGGTGAGGTGGTGGCCATGACGGGCGACGGCGTCAACGACGCGCCGGCGCTGCGGGCGGCCCACATCGGCATCGCCATGGGCGGGCGCGGCACCGACGTGGCGCGGGCGGCAGCGTCGATGGTCCTGCTCGACGACGACTTCGCGTCGATCGTGGCCGCGGTCGCGCTCGGTCGTCGCATCTACGCCAACATTCGCAAGGCCATCGCCTTCATCGTCGCGGTGCACCTGCCGATCATCGGCCTGTCGATGCTGCCGGTGCTGAGCCCAGGCTGGCCGCTGCTGCTGCTGCCGGTCCACGTCGTCTTCCTCGAGCTGGTGATCGACCCGACCTGCACGCTCGTGTTCGAGGCCGAGGCCGGGTCGCCCGGGCTGATGCGGCAGCCGCCGCGACCGGCCGACGCGCGCCTGTTCGCCGCCCGCGCCATCCTGCCCGCGGTCGGGCAGGGCCTGGCCGTGCTGGCGGCATGTGTCGGGGTGTACCTGTGGGCCCGGGCCAGCTATGCGGTCGACGCCGCGCGCTCGTTGACCTTCACCACCCTGGTGGTCGGGTTCCTCGGGGTGATCGTCGTCGACCGCGGCGGCGCCGACGGGGTGCGCGGCGCGCTGCGGCAGCACAACGCCGCGTTTCGCTGGGTCACGCTGGCGACGACGGTGATGCTGGCGGTGGTGCTGCTGGTGCCGGCGGTGCAGCACCTGTTCCGGTTCGCGCCGGTCCCGGTCGGCGCGCTGGCGCTGGCGGTCGGGGCGGCGGCGGTGACCGTGCTGGCGATCGCGGCGGTGGCGGCCGCGGCGCGGGCGCGACTCCGTCGGGCCACGGCCTGAGGTAGAACCTCGTCATGGCCGAGCCGCTCAAGGCGTTCTTCGACCGCGCCCTGGTCGCCTCGCTGGCCGAGGAGCTGGCGCCGGTGCTGCCCGGGCTCGATCGGGCCGCGTTCGTGCGCGCCGGCAGCGCCGGGCTGGACCGGCTGGAGCTGACCGGCCGTGCCCGTCACCTGGCTGCGGTGCTGCGCGCGCACCTGCCGGCGCACTTCCCCGACGCCGCACGGTGCCTCGTCGCCTCGCTGCCGGCGTCGGCGCCCGGGCCGGGCGACGGCCCGGTCGGCATGGCGCCGTTCCGCTACCTGCCGCACGTGTACTTCGCGGCCGAGCACGGGCTCGACGACTTCGAGGCGGCCATGGCGCTGCAGCACGCCTTGACCCAGCGCTTCACCGCCGAGTTCAGCATTCGCGCCTACCTCGAGCGCCACCCGGCGCAGACGCTGGCCCGGTTGCGCCGGTGGGCGCGCGACCCGAGCGTGCACGTGCGGCGGTTGGTGTCGGAGGGGGTGCGGCCGCGCCTGCCGTGGGCGCCGCGCCTGCCGGCGTTCCAGGCCGATCCGTCGCCGGTGCTCGCGCTGCTCGAGCTGCTGGTGGACGATCCGGAGCGGTACGTCCAGCGCAGCGTCGCCAACTGCCTGGGCGACGTCGGCAAGGACCATCCGGCCCGGGCGGTGGCGGTGGCGCGGCGCTGGCTCGACGAGGACCCCGGCGGGGCGGGCGACCGGCCGTGGATCGTGAGGCACGGCCTTCGCACCCTGATCAAGCGCGGCGACGCCGGCGCGCTGGCGGTGATCGGCTTCGGTGCGCGGGCGGCGGCGACGGTGAGCGCGATCGCGCTGCGCCCGGCCCGGGTCACGGTCGGCGGCGAGGTCGCCATCACCTTCACCCTCACCTCGACGGCGACACGGACCCAGCGGCTGCTGGTCGACTACGCGGTGGACTACGTCAAGGCGCGTGGCCAGGCGCAGCGCAAGGTGTTCAAGCTGCGCCAGCTCGAGCTGGCGCCGGGCGCGAGCGCGACGCTCACCACCCGGCGCTCGTTCGTCGATCGCTCGACCCGGCGGCACTACCCGGGCCGACATGTGCTGGTCGCGCTGGTCAACGGCCAGGCCTTCCCGCTCGGCGCGGTCGAAGTCCGACCCAGGAGTCCGACCCCGTAACGACTTCGGATCGCCCCGGGGTCGGCCTTCGGCCTCGCGCTGTGGACAGGCGCCCGGCTTCGCTGGGCGCCTGCCCACAGCGGTCCCCCCGGGGACTATGGTGGCTTCCCAACCGGATTCTTTCGAATCCGTCCCAGACCCAGACCCCACCCGGCGAAGCCGGGTGTCTGGGTCCAGGTGGAAAACACCCCCTCAGGGTGCGCATGTCCAGGCCCGGGCGGACTGCTGTGGGCAGGCGCTGCCCCGCTCCACGCCCGTCACCACCCCTGCCACGCCCTGCGCCTGTCCACAGCAGGAGGCTTCAGCCGACGCCCGGGCCGGTCCACGCCGCACACGGCCCCGCCGTCCCGAAGATCGTCGGACCTTCGACGAAATCACCCGACGAAGTCGGGTGTCTGGGTCATCGATGGGACGCCACCGTCAGGCGACGCCCCGCTAAGTGCTCCCGGCACCTGGCTCGCGCGCGAGGGCTGGCTCCGCGCTGGCGGGCCGATCGACCCGGCCGAGCTGCTGGACCGCCGGACTCCTATCCAGCGCGGCGAAAGGTGAGGTTGAGGCGGCGCGGGCCCAGGCGCGGGTGATGGCCCGGCCGAACCGGCAGCACGCCGTGGAAGCGCAGGCGGGCCGGGCCGCCCCACACCAGCACGTCGCCGTGCACCAGCGGCACCCGCACGACGGGATCGGTGCGGTCGTCGCCGCCGAGCTGGAAGGTGGCGGGCAGGCCGAGCGAGACGGAGACGATGGGCGCGGTCAGGTCGCGCTCGTTGCGGTCCTGGTGCAGGGTCATGCGGGCGCCGGGCTGGTACTCGTTGACGAGGCAGCTGTCGGGCTGGAAGCCAGCGAACCCGGCGGCGGCGGCGGCGCGTTCGGCCAGCGCCCGCAGCGCGGCCGGCATGGCGGGCCACGGCGCGCCGTGCGCAGGGTCGCGCCGGGCGTAGCGGTAGCCGGCTCGGTCGCTGACCCAGCCGAGCGCGCCGCAGCTGGTCATCGCCACCGACATGGTGTGACCACCCGGCGTCACCATGTGCTGCAGCGGGGCGGCGGCGATCACCGCGTCGACCGCGGCCAGCACCGCGGCCTCGTCGTACAGCGCCGCCTCGGCCAGCAGGCACACGCCGGCGGGCAGCGCCGGCGCCGGCGGGCGGGCAGCGGCGCCGAGGTCGAGCCCGAGCTGGCCCACGCCGGCGCCGGTCACCGCGCGCCCTCGCGCTCGAGCAGGCGCTGCTTGCGCGCCACGCCCCAGCGGTAGCCCGACAGCGCGCCGCCTTGCCGCACCACCCGGTGGCACGGCACGGCGACGGCGAGCGGGTTGGCGGCGCACGCCCCGGCGACGGCGCGCACCGCGTGCTCGGCGCCGATGGCGCGGGCCAGCTCGGCGTAGGTGACGGTGGTGCCGGCCGGGACCTGGCGCAGCGCCTGCCAGACCCGCTCCTGGAACGCCGTGCCGCGCAGGTCGAGCGGCAGCGGCAGGGCCGGCGTGCGCGCGGGCGCGTCGACCAGCGCCACCACCGCGGCCACCACCGCCGCGAACGCCGCGTCGGCGTCGGTGCTGGTGCTGGCGTCGACCAGCGTCGCGCGCGGGAAGCGCCGACGCAGGTCGGCCCGCAGGGCGTCGTCGTCGTCGTCGAGCAGGATGGCGCACACGCCGCGCCCGGTGGCCGCCACCAGCACCCGGCCGAGGCTACACGGCGCCACCGCGTGGGTGATCGTCTCGCCGGCGGCGCCGGCCCGGAGCGCGCGTGGACGCATGCCGAGCCGGTCGTCGGCGTCGGCGTAGAACCGGCTGCTCGAGGCGTAGCCGGCGTCGTACACGGCGGCGGTCACCGTCGGCGCCGAGGCCAGCGCGACGCGGGCGCGCTCGGCCCGGCGGCCGGCGGCCCAGGCCCGCGGCGTGATCCCCGTCGCCCGCTTGAACAGGCGGTGGGTGTGGGCCCGGCTCAGGCCGAGCGCGGCCGCGAGCTGCTCCACCGTCGGCGCCACGTCGTCGCCGCGGTCGGCGTCGAGCAGCCGGCACAGCGCCGCGGCCTGGGCCGCCTCGCGCTCGGGCCGCGGCGGCAGGTCGGGGCGACAGCGCTGGCACGGCCGGTAGCCAGCGGCCTCGGCGCCGGCGCGATCGGCGAAGAAGTCGACGTGCTCGGGGCGAGGCGTCCGCGCCGCGCAGCTGGGCCGGCAGTACACGCCGGTGGTCGAGACCGCGTACAGGAAGCGGTCGTCGGCGCCGGCGTCGCGCGCGCGCAGCGCGGCCCAGCGCGGGTCGGCCACCGTGGCGGTGGCGCGCCGAGCCCGGGCGGCGGCGGCGGGCGAGGAGCGGGACGGCGTGGGCGGCATGGCGGCGAGCGGCTGCATCATGCCTCCGGTGGTAGCGGTCCGCGAGCGCCGCCGCCTCCCGCGGTGTGCTCGGCAATTCGATCAGGAATCGGCTCAGGTATCGGCGGGATCGGTCAGCCGGTACCCGACCCCGGGCTCGGTGACGATGAGGCGCGGGCGCGAGGGCTCGACCTCGATCTTCTTGCGCAGCTCGGCCAGGTGGACCCGCACGTAGTGGCTGTGGCCGGCCGCGCCCTGGCCCCACACCTCGACGAGGATCTGCCGGTGCGTCAGGACCCGGCCGGCATGGCGGAACAGGAGGTGGAGCAGCTTGAACTCGATCGGCGTGAGGTGGACCAGCTCGCCGCCGCGCCGGACCTCGTGCCGCGCCACGTCGAGCTCGAGCTCGCCCACGCGGTAGCGCGGCTCCTCCTCGGTCGCGGCGCCGGCGCGAGCGCTGGCGTGCCGGAGCGCGACCCGCATGCGCGCGAGCAGCTCGCCGACCGCGAACGGCTTGGTCAGGTAGTCGTCGGCGCCGGCGTCGAGCGCGGCCACCTTGTCGTCCTCGCGCCCGCGCGCCGACAGGACGATGATCGGGACCTCGCTCCACTCGCGGATGCGCCGGGTCAGCTCGACACCGTCGACGTCGGGCAGGCCGAGGTCGAGCAGGACGAGCGCCGGGCGCAGGCTGGTCAAGACGGCGATGGCCGGCTCGCCGCGCTCGACCTCGATCACGGCGTAGCCGTGGCCGGTCAGCGACGCGCGCAGGAAGCGCCGCATGGCCACCTCGTCCTCCACCACCAGGACCGGGATGGAAGAGGTCATGTCGGCCCGTTCAGGTCGGCCGGCGGGTCGGGTGCGGCCGGGGGCGGGGTGGTTCGGGCCAGGCGCAGGCGGAAGCTGGCGCCGCCGCCGGGGTGGTTGCGGGCGGTCAGCTCGCCGCCGTGGGCGCGGGCGATGGCGCGGCAGATGGCGAGGCCGAGCCCGGCCCCGCTGCTGGCCGGGTTGGCGCCGCGGTAGAACTTCTCGAACACCCGCTCCTCGTCCCCGGCGGCCAGCCCGGCCCCGTGATCCCGCACCTCGAGCTCGAGGTAGTCGTCGTCCTGGCTCGATCGCAGCTCGATCGCGGTCCCGGCCGGCGTGTGCTTGTCGGCGTTCTCGAGCAGGTTGACCAGCAGCTGCTCGAGCAGGACCGGATCGACCAGCACCAGCTCGAGCGGGTCGGCCAGGGCGACGGTGACGGCGCGGCCGGCCAGGCGGGCCTCGAGCCGGTGCAACGCCGAGCCGACCAGCTCCTCGACCGGGACCCAGTCGCGCCGGAGCACGAGCGTGCCCGACTCGAGGCGGGTCATGTCGAGCAGGTTGCCGACCAGGCGCTCGAGCCGGGCCGCCTCGGTCACGATGTCGTCGAGGAGCGCGTCGCGGCTGGCCGCCGGCAGATCGGGCGCGTCGCGCAGCGTGGTGCCGGCGCCGGTGATGGCCGCGAGCGGGGTGCGCAGGTCGTGCGACACCGCGGACAGCAGCGACGACCGCAGCTCCTCGGCCTCGGCCCGGACCGCCGACGCCCGCGCCCGATCGGCCAGGTCGGCCCGGGCCAGCGCGCCGGCGACCTGCCGCGCGAACAGGTCGAGCAGGTGTTGCCCGTCGACGCTCGGGCCACGCCCGGCGCGCGGGCGCAGCACGAGCACGCCCGGGCGGGTGCTGCCGACGGTGAGCGGGACCGCCAGCACCGGGGTGCCGGGCAACGTGTCGGTGCCCAGGCCGGCGGCATCGCCACGGTCGAGCGCCCAGCGCACCACGCCGAGCTCGCGCGCGTCGAGCAGCGCCTGCGGCTGGCTGCACGCCAGCAGCTCGGGCGCGGCCGGGCGCGCCGCGAAGACCCAGGCCACCGCGTCGAACGCCTCGGCGGCGCGGCGGCAGGCGGCGGCGGCGATCTCCTCGGCCCGCTCCGCCGCTGACAGCTCCTGGGTCAGGGCGAACAGGGCGGCGGTGCGCTCCTCGCGCCCGACCGCGAACCGCTCCTGCGCGCGCAACCGACCGGCCAGGGCGCTGATGGCCAGGCCAGTCGCGAACATCATGGCGAAGGTCAGGAAATAGCGCTGGTCGGTGACCGAGAAGGTCAGGTATGGCGGCACGAAGAAGAAGTCGTACGCCGCCACCGCCAGCGCCGCCGCCACCAGCGACGGCCCGCGCCCGAACCAGGTGGCGGCGACCATGACCGCCAGCAGGAACAGCATCTCGGGATCGGGCAGGTCGACCAGGCGACGCAGCCCGAGCGCCACCGCGGTGGCCAGCGCGACCACCGCCACCCCCGCCAGGTAGCTGCGCCCTGGCTCGGCCGCGCCGGCCCGGGCGGCCGGGCGCGCCGACGCGGGCGTGGGCGCGTCGCCGCCGATGACGTGGACGTCGATGTCGGCGCTGCCGCGGACCAGGCTGTCGAGGAGCGAGCCGCGCACGCGGTCGCGCAGGCGCGGGTGGGTCGGCTTGCCGACGACGATGCGGGTCACGTTGTGGCGCCGGGCGTAGCTCAGCACGGCGTCGGCGACCGTGACCCCGGTCAGGCGGGCGATGCTGGCGCCGAGCCCGGCCGCATCCCGCAGGTGGGTGTCGAGCTGCTCTCGATCGCGCTCGGACAGTCCGCGGCTGGTCGGCGCCTCGACGTGGGCGGCCACCCACGGGCAGTGCAGGCCGGCCGCCATGCGGGCGGCGGCGCGGATGAGGCGGGCCGAGCTCGGCGCCGGTCCGACCGCGACCAGGATGCGCTCGCCGGCCGGCCAGGCCTCGGTCACGCCGTGCTCTTGCCGGAACTCCCGCACGTCGTCGTCGACGCGCTGCGCGGTCCGGCGCAGGGCCAGCTCGCGCAGGGCCAGCAGGTTGCCGCGCTGGAAGAAGTGCTCGGCCGCGCGCCGGGCCTGGTCGGGCAGGTAGACCTTGCCCTCGCGCAGGCGCTGCAGCAGCTCCTCCGGCGACAGGTCGACCAGCTCGATGGCGTCGGCCTCGTCGAGGATGGAGTCGGGCACGGTCTCGCGGACCGAGACCCGGGTGATCTGCGCCACCACGTCGCTCAGGCTGTCGACGTGCTGGACGTTGACGGTGGTGAAGACGTCGATGCCGGCGTCGAGGAGCTCCTCGACGTCTTGCCAGCGCTTGGGGTGGCGTGAGCCAGGCGCGTTGGTGTGGGCCAGCTCGTCGATCAGGATGAGCTGGGGCCGACGGGCCAGCGCGGCGTCGAGGTCGAACTCCTCGAGGGTGTGGTCGCGGTAGGCGACCTTGCGGCGCGGCAACAGGTCGAGCCCGAGCAGCAGCGCCGCGGTGTCGGCGCGGCGGTGGGTCTCGACCACCCCGACGACGACGTCCAGCTTGTGGTCGATGACCAGGTCGCGCGCGACCT